>NZ_SJTF01000018.1 GCF_004634245.1 Flavobacterium foetidum
ACTTATATGGTTTAAAAATCTGGAAGACTTTTGAATTAACCATATCAGTAATGTAAGTTCATTTAAAACTGAACTTAGAATTTGAATGCTCTTAAAATCCTTACACTTGCAACTTAAAACTTTATCAAACCAAACTTATAATATCTGATATGCACTTATATGGTTTAAAAATCTGGAAGACTTTTGAATTAACCATATCAGTAATGTAAGTTCATTTAAAACTGAACTTACAATTTGAATGTTCTTAAAATCCTCTCAATTGCAACTTAAAACTTTATCAAACCAAACTTATAATGTCTGATATGCACTTATATGGTTTAAAAATCTGGAAGACTTTTGAATTAACCATATAAGTAATGTAAGTTCATTTAAAACTAAACTTAGAATTTGAATGCTCTTAAAATCCTTACACTTGCAACTTAAAACTTTATCAAACCAAACTTATAATATCTGATATGCACTTATATGGTTTAAAAATTTGGAAGACTTTTGAATTAACCATATAAGTAATGTAAGTTCATTTAAAACTGAACTTAGAATTTGAATGCTCTTAAAATCCTTACACTTGCAACTTAAAACTTTATCAAACCAAACTTATAATATCTGATATGCACTTATATGGTTTAAAAATCTGGAAGACTTTTGAATTAACCATATCAGTAATGTAAGTTCATTTTAGCAAAACTTAAATTTTCTTATATTACTTATATGGTTCAAAACTTCACAATTTGCTTTCTTTAGCCAAAGCCACTTCAAGACTTTCAAAGTTTGGAAGCACTTTAGCAATCAATCCCTCTTTGTTTAGAATAAAATGTGTTGGAAATGAATTCAATTGCAATGATTCATTCATATATTCTTTCATATCAGGAATAACTGCATATGAAAGTGGTTTTCTGGCTAAAAACGTTTTCAATTGTTCTGGAGAATCTTCGGCTAAACTTATAAAAAGGAAATCTTTACGATTTTTGTACTCTTCTACTAGTTTATTCACTTGTGGAAATTCTCTAATACAAGGAGTACAATGAATGTACCAGCATTTGATTACAATGATTTTTCCTTTCATGGATTCGTTGGTAACCAAATTTCCGTTTAAATCTTTGAATGAAAACTGCGGAAAAGGCTTTCCTTCCATTTCAAAATTTTTCAAAGCGTCAAAAGCTTCCTGATTTATTGTTGCTTTGATGCTTGTATCTGATTTAGGAAGGATTTTGAATAGTTTGTAAACATATACATCCGCTTCAGATTTTAATCGAATGGGAATGAAACTTTCGTTGGCTAATTGGCCTAAAAAAACTTCTTTAGAGATTTCTTTGGAAGAAACATCAAGCGCTGTAAAATCTCTTGAAAGCATGATTGTCTTATGGTAAGCAGACCATGTCTGATAATTTTTTTGAATCTGAACTGGATCTGTTTCTGGATTTCCAAATTTATGTTGCGCTCTATTGCTTGTAACAACAAAAAAAAGCACGATTAGACCGATATATCGCTGCATGAATTCTGTATTAGGCTTCAAAAATAGTGAAAAAATTGACTTAAAGATTCACGCCGCTTTTATTGCTTTTTAGTCATAAAAAAACCTGGCAACCAAAAGTGCCAGGTTTATAAATGCTCTTTTTCAGGCAAAAACCAAATAACAAATTGCCTAAATTTGAGCATTAAACGGAAATAAAAAATTTAGATTAAAAAATAAATAACCAAACTCAAATTTAACCAAACCTCTTTTTTATTTCTTTTCTTTTATACTTTTTGGGATTTGAAACACATTAAATTTTGCTGCTCGCCATAATTACCTCTATCTATTTTGCAGATAGAGATAATAAATTATTAACTCTAAATAACAATATGATGGCGATTTCAATTATTCAACATATATCCAAACCTAACTTTAGATTAGTTTCTTTAAACTGCTGTAAACCGCCAGTTCCACATCAGCATGATCTTTTGTGTTGCATTCTTCTACAAGCTTATTTAACTCCGTCGCTTTCAATGACGATTTGTTATCCAAAACCGACAAGAAGGCTTGCGAAACGTCGCTCAATCTTTTAGACAAAGGTAGAATTGGCTGCACTAAAGGCGCATTAGTACTTAATTCAATTAATCCTTTATTTAAAGAAATCCATTTATTGAAAAAGGCAGTCAGTTTTGCTTTGTTTTCAGGCGTTTTGGAAGCTAGATATTGATTAACGGCTTCATCAAAACGTAAAGCATCTTTCGCATCTGGCGTACAAGCATCTGCAAAAAGCGTTAGAGGCGAATACATCTGATACTCCGTTCCGTTTTTATTTCGTGTATATCCTTTTAATGGCTCGCAAACATTCGTAAATTCATCCAACACTTCGACATTCTGATTATTCGAAATATTTCTTAAAATCACCGCTTTGTTTCGAATATGTGTCAATCCTAATTCTTCCAGTCTAAAAGAAACTGTTTCAAGACGTCTGCGCATACTGTCAACATCAGTAACATCTTCTGCAGACCAAAGCCTTTCGGCAATTGCCGCAGTTCTCGGCCACAGCCTAGAATCTATGGTTAATGGCGTTACAAGCTCTGTCCACATGGTTGCTTCACCTCCAAGAATTCTTGCTTTTTCTTCTGTAGATAAATTGACGCCTTTCGGCATCGGATCATTTAAGTAATGACTTGTAACCGGATACATCAAATCGATGTAAAAACCATTAGACAAGACCGTTTTATAGCCTTTTTTTACAGCGTCTACCAATGACTGGCCAGCAACAACTCCTTCGTTTGGACCTCTCCAAGAATGAACAATAGCTTCTTTAGACAAATCTTTGGTCAAAATTTCTTCCCAACCCATCAGCTGTTTTCCGTGTTTTTTAAGCATCGGTGCCAGTTGCATGGTAAAATAAGTCTGTAATTCGTGATTTGTTTTGAGATTGTGTTTCTTTTTGAATTCCTGTATTTTCGGATTGGCATCCCAATCTTTCCCTTCGTTTTCATCTCCCCCGATGTGAAAATATGCTCCTGGAAAAAGCGGACAAACCTCATCAAAAATTTCGCTTAAAATTTGATACGTCTTCGGATTTGAAGGATCTAATGTCGGTGTAAAAATACCCGCATTTCTTTCAATTCCGTAGGTTGCAATTGCAGTGCCTTTAATGTTTTTTTCGGAAGTTCCACCAGTCAGCGTAATCACTTTGCTCCCTATTTCAGGATAAGCAGTAAGTATAGCCGATCCGTGACCCGGAACATCTATTTCGGGAACAATCAAAATTCCTCTTTCATCTGCGTATTTAACTATGTTTTTAATTTCTTCCTGCGTATAGTACAAACCGTCAGAAGCCAATTCTATTAACTTTGGATGTTTTTTCATTTCAATTCTCCAACCTTGGTCGTCTACCAAGTGCCAGTGAAAAACATTCATTTTCATTGCCGCAAGTCCGTCAAGATTTCTCTTGATTACATCTATTGGCTGAAAATGCCTTGATGCATCAATCATTAATCCTCTCCAAGTAAAACGAGGAAAATCTGAAATCTGCGAAACTGGAAAATAAAATGAGTTGCTGTTGTTTTGAAGAATCTGCAGCAAAGTTTCCAGACCGTGCAAAGCTCCCAAATCGCTTGAAGCGTTTATCGTAATCTTATTCGACTTAATATCTAAATGATAGCTTTCGTCTTCATAAAGTCCGATTTTGCCCACTTTAGCACAGTTGATCTGCAGTTCTGCATTTGGAACTTCGTTTAGTTTTGTAACAAATCCTTGCTCGAAAAAAATACCTGTCCTGTCATCTAACCGACGTAAAAAACGAGTTACTCCTCCAAAAATCCTCGAATTCGGATTTCCGGTTATGTTTACTTTAAAGTTTTTGGTTAAAGAAAAATTCCCATCATTTACAACAACACTTTGAGGCCAAGGCATGAGATTGAGCTGCTCTTTTTTAATCTGAGCGCCAGCCGTTACCCCCGCTAACAGCAGTACAAATAAATATTTCATTTTTAGTTTTTTGATTAATACTATCCTTTGATAATATTGTAATTAGAAAAAAAACAAAACTCAGAAAGACCTTTATTGAATCTCACAAAATCGCAAAACAATCCATCTGAATTTTGCTGTTTGACCCGAACAATTTCGAATCGATAAATTTTAGTAATCAAAACGTTTGAAGGCTTCAATCGCTTCATACTCTGCCAAACCTAATTCGTCATAAAGTACAGCGGTATTTTTGTTTCGGTCTTCTGCCCTAACCCAGAATTCCCTTGAATCATTGCCTTGAAACATAACCCTGTCTTTCTGCGATTGATGGTACAAAATGGCGTGGCGTTTCAACAGCACTTCTGAAGGACTCAGCGGCACAGCCATATCAATTTCGTGTATGTCCCATTCGTGCCAAGCGCCTCTGTAGAGCCATAACCAGCAGTCGTCCATATAAGATTCTGTTTTCAGCTCTTTTAATGCCGCAAAAATGGCATTCAGGCAAACTTCATGCGTACCATGAGGGTCTGCCAAATCTCCCGCTGCAAAAACCTGATGCGGTTTTATTTGAGCAATAATATTTTTTACAATAGCAATATCTTCGGCTCCCAACGGATTTTTCTTAACCTGACCCGTTTCATAAAAAGGAAGATCCAAGAAATGTGTATTTTCATCTTTGAGGCCTATATAACGAGTTGCGGCGTACGATTCTCTTCTTCTGATCAAACCTTTGAGTTTTCTGACTTCTAATGAATCAATCTGGTTTTCAGTTTTATTTTTTAGAAATTCAATGACTGCCTTGAAATTGATATCTGCTCTATCTTCGCCAACAAAATCACTGGCAACTTCTGCAAATTTTAGAGCTTCTTCGTCAGAAACTGCAATATTTCCAGAGGTTTGATATACCACATGAACATCATGACCTTGTTTGATTAACTTCGAAAAAGTTCCTCCCATAGAAATCACGTCATCATCTGGATGCGGACTAAAAAGAATTACTCTTTTCTTTGCCGGATGAGCCCTTTCTGGACGAAACGAATCGTCTGTATTAGGTTTTCCTCCCGGCCAGCCAGTAATGGTATGCTGCAGAATATTAAACATATTGATGTTCATATCATAAGCAGAACCTTCTTGAGCCAAAAGATCAGACATTCCGTTATTATTATAGTCACGGTCGGTCAGCTTTAAAATAGATTGTTTTGTTTTTTGACATAACCAAACAATTGCTTTGCTTTTAAGTTCTGGCGTCCAAAGACATTCTCCGACAAGCCAAGGCGTTTTAAAACGGGTCAGTTCGGCAGCTGCAGACTGGTCCAGAACAAAAGTTGCGTTAGGATGATTCTGTAAAAAAGTTGCAGGAACTTCTGAACTTATATCTCCTTGAATCGTTCTTTTAATGATATCTGCCTTATTTTGTCCCCATGCCATCAAAACAATACGTTTTGACCTCATAATTGTAGAAACTCCCATTGTTATGGCGCGTTTCGGAACGTTATCGATGCCATTAAAAGCAGACGAAGCATCGACTCTAGTGATATGGTCTAAGGTGATAATTCGGGTTCCGGAATTAATATGCGAACCTGGTTCGTTAAAACCAACATGTCCTGTACGACCAATTCCCAGAAGCTGGAAATCAAGACCACCTGCATTCTTAATATTCATCTCATAATCGATGCAGTATTGATTGATTTCGTCGATTGCAACTGTACCATCGGGAATGTTGATGTTTTCTGGTTTGATATCGATATGATTAAAAAGATGCTCATGCATGAAATAGTGATAACTCTGATTGTTCTCTTTTGTCATCGGATAATATTCATCCAAATTAAAAGTGATTACATTGCTAAAACTTAGTCCTTCTTCTCTATGCATTCTCACCAGTTCTTCGTAAACTTTTATAGGAGAAGAACCGGTAGCTAAACCTAAAACACAAGATTTGTTTTTCTCTTGCTTAGATCGAATCAGCTGCGCAATTTCCTGTGCTACTATTATAGAAGCTTCTACAGAATTTTTAAAGATTTCGTTATGAATTTTTTCAAATCGAGTTTCTTCAAACTTTCCTGCGCTTTTATAACTAATATCAGGTTTTATATCTAAAGCACTTTTCATTTCTTTTCTTTTTTTTGTGGTAATTCCCTTTTGGATTTTAAGAATGGTATAGACAGTCGTAGCCATCTATACCATTACTACTAACCAAACTTAAACCCTTGTGATCTGTAATTTTTTGATTTTTTACTGTGGCGGTTTTAGTTGCCACAGAGACTTGTAGTTTTTACTTTTAATGACGTATATTTTTTATGAATTACTTCCAGTAAAGAATATTCATCAAATGAATCTTGTGCGAGTTCCCAAATCATGATTCCACCAGTATTTTGGGCTGCATATTCTACTTTCTGCGCAATGGTTGGTCTTCCGTTGTAATAGATTTTCCCCATTTCATCTAGTTCTATAAATGGCTTTCCTGCTGCGACAATATCACTAAATTTTGAGCTAGTCACTTCTGGATTCGTAAAATTATAACCATAAAAAGGCACACCAAGAGTCAGTTTCTCACTAGGAACATTTTGAAGTTTATGCCAGAAATCTATTCCTTCCTTAGCAAAAGCAAAAGAACTATGCTGACCAGGTTTGTTTGGTGCCCAAGGACCAGTGTAATCATAAGCCATTACATTGATAAAATCGAAAGCTTCTAAAGCAGCTGCATTTATGTTTTCAAAACGAGAATTATTTGGAAGCGCAGCAGTCAATAGCTTTTTATGCTCCATCATGCTCTTTTTTAACTCCACAACAAAACCACTGTAACCAACTGTTACAGCATCCCATTCTAAATCTACGTCAACGCCGTCCAGCTTATGTTGCTCGACAAAATTTACAATGTTCTGAATTAAAGCTGGTCTGTTCTCAGGCTTATCAATTAACCATGACCAATTTGAAGCTTGTTCTTCTGAGATTACGCCACCTGCCAAAGATATACTTATAACAATATTAGGATTAACTGATTTGGCATATTTCACCAATGCATCAATATCTCCTGAGAAAACAATGTTTCCATTTTTATCAGGATTTGCAAATGCCACATTGAGATGTGTTAATTTACAAAACTGAATTGATGTCATTTTATCAAAATTATCCGTAGATAGATATCCTACAACTCTAGATGTCTTCTTTTTGGTATTATCAATTTCTGAATCTTTTTGAGACGTACAGCTGTAAACAGAAATAAGTGAACTTATAAAAAAGAGGATGCCTAATAAGGCTTTATTTTTTCTCATATTTTTGATTTTAATACTACCTTATTAGGCATAACTCTATTTTAGTTTTAGTTTACATCCCACCAAACTTTGTTCAGCCAGTCGTTTGTTCCTCCCATTCTAGACAGAGCCTCTTTATAGTTGACTCCATTCTTCTGCATTTCATCATTTGGATAGTATAAACGTTTTGGCGTAACACCATTTGTCTCAGAATCTGGATTTGTAATTGGCAACAATTGCGGGAAACCAGTTCTTCTCCAGTTAGAATACGCTTCAATACTATTGAATAAGTAAGTTACCCAAAGCTGTGTTGCAATTTGTTCTTTTTCAGACCCTGCCACTAAAGGTTTTGCTGTCAAATACGTATTAATAGCTGCTGGAGTTGCTGGAGTTGCTCCATAAATTTCTAATTGCCTAATACCCGCTTCAACTCCTTTTCTATAATAATCTGCTGCTGTACCCGTTACCCATCCTCTGTATGCTGCTTCAGCCAATAATAATTGTGATTCTGAATAACTAACATGCAAAAATGGTGTAGTTCTTAATTTCAAATAAGGCTGGATTCCAGAAATAGCGTTTGAACCACCTGGCATTTCCCATTGAAAAAGACCTGGAGTATTTCCTATGTACAAATCTTCTCCTGGAAGAGGAGCTCCACCCGCTGCGCCTGCAGTTTTTGGAGTTGCAAGCATAGTTAATCTAGGGTCACCGTTATTTTTCAAGAAATTAATCATTAGAGTGCTAAAGTGGTCACCATTTTCATTTCCAATTAGTGCATAAGACAATCCGTTTCCTCTAAAATCAAGTGCTCCTGGAGTATCATTAAACGGATAATCTAAATGTTTCATGATACAGTTGTCCAAATTGCTTTCGAAAACTCCATTTTGAAACGCTGCTTTTGCTTGTTTTTCAGCTTCAGCCGGTTTTACTTCTGAGATTCTCATTGCTAAACGCAAACGAATTGTATTAGCAAGTTTCTTCCATTTTGAAATATCTCCGTCATAAAATAAGTCTCCTTTTACTGCACCACCATTTGCATTTAATTGCACAAAAGCCTCTTCTAATTCAGCAAAAAATTGATTGTAGATATCCTCTTGTTTATCATATTTCGGAGTTACAATTCCTTTAGAGAAACCTTGACCTGCTTCTGAATAAGGACAATCGCCATATAAATCGGTAATACGCTGTGCGACCATTACTCTCATAATTTTCGCCACGGCATTCATATTGACCATGTCGGCTTTTCCGCTTGTTTTCTCGATAACGTCTACGATACTTTTTAATTCATTAGCATATCCATTTCTCCATATTGCCGTTGCATAGTCGTCATTTTTCTTAAACTTACTTCCAAATTCTGTTACATTCCACGCTCCTGCATAGTGTTGCACAAAGCCTCCAGAATAAATTAAATTGGCTCTCCATTGATAGTATCCATCACCAGACATACACAATTGAGTAAAAGAAAGCTGTCCTGCTGGATTTGCAGATAACGCAACGGGATCTTTTTCCAGTTCGTCAAAATTGTCTGTACAGCTTACCGTAGCAAAAGTTACAAGTGCAGCTAATATTATATTTTTAAATTTCATAATTTCTATTTTTTAGAATGTAACTTTAAGATTAAAACCATATGATCTTCTAAATGGTAAAGAACCATACTCAAAACCTTGTCCGTTTCCTGAAGTATACATAGATTCAGGATCAACGTTTGGTAAATCTTTACTAAAAGTCAATAAATTTCTAGCAAATGCTGAAACATAAATTGAGTTTATTTTTGATCCAGCGAAAACACTTCCAGGAATTGTGTATCCTAAACTTAGCTCTCTCAATTTCACATAAGAAGCATCATAAACAAACGGTGCTGGTGAGTTGTTGAAAACAGTGCTCCAGTAATCTTGAGGATTAACCGGTCTTGTATTTTGCACATAGTTTGGATTGTCTGCTGTTCCAGTATTTACAACACCTTGCACTACGTAACCAGCTGTAGGAATCCATGTTGACTGGCTAAAGTTCGGGTCATTTGCAACCGCTTCAGCTCTGGCTGCATTGTAAGCATCTCTTCCTTCTGTTGTAATATCCAAAAGACCTTTTTGAGCCGCAAGTGCATTTGTCATAGAATAAACATCCATTCCAAATTTCATATCAAGCAAGAATTGAAGTGTAATTCCTTTATAAGAGAAACGGTTTGTCAAACCTGCTGCCCAATCAGGAAGACCTTTTCCTAAAGCCACTTTATTATCTGTAAATAAAGGCATACCGTTTGCTCCAACAATTTTTTCTCCAGATGGTGTTCTTAAGAAATCTTTCCCCATAATTGTTCCATACTGTCCTCCAACTTGTGCCACAATCGCTGCACCAGCCCAACGAGCTTCAGAAATAGTATAAGTATCAATATCTGGATGTAAAGACACGATCGAGTTTTTATTTCTAGAGAAGTTCAAATCAATTCCCCATTCAAAATCTTTTGTTTTGATTGGCGTACCAGATAAGAATACCTCGATACCTTCGTTACGCAATTTACCAGCATTTACAGAGATAAATTCATATCCAGATGTTGCAGATGAAGGTAAATCTATAGTTTGGTCTGAAGTATCTTCACGGTAAACTGTAATATCAGCTCTTAATCTGTTTTTGAAGAAAGCTGTTTCAAGACCAAACTCAATTCCTGTTTTAGACTGGTATGTTAAATTTGGATTTGGTGCAGAAGTATTTTTAATATTTACCACACTTCCTCCATTATAAGAAGAATAAGTTGTATAATTTAATGCATTTTTATAAGCGCCCGGAGCATTCGAAACTTGTGCCCAAGAACCTCTTAATTTACCATAAGAAAATGTATCGCTCTGAAGTCCAAGTGCATCAGAGAAAATGAATCCCATCGAAGCTGCCGGATAAAAAGCATCTTTATTAATTACACTAAACCAGTCGTTTCTTCCTGTAAACTCAGCATATAAATATCCTTTGTAATCAAATTTTGCAGAACCGTAAACAGAATTAGTTCTTGTTTTTGTTTCTACCGGAGCATTTTCAGTTTGGTTAGAGAAATTACTAATGTACTCTGTTCCTGGCTCAATAATATTAGTTGCAAATCTAGAGTTTTGTTGTCTTCTAAAATCTCTTCTACCTGTACCAAGAATTCCTGAGAAAGTAAAATCTTTTGCTAATTTAATATCACTAAAAGTAGCAATGATATCGGTATTCATTTCAGAGACTTTAATACCTTCCAAACCTAAATAACCATTATCTCTTCCAGGCCAAGTGTTTCCACCTTCCATAAAATCTTTGGAATCAAAAGTGTAAGTATCTAAACCCGTTCTAAATGTTAATCCAACCCATTTTTTCAATTGGTATGTTCCTGTAACATTACCCATAAAACGGTTTTTCTTAGTTGCATTATGATTTTGGTTTACAATCCAGTAAGGATTCAATGAATACACATTGTTATTCCACTGATACATTCCTCCAGTTTCTGGATTTTGAGCATTTTGCAACCATGCCTGATCAATATTTGGCGCCAAACCACTTAAGGCATACCCAACGTTATTTGGAGAATCTCCTAAACCTGGTCTGTTATTCGTGTTTTCTACCATATAGTTTACATTAGCATCCAAAGTAAATTTTTCAGATTTTAATGTGGCATTTAAACTTGCATCATTTCTTTCTAACCCTGTGTTCGGAATTACATCATCATTTTTTAAATTATTATATCCGAAACGTACAAATGCATTTTCACTTCCTGAAGACAAAGAGATACCATTTGTCATCGTAACTCCTGTTCTAAAAAAGTCTTGAATATTGTTTTTAACTCTTGCATAAGGTTTCATAGAGCCATCAAATATTACAACTTGTTGCCCAACCGTTTCAGAAAACTTAGGCCCCCATGCATTTGTAGTGTAGCTATAAACTTCAGTAGGTCTTGCTGGATCTGGTAAAAGTCCGTTAGATCCTGAACCATATTCTGTTTGATAATCACTATATTTAGCATTCACACGATCAAAGCTCACCCCGCTATTAAGTTCTACTTTTAATGCTCCTTTACTTCCTTTTTTAGTAGTAATCAAGATTACTCCATTTAACGCTCTAGAACCATATAAAGCTGCAGCTGCTGCACCTTTAAGTACCGTTAAACTTTCAATGTTGTTTGGGTTGATACTTGAGATTCCATCTCCGCTATCTCTACCGTCAAACCATTTACTTGTTGCCGCTTGATCGTTATTTAATCCTGAGTTGTCAATTGGCACGCCATCAACAATGTAAAGTGGCTGGTTACTTTCGCCAATACTAGAAATACCTCTAATAATAACACGAGTACTTCCACCAACACCAGTTGCAGGAATAGACACATCAACACCGGCAACCTTACCAGAAAGTGCTGTAGCAACATTTGTAGTGATTACTTTGTTTAACTGGTCTCCTTTTACATCCTGAACAGCATAACCTAATTCTTTTTTCTGTCTCTTAATACCTAATGCCGTTACCACAACTTCATTAAGATTTTGAGCATCTTCAGCAAGCGAAACGTTAAACTGTGCAGCATCTGTAACAGTTACAGATTGAGATTTGAAGCCAATGTACGAAAATACTAAAACGTCATTTTTTGTTGCTTGAATTGTATACAATCCATCATAATCTGTCTGGCTTGCTTTGTTTGTTCCTTTAATAAGGACTGTAACTCCTGGTAATGGCAAACCCTTTGTGTCTGTTACCAAACCTTTGACTGTTTTTACTTGGGCAAACATAATTTGCGCCGTAAAAACAATCATAAAGATTAAGAAATTTTTTTTCATGTTTATTTTATTTTGTTAGTTATGAGGTAAAATTATTCTTAAGACATTGTTAAAAAAAATAAATTAAACCAACGACAACAAAATTTAAACCAACGACATAAATCATTCAATAATGCGTTTTACGAAAACGTTCTATCTAGAAAATAAAACATCATTTGAGTTTATTTGGGAAATTTTATTCAAAAAAATTGCGACTTTGCCTTTAATTGTTTAAAGTTGCACAAGATTTAATTCGTGTTAAGAAAAACCAAAAACCTTAATTGCTTGTCCATTGAAAGAAATTCGAAAAGTTAAGTTTAACATAAAACTGCAGAATCATATTTGGTTTTGGGGAGTGTACTTTACTTTAAACTTTTTAAGATGGGGAGCTTATTTTAATGACTATCCTTACGCATTCAAATCGAATTTGATAGAGTTCTCTTTGGTTATTCCTTTGGTATATCTCAATTTATTTGTTTTAGTCCCTAAATATGTACTAAAGCAGAAATACATTATGTATACGTGTTTGTTACTAGTCAGTTTATTTGCAATCTATTTACTGAAAACAGCTCTAACCTATTACATTATATCTGAAAACATCTGGCCGGAAGCCAATCGAGAATACCATCCTTTCGAAATAAATCACATCGTTGCTGTTTGTATTGGAGAGTTGTATGTTTTGGCAATGGCTTCTTCGGTGTATCTTACACTGACTTGGCTGCGCGAAAGAGAAAGAAACCGCTCCTTAAGAGAAAATCAATTTAAAATAAAACTGAAGTACCTTGAGAATCAGATTCAGCCACATTTTTTTTTCAACACTTTAAACAATCTTTACGCCCTATCGCTAGAATCGTCAAAAAAAGTTCCTGATGTAATTATAAAATTATCTCATCTGATGGAATATGTTTTGTACGACATAAAAGGGACCAAATTTGTACCACTCATCAAAGAAATAGATTATATTCAGAATTACATTGAAATTGAAAAATTGCGGTTTGAAAATGTAGAAGTGGCCATAAATTTAGAATCGGCTATAGAAGATGTCGTGGTACCGCCGCTGATTTTTATTTCATTAGTCGAAAACGCTTTCAAACACGGAGGTTTAAACAATAATAGCCTAAAAATCAAAATCAATTGCAAAGTTGTAGACAATAAAACACTTGATTTTGAAATTTTAAATAATTTCGTATTTTCACAAAACCATAATCCCAAAAAAGGGATTGGGCTCGTAAATACCAAAAAGAGATTAAAGCTCATTTACAAAAACAATTTCAGTCTCAAACACCAAACAAAATTTAATTTCTACATAATCAGATTACAAATACCTATCCAGCATGAAGATTAAATGTGTATTAATTGATGACGAACCCTTAGCAATCAAGGTTCTGCAGAATTACTTTGTCAATTTTACAGATTTTGAAGTTATCGGCACATTCAACAACTCTCTTGAGGCGCTTGACTTTATCAACAGTACTTCTGTAGATGCTGTTTTTCTCGACATCAACATGCCCATGATGACTGGTTTTGAACTGATTAGCCTTATCGAAAACAAAACTAAAGTAATCATCACAACTGCATTTAGAGAATTTGCTGCCGAAAGTTACGATCTTGATGTTTTGGATTACCTGGTAAAACCTATTCCGCTCCCAAGATTCATCAAATGCATCAATAAAATCACTACAGAATATAATCTCAAAAACAACATAAAAGTCGAAAGCTCAAAAGGCGACTCTCATATTTTTATCAAGGTTGATAAAAAAATGATGAAAATCAATATCGAGGAAATTCTTTTTGTTGAAGGCATGAAGGAATACATCAAAGTTGTAACTCCAGACAAAACCTACATCACGCATAAATCTTTAACTTCATTATCAGAAGAACTTCCTGCTGAGCGTTTCCTTCGTATTCACAAATCTTATGTAATTGCCTTAAACAAGGTAAAATCAATAGAAGGAAACCGAGTTCAGATTCAGTCTTACAATATTCCGATAGGAAGAAACTACAGTAAAGACGTTAAAAACAAAATTCTGGAGTAATTATCCTATTTATATATTTTTTTATAAAACACTTTAAATTAACACTTTGTTGAAAAAATAATGTCGTTGGTTTAAATTTAACATTATTTATATCGTTTTATTTTTTTTTGAAACCGCTAACAAATATATTTACGGTCTTCAAAAAACAAATTATATAAAAAATTAACCTCATTCTTATGACTTCAGAAAATGTACAAACCAAATGGGGGCAGTTTATCTCACTGATAATTGTCTTCTTCTTTTGGGGTTTTGTCGGCTCTGCCAATGACATCCTTATTCCCGTATTCAAAAAAGTATTTACGTTATCGCAGGTACAATCACAATTAGTAGCGTGGGCATTTTATGCTGCGTATTTCGTAGGTTCAATCATATTTTTTATTGTGTCGCTTAAAGCTGATGTTCTACAAAAATTTGGATACAAAAAAACATTGGCCGCCGGATTAGTTCTTTCTGCAGTTGGTTCATTTTTATTCATCCCAGCCGCATCTTTCGGGAGTTTCCCTTTCTTTTTATCTGCATTGTTTATCGTTGGGTTAGGGTTTTCGATTCAGCAGATTGTTGCCAATCCTCTGGCTATTAAAATGGGAGACCCAGCAACCGGAGCACACCGATTAACTCTTGCAGGAGGTATCAACTCTTTCGGAACAACAATTGGAGCTATCTTACTTGGAATTGCCCTATTCGGAATGGGAAATAACGAGGAAAGCAAAAAAGACAAAACTTCTATTGAAATTATACAAGGTGATTTCGTTAAACTAAAAAATGAAATCACAGAAAACATAAAGCAAATCAAAAGCGACAATGTTGACCCTAAAACAGTTACAGAAACTGCCGCAAATGCTTTAACAGAACAGCTTGCTAATGTTGATGCTCAGTTGCTAGCAATTTCGGGCAGTGCAAAAGATGCACCAGTTAAACCTTTTGTTAAGCAGTACGAAACAATTGAAAAGGAAGTTGCAAAAGTAGAACTGCCTTTGCAAGTAGTGAAATCAAAATTAGAATTAGTAAAATTCCCTTTCACTATCTTAGGAATTGCATTTATTGTAGTGGCTATTTTTATGTACTTCTCTAAAATCGAAGACCCTGCAAAAGTAGATCCAGAAGCTATAATCGAGCATGAAAAAGGAAAATTCAGCATTTTCGACTATCCTCAGTTATACTTAGGAATGTTAGGAATCTTCATTTATGTTGGAACAGAAGTTACCATCATCAGCAACCTTCCTGCTTTATTAAAAACAAGCGAGTTCGGAAGCGTTCTAGAAGATGCAATCGCTCCTTTTATCGCCCTTTATTGGGGAAGTTTAATGATCGGACGCTGGAATGGCGGTGTAAATGTTTTCAATACTTCAAACCTAGTAAATACAGCGCTTAAGTTTATTGTTCCAGCTTTAGCATTCGGAGTAATTATTGGAGCAAATATTTTTGCTGCTCACGACGTTTCTTCATTCTACATTTACCCGATCTGGATTTTACTATTCATTGCCGTAAGTTTCGTAGGAGGAAAAAATGCCGGAAAAACATTAATGCTTTTTGGAATTTCAGGACTTGTAATGATGGTTCTTGGACTGGTGTGGAAAGATCCAGAAATCGCTAAATTCTTCTTTATTTCAGGAGGTTTATTCCTTTCTATCATGTGGCCTTCTATCTTCGATTTAGCCATCGCAGGATTAGGAAAAAATACCGGAAAAGCATCATCTTTCCTTATCATGATGATTCTTGGAGGTGGAGTTATTCCGTTGGTACAAGGGGGTATCTGTGATTTGGATGCTACCCACCCAGAAGGAATATTCGGAATCACTTACACGCACTTCTCGTACATTGTACCGCTTATCGGTTTTGCTTATTTAGCATTTTACGGATTCTATTGTCCTAAAATCTTAAAAAGACAAGGAATCAGCCACGTAGAAAGCGAAGGCGGAGGACACTAAAAATTGCACAAATCAATTCATAAAAAAAGCTCTCATTAGTAAAAATGAGAGCTTTTTTGCATAAAAGAATTTAGCAACTCTGAAGCTTAGAACCTCAGAAGCTAAAAAATTATTTATTTCCTTTTTCGAAATCAGCAACAAACTGCGCCAAACCGATGTCTGTCAAAGGATGTTTCAATAATCCCGTAATCGCAGAAAGTGGTCCGGTCATTACATCAGCACCAATTTTAGCACAATTCACAATGTGCATAGTATGACGTACAGAAGCAGCCAAAATTTGAGTTTCGTAACCATAGTTGTCGTAAACCTCTCTAATTTCCTGAATTAGGTTTAACCCGTCAGTCGAAATATCATCAAGACGGCCAACAAACGGAGAAACATAAGTAGCTCCAGCCTTAGCCGCTAAAATTGCTTGTCCAACAGAGAATACTAATGTTACGTTAGTTTTGATTCCTTTATCAGAAAAATATTTCGCAGCCATAACTCCCTCTTTAGTCATCGGAAGTTTAACAACGATTTGCTCATGAAGCTCAGCCAATTCCTCACCTTCTTTAACCATTCCGTCAAAATCAAGGGCATTTACTTCAGCACTTACATCACCGTCTACAAGATCGCAGATGTCAACATAATGTTTTAAAATATTATTTTTTCCTGTAATACCTTCTTTAGCCATCAATGACGGATTAGTGGTTACACCATCCAAAACACCTAAAGCCTGTGCTTCTTTAATCTGCGCTAAGTTAGCTGTGTCAATAAAAAATTTCATAATTTATTTATATTAATTTGTGGTTGATTGTTTGGGCGTGTCCCAAGGGCCGGGCTTTCCGCTATATCTTTTTATTTTTAAAGAAAAAATAAAAAGGATGCCGCTTCAATCCCTCACGCAAAATCCGCAGCAAAATTACGATTTTAAATCGTGAAACGTCGTAACAAAAAAATAGTTTTTCGTTTTATAAACAAGTTTAAATGATAATAATTCAAAAGATTAGCTTTTCTGTGTTCATTTCAACAATTCTTAGCAAACAGTTTCAAAACACTATTCCAAACAAAAAACGTTGTGGCCTACACAACGTTTTTTATTATTCTTCTCAAAAAAGTCAATTACAATTTATAATGATTCATTAACATTTTCTCGTACACTTTATCTGGAAGCGCTCGTTTTAGCACAATCGAGAATTTCTGCATAAAAGCGCCTACCTTATAATGCACTTTTGGCTTTGGACTCTGAATGATTTTATAAACTGCTTCTGCCATTTCGTTCGGATTCCCTCCTGCATCTACATGTTCGTTCATAGTAGAAAGAATCTGTCCATAAACTTTCTCATAAGCCGAATCTATGAGAACCGGAGCATGATAACGACCCGCTGCAATATTGGTTGCAAAATCTCCTGGAGCCACATTGGTAATTTCTACCCCGAAAGGTTTTACTTCCATTCTTAATGCCTCTGTAATCAATTCCAAAGCTCCTTTTGATGCCGAATAAACACTTCTATACGGCAACCCCATATAACCAGCAATTGAAGTAACATTGATAATCAAACCTGAATTTTGTTTGCGCATCTGCGGTAAAACAGCTTTCATAACTTCAATTGGCCCAAAGAAATTAGTCTCAAAATTATTTCGAATTTCTTCTGTTGGAATTTCTTCTAGAGGCCCCGTAATACCAACTCCAGCATTATTGATCACAATATCTAATCTGCCAGAAGTTTCAATAATTTTAGAAACCGCCGTCTGGATAGACGTTGCATTTCTAACATCCAAAGCAATCAAAGGAAAAACAGAATTCAGTACTTTCTCAGGATTTCGGCTTGTTCCGTAAACCACAAAACCTTTCTGATGCAAATATTCACCAATAGATTTTCCAATTCCAGAAGATCCTCCGGTTATTAAAACGACTTTATTCATTTTTTTTAAAGTTGTTAGTTATAGGTTTAAGAGTTCAGAGTTATAAATTTTGTGTTATAAGTAAAGTAAACTTCACAACTTTTAACCTATAACTTCTAACTTCCAAACGTCCAAAAATAAAAAAATCCTCCAATAAGGAAGATTACAAATTAAATAAATTCTAAAAATAAAAAAATGGCAAGCGACCTACATCGCACCGCTCAACCACGTACCCTTGCTATGTTCCCATCCTGGGGGAGTCTGCAGGAGCTGGTCGTGTAGGACTTGCCGGTGCAAATATACAATCTTTTTATATTTTTGCAAGGACTTTGTTGCTATAAAAATATCGTCGTATATTGGCTTATTCAAAATTTAAATCATGAAAAAACATAACTTCTTAGCTGTCATTTTATTAGGAGCCACAATAATCGGATGTGGAGATAAAAATAAAGGTGAAAATTCTTTATTTACTATCGATGATGCTGCATTTTCTGCTCATTTTTTGCCTCAGGAATCAGTTTCTATCGGAATTTTAAACCCAAATTCTAAAGAAATCGACAGCATTGCTTACTTTGTAAACGACAAAAAAGTGGGAAGTACAAAAGGCGACGCTAAATTCAAATTCGATTTGAAAGATCAAAAATTAGGCTATCAGCATCTAAAAGCGACTGTATATTTTGGCGGAGATTCGTCTGATGCTACTAAAAGAATTGAAGTTGTATCTGACGTACAGCCAAAAGCTTTAAAATATAAAATCGTAAATACTTTTGTACACGACTCTACAGCTTTTACTGAAGGACTTGAATTTCATGATGGAAGACTTTTCGAAAGTACCGGACAAGAAGGCAACTCATATTTTAGAGAGTTAGATTATAAAACGGGAAAAGTAATTAAACAGGTAGATTTGCCTAAAGAAGATTTTGGTGAAGGAATTACTTTTATCAATGATAAAATTTATCAATTAACCTGGCAACAAAAAAAGGGATATGTTTATGATGCTAAAACCTTTAAATTAGAAAAGACTTTCACTTATGATAAAGAAATTGAAGGCTGGGGAATGACTCATGACGACAAATTCATTTATCATTCTGACGGAACGGAAAAAATCTGGAAAATGGATCCTGCTAATCAAAAACTAATTGATTATATAAATGTATATTCAGGAACTTCAAAAATTAAAGCACTCAATGAATTAGAATTAATAAACGGGAAATTCTATGCAAATGTTTGGCAGAAAGATGCAATTGCGGTAATTGATCCAAAATCTGGTGCAGTTGAAGGAATATTAGATCTTTCTGGGTTGCGTAAATTTATTAAAGCTCCAAAAGCTGAAGTTTTAAATGGAATCGCTTATAACCCTCAAACCAAAACTATTTTTGTAACTGGAAAATACTGGGAAAAAATGTTTGAAATAACAGTTTCGGAATAAAGGAATTAAAATTCAATCTTTAAATTCCAAATTTCAAAACAATACAAATTTCACGAGTCTTCGCAATTCATTAGTGAAAATTCGTGAAATTTGTGCTTTTATAATAATTTCCATAATGATCACTTTAATCAAAAACATACAGGAACTGCTTCAGGTACGTGAAACTTCAATTGCAAAAGTTTCTGGTGCTGAAATGGCTGTTCTCCCAACAATAAAAAACGCTTTTCTAATCTTGAAAAACGACCTTATTGAAGATTTTGGCTCAATGGAAAACCTTCCTGAAATTAAAGCAGACAAAACAATTGATGCAACAGGAAAAGTAATTTTACCAACTTGGTGCGACAGCCACACACATATTGTATATGCCGGCAATCGAGAGCAGGAATTTGTAGACCGCATTAACGGACTTTCATACGAGGAAATCGCCAATCGTGGAGGCGGTATTTTAAATTCAGCCAAAAAACTAAACGAAAGCACTGAAGAAGAAATCTACGAACAATCTAAACAACGTTTAGAAGAAGTCATGCATTTAGGAACCGGAGCTGTCGAAATAAAATCGGGCTACGGACTAACAGTTGACGGCGAGTTGAAAATGCTCCGTGTCATTAAAAAATTAGCTGAAAATTACCCAATCACTATCAAATCAACTTTTTTGGGCGCCCACGCTTTTCCGGCACATTTTAAAGAAGACAAAAAAGGCTATATTGATCAAATTATCAACGAAATGTTGCCAGAAATTTCCAAAAACAATCTAGCTGATTACATCGATGTTTTCTGTGAAAGCGGTTATTTTTCGGTTGAAGAAACTGAACAAATCATGGAAGCCGGAATTGCTTTCGGTTTGAAACCAAAAATACATGTCAATCAGTTCAACTCAATCGGCGGCGTTCAGGCTGGTGTCAAATTTAACGCTCTTTCTGTCGATCATCTTGAAATTATGGCGCCACAAGATATTGAAGCTCTCAAAAATTCGGAAACTATGCCAGTTGCATTGCCTTCATGTTCTTATTTTCTAAGTATTCCGTATACTCCAGCTCGTGAGATGATTAAGTCCGGACTACCCCTTGCTTTAGCCTCTGATTTTAATCCCGGCTCTACTCCATCAGGAAACATGAATTTTGTCGTATCAACGGCTTGCATCAAAATGAAAATGACTCCCGAAGAAGCCATCAATGCAGCAACAATAAACGGAGCTTATGCAATGGGACTTTCCGAAACTCACGGAAGTATTACAAAAGGCAAAAAGGCAAATTTTATTGTAACCAAACCTATATCTTCCTACTATCAGATTCCATATGCCTTTGGAAGCAATTTAATCGAGTCTGTTTTCCTAGAAGGCAAAATCATATAAAAGCGGCGTGAAAGATGTTTTTATCTAACGTAGAAAACAAAAAGGTCTGTGAAATTCACAGACCTTTTTCGTGGTTTTATATTTAAGAGATTATCTTAAACTGAAGCTTGTTTTAGAAACCAATTCGTCGTTATCAAAAATATTGATAAAGTAAGTTCCTTTTGCGAAATCTTTACCAGGAAGATCTTCAGAAACATTTACGCTTTTGTTTTCATACTTTACAGTAGTTTTAAAACTGTAAGTCAATGAATTATCACCGAAATTTTCTGTTTTCTTTTCGCCTAAAACATTGTTTTTAGCATCGATAACTTGCACATAGTACGATTTATCTCCCGATTTAGCGATTTGGTTTTCAGCAATAGTAAAACTGATTTTTAAAACATCAGCACGGCTTGCTTTATCGGTTTCAACTTGTTTTCCTGAGCTTTTAAGTTTGTAAGCTGCAGTTTTGGTATTTAGGATAGACAGCTTAGAACCTCTTTCGACAGTTTTAGCTAATTCCTCGTTTTGACCTACTAATACTTCATTGTATTTTTTAGATTCTCCTAAAACTACGATTGTACTATCTCTTTGAGTAGTTAAAACACCATTTTGTTTTTTCAATTCGTCGTTTTCTGCAACAAGAGTTTTCATTTTGCTCTGCATTGCCTGAACTTGAGATCTGTATTTAGAAACATCACCTTTAGATTTGTTCAAATCATCCATTAAAGCTACTACTTTATCTCTTTCCTGGATTAATTCGTCAGACATAGAAGTGTTTTCAGCGATTGCAGCATCGTAAGTGGCTTTTAATTCCTGCAAATCCTTCATAACAGATTCTTTTTCAGTCAACGTTGTGGTAAGTTCCGTCTTAACCACATCAGAATCAGATGATAATTTAAAAATATACACTAAGCTACCAATCAGTAGGACTGCTAAAACGGCTATAACCGCCTTTAGACTTGAATTGTTGTTCTTTGGGTTTTCCATATTTAATAATTTTCTTTAATAACAAATTTAAGAATTAATATAAGGTAATAACGTAAGTTTCTACAATTATATTATTTTTGGAAAATAAATTTTTTTCATGGAGAAATTAATCCCTTTTACAGTAAATGATTTGGCAAAAGTAACCAATCATAGAAGCGGTGAAATAAAGTTCGGAGAAAAGATGATTATCATTCCTAATGGTGTTGACAAGATTAATTTTCTGAAAGAAAGCGAAGCCAAATACGTACTTTTAGGAATTCCCGAAGACATCGGCGTACGTGCCAATTACGGAAGACCCGGTGCTGCATCGGCTTGGCAGAGCGCTATCAAAAGCATCGCAAACATCCAACATAATCGTTTTTCTAAAGGCAGCCAGATTATCGTTTTAGGACAAATCAATGTAGCCGAAGAAATGAGAGATGTCGAAAATCTAGATTTTAATGACATTGACGACCGCTCTAAACTGAGCCAACTGGTTGAAAAGATAGACAAGGAAGTATCTCATATTATATTCAACATCATTAAAGCCGGAAAAACGCCTATCATTATTGGTGGTGGCCATAATAACGCTTACGGAAATATTAAAGGTGCCGCTCTAGCGAAAGGAAAACCTGTAAATGCAATCAATTTTGATGCACATTCCGATTTTAGAATCTTGGAAGGACGCCATAGTGGCAATGCTTTTTCATACGCCTATGAAGAGGGCTTCCTAAAAAAGTACTTTATCTTCGGCCTTCATGAAAATTACACTTCAAAGAGTGTTCTTGATATCATAAAAAAACTTGAAGACCGCGTACGATACAATACTTACGACAGCATCAACATCCGTAAAGAAAAAGACTTCAATAGAGAAATGATTGGGGCATTAGATTTCATAAAAAATGATTCTTTCGGAATTGAGATTGACTTAGATGCTATTCCTAACATTGCGAGCAGCGCCATGACGATAAGCGGTTTTTCTGTTGAAGAACTCCGTCAGTTTGTGTCGTTTTTCGGGGAACACAAAAACGCAGCCTATCTGCATATCTGCGAAGGCGCCCCAGATTTAGACAACGCCTCGAACCATAACTTAATCGGTAAATTGATTGGTTATTTGGTCACCGATTTTATGAAAGCCAGCAATGAAAAAGTCTAAAATTTAGAATTCTGCAATCGAGAGGAAAAGCATTTTCCTAAATAAAAGTCAATTAAAACAAACGATTGGATGAATAAGCCTATCTTTGCACAGCATTTTAGTACTTAAAACTAAAATACTTAATACCTAAGATATGTTATTCGAAGATCTTTCACTCTCAAAAAGTATACAAAAAGCCGTATTTGAAGAGGGCTACCTAAATCCGACACCGATTCAGGAAAAAGCGATTCCTGTTGTTTTATCGGGACGCGATTTAATTGGCTGCGCTCAAACTGGAACAGGAAAAACGGCAGCATTTGCCATTCCGATCATACACCAATTACATCGAATTGTAGGCTCTTCTAAAAAAGCCAAGCAAATTCGCGCTCTTGTAGTTACGCCGACACGAGAACTTGCCGTTCAGATAGGTCAAAGTTTTGACACCTATGGCAAATATACCAATTTGACACAGCTTACCATTTTTGGAGGGGTGTCGCAAAACCCTCAAGTTGATGCGCTGAAAAACGGAATCGACATTTTAATTGCCACACCAGGACGTTTGTTAGACCTTCACAAACAAGGCTTCCTTGATTTGAACCAGCTGCACACTTTAGTGTTAGACGAAGCCGATCAGATGCTGGATATGGGATTTATAAATGATGTCAAAAAAATAATAAAACTTACGCCAAAGAACAGACAAACTTTGCTGTTTTCTGCAACAATGCCTATCGCAATACGCGAACTTGCCGAAATGTTTCTTGAAGATCCTGAACAAGTAGAAGTCTCGCCTGTTTCATCGACAGCAGAAAACGTAGAACAGCGTGTTTATTTTGTAGATAAAACTGAAAAAAGAAATCTGCTATACAAGTTAATCAAAGAAGAAAATTTATCAAATGTGTTGGTCTTTTCTAGAACAAAACACGGTGCTGATAATGTTGTAAAAGCGCTTCGAAAAAAAGATATTCCTGCAGAGGCCATTCATGGAGACAAATCTCAAAACGCAAGACAACGGGTTCTCGATGCTTTTAAAAACAAAGAGGTAGGAGTTTTGGTCGCAACAGATATTGCGGCTAGAGGAATTGACATTGAGCAACTGCCGTTTGTAATCAATTTTGATCTTCCGAATATTCCTGAAACATACGTACACCGAATTGGCCGTACAGGACGCGCAGGAAATGGCGGTATCGCTATTTCTTTCTGCGGCAAAGATGAACTTCCTTATTGGAAAGATATTCAAAAACTCATAAAAGTAGACGTAAAAACGATTTCAGACCATCCGTACCCATGGCATTCAGGCAGTCCAGAAGCGGGAGAAAAACCAAAAAATTCAAACAGAAGCGGTGGTGCCCATAAATCAAGAAAATCAAATGCTTCAAAGAAAAACAAAAAGCGCTGGTATTAAACAGCGCTTTTTTCGTTTATATGATAATTGATTATCTTAAAGAGCTTAACCGGTTCAAATGGCTTTATAATGATATCATTCATTCCAGACGAAAGCGCTTCATCCGAAATTTCATCTTTATCGAATGCTGTTAGCGCTACTACTGGCGTATCAACTCCCATCAAACGGATACGCTTTGTGGTTTCAAACCCATTCATCAAAGGCATATTGATATCCATTAGGATCAAATCAAATTCATGTTCTTCCAAAATTTTCAATGCGGCAAAACCATCATCTACCACTTGGCAACTGTAATTGTTTTTTTCGATAATTTTTCTGGTAACCAGCTGATTAATCAAATTATCTTCGACTACCAAAATGCGATATACTTCATTTGAAGTCAAATCAACTTCAATTTCATCAATAATGCTTTTTGTTTTTTCCAAGTCGTGTTCAAACGGAATCATAAAAGAGAAAGAAGTTCCTTTTCCTAAATCACTGTCAAGTGTAATCGAGCTGCCAAAAAGCCCTAATAATTTTTTTACGATACTGAGTCCGAGACCAGTTCCTTGATAATCTTCTTCCTTTCTGCCTACCTGAACAAACTTTTCAAAAATTTTGCCCTGATCAACTACAGCGATACCGACACCATTATCTTTTATCAAAAAATCCAAGTAATGGAGTTTGCCTTCTTTTTTATGAAGATTTACAATGATTTCTACTTCACCATCTTTGGTGAATTTCAATGCATTACTGACCAAATTCATCAAAATCTGGGCAAGCCTTAACTTATCACCAATTAAATATTCAGGAATCATCGGATCAATAATGACAGCTATCTTATTATTGTTTTTCTGCGACAAAAAAGACAGCGAGTTTTTGATCATATTGATTTCGTCAGAAATATTAAAAGTAAGACTTTCTAAAACAACCTTATTCTCTTCAATTTTATTAATCTGAAGAAGATCATTCACTAAAGACAGTAAATACCTTGCCGAAAACTTAAGCGAGCTCAGATGCTGGCTTTTAGACAACTCCTTATGTTCTTCGAGCAGCATATTTGTGATGCCTACAACGCCATAAAGCGGCGTTCGCAATTCGTGGCTTATAGTCGAAATAAATTGGGTTTTAAGTTGCGAGGCTTCTTCTGCAATTTCTTTTGCCTCCAAAAGCTCTAAATTGTGTTTCTTTTTGAAACGGATATTCTTTACCAAGGTTATAATCAAAAAAATGAGAATAAACGAAATCAGGATAAAAAGCACTACGATAATTCTCGATTTCTTTAAACTCTGCGACTGGATGGTCTTCTCGTTTTCGATTTTATCAATCTGTCTTTTATATTCATCCAATTCCAGATTAAAACCTGCAACCGAGGCTTTTTTTAGTTTTTCTTCATTGTACAGTCTTTCGGTTATCTTGTTAAACAAAACGAGATTTTCATAAGCTTCCTTGTATCTTTCGACCTTAGTCAAAAACTTAGAATATTCAAGATGCGCAAAGGATAGATCAGATTGCTCCTCGCTATTTTTTCCGGCCTGTATTGCTTTTTTGAAATAGGCATCTGCATTGCGATTCTGATTGGAGTGATTGTAATACATTCCGAACAGCATATTAATCACGATTTCCGTAGACTCATCACCGTATTTCTCAATATTATTTTGAACAAACTGGAGATATGGATATCCTTCTTCAAATTTTCCAATATCAAAATATGCCCAAGCAATATTGACATTAGTAAAACAAACCTGACTGACATCATTAATCTTAAATCCGTAAGCAATGGACTTTTTGTAACATTTAATTCCCTTATCAAACTGTTTCTTTTCAAAACAGTAAATATTTCCAAGATTATTGTAGAGACTGTATTTTATGGAGTCGTTATCTGTTTTTGAGGCATAATATAATGCTTTGTTGTAGAAAAACACTGCCTTGTTAAACTCCGAAAGCTCACTATAATTGCCAGCAATAATCTTGTACGCCTTGGCAGTATAATAATTATTTTTAGCCGCAAAAGCATGATTGAGCGCAATTCTGGAACTGATAAGTGATTTTTCAAAATTAGATTCTTTATAATATTCCCAAGCCTTTTTGGTAAGCTTATTGATCTGTTTTTCAGAAACAGGATCAGACTGCCCTATCGCAATTGTAGCGAAACTGCAAATAACAAGCAGAAATAAATAAATTCGTTTTGGGGGCATTTAATAGGCTAATTTCACCAAATATACACTTTAAAATAATAAAAAAAGCTGTATTCAAAAAAATACAGCTTTCAAGTTTTATACATTCCCTAAAATAAGCACCTAACCAATTTTTTCGCCGATTAAATGTGCATTACTTGGGATATTTTTATTCATTATCGCTTTCCCATTGCCCTACAACAGAGGTCGCCAATGCATTTCCTAATACATTTGTAGCGCTCCTGAACATATCACAAAAGTGATCGATTGGCAGAATTAGCGCAATACCTTCAATCGGAATATCAAACATGCCGCAAGTTGCCGCAACAACCACCAAACTTGCTCGTGGAACCCCAGCAATTCCTTTACTTGTTAGCATCAGCACTAAAAGCATCACCATTTGTGTTCCTAAATCTAAATGCACGTTGTAAAATTGTGCTATAAAAATACTCGCAAAAGTCATATACATCATACTTCCGTCAAGGTTAAAAGAATAACCAAGCGGCAACATAAAAGAAACGATTTTATCTTTTACACCAAAACCTTCTAGTTCCTCAGTTAGTTTTGGAAAAACAGCTTCACTGCTCGTTGTTCCAAAAGCGATTGCCAAAGGCCCTGTAATGCGTTTTAACAATTCTGTCATTCTTCCTTTCAGGAAAATATAGCCTACAACAATTAAAATCAGCCAAAGCGTACTGATACCAATTAAGAACGATCCGAAAAACTTAAAGTAAGTAATAACCAATTCTTCTGCATCTCTTATCGCGAAAACTCCAGCAATGGCACCAAAAACTCCAATTGGAGCAAAGTTCATGACATAGTTTACCATTTTTAAAACAATATGAGAAAGCCTGTCAAAAGCACCGATAATCGGCTTAACCGTATCTCCTAATGATGCTGCAGCCAATCCGAAAAAAATCGAAAAAACTACGATTTGCAGAATCTCGTTGGTTGCCATTGCCTCAACAATACTTTTAGGGACAATATGCTCAACAAAGTTTTCAAAAGAAAGATTCTGTGTTTTTCCTGTAACCTCAGTAGCCGCAGCCATATCAACATGATCGAGCTTTAAGCCAACACCCGGTTCTAAAATATTCACATAGAACAAACCAATCAACAAAGAAATAAATGATGCTGTAAAAAACCATCCAATAGCTTTTCCTCCGATTCTTCCAACCGTTTTGATGTCTCCTAATTTTGCAATTCCCACCACCAAAGTCGTAAAAACCAAAGGAGAAATAATCATTTGTACTAGACGAATAAAAACGGTTGCCAGCATTTTAATTTTAGTACTAAAAGACTGTGCTGCTTCAGGCGAAATTGTATTGTGCAGAATAATTCCGAGAATGGCTCCAAGAATCATTGCAATTATAATCTGCCCAGTTAATCCTGAAAGAAAGGATTTTTTTTGATTTTCTTTTACTTGCATTAATCTGATTTTTTGTTATTAAAACATAAGACCCTCACTGTCTTACTTTTATTAATATGTTTTGTTGATTAAATAAAAATCTGCCAAAACAATTGCTGCCATTGCTTCAACAATTGGCACTGCGCGAGGCACTACACACGGATCATGACGGCCTTTGCCCGTCATTGGCGTAATGTTACCTTTATTATCTAATGAATCTTGAGTCTGCATAATGGTCGCGACAGGCTTAAAAGCAACTCTGAAATAAATATCCATTCCGTTACTGATTCCACCCTGAATTCCGCCCGAAAGATTTGTTTTTGTAGTTCCGTCAGGATTGTACAAATCGTTGTGTTCGCTTCCTTTCATTTCAGAACCAGAGAAACCGCTTCCGTATTCAAACCCTTTTACCGCATTAATAGAAAGCATAGCTTTTCCTAATTCGGCATGAAGTTTATCAAAAACTGGCTCACCCAAACCAATAGGAACATTCTGAATTACACAGGTCACAACACCTCCAACAGTATCTCCCTGTTTGCGGATGTCGCGAATATATTCTTCCATAACTGCTGCCGATTTCTCATCTGGACAACGTACAGGATTGCTTTCTATTTTTGAAAAATCCAATTCTTGATAAGGTGTTTCTAAATGAATTGGGCCAACAGAAGAAACATAGGCATTAATCTTAATTTCTGGAAGCATCTGTTTGGCAATTGCACCCGCCACTACTCTGCTTGCTGTTTCTCGGGCAGAGCTTCTTCCGCCACCACGATAGTCACGGAAACCATATTTCTGATCGTAAACATAATCAGCATGACTTGGTCTGTAATTGTCTTTTATATGCGAATAATCGTCTGATTTCTGATTGGTATTTGGAATAATAAAACCAATCGGAGTGCCTGTTGTTTTTCCTTCAAAAATCCCAGACAAAAACTGAACTGCATCTGGTTCTTTTCTTTGGGTTACAATTGCCGACTGTCCCGGTTTTCTGCGAGCCATATCCAATTCAATTGCTTCAAAATCAAGCTGTATTCCCGGAGGACACCCATCGATAATACCTCCTAATGCTTCTCCGTGAGATTCTCCAAATGTAGTAACTTTATATAGTTTGCCGTAGCTGTTTCCTGCCATTGTTATTAGTTTTGAGCAAATGTAAGTTTTATGAATTAAATTAAAAAATTTAAAACTGGTATTATTAACGAAACATTAAATGCACTAAAAATTACAATTTGGTAAAAATATCAGCTTTTTCATAACCTTTTGATAAAATAAAAATGAGCAAACTTTATTTCATTTGTAAAACTTCAAATCAAGAAAAATTGAAAAAAAGAAATGTCGAGCTGGTCATTCTTTCTGATGTTCACTTGGGAACTTATGGAAGTCACGCAAAAGAACTAAACAACTATATTTCAAGCATTAAACCTAAAACTTTAGTTTTAAATGGCGATATAATTGATGCGTGGCAATTTAGAAAATCGTATTTCCCAAAATCGCATTTACGTGTTATACAGCGTATAATAGGCATGGCATCTAAAGGTACAAAAGTCTATTACATTACAGGAAATCACGACGAAATTCTCCGTAAATTCAGCGATATGAATATGGGTAATTTTGCATTGGTGGATAAATTAGTGTTGGAATTAGACGATAAAAAAGCATGGATTTTTCATGGAGATGTTTTTGATGCTTCTGTGCAGCATTCGAAATGGATTGCAAAACTAGGCGGATTAGGTTATGATTACCTGATTCTAATCAATCGTTTTGCTAACTGGTGTCTAGCAAAAATAGGACGCGAACCATATTCTTTTTCGAAAAAAATAAAGGCCAGCGTAAAAAAAGCGGTCAAATTTATTTCTGATTTTGAAACAACAGCAACAGACCTGGCTATCGAAAAAAACTACGATTACGTAATCTGTGGCCATATACACGAACCTAAAATTATGACCAAAGAAAACAAGCACGGTTCAACTCTTTATCTAAATTCGGGAGATTGGGTAGAAAATCTTACTGCCCTTGAATATCACAAAAAGCGCTGGAAGTTATTCTCCTATAAGGCCAGTAATTTTATCGAAGAAGACAACCTTTTTGAAATGGAAGATACCTTAACCTCTCAATTAATTTCTTCAATAATTTTAAAATAAAGCATTTTAAAATCAGCATTTTACAGATTTTCCATATAAAAATGTAAATTATATAACAATTTTCAAAAATATTATACGTTCTCTAGTGGACTCGAATAATAATTTTGACAAAAATTAATTAACCATTTTTATGAAAAAGATATTTTTATCAGCCATTATGCTTTTAGGTTTAGCTTTTACGGCTCAATCGCAAGAAATTTCAAAACACGCGCTAGGATTACGTTTAGGAGACAATAACGGATTTGGTGGCGAAGTCTCATATCAGTTAGGGTTGAACCAAAAAAACAGACTTGAATTTGATTTAGGCTGGAGAAACAGCAGACATGTAGACGCTATCAAAGGTGTGGCTCTTTATCAATGGGTTTGGAACATCGACGGCGGTTTTAACTGGTACGCAGGTGTCGGTGGAGGTCTAGCCGCATGGAATCACGACTACTATTACAACAATTACAGATATGACGATAGCGGAACTTATGTATTTGCTGCAGGAGATATTGGTATTGAATACAGATTCAAAGAAGTGCCAATTACATTATCATTAGACGCCAGACCAGAAATCGGTTCAGGATATTATGATGATGACAATTTTGGATTTGACGTCGGTTTAGGAGTTAAATTCAGATTCTAAATAAAAACTAAAAAATAATTGTAAGAAGAAACCTGTCGTGCTAAACGGCAGGTTTTTTTTATACCACCTTTCCGCTTTTTTAAAGCTTATAAAAAGAGGCTCAAACTAAATCGAGCTTCCTTATTCTTTATTCTATATATTCTATTCTTTATTTTCCCTACTTAATAATGATCTCCTTCTTAGAATTTATTTTTACAACCGTATACGGATAACTGATCATCTGCATGGTCATGGCATCTGGAGAAGGACTGTTTTCTTTTACTGTTATAATGATATTCTTGTCTGTTTCCTCTACATTGACAACTTCAATACTGTAACCACTGGTATTTTTTTCGCCCATATTCAGAATAACGTAATTCGCGCTATTAGTATCGGTTTCTTTAACCTTGTCTGCCAGCAACGGATCATTTTCAAGCATTTTGATTTCGTTTGGTTCTGTCAGGATTTCAAAAAACTTAATATTGCCACCCCCGTTAGACTGTGTGGTCAAAACTTCGTAAAGAGGAGCTGTTCCCGATGTTTTCTTAACTCCACAGGAAAACAAGATAAAAACTGCTATAATCGAAACTACTTTTTTCATTACCCTATTTTTAAATTTAATGTTTCTCCAACTTATAATCGTCAACTGCCTTCTGGTACAATGCCTCGTATTTAGGCAGAATATTGTGTATATCAAATTTTTTGGCCACTTCAAGCGCATTTGCCTTAAACTGACTTAAAATTTTATCGTCTTTCAGGATTTTGATTGCGTTAGCAGCCATCTCTTCTACATTTCCTACATTACTTAAGTAACCCGAAAAACCATCGAAATTCACTTCTGGAAGACCGCCCGAATTACTTGAAATCACCGGAACTCCGCAAGCCATCGCTTCTAAGGCCGCAAGTCCGAAGCTTTCTGTTTCCGATGGAAGCAAAAACAAATCTGTCATACACAAGATCTTATCGATTTCGTGGCTGTTTCCAAAGAAAATCACTTTATCCAGAATACCGAGTTCCTGACATAAAATCTCTGCCTTTTCTTTTTCAGGACCGTCTCCCACCATCATAAGTTTTGCCGGTATCTCTTTCTGCACATTATAAAAAATCTTAATAATATCTGGAATGCGTTTTACTTTCCTGAAATTACTAATATGCGTAATGATACGCTCCTCTGGTTTCGCCATTACATAACGATGACAAGGCGCCTGCGGGTCTTTTTTGGGTTTATCAAGCTCAATAAAATTCGGAATAACTTTGATTTTGTTTTTAATCTTAAACAATTTTAAAGTGTCATCTTTCAAGCTTTGCGAAACCGATGTCACGTAATCCGATTTGTTAATGCTGAAAGTCACTGCTGGCTTATAAAAAGGGTGATTTCCCACAAGCGTAATATCTGTACCGTGAAGTGTTGTAATCATCGGTAGATTTATTCCTTCATTTTTAAGCATTTGTTTCGCCATATAACCTGCATAAGCATGCGGAATAGCATAATGCACGTGCAGAAGCTCAATTTTATATAATTTCACCATGTCGACAAGCTTACTGGACAAAGCCAGTTCGTACGGCTGATAATGAAATAATGGATATTCCGGCACATTAACTTCGTGATAATGCACATTCGGATTCAAAAGTGCCAACCTTACCGGTTGACTGTACGTTATAAAGTGTATTTCGTGTCCTCTTCTGGCTAATTCTAAACCTAATTCTGTAGCTACAACGCCACTTCCGCCAAAAGTAGGATAACAAACAATTGCTATTTTCATGTATTAAATTTAATGCTACGAAAATACTCAAAAATAGCGTTTAATCGAACATTTAGATTGTTACATTTTTGCGAAATGTTTTAAGGGTGTATTTTGTTTCAGGGGTTGATTTGTTTCAGGTTCCAGGTTTCAGGTTTTAGGTTGCATAGGGCTGAAATTCTCTCATTGGGCTATAAAAGATGTTTTATTTCCAGAAAAAAGCAACCATCAACGTTATTCGAAAATCAGTTTGTAAAAATTAGGGATTTTAGATGCATTTTCATTTTTCCAGCTTTTATAAACAAAGTGTTCAATTTTATCTAAGTCATTGGAGTCAACTGCGATTTTAGTCTTTTCAATAAAAGCTAATAAAGCGGTATAACCAATAATTGTCGGATTAGCATCTAAAATCGGAGCTTCTAACTTTTTTATGGTGATGGTCCAAAAATCAAAACTATTTGAAAGTGCAAATTCTAAGCCTTTAAGCAATCCTGCCTTCCTCGTTTTCATTCCCTCAGAATTGTTGTCGTGACCGTTGATCAAATAGTTATCGACAATTACATTTTTCAGATTGTTTCTCTGAATATCCAGTTCTAGCGTAGCAAAATGCAATCTACCCTCTTTCACCTTCATCCAGCGAAAACCTAAATTCTCGTTTACCATCTAAAATTTAATTAAAAAACTGAGCCACAATAATCAAGATCAGCTGAAAAGCTAATAAAAGCCAGAAAAACAAAAATGATGGTTCGATAGTCTCAGAAATAAACCTATTCAGCTTAAAAGAAATAATTTCAGATAATTTTAAATCTTTATTACTGAAATCAATATCATCCAATTTAATTTTGGCGAAAAAATAACCAATTATCCTCTTCTTAATCATAGAGGTTTCTTTGTCATTTTTGTTTGCTTCCAAAAGCTTCAGTCGCAGGATGGTTGAGTTCGAAATAGAATTTGTTAAATTATGCGAAGCGGTCAGTTTATCAACCAGCATCACCACCTTGTCTTCAATATATTTGCCCATTTTATTTTCCCAAACCTGATGAATCATGGTCTGAATGGCTACTTTATTGGCAATCATAAAATAACCCGCCGCAAACGCCGGAGCGCCTGCAAAAAGAAGAAAACCGCAGATATTGTTCAGAAATAAATCTACAGTAAGCGCATATGCACTTCCGTGCCCGCCTCCTGCCATGCCGATGTGTTGAAACAAAATGATTAAAAAGCAAATCAACGTAAAAAATCCTCCAATCAATATGATAGTAAACCATTTTAAAGATGTCTTTGCTGTAATTCTGGCAGCGATTTTAATTTCTTCTTTCATAAATACTTTAAATTTATAACTATTTTCTTAATAACTCGTGGGTAAATATAGGTAAAAATATATTCTGAGGATATTCAAAAAGGACATAAAAAAGAAAAAAATGCTGTCACTTCTAAAAGTTTTGGTTGTGGATTTTGTTTGATTGAGCTTTTTTCTCCTAAAGTTTATAAATTTGACCATACTGCTTTTTCAAAACCGTAAAAATTTGTTGCTTTTGTAGTTGACAACAATGAATTCGTGTCATAAAAGAAATCAAAAAAGTTGCGAAATTTTTCCTAATCTGTCTGAAACAAAAATTAGGACAACGCAAATCCGCTAAAATCCGCATAATCTGCGAGAAACAAAAATTATGATAAAACCAAAAAAGGCACAAAACTAAGTTTCATGCCTTTATCTTCATATTATATAAATTTTTCTTAGAAAAATCTGCTATGCCAACTATCAGCAGCCGGAACTTCCCACGCCTCATTAAACTCTTCGACATTGGTAACCAAATTATTAAATACAATCGTATTTCCAGTTACAGCCTTATCTTTCACCATTTTCTTGAAATCAATTAATGGTTTGTGTGCAATATGTTCTCCAAGTTTGAATGTCACATTCATTTTATCCAACAAATCTACGTCGTACTTTTTCTCCAGACCTTGAATAAATTCAACCGAACTGTCAATAGAGCAACCTGTGGCCGCTTGTACTTCCTGATTTACAGCTAGTATAATAAATCTATTATACTTCAATAAATACGAAGCCTCTAAACTGGTTCCGTGAGCAGCCCACTCTTCTACAAAAGCTTTCAAATCGGTTTCGATTTCAGAAATTTCCTCCTCAGAAAATTTTCTGTTCGACTGGTAAATCCAAACTCTGGATTCGCCTGGTAAATTTTCAAAAGGTATATACATTTTAATTTTTTGTTTATTTTGTTTCAGGTTTCAAGTTAAAACCTTTGTCACTTTGCTCCTTTGTCACTTTGCTCCTTGGTTGCTTTGAACCTCAGATTAAAGATCTTGTGCATTAGCAATGAGCTCTGCAACGTCCATTACTTTTATCTCTCCTTCTTTGTGTGCATGTTTGATACCGTCTGTCAGCATGGTATTGCAAAATGGGCATCCTGCTGCTATAATATCCGGTTTTACGTCAAGTGCATCTTCTGTACGCAATACGTTTACTTCCTTGTTTCCTGGCTCTGCATCTTTAAACATCTGCGCGCCTCCTGCACCACAGCATAAACCGTTTGCCTTAGAACGCTTCATTTCGACCAATTCTACGTCTAATTTTTCAATCAAATCTCGAGGTGCTTCGTAAACTTTATTCGCTCTTCCTAAGTAACAAGGATCATGAAAAGTGATTTTCTTGCCCTTAAACTGGCCGCCTTCAACAGTCACTCGGCCCTCATCGATTAAAGATTTCAAAAACTGCGTATGGTGAATTACTTCATAATTCCCCCCTAACTCAGGATATTCATTCTTTAATGTATTAAAACAATGCGGACAAGCTGTAACTATTTTTTTAGCTTCATAGGCATTTAAAACCTCAATATTCATCATAGCCTGCATCTGAAACAAAAATTCGTTTCCAGCTCTTTTGGCAGGGTCTCCGGTACAGCTTTCTTCTGTTCCCAAAACTGCAAAAGAAACTTCTGCACGATTCAAAATACGTACAAAGGCTTTCGTAATTTTCTTAGCTCTATCGTCAAAACTCCCGGCGCAGCCCACCCAGAACAAAACTTCTGGTTGTTTACCCTGAGCCAGCATTTCTGCCATTGTAGGCACTACTAAACTTTCTGACATTTCTCTCTCTTTTGTTTAAAGTTCAAAGTTCCGTTTGTGAAAATTGAATTTTGCTGTTATTTTTTCAGAATTAAATTTAATTCTCGTTTTTCCAGTTCAGCCTGTCTTGCTGGCTATATTGCCAAGGCGCCCCGTTGTTTTCTATATTGGTCATCATGGCATTCAAAGACATTGGTGCGGCACTCTGCTCCATCACCAAAAATCTGCGCATATCCATAATAATAGATAACGGACTGATATTTACTGGGCATTCTTCTACGCATGCATTGCACGAAGTGCAAGCCCATAATTCTTCTGGAGTAATATAATCGTTTAACAAGGCTTTGTTATCAGGAACAAAAGTGCCTTTATTGGCATCAATGTTTTTACCAACTTCTGTCAAACGATCTCTTGTATCCATCATGATTTTACGTGGAGATAATTTTTTCCCTGTCTGATTGGCAGGACATGCGGCCGTACAACGTCCGCATTCTGTGCAGGTATATGCGTTTAGCAATTGCACCCAATTCAAATCCTGCACATCGCTAGCTCCAAATTTGGCGGGAGCAGCATTCTCATCTGTTGGAGGCGCTGCCGCAAAAGGATCGGCATTTGGATCCATCATTAATTTGACCTCATTGGTTACCGAAGCCAAGTTGTCGAACTGCCCTTGAGGTTTCAAATTTGCATAATACGTATTTGGGAAAGCCAAAAGAATGTGCAAGTGTTTTGAGAAGTACAAGTAGTTCATAAAAACCAAAATACCAGCAATATGCAACCACCAAAACACTTCAAATAAAAGTCCAACCAATTCATTTGACATACCATTAAAAATAGGCGCAATAAATTGACTTACGGGATAACTTCCAGCTTTATGAAAATGCGAATATCCTCCAGGAACATTCTGCAGATGCAAATCTGAAGCATTCATGAGCAGAAACAATATCATTAATACTGTCTCAAAATATAAAATGTAATTGGCATCGCTTTTTGGAAAACCAGTTAAATCAGAATGTATAAAACGTTTTAATCTGATAAAGTTTCGTCTAAGCCAAAATACTGTAACAGAAAAAATCACCAGTATCGCCAATATTTCGAATGAAGCAATCAGTACATCATAAACTACACCCAAATAAGGCGCAAAAATTCTATGAGTGCCAAATAAACCATCGATGATGATTTCTAGCAATTCGATATTAATAATTATAAAACCTACATAAACAAAAATATGCAGTATCCCGGCTACAGGTCTCTTCACCATTTTTGACTGCCCAAGTGCAATCATAGCCATATTTTTCCAACGAGCTTTAGGATTATCTTTTCGGTCTACATCAACTCCCAAGTTAATGTTTCGGATGATCTTTTTTACGCTCGCTGCAAAAAAGCCGAAACCCGCTATAAGAAGTATTGCGAATAAAATATTATCTAAATAACTCATTACATATTATTTTTTATCTGTTGAATTTGCATTTTCTGCAGGCGCTACATAAGGTTTGTTTTTCTTTCCGAAAAGAGAAACATTCACGTAGCGAGTTGGATAAAGACGTACATCCTGAAGCAACAACTCAAGTTCTTTTGAAGTTTTTGCCAAATTGTTGTACAAAGCATCATCATTTAATATTTTACCTGCCGTACCTTTTCCAGAATTTAAATTATTCATTAACACATCGACTTTAGCAAGTGTCTGATTAAGATTTCGCACTGTTTTGCCTAAATCTGCTTTGTTTAAAGAATCTGAAATCTTGTTGAAGTTATTAGACATTTTATTAAAGTTTGTCACAACTCCATTAATTTGGCCTTTGTTAGTGTCCAAGATGTTATTTAAAGTTCCAGAAGCTTTATGAAACTGCTCCATCGTTTGAGACAATTCTGCAATTGTTTTCTTTAGGTTCTGCTGCGTCTGAGTATCCAATGTATTGTTTAATCCAGCCACCAGCTTGTCGATATTTACAAGCATTGCGCTAAGCTTCTGCTCTAGCGGCGCTACTTTACCTCCTAAAGATTCTGTAAGCCCTAATTCTACAGCAGACGTTAAAACCTGTCCGTCTTCAGCTGGATCTTTATCAGCAAGGTTTGGAAGGATTTTAATCTGTTTTCCTCCAATCAAACTTGGAGAATATATAGCCGCTGTACTGGTTTTAGATATTGGAAAATCTGTTTTCAGCTGAAGCTCAACCATTAATTTACCGGTCACTTCATTGATAGTGATTTTATTTACTTTCCCGATTGCTAGTCCGTTTAAGGTTACTGGTGCAGATGGAGACAAATCTTCAACATTATCGTATTCGGCATATAATACTTTATAATTTGTAAAAAGATCTTTCCCTTTTAGAAAACTATATCCCCAAATAAATAATAAAATCGATGCGATGACTAAAATAGCCGTTTTAATTTCTCTTGTTACTTTCAAAATTCTTAGTGTTTGTACAAAATTAATATAAATATTCGAACTGACGTCTATTATTTAATTGCGTCCTGAATACTGATTTTTTCACCATCTCTGGTTGCGGTCAAAAATGCTGCTCCATATCCTTTATTTTTAGCCTCTTGCAGAAATTTTTGAGCTTTTTCATAATCAGAAGTTTCCTCGTAAAAATATTTATAGATATTATTTTCATAAATCATCGAAACATTTTTTAATCCTTTAAAGTTTTTTGGCTCCAAAGGTGTTTTTTTGATACTTGCAATAAGCTGTACCTTAAAGAACGTTCCTTTAGGTTTTGCAGGAGTTGCCGCAACTACGGTTTTTGGCTTGCTTGGCGTTGTGTCTTTTACCGGTTTTGCTTCGTTTGCTTCTCCGCCAGAACCAAAATACTCACGCTTATAGCTTAAGATTGCTTCTGCAATGGCTCTTGCAATATCGTCTTGTCCTTCTTCAGAATTTAGAATATTACCTTCGGTTGGGTTAGAAATGAATCCCGTTTCAACCAGAACTCTAGGCATATAAGCTTTATGAAGAACCATAAAAGGTGCTTGTTTTACACCGCCTTGTCTCAGTTTTTTTCCTAATTTCTCAAAATTATCTTCGATTTTACTCGCCAAAGAAATACTGTTATCCAAATATTCTTCCTGCATCAACGTCATTCCGATCATAGATTCAGGAGAGTTTGGATCAAAACCTTCATACTTACGTTTATAGTCTTTCTCAAGGGTAATTACTGAGTTCTCTTTTTTTGCAGCTTCGAGATTAGAGGCAACTTTGCTCAAACCCATTACGTAAGTTTCTGTACCATCGGCAGCAGTATTTTTATTGGCATTGCAATGTATAGAAACAAAAATATTAGAATTTGCACGGTTTGCAATGTTTGCTCTTTCAACCAAATCTATAAAAACATCTGTTTTTCTAGTATAGATAACATTAACATTCGGATTAAGCTCTAAAATCTTCCCCACTTTCAAAACAATAGCCAAAGCAATATTTTTTTCGATACGACCGCTGTAGACAGCGCCAAAGTCATGATCTCCGTGTCCGGCGTCTAGCGTCACCTTAAAGACATTTGACTGACTATGAGCACAAAAAGCCATAATTAATAGAAAAAAAGTAAATATTACCTTAATTTTGTTCAATCTATTCATAAATCCATTAGTTAATTTTAATAAAATGCAGCTGTTATAATTTTTACAATTGATTATTTTTGCCAAAAAATTATATGTAAGTTTGACATGTCAAAAAACAAGCCATAATTTTACAAAAATAGCATTTAAACCTTTGCACACAAACTTATTTAATATCGTTTTAATATCATTTTTCCTAACTATAGGTTGTGGTAATTTATATTCGCAGGAGATAAAAAACAAAAAAAAGCCGGTTCCCGCTGTAAAACAAACAGATAAACCGGCTGCATCTATAACAGACACCATCAAACTTGATACTGTAAAACCAAAAAAGACATTTTTGGATGGTAAAGTGCGATATGTAGCAAAAGATTATGCCAAAATAGACCAAAAGAACAAACTCATTACTTTATACAACGAAGCAGAACTTTATTACAAAGATGTAGAACTGAAATCGGGTATTATAGTTCTCAACTACGAAAAAGATGAAGTTTATGCCGGCCGAATTAAGGATTCTGCGGGCGTATTGGTTCAATATCCAAACTTTAAGCAAGGAGAAAGCGAAGTACAACCAGATTCTATTCGCTTTAATTTTAAAACAAAAAAAGCCTTAATTTATAATTCAAGAACCAAGCAAGGCGAACTAAACATCAAAGCGAGTGTTACCAAAAAAGAAAACGATTCTACGTATTTTCTAAAGGGCGCCCGTATTACAACGGCAGAAGATATCGACAACCCAGAATACTACTTTAGAACTAGTAAAATCAAATTTGTCCCTGGTAAAAAAATCGTTACTGGATTGACACAAATGGTTATTGCTGATGTGCCCACACCACTGGCGCTTCCATACGGATATTTTCCTTTAAGCAAAGAGAAAAGTGTTTCGGGAATCATTGTTCCGAGTTACAACGACTCAAACACTAGAGGGTTTTCTTTGCAGAACGGGGGTTACTATTTCGCTTTAAGCGATAATTACGATTTGACCGTCCTCGGAGATTATTATACCAATGGAAGTTATGCCATGCGTTTTGAATCGGCTTATGCAACACGCTACAAATATCGGGGAAATGTCAATATTCGTTATGAAAACCTGATCAGCAGTGAACGTGGTTATCCCGATTACAGCAAACAAAACATTTACAACATTCAATGGTCGCATTCTAGAGACACAAAATCGAACCCAAATTCGACTTTCTCAGCTTCGGTAAACATGGGATCGAGTAAGTATTTCAAGCGTTCCATTAACCAAGCAAACGTCGGATCTAACCTGAACAATACGTTGAGTTCGTCTATTTCATACAATAAGACGTTTAATACTATTCCGGGGTCTCGTATAGCTTTGACCGCAACGCATCAGCAGAATACACAGACAGAAGAAATCATAATGACATTACCTTCGCTTCAGGGAAGTATTGACCGTATCTATCCTTTTGCCGGAAGAGATGGTCAAAAAAAGGGTTTTATCAAAAACATCAATTTACAATACAACGTAAGCGGTAAAAACTATTTTAAGACAAGCGATTCCTTGTTTTTTAAACCTCAAATGTTTAAAGATGCACAAATTGGTATGCAACACAGCATTCCGATTAGCACGAACTTTAAATTATTCAAGTATTTTAGTGCCGGTGCTTCCACAAATTATCAGGAAACATGGGTAACCAAAACTATAAAAAAAGAATTTGACGAAACAGAAGGAAGAGTAACCGACAAAGTTGTTGATGGTTTTGATGCTTACAGAACTTATAACTTCAGCACCAATTTAGGAACTACTATTTACGGTACCTACGACTTTGGAAGCGATAAAAAAATCCAAGCAATCAGGCACGTTATGCGTCCGAGCATTACGTATGCCTACACGCCAAGTTTTGAGCGCTATTACGACACTTATGCTGTAGATGCGACCGGAATTATAACTTCTCAATATTCTCGTTTTGACGGCGGTCTTTTTAGCGCGCCAGGAAAAGACAATTCTAATATTGTCGGTATCGCATTAAGCAACACTTTCGAGGCAAAGGTGAGAGATCGCGATAGCACAAAAACAGAGCCTAAAAAAGTAATGCTGCTGAACAATTTAAATTTCAGCACAAGCTATAATTTTAACGCTGACGGAAAAACTACTTTTGCGTGGCAACCAGTTTTAGTAAGTGGTGGTACACAGTTTTTTGACAATAAGCTGAACATGAATTTTGGCGCCACCCTTGATCCGTACGCGATTGACAATGGAGGTAACAAAATGAACAAATATAATATTGAAAACGGAGGGAGCCTTTTTAGAATGACAAGCGCCAACCTTACTTTAAATTATTCATTTTCAAACAAAGGCGGCGACAAGGAAAAGAACACTCAAAGTCAGCGGAATGGAGGACGTAACGATGACTTGTTTGGAACCAATACCGATTTGAACGACAGCAGGAACAGCCAATTTGCCAATGATCCTGAACGAGAAGATGATGTCATTACCGAATTTTTCAATTCGAAGATTCCGTGGGACATGACGCTGGCCTACTCCTTAACTTATCAAAACACTAATAGAGAAAGCAGAATCAGCGGAAACTCTCTAATGGTTTCTGTCAACATGGATATTACGCCTAAATGGAAGGGCGGGGTTTCTACAGGTTATGATTTTGTTCAAAAAGGAGTTACCTTTACTCAATTCCGTTTTGAAAGAGATTTGTTAAGCTGGAGAATGGCTTTTAACTGGACACCGCTTGGTGTAAATTCAAACTGGAATTTCTTTATCGGAATCAAATCGGGAATGCTTAGCGACATTAAGTGGAATAAACGAAGCACTTCTAATCGATAATAATCGAATTTAAAAATCTTATTATGAAAAAAATCATTTTTACAGAAAAGGCTCCGGCTCCAATCGGACCTTATAATCAAGCGGTATTATCTGGAAACACATTATACGCTTCTGGACAGATAGCAATCAATCCTGCTTCAGGAGAAATAATCACAGACAACATCAACGACGAAACACATCAGGTGATGCAGAACATCGCTGCCATTCTTGAAGCTGCTGGAATGACATTTGAAAATGTCGTGAAATCCACAATCTTTATTATGGACATGAACAACTTTGGCGCGATAAATACCATTTACGGTTCCTATTTTAACGAAAAAACCGCTCCAGCTCGTGAAACGGTTCAAGTGGCTTGTCTGCCAAAAAATGTTAATGTAGAGATTTCTATAATTGCAGTGCAATAGCATCTAATAATAATTGTGCCGTTGCTTCATTTGTTGCCAGCGGCACATTATGCACATCACATACACGAATCAGCATATTGATATCTGCTTCGTGCGGATGACTTGATAAAGGATCTTTAAAAAAGAAAACCATATTTGTGATTCCTTCTGCTACCCTTCCCGCAATCTGCGCATCGCCTCCTAAAGGTCCCGAAAGCATTCTTTGTGTCTTAAATCCAGCTGCCTCGGCTTTTCCTCCAGTTGTGCCAGTACCAATCAACCTGATTTTTTCATTATGAAGAACCGCTTCATTTTTAATTAAAAAATCAATCAAATCGGCTTTTTTGCCATCGTGCGCAATAATTGCAATTTCCATAAAACCAGAACTATTGATTAGCGACATGATAAGCAATTAATCCATCGATAGGGCGTCTTAAAACATTCCCTAACTGAAGTTCATATTTATCAAATGTTTCTTGTAATTCTTCCTTTAAATAAAAGGCAATAGAACCCACAAAGTGCACCGGAACTTCTTTACAGTTATCAAATTGCTTGATATAATTTTTAACGAAAGATTTCATTCCTTTGAAAATGATTTTTCTGCAGAATTCTGTGTCTTTATGTTTAATTAAAAATTTAGCAAACGTTGCTAGATAAGCGTTTGGATTTGGCTCTTTGTACAATTTATTTTTAATAAAATCAGCATCCAAATTGTATTCTTTCTCGAACTCGACAGCCAATTCTTTCGGCATTTTGTTGAAATAGTATTTTCTGATCAATTCTTTTCCGAAAACATTTCCGCTACAGTCGTCCATAGCAATATAACCTAAAGACTGTACTTTCTGGTGCAACACTTTTCCGTCAAAATAAGAGCAGTTAGAACCTGTCCCTAAAATACAAACAATTGCTTCTTCTCCTTTTGGAGTTGTAGCGTAAACAGCAGCATATGTATCTTCTTGTACTTCTACAATTGCATTTACAAAATATTCTTGAAATACCTGCTTTAAAAATTGCTGCATTCTTTCAGTACCGCATCCAGCTCCGTAAAAGAATAAATGAGTTGCATTTTTTTTGTTTTGTAAAATATCAAAACGATCATTTAATCTCGAAATAATCTCCGGACCGTCAAGAATTTCAGGATTTAATCCTAAAGTTTGTGTGGTGAATAATACTTTTCCATTATCATCAATTGCAATCCAATCGGCTTTAGTAGATCCACTATCAACTATTAATTTCATTTTGTTTAGTTTTTGGGATTAAGTCTTCTTAATTTAAAAGTGTATTTTTTACATTAATCAAGAAGTAACAAAATAAGAAAATCCCGTTATTTTGAAGTAACGGGATTTTGCAAAAATATATATTATTATTTTAAACCTGCAATGTGTACAGATAAATCGATTAATTTGCTTGAGTATCCGTACTCATTATCGTACCAAGAAACTAATTTGAAGAAAGTTGAGTTTAAACCGATTCCGGCTGTAGCATCAACGATAGAAGTTCTTTTGTCTGAGATAAAGTCTTGAGAAACAACAGCATCTTCAGTGTATCCTAAGATACCTTTTAATTCGTTCTCAGAAGCTTTTTTCAATACCGCTAAGATTTCTTCGTAAGTAGTTTCTTTTGCAACTTTTACAGTTAAATCTACTACAGAAACGTCGGCAGTAGGAACACGGAAAGACATTCCAGTTAATTTTCCATTCAAAGATGGAATAACTTTTCCAACCGCTTTTGCAGCACCAGTTGAAGAAGGAATGATGTTGATTGCAGCCGCACGTCCACCTCTCCAGTCTTTTCTAGAAGGTCCGTCAGCAGTCATTTGAGTTGAAGTAGTTGCGTGAACAGTAGTCATCAAACCTTCAACGATTTCGAAATTATCGTGGATAACTTTAGCTAAAGGAGCTAAACAGTTTGTAGTACAAGAAGCATTAGAAACAACTAAATCAGAAGCTTTTGCAGTCTCGTGGTTTACTCCCATTACAAACATTGGGGCATCAGCAGAAGGAGCAGAAATGATAACTTTTTTAGCTCCACCTTTTAAGTGTTCGCTTGCAGTTTCGATTGTTGTGAAGATACCAGTACATTCAGCTACTACATCTACGTCAACTTCATTCCATTTCAAGTCAGCAGGATTTCTTTCTGCAGTGATACGGATGTTTCTTCCGTTTACATAAAGTTTTCCTTCTTTTACTTCTACAGTTCCGTCGAAACGACCGTGAACAGAATCATATTTCAATAAGTACGCTAAATGATCAACATCTAATAAATCGTTGATTGCAACAACTTCTACGTTATCTCTATTGAAAGACTCTCTAAAAACGATTCTTCCGATACGTCCAAATCCGTTTATTCCTAATTTTACTTTTGACATTTTACTAAATTTTTGCTTTTGTTTTTATTACACTAATTCAAAGTCTAATTTCCTCACAATAAACTTCTCTTCTTTTAAACTTTTATATTTATGTTGACATGATGTCTGATACTCTCAACAATTCTCTGTCTATCTCAGATTTTCCTTTGATAGCCTGTTCCAATGGTGTCAAAATTACTTTGTCTTCTCTTACACCCACCATGTAATTTGACTTACCTTCAATCAAAGATTCAACTGCCTTAACACCCAAACGGCTAGCCAAAACACGGTCAAAACAAGATGGAGAACCACCACGCTGCATGTGCCCTAAAACAGAGACACGTACATCGTATTCAGGTAAATTAGCTTCAACATAATCTTTTAGTTCAAATACGTTTTTACCAATTTTATCACCTTCAGCAATTACCACAATACTTGAAGACTTACCTGATGCTTTACTTTTTTGAAGTGAATCCAATAAACGATCCAATCCTAAATCTTCTTCTGGAATAAGAATTTCTTCTGCTCCTGCTCCAATACCTGCATTAAGAGCGATATGTCCTGCATCGCGTCCCATCACCTCTACAAAGAACAGACGATTATGCGAACTTGCAGTATCTCTAATTTTATCAATACAGTCTACAACCGTATTTAATGCTGTATCGTAACCTAAAGTGAAACTTGTACCGTAGATGTCATTATCAATTGTGCCAGGAATTCCCATTACTGGAAAATCATATTCGGCATTAAAAATCAAACCTCCAGTAAAACTACCGTCTCCGCCAATAACCACCAAAGCATCAACTCCGGCTTTCAAAAGATTTTCGTGTGCTTTTTTTCTGCCCTCAGGTGTTCTAAAGTCAACAGAACGAGCCGATTTTAAAATCGTTCCCCCTTTGTTTACAATATTATTTACGCTTCGTGGCCCCATTTCTTTGAAGTCTCCTTCAATCATACCTTGGTAACCTCTATAAATCCCGATGCATTCTATATTATGATAAGCGCAAGTTCGAACAACAGATCGTATTGCAGCATTCATTCCAGGTGAATCTCCTCCTGAGGTAAGAACACCTACTTTTTTTATTGTTTTTGGCATTATTTAAGTATTAAAGTGTAAAATTAGCAAACATTCAGCACTTTTCGGGTTATGATTATAATAAATTAATCAAATATGTTAAATGCAAACGTTTTCGTTAATAAGTTTTTTTATAGTAAAAATTTCATTTACAATAATAAATCGCCCTTTTTTTAATTAAATCGTTAAAATTAACAATACCCGAATTAAGTGTTATAAAAATCAGAAAATCTGGTGTGACAGAAATAATTCCTAATCAAGCCTATAAATTTAAAATAAAAAAAACCATTACGTTACTAATGGTTTTAGAAATAGCTATTTTTAACAATCTATTAATAATCGTTGTCGTCTGGAATGACACCCTGATTGTTTTGATGCTGTTGTTGCTGCTGCTGTTTTTTCTTTTCTTCTTCTTTTTTTCGTTTTTCCTCTTCTTTTTCAGCTTTCTTTTTATTCTTCTCAGCGTCTTTCTTATTAGAAAAATTTACAAAATCAGGATTTAAATAAGAATCTTGAACATCGTCTCCAGTGTTTTTTACCGCTCTTTCAATCTTATGATTTTTAAAGAGCTTATTGACTAATTCACTAAAAGTATCAAAATCAACTTCGTAAGAAATACCGACACCTTGTGTATAACCGATTCCCTGTCCGATATAATTCACGTCATTTTCTTTATTAAACAAACGAAGGTTCATGGTTCCGTCTTCGTTAACACGATACAAAATCTCGATATCTCCTACAATGGCAGATTCGTTTACACCGCCTACTGGCACGCCGAGCTTACCGTTTATTGTAATGCGCTCATTAACCTGCGACGAAATATTGGCCTGGAAACGCCCGTCAACTTCTTGCCCTAACCTACGATCTGCAGATGTATAGGTAAAATCGACGTTTACCTTATCATTATCTGATTTTACTATATCACCAAATAAACTAGAAACCGTTTCTGAAAGTGTTCCTGAAAAATCGCCCTGGCTAAATCCGTCTGGGCTCATAAAAGAACCTGTAGACAGTAAATACAAAGCCTGAGTCTGACGAATGTCCTTATCATCTAATTTATATTGGATTTCAGATTTTAAAACACTACTTACCGATGGAAACTGAATATCAAAATTAGGTTCAGGACTTGCTAAATCTCCCCTTAAACCAATAACCACTTCTACAGGAACTTTTTTATTGAAAGATGAAGTATTATCTAAAAGGACTGCCGGATTTGCAGATGTCTTATAAACCGCCTCAAGATTTAGCTGGGCACGCATAGGGTTTCCTTCCCAAATAATGGATCCTCCTTTTTTGACCAAGAATTTTTTATCGATAAGACCTCCATATTTAAAATTATACGTTCCTTCGTATGCCTGGAAATCTCCCCACATATTAAATTTACCCAACGTATTTATCTTAAATAAAAGCGAACCGTATCCTTTTCCTTTCATTCCGTGTCCAGAATTTCTATCTAGAATAACCTCTACTTCGGCATCGGGCGTAATATCAAAATCAAACTCCAGCTCTAGTCCGTTATAGTTTCTTGTTTTTTCAACAATTCCCTTAGACATATTAAACTTTTCTTTTGGAGTCACAAAATGAATCCAGCTGCTCTCTCCAACGCTCTGTGCATTATTGATCGGAATTTTGACTTCTGTTCCTTTTTCAGACTTGGCATCTACCTTAATAAACAAGCTCTCTACTGGACCACGAATACTGGCGGTACCATTTATAAAAGCGGTCCCAAAATAAGCGGCGTCGTCACTGTCTTTGGTATCTAATGCCAGCAATCGTTTAGAAGTGATGCTGAGATCCAATTTCCAATCTCCAAAATTCTTATGTTCAATGCTTCCGTTCAGCAACCCTTTTGTGCCAAATTTTGTATCTGTCAGCTGGTTGTTTCTAAACAAAAACTTTTCATTCGTAAGGTCTATAACAGTCCTGTCGCTTAATTCGTAATCTGTATTCAGATACGGAATGGTCATTCCTGCCTTTTCAACATACAGCCTTCCGTTAATTTCAGGCTTTTTCATATTACCAACAACCGCAGCATTACCAGAAACAGATCCCCGAATGTTAGACAAAACATCCCCACCAACAGGTCCCAAAGTAGCCAGATTAAAGCCCTCGAGTTTTAGACTTAAATCTAAAAACGTTTCTTTATTTTCTACCGCAAAAGTCCCTTCTGCTTTAAAAGATTCCGTAAAGCCATTACGAATAGAAGAATTTATAGTAAATTTTTTAAAATTTTCATCGCCGGCGATATCAAAATTCAATGTTCCGAGTTCCGTCTTATTCAGCACAAGATGATCTATTTCTATAGAAGCTGTGGGCTGATAAATGTTTTTATTTTGTTTGTAATTAATGTTTCCGTTCAGATTACCGTGAAAAACAAACTTCGAATTCAGCGGCGTGATCTTATTAATGTCGACATCTTCAAAATTCAGAACCAAATCTTTATAATCATTTCCTTTGATAACGCCATTCAAATCAATCTTCTGATTTTCGTGTGATAAAACAATATTGTCTATTGTGAAATTCTTAAAATATTGATCGATAACAATCTGATTGTCTTTTTCTTCATTTTCATTTAAATACCACAAATAGTCTTTAAATTTCATTTCAGATTTCTTAATCCCGACAATGTTGTTTTTGTTTTTATCGATTGTGTGATACAAGTCAAGGTTAAAATAATCTTCTCCTTTGTTTCCTCCTTTAAATTCGGAACGAACAAACAAAGTATCCTTCGCAGTAACATTGATCAAATTAAAATCACGGATTTTATAATACGGAGTCTTGATGCTATCTAACTCGATGTAAGCATTATAAAGCGTGTTTTTATTATCAATATTGATTCGGATATTGTCAAAAGTATTTTTTGCCGCAGTAATCTTTTGTGATTTGAAACGGAATTTGAATTCTTTTAGGTCAGAATCTATTTTACCTCTTACAACGGTCGATGAATCGATATTGATTTCTGGATAAAGCATTTCGACAACCTTATCGTAAACATGAAAATTGAATCGCAGAAACTGTCCTTTTTTAACTTTATAAGGCTTATAATTTGTATAAAGGCTTCCTACGGAATTCATTACCAATTTATTCAGCTGTGCAAACTGAAATTTCCCCACAATCCTACCATCTACGACATCTTTTGAATTAATCGTTATGGTTCGTAAACGGTCTTCGTCAAAATTAGAATTAACAGTTACTTCATCAAATACATAAGTAGATTTCGGATTCTGATAAACCGCATCTTTTATAAAAATATTTCCTTGAAGATTCTCAATAGAATTACCGCTTACCTGAACTACGGCGTTTCCTTTAAAATTCGAAACAGAATCTTTGACAAACTTTAGTTTCTGTAGATTCGAATTTTCAACGTTTATATTAAAATCATAGCGGTTTTCTCTTTTGCTCAAATCGACCAATCCGTCAAAAGTAAGACTCAGATTAGGGTCATTTACAGTAATTTGACCTTTATAATAAGGAAGCTTGAAATTTCCGTTAACTTCGATATTATTATAGGTGTATCTATTATAATCTAATTTAGAAATCTCTCCCTTAATAATAGTATTTAAATATCTCTCTGTAAAACCAACCCCATCTACATCTAGATTAAGCGTTGTTTTGCCAAGATCTTTTCGTGCCAGAACTGCTCCTACATTAAAGTCTTCCAATACAATATTTCCCGAGTACGATGCTTTATCGATGAAATCCATATTGTTCATATGAAGATCCACTCGAGCATTACCCAAATCAGATGCCATCTTAAATTTGGTCTCCAAATCGGTTGTAGAAACCTTGGCTTTACCAACAATATTGAACTTGCCGATACGTTTCAATTCTTTTGGCAATCTTTTACCCAAAACGCCCGGAAGCAAAACCACAAGATTATCGTAGCTTGCAATGAGTTTATCAAATTTTCCATCCATTGAAAACTTCTGTTCTTTGGTCCCCAGAAGATTCCTAAAGTTGATTGTTCCGTTGATTCTAGATCCATTTGCATCACTCAGACGCAGATTGCTGAGGGTGAAGTTATTTAACGGACCTTTTAATTTGGTTTTGATTTTAAAACGCTGGTTTTTTCCCAGTCCGTCATAAAAATAGCGAATATCATTTGAGGCGATAGAAGCAGAATCCAATACTACATTAAAGCGTACCTTGTCTGTAAAATCTAAGAAATCTTTTGGTTTATAATTTAGGACTGCCAATCCGTAAAGAGACGAACGCTTGGTCTTAATTGCAAGATTTTCGACCTTTATCTGTTTTTTTGAATAACTGAATTTCCCTGCAAAATTAGAAACATATAAGCCACGGTGGTCCAAAAAAGAAAAGCGGTGAATTATAGTATTGACATCAGGACCATACAATTTAAAATCGCTGATATAGGCATTCATTTTCTTGAAATTCAAAAAAACCGGAATTCTTTTGTTCTCATCGACAACCGAAAAATTTCCTTTTTCGATGTATGCATTTCGCGCTGTCAGTAAAAAATGTTTGTCTGATTTGGGGGTTGTTTTCTTATCGGTTTCAAAAGCTTGGATGAACTTATTCATGTTATTTTCATCTTCGCCTTTGTATGTTTTTAAATTGAAAATCAATCCTGTCAGACGCAAATCTCCAAAAATTAGGTCGCCATCGAGTAAACGGCTGAAACTTGCAATATCAGTAGTGATGATTTCAGAATAAATCATAGTCTTTTTATGATGATCTAAAATCGAGACTTTTTTCAGTTTTACACCTCCAAAAATATTTATTGCCGTTCTTTCGACATTTATGTTGACTTTAAAATCTTCATTAAGTGAATTGGTAACGTAATTGGCAATTTTTGTCTGCACGAAAGGCAGCGACAAAATAATAGCAAGTGTCAGCAAAAGTAAAATCAACCCAATTAGGGTGCGTGATATTATTTTCTTTACTTTTTTGATAGCTGTTTTAATTTTAGTTTTCTTTTAAATTTACTTTGAACAGACAAGAATCGCTGTTTTTGATAAAAATTCTTTAATTTTGGGCACTGTGGCAATCAAAGAATGCTTAAAAAAATTGATTTGTCAAATATAATTCAAAATTTGTGCCTTTATATGCAAAATCCTGAGGTTTTTATTCTTGCCATCGAAAGTTCATGCGATGATACTGCTGCCGCGGTTCTACATAACGACAAAGTATTGTCAAATGTTGTGGCAAATCAGTTAATTCACAATCAATACGGCGGTGTGGTTCCCGAACTAGCATCGAGAGCACACCAGCAGAATATCGTACCTGTAATAGATGCTGCGCTTCGCAAAGCAAATGTACAAAAAGAACAGCTAAATGCCATCGCTTTTACACAAGGTCCTGGACTTATGGGTTCGCTGTTAGTCGGCACCTCTTTCAGCAAATCATTATCGCTGGCTTTAAAAGTTCCGCTTATCGCTGTAAATCATATGCACGCCCATATTTTAGCTCACTTTATTGATGAAGAAGGCTATGATAAACCTGAATTTCCGTTTCTGGCCCTTACCATTAGTGGCGGCCACACACAAATCGTAAAAGTCAATAGTTTTTTTGATATGGAAATTATCGGAGAAACCACTGATGATGCGGTTGGAGAAGCTTTTGACAAAAGCGCGAAAATCTTAGGACTACCGTATCCTGGCGGACCGCTGATCGACAAATATGCAAAAGAAGGAAATCCGAAAGCTTTTGCTTTTACCAAACCCAAAGTTCCGGGCTTGGATTTTAGTTTTTCTGGCTTAAAAACGGCAATTCTCTATTTCATTCAAAAAAACAAACAGGAAAACCCGAATTTTATTGAGGAAAAACTAAACGATATCTGCGCTTCTATACAACATACTATCATCGAAATTTTGATGGACAAAATAAAACTGGCCGTAAAAGAAACCGGAATCACACAAATCGCAATTGGCGGCGGTGTTTCGGCAAATTCTGGAATTCGAAATACATTGAAAGAAACTGAAACCCAATACGGCTGGAAAACATTTATTCCTAAATTTGAATACACCACCGATAATGCTGCAATGATCGGAATTGTGGGTTATCAAAAATATTTGGCAAACCAATTTGAAAATGCTGCAGTTGTCTCTAAAGCCCGAATTGAATTTTAAGTTATGCAGTTATTCTTTAATCCTAACATACACGAGTCGACCGAAAGTTTTTCTTTTGACAAGGAAGAAAGCCGTCATATTATAAAAGTGCTCCGAAAAAAAGATGGAGACATTTTACAGGTTACAAACGGATCAGGATTGCTTTTTGAGACTCAAATCACGCTGGCCTCAGACAACAAATGCACCGTAGAGGTTTTATCGATAAAAAATGCCGAAAAGCCAAAATTCCGTTTGCATCTTGCCGTCGCGCCAACCAAAATGAACGACCGTTTCGAATGGTTTCTCGAAAAAGCAACCGAAATTGGCATTCAAGAAATAACGCCGATTTTTTGTGATCGGTCTGAGCGAAAAGTAATCAATAAAGATCGCTTTGAGAAAATCATTCTTTCGGCCATGAAACAATGCAATGAAACGTTTCTCCCCAAACTAAATGATGCTGTTTCTTTTAAAGAATTTATTAAGCAAAAAAATCAAGGCCTGCAGCTGATTGCACATTGCGAAGAAACGGATAAAAAAGCTCTAAAAGAGGTTTTGAAACCCAATCAAGATGTAATCATCTTAATAGGTCCCGAGGGAGATTTTTCTGAAAAGGAAATTGCATTGGCATTAGAAAATAATTACAAACCGGTAACTTTAGGAAACACACGTTTAAGAACAGAAACGGCCGCAGTTGTAGCTTGCCATAGTGTTGTGTTTTTTAATGAATAATTAACCGTTACGTTTGTCAACAAAAGTCACCAATCTTTGTCGAGCTGCTTGTGGAGAGTTCTCCTTCGTCGAAATGACAAAAAAAGTTAACAATTCATGAAAAAAATATTTTACTTATTATTACTTTTTTCAATTTCTTCTTTCGCACAAGAAATCGCTTTGCTAAAATACAGCGGAGGTGGCGACTGGTATGCCAATCCAACTTCTTTGCCAAATTTAATCAGTTTTTGCAATGCGAATATCAATACCAGAATAAAGCCAAAGCCGTCAACTGTAGAGCCGGGAAGCCCAGATTTGCTTTCGTATCCTTTTGTACATATGACAGGGCACGGAAATGTGGTTTTCAGCGATTCTGATGTCATCAATCTCAGAAATTACCTTACTGCTGGAGGTTTTCTGCACATCGATGACAATTACGGAATGGATCAATTTATTCGAAAAGAAATCAAAAAGATTTTCCCAAATAATAGTCTTATTGAGATTCCGGCTAATCATGCCATTTTTCAGAAACCATTTTCTTTTCCGAATGGATTACCGAAAATTCATGAGCATGACGGAACACGTCCACAAGCTTTTGGGATTTTTATAGAAAATAAGCTGGTCTTGCTTTACACTTACGAATGCGATCTTGGCGATGGCTGGGAAGATGCCGAAGTACATAACGACCCTGTAGGTGTACGTGACAAAGCCTTAAAGATGGGCGCCAATATCATCAATTATATTTTTACCAATTAATGCAGCTTACTCATCACGAAAACCGATTTGAGAGAAAAACTTTTCCAATCACTTTAGTTTGCGACCATATCTATTTTCAACAGAATATCGGTTCTTTGTTCCGAATTTCTGAAGCTTTTGGAGTTGAAAATATTATCTTTTATGGAAAAGATATTCCGCTTACACCCCGTAAAATCAATAAAACATCTCGAAGCACGCATCTTCATGTGCCCCATTCTGTTATCGAAGAATTTTCAGAACTTCAATCTTTTCTTTTAGACAATAGTTTTGAAATTATCGCCTTAGAAATCACTTCAAACAGTAAACCTCTTAAAGAAGTCATTTTTCCTGAAAATAAAAAAATCGCACTTGTAATCGGAAGCGAAATCAGTGGAATATCAGCAGAACTTCTAAAACTTTCAAGCCAAATCGTACACATCAAAATGTTTGGAAATAATAGCAGTATGAATGTTGTACAGGCTACCAGCATAGCATTGTATGAACTTACTTCATTAGCAAAATAACTTTTAAGCAGATTTTCTTAAAAAGATTATCTGAAAGGTAACTTAGCCTTAAAAAAACTTATTATTCTTACTAAAAAAGTATCTGGTTTTTGAATCTGATTTTTTACTTACGACCATTTTATCGATTAAAAGCAAATAAGAACGATTAAATACGTCTTTTAAATACTAAAATAAGAAAAAAATTATTAATATTTTATCTCTAGTTTTTGTAAGAACCAGATTATACAAGGCTTTGTAAAATTCTCACAAATAAAACTTTATAAATATTTTGCTACAATACTTTTTTGTTATAAAATTGCTTAAATATTCAACTAATCAACATTTTTGTAACAAAAAACCCAAGTAATTATGAAAAAATTTATTGTTTCCGCATGCACAGCTTTAATGCTTTTTGCTTGCCAAAATGATCAATCTGAAAACAACAATTCAGAAACTGCGATTGCTTCACGTCGTGCTTGTGCCTCGCAAGAAGTTTTACAAGCCCAATTAAAAGCAGACCCTTCGCTTGCTATTCGTATGAACGAAATAGAAGCATTTACAGCAAAACATTTATCAAGTAATTTTACGGGTCGTTTGGTAAACGGCAAAATCGAAATTCCTGTTGTTGTAAATGTCTTATACAGAACTACAGCACAAAATATTTCTAATGCACAAATTCAGTCTCAAATTGATGTGCTTAATAAAGATTTTAACGCTCTTAATTCTGATTACAATAATGTTCCGGCTCTTTTTTCGGGTGTAAAAGCCAACATCGGAATTACATTTGTATTAGATCAAGTAATCCGAAAATCGACTACAAAAACCTCATGGGGAACCAATGACGCCATGAAAAAAACAGCTCAAGGAGGAATTGCACCGACTTCGCCAACTACAAAACTAAACATCTGGACTTGTAATATTGGTGGCGGAATTTTAGGATATGCTCAATTTCCTGGAGGAGCTTCTTCTACAGATGGCGTTGTAATTGACCCACGTTATTTTGGCTTGTCTGGCGCGGCAAATGCGCCATTTAACTTAGGAAGAACAGCTACCCATGAAGTTGGTCACTGGATGAACCTTCGTCACATTTGGGGAGATGCAACCTGCGGAAGCGATTTAGTAGCAGACACTCCTACTCATAACGAAGAAAACTACGGTGTTCCTTCGTATCCACACTATAGCACCTGTTCGGGAAATCCTGTAGAGATGACCATGAACTACATGGACTACGTAGATGATGCTGCAATGTATATGTTCTCTCAAGGTCAGAAAACAAGAATTGCCGCCATTTTTACAAGCGGAGGAGCAAGAGCTTCATTTGCCCAATAAAAAATGGCCTAAAACCAATAGAAAAGCGAGATTTTTAAGTCTCGCTTTTTTTGTTTAAGTCTAGATTTTAAAAATGCTTTTTCCTATATTTATAGTTCTAAATTTTAAACATGATCACTTCAAAAACTATTTCGAACGGAATTTTAAGAGCGCTAGCAACCATCCTAATAATTGGCATCGTTTTATACTTTTTATATCAGATTCAAACAGTAATTGTATACTTGTGTATTTCTTTAATATTGTGTCTCATTGCCAATCCGCTGGTTTTGTTCTTAAAAAACAAACTAAAATTCAGCAACTCTATGGCCGCCACGACTACAATCATTCTTTTTATATTCATCATTGTAGGCTTTATTTTGTTATTTGTACCTCTGATCATTTCGCAAGCGAATAATTTGGCTTTACTAGATACCGCTCATCTACAAACGAAATTTATAGAAACAGAAAAACATCTTGAGGAGTATTTTAACATCCAGCACATTGATTTAAATAAAGTCATAAAAGATTCTAAGATAACATCGGTTCTAGATTTTAGCTATTTTACAAGATTCATCAATTCGATCATCAATTTTATGGCCGATATGGGAATGGGATTGGTTTCGGTATTTTTTATCACATTCTTTTTTATTAAAGATCAGATTATTTTTAAGGATCAAGCAAGAAGAATACTTCCTGATTCAAACGAAGATAAAATCCTGAATTCTATTACCAAAATCAACCATTTGCTTACCCGATATTTTGTTGGCTTGCTTTTGCAGTTAATCGTGGTATTTATTCTATACCTTATTGTATTGCTAATCTTCGGAAATAAAAATGCCTTTGTAATTGCATTTTTGTGTGCAATTCTCAATGTCATTCCGTATTTAGGACCAATCATCGGGACCACGTTAGCGGGAATTTTGACCATGATCAGTATGATTGGACAAGATTTTCAGTCCGAAATTCTTCCAAAGACAATTTATGTGATTATAGGCTTTTTGGTAGTTCAGGCAATCGACAATAATATCAGCCAACCTATAATATCGTCAAAAAGCGTAAATTCGCATCCGTTAGAAATATTCTTGATTATATTAATCAGTGGCATAACGTTTGGAATTGTCGGAATGATCATTGCGGTTCCAGCTTTTACAATGATTAAAGTAATCCTAAAAGAATTTTTTCCTGACAACAAAATTGTCTCCGTATTAACCGAAAGAATTTAGCATTGAACACACCCATTTTGCATCCAGATATTCAAGAATATATAATTCAAAATACGGGTGCAGACATTACAAAATTGGCGCTTCAGAAAAATCCGTTTCCTGAAGTAGAATGGATCACGATTTTAAATCAGATTGAAGCAAGATCCAAAGCAAAAGACAAACTGCCGACTTGGTTCGCGGCATCAAACATTGTTTTTCCGAGCAAGATTTCTGTAGAACAGACCTCATCTGAAAAAACTGCGTCTTATAAAGCATCTTTGATTTCTGGCAAAACATTAATCGATCTTACTGGCGGATTTGGTGTTGACGATTATTACTTTTCCAGAAATTTTAAAGTGGTTGCGCACTGCGAAATCAATCAAGAATTGTCTGCAATTGTAAAACACAATTTTCAGCAGCTTGAAATAAAACATGTTTTTTGCTATCCTGAAGATTCTATCAATATTCTGAAAGAATCTGAAATGAAATGGGATTGGATCTATATTGATCCTTCTCGACGAAACGATGCCAAAGGAAAAGTCTTTATGCTCAAAGACTGTTTGCCGAATGTGCCCGAACTTCTGGACTTTTATTTAGAAAAAGCCGATTCGGTTTTAATCAAAACCGCACCGATATTAGATATTTCGGCAGGTTTGTCTGAACTGAAATTTGTTCAAAACATTCATATCATTGCGTTGCAAAATGAAGTGAAAGAGCTTCTTTTTGAAATTCATAAAAATTATTTGGGTCCAATTAGCATCAAAACCGTTAATATTCTAAAAGACAAAACTGAGAAATTTGAATTTGTTCTCGAAAATAATAATGCTCCGGTTTCCTATTCGCTTCCGCAAAAATATCTCTACGAACCCAATGCCGCTATTATGAAGTCTGGTGGCTTTGATGAGATAAGTTCCTTTTTCGGAGTAGGCAAACTTCACAGACATTCGCATTTGTATACTTCAGAAACTTTATTGGATTTTCCTGGGAGGAGATTCGAAATCCAGAAAGTGATTCCGTACAGCAAAACCGAGATGAAAAATGAGCTTAGCAACCAGCAGGCGAATGTCACCACTAGGAATTTTCCTGAAACAGTGGAGAATATCCGAAAAAAATGGAAAATAAAAAATGGAGGGAATCTGTATTGTTTTTTTACAACTGATGTAAAAGATAACAAAATAGTTTTAATTTGCAGCAAAATAAACTAAGAAATGAAACAACTAATTACCTTAACTGTTTTTTTGCTAACTTTTACTGCATTTGCACAGAAACCATGCGAATACAGCGCTAATGTTACCGACTCTATCGGATCTTACAAAATTACCAACGAATATCTTGTGAACGAGAAAAACTTTGGTGGCACATTTAACTATGTTTTTTTTGCACTCGCACAAACAGACGGCGTACCGACTTTAAACGTGCAAATGATTCAGAAAAGCAAGGATTTTATCAAAGCCAATTGTTTTGATAAAAATTCAAGAATTTTTCTGCAGCTGCAAAATGGAAAAATCGTTTCTCTTATGCACATCAATCAAGAAAATTGCGGGACACTTATTCAAGGAGCCGACAAAGGGTACAATAACCGCGTAAATACAGGTGTTTTTATGTTTATGAAAGATAATTTCGAAGAACTTAAAAAGTCTCCAGTTACGATGCTTCGAATTAAATATCTAACTGATATTGAAGATTATATCATGAAAAGCGAACTGACATCTGAAATGAACGGAAAAGTGTATCATCCGGATACTTATTTCATGGAAAACATTCGTTGTGTTGAATAATTATTGGCAGGTCCATTTTTCATTAGAAACTTTATCTTTTAATCCAGCTTTTAAATTGTAATGCCACCATTCGGAATCAAAAGAATTGAATCCGTTTTTGATCATTATCGTTTTTAAATAAGCTCTGTTGGAAAGAATCTCTTTTGAGAACTTTTTAAAATTATGACCCGCCTCAATTCCAAAAAAGTCAAAAGAAGTTCCCATATCAACTTCTTTCCCGCTAGCGTCTACAAGCGAAATATCTACGGCTCCTCCTCTATTGTGGATGGAGCCTTTTTTTGGGTCTGCCACATAATTTGGGTTAGATACAATCTCCCACATTTTTTTCTGAATATCTAAAGGGCGGTAACAATCGTATAATTTGATTCGGTAACCTTTTTTCAAAAACTCTTTATTGGCTGCAATCAAGGCCTTTACTGTTTTTAAGCGAAGCATACATTCTGCACAATCGTAGACTTTTGCCTTAAGAAAATTATCTTCTGTAGCATATTTCATATCGTATATAAAATCGGTGCTGTAATCCCGAAGATTGACAAAACTCGTATCGGATACTTCAATTTTTACTGGGCTTGAATAGGTTTCATTTTGCGCATTTGACAAAAATAACGCTGCAAAGAAACTTACGAAAAATAAAAACGTAGAGGCTTTCGGCATGAAATTAGCTTTTTAATAAAGGAATTTTCTCAAAAAGTAAATATAAGAATAATAAATTGTTTAACTAAATTGATCTTACAATGAAAAAAATTATCTTTTTGATGCTTCTTTTTCCTCTTCTTGGAATTTCGCAGCAACAGTCTGAACCTTCAAAATTTATAAATGAATCTCTTTCTGTTCAAATTAACAAAAATGAGAATGCGAAAGCGGTTTTTAAGTCTGGAGTTGGCGAAACGGTTACTTTTTATCCGAGTGAAATTATTGATTTGAAAGAGAAAAAAAGAATTGAAGGCCTCGAACTCGAAAGTATATTTATCACCAGAGAATACCAAAACAGACCTTCGCAATACACAAAAGAAACGGCATGGATTGAAACTGCTGAAATTCCTGAACTGCTTTTTTGGTTTGAGAATTACATCATCCCCAATATGAATTTAGGGGCAAATTCTAAAAAAACGGTACAGTATGTTTTTAACTCAAAAGAAGTGCAATTCAAATTTGATATTAATAATTCCGGCCAAACTTTTACCATAATTATAAAAAATTCTAAATACGAGGATAAATATTTTTGGACCGAAACTCGGGTAAAAGATATTCCGAATATTATAAAAACGCTTCAATATTTTACAGTAAAAACATAAAAAGGGCAATTATCTCTTTTTTTTCTTATTAAAAAAAGTGCTTCAGCAACCGCTTTTTTTTAGTATATTTCACTCAAAATCAATTTAATCTGCCACTTTTCAAGAACTATCGATGAAGAATATAAAATTATATTTTCTGATTTTGAGCCTATTGTTAACAGTTTCTATTCGCGCACAGCAAACCAAAGCGGCACAGGTAGCTGATAAAAACAGCGATTATGATATTCAGGACAGCATTATGATTCCGACACGCGATGGAATACTTTTATCTGCAATGATGGCGAGAAAAAAAAATGATTCAACTCCCAAATCTGCAATTCTTCAATACACCATTTACGTTCGAGATAAAGGACGTGACCTCAAAAACATAAAAGAATCTGTTGACAAAGGTTATACAGGAATAATTGTATATGCTCGCGGAAAACGTTTTGGCACTGGCGAAATCAATCCATATGAAAATGAAAGTAATGATGTTTACGATGCAATAGATTGGATCAGCAAGCAAAAATGGTGCGATGGACGCGTGGCCATGTATGGAGGCAGTTATAACGGATTTACGCAATGGGCGGCCTGCAAAAAAATGCATCCGGCACTTAAAACAATTGTTCCCGCAGTGGCAAATAGACCCGGAATGGGCCTGCCGATGGAGAATAATGTATTTATAAATCCGAATTATGAATGGGCTTTTTATGTCGGAAATAATAAATTTCTTGATACAGTTGCCGGAAACAACAGACAGCGTTTTAGAGGAATGCAGTTTAAATGGTGGGAAACCGGCGTCGCTTACAAAAAACTAGACAGCATTGATGGCGAGCCAAACAGATGGTTTCAGAAATGGATAAGCCATCCTTCATTTGATTCTTACTGGCAAAAAATGGCTCCTTACCAAACGGATTTTTCGCAAATAAATATCCCTGTTCTAGCTTTTGATGGTTATTATAATGATTCTCAAAATTCGAGTCTGTATTATTTAAAAGAACTCCAAAAATACAGTCCGAAAACGCCTTTTTATTTGGTTATCGGTCCTTATGGGCATTTTGGAACACAGATTGGCGGCGAAACTGTTATTAATGATTATAAAGTGGATCCGGTTTCTTTAATTGATATTAAAAAAATTACCTATCAATGGTTTGATTATATTCTGAAAAACGGACCAAAGCCAGAGATTTTAAAAGACAAAATCAATTATGAAGTGATGGGTGCCAACGAATGGAAAAGCGCTCCGACATTCGAGAAAATGCATAACGAGTATCTGACTTTTTATCTCACTTCTGTTGCTTCAAAGGATTTCCGACTTGCAGATTCTAAAAAACCGAAAAAGCAGGAGTTTTTAACACAAGAAGTTGATTTTGCAGACCGAGAAACAAGCAATAACAACTATTATCCGAGCCCAATTATACGAAAAGAAGTCAATGCAAATGATGGTTATTTTTTCATCACAGAACCTTTGACAAAACCTTTAATCGTAAACGGTTCTTTTCTGGGAGAAATCAAACTCAGCATCAACAAAAAAGATCTTGATTTGGGTGTAACGCTTTACGAAGTTACGCCAAACGGCGAATATTTTCATTTGTCTTATTATATTGGACGCGCGAGTTATGCCAAAAACATTGAGAAAAGACAGCTTTTGGAACCAAACAAAATTGAAACTATTGCTTTTACTAACACTCATTTTGTCAGCAAACAACTCAACAAAGGAAGCCGTATTTTAATAGCGCTAAATGTAAACAAAAATCCGTTTTCGCAATTAAACTACGGAACTGGAAAGGATGTCAGCGATGAAACCATCAAAGATACACAAGAACCTTTAAAAATTAAATGGTACAATGATAGTTTCGTCAAGGTTCCTGTTTTGAGATGATTATTCAAACAAAATAATTTAATTGAATAATTTACACTCGATAAATCAAATCTCACCCGTCATTAAAATATTCTCCTTTACTCCTTTGTTTTTAAGCATTCTGAAGTGAGAACGAACAGCGTGATAAAAAGGATATGACGTATAAGGAAGATCATACTCAGCAGCATAACGTCTAATGATTGGCGTGATATAAGGATAATACGTATGCCCCACGGCCGGAAAAAGATGGTGTGCGATATGATGCGTAAAACCTCCGTACAAGAAATTGGCCAATTTGCTTTCGGTGCTGAAATCTTTCGTTACAATCATTTGATGCATGGCCCATGTAGCAGAAAGATTTCCGTCTTCATCGGCATGCGGAAAATGCGCATCTTCGTCAACATGTGTTGAAATGAGCGCAATAACACCCAAAGCACTGCCGCACATATGCATAGCCAGCCAAGCGAAAAGAACCATATACCACGGCTGATTTAAAACCAGCATCGGAACAAAAAGCAGATAAAAAAGGTTGATGATTTTTGCTGCAAAAAGTCTGTAAACTTCGGGCTTCGGAATTGTTTCTACAACTTTCATAACGTAATTATCCTTCTTCCCAAAAAAATCCTTAAAATCTCGAATATACAACCAATTAAGACTATACAGCGGATAAATAAACCACATGTAAATATGCTGGTATTTATGATAACTTAATAAAGGACTATTGGGAAAAATTCGGATTATGTCACTTTGTTTAATGTCTACATCCCAATCGGGCACGTTTGGATACGCATGATGTAGTCCGATATGGCGACGCATCCAAAGCCAATGATTGCTGCCAAAAAGTTCCAACACATACAGGAACCATTTGTTATGCTTCGGTTTTTTAAACAACGCACCATGTGCAGCATCATGAAAAGCATTAATAAAAAGCACAATCATCGTAATGCCTGACAAAATGTAAAAGAGAAACAACAGATAGGTCTGATTGCCAAAAAGTAATATACAGGTGTAAAATATAAAGAAAACAACAACAAGACCTAAAGATTTTACAACATTCAGTAGATACAAAGATGAATTATTCAAGACTGTTTCATGCACTTCTAAACGCATCTTTTTAAAAAAATCATCATCTCCAGGTTTAAGATAAACTGGTCGTTTTAATTTTTCCATATTGTTATTTGGCTAGAATTATTCACTCAAATTTAAGCAAAAAAAAGTTAAAATACGGTATTATAATACATTACAATTTTAAAAAAGCAAGAAAAATCAATCAAGAACACTAATTTTTCTTTTTAATATTTTATGAATCTATAAAAACAAAAATCAATCAGTATGATTAAAATCATAATTTAAAAAAATTGCTGATTGTACATTTACCCTGAAAATAATAGTGCATTAATGCATTTCAAAAACAGCTTCTAAAACTTTTCGACTGCAATGGTAAATAAGAGTCAAACAATGGATAAGGATTTTCTAGTACAAGAAATCATCAGGTTAAAACAGGAAAAAAATGCTGTAATCTTGGCGCATTATTATCAGGATGAAGACATTCAGGAAATTGCTGATTTTATTGGAGACAGTCTTGAATTATCTAAAAAAGCACAGGCAACAGATGCTTCGATAATTGTTTTTGCTGGTGTTCATTTCATGGCGGAAACCGCTAAAATTCTAAATCCAAACAAAAAGGTCCTCCTTCCCGACTGGGAAGCCGGATGCTCTCTTGCGGATGGCTGCAATCCAACTGACTTTAAAGCTTTTAAAAATCAATATCCTGATCACATTGTCATTACTTATATCAATTGTTCGGCAGAAATAAAGGCGATGAGCGATTTGGTGTGCACATCGGCAAATGCAAAAAAAATCATAGACTCGATACCTTTAGAGCAAAAAATCATATTTGCACCAGACCAGAACTTGGGAAATTATCTTCAAAAGGAAACCAAACGCGAACTTGTTTTATGGAAAGGCTCGTGTGTTGTGCATGAGGCATTTTCATTAGATAAACTCATTGAAATATATACTAAAAACCCGACAGCCAAAATCGCGGCGCATCCAGAATCTGAAAGCCATATTCTAAAAGTGGCGCATTATATTGGTTCGACTTCGGGAATTATCAATTTTATAAAAACAGATCCTACTAATGTTTTTATTGTGGCAACGGAAGCCGGGATACTGCATGAACTTTCAAAAGCCGTACCTGATAAAATGCTGATTCCGGCTCCTTCCACAGAAGATAATACCTGCGCTTGCAGCGAATGCGCTTTCATGAAAATGAATACACTACAAAAACTGTATTTATGCCTTAAAAATGAAAGTCCTGAAATGATTGTTTCTGAAAAACTTAGAGTCGAGGCTCTAAAACCTATCGAAAGAATGCTCGAACTATCTTAGCCATGCCAAACTCAAATCTAAACAATATGCTAAAAACAGATATTCTTATAGTAGGTTCTGGTATTTCAGGATTGTTTTTTGCAATGAAAACAGCCAAAAAACGTCCTGATTTGTCTATTGTTATAATGACTAAAGAAACTGCTCAAAATACCAACACACAACTTGCTCAAGGTGGCATTGCCGTTGTGACAGATGTTGTAAAAGACAGTTTTGAACAGCATATAAGAGATACGCTTCAATCTGGTGATGGTCTTTGCGAGCGGGAAATCGTAGAGATGGTGGTCAAACAAGCTCCCGAAAGATTAAAAGAACTTGTTGAAATAGGAACATCTTTTGACCAAAACGAAAAAGGAGAATGGAATCTAGGTCTTGAAGGAGGTCATTCGCAACATCGGATTCTGCATCACAAAGACAGTTCTGGACTGGAAATTGAAAAAAAATTACTCAAGATTATTAGAGGTTTTCCCAATATTAAACTTTTGGAAAATCATATGGTCATTGATCTTTGCACCGAAACCAAAAACGACAAACCAATTTGTACAGGAGCTTTCTTCTACAACAAAAAGCACAATACGATAAAATACATTAGAACCCGAACAATTGTGCTTTGTACAGGCGGATGCGGACAGCTTTTTGCACACACCACGAATCCGAAAATTGCAACGGGGGACGGAATCGCATTGGCCGCGCGTGCAGGTGCAACAATTGTCGATATGCAGTATATTCAGTTTCATCCAACCGCTCTGGCGTCAGGCGGAAAAAATCCAATGTTTCTTATTTCAGAAGCTGTAAGAGGTTACGGAGCGCATATCGTAAACGAAGAAGGCAAAAGATTTCTTTTTAAATACGACGCAAGAGCAGAATTGGCAACTCGTGATGTGGTTTCAAATGCCATAAATAAGGAACTTCAGTCAAGTTCCAAAAAACATGTCTTTCTAGATTGCAGACATTTGGATAAAAATTCTTTTTACCAGCAATTCCCTGTCATCACTTCACATTGCAATGAATTGGGAATTAAACCAGAAAAAGATTTAATTCCGATTGTTCCGGCTGCGCATTATCAGTGCGGTGGCATTAAGGTCGACAAAAATGGTGTTACGGCTATTCAAAATCTTTATGCCATTGGCGAATGTGCCAGAACGGGTTTACACGGAAAAAATCGTTTAGCATCAAATTCACTTTTAGAGGCTTTGGTTTTTGCGCATCAAGCATCTGAAAATGTCGGCAGAACCATTGCCAGATTTACTTTTACTTCTACGATTTTAATTCCGAAATTCCCAAAAATACATTATCCAAATGATTACAATGCTTTTGACATACTGAAAAAAGAATTGCAGCAACTTATGACCAATTTCTACACGAGTGAGCATCGCAATTTCGATTTAGCTTCAGAAGAAATCAAAAAGCTTAACAGTCATGCTATATCGTTTACAGAACGACATGAAATTACGATTCCATTCATAGAATTTTCGAATATGTTAACTGCAGCATTACTTATAATCATGCAATGCAAGTTGGAAACAAAAGAAATGTGCGAAAGCTGAAAGAATACTATGGGCTAACATTATAAAAAATGCATTATGACACTACATCACCTCGTACTGATAATTCATCTTTTAAGCGCGACAGTTTGGGTCGGCGGGCATTTGTTTCTTATGATTTGCATTCTTCCAACGGCCTTAAAAGAAAAAAATCCTGCACTCATTCTAAATTTTGAAAAGAAATTTGAGAAACTCGGAATGTCGTCTTTGGTTTTGTTAATTCTTACAGGAATCTGGATGGCAATTGATTTTGGAGTAACTTTTGAATCTTGGTTTCATTTTAAAGCAGGGTTCGAAAAAGTCATTTCAATTAAACTGTTGCTTCTTTTTGCAACATTTTGCTGTGCTGTCTGTGCACAATTTTATATTCTTCCAAATCTTCGTCCAAATTCTATCTGGAAAATGGCCATTGTAATTGTAACTGTGACCATGATTGGAATAACGATGCTTATCCTGGGCTCGACACTTCGCTATGGCGGAATTTAGAATAGTACTTAATCCAGAACGTTCAAAATGATTTTATATTCACTTAGAATCGCATTTATCAAAAAATAAAGAAATATTTCTAATGAAACAATGTTGCGTTTAAAAATAAGTATTCTATATTTGCAATACTTAAAATTATGCACTGATTCATTAGAATGAAAAAGAAATTAAAATTTATTAATCTTCTTATGCCGCTGGTAGTACTATTTGCGATACTATTTCCAGCCATACATTCTTACGAGCATATTCAGTCTCATGATTCTTCGCATAAAATTGTAAAACAGTACCACAGCGACAAAACAGAATTCAAAAAGCACCACCACTCCAATGAGGAATGTGCGATTTGCCACTTCAAATTCAGTCCAATTGGTACCTTTTCGTTCGTATCTTTTAGCTTTTACAAAGTTGCGGACATTTCATCAAAGGTTTGTTTTTATTTCAAATCGTCTTCATCCTTTTTCAAAGGATCGTTGTTTGCACTTCGTGCGCCCCCAACCATTTAGTCAGGTATTCACTTTTCTCTGAAATAGGACTACAATCTCTACTTTTTGATAAAAAGAAATTTCTTTGTGATTCTAATCTACGAGCTGGATTGGGCATAAATATTTATTCATTTTTAACGGAAATTACATCTTTTCAAAAGAAACAATTAATCAGTTACACAACTGATTAACAGCATTGTAAACTTATTTCACATCTATCGAGAGCAATACATTCTGTCAGTTTTGGCCGAATCGAATTGGTTCTGAATACTTCCTTTCCTTTTCTCATTACGAATCTTGTTTACAAGCAATCGCTGTTTTTGTTTTTTGGTTACAAATCAAAAAACAAATAAAACTTTCCTGTTCGTTTTTCTCCCATTCGTAACCCAAATTATATATGAATACAATTAAAATCAAATCAGAAAAAATGAAAACTACAAAAATCCTCATTGCTTTTCTCGTCAGTGCTTTTGCATTTACAGCTTGCGATAATGACGACAATCCAAACGAAACAGAAACCGCCAAGCCAACAATCGATAAAATCGAACTTGGACTGGGCAATAATGAAATTGGCACTATTGGTGAAGATTTCCATTTTAATGCCGAAGTGATTGCTGGAGATAAAATTGAAAACGTACAAATTAAAATTCAGCAAATCGCTGGAGAAAACTACAGCAAAGTCTGGTCTCATGAAATCAGCTGGCCGCAATATGCAGGAGCAAAAAACACAACTATTCACAAGCATTTTGACATTCCGTCTGATGCCGCAGAAGGAAAATATGATTTCATTATAATCATAACCGACCAAAACGGCACCAAACTCGAAGTAAAGAAAAACCTCAACATTTATGCAGCGGGAAATCTTCCTGTAAATCCAACAGCTACTGTTTTTACCGTATTCCAGAATGATAACTTTTTCTTTAGAAAAGGAAAATACTATCAGGAAGGCGCCAGTTTTAAAACAGCTGATGTTTTTTCTTCTCAGGTGAGTATTAGCGGTGTTAAAGGAGACGGAATTATGTATTTGCTTTTAATCAATAAAGCTGCAAAACACAAACCAGAAAGTGTCGACCAGATTGATTTCAGCAAAGTAATCGTTTACGATGTTTACGAACATAAAAACATGACAGAAGTCGGCACATTTACCAATACGCCAATCGATGCAAATTTTACTGTAGTCAGACAAATGCCAGTACTTAAAATTGGTGCCGCAAAAGACAACAACAGTCCTAATCCGCAGGATATTACAGGAACACGAGCTTGGGCAACTGGAGATTATATTTACCTGGCTGTTTATAAAAACACAACGTACAACATCAATTTTTCACAAGTTATAGATGTTCCTGTTTCATTATAAACTTATTTAAACTGTAAAATTTCTCCCTATGAAAATCCTAAAATTTATTTTAAGCCTTTTGGCTAGCACCTTTTTTCTTGCGTCATGCGAAAGCGACACTTCTGAAACCGATAAAGAATATCCTGTCATCGATAATGCTTTTCCAAATGCCTTCCCGATACAGTGCAGCGAAATTAAGCGCGGGCAGAAAATAACGTTTAGAGCAAGATTTAGCGACAATGCAGAGCTGGGTTCGTACAGCCTCGACATTCATCATAATTTTGATCATCATACGCATAGTACAGAAGTCAACAATTGTATTGCAGATGCTGTCAAAAAACCTGTAAACCCGATGCTTTACATTAATTCAGCAACCATTCCTTCTGGACAAAAAACTTACGAAGCAATTCAAGAAATAAACATTCCTTCAGATATCGATCTTGGAGATTATCATTTTATGATCCGCTTGACGGATAAGGAAGGATGGCAGACCATTAAAGGTTTAAGTATAAAAATTATAGAATAGATTTTAATGCCGAAAAATAAATCAATCCAATTACTGACTTTCTGTTTAATGCTTTTTTGTCTTGCATCTGTTTCAAAAACCTCGGCACAAACCGTTCGTTTATCTGGAACTGTATTTTCTAATGAACGTAAACCTCTGGAAGGCGCTTCTGTTACTGTTTTTCCTGCAAGAATCAGTACTGTAACAGACAAAAACGGCAACTTCATTTTAAATGGAATCCCGAAAAACTCCATAAAATTAACCGTTCGCTTTTCGGGTTATGCTGTCTATGAAACTAAGCTCAAAATGGAAAAAAACGAAATTATCGTTTCGGATATTTTTTTGCTTCCAGAAGTAAAAGAATTGCAAGAAGTGGTTGTTTCCGAAAGTTATGAAGGTAGGCGAAAAAAAGAAGAATCATTAAACATTGAAACCGTAAACAGCAGTTTCATCCAGCGCAATCTTGGCGGAAGCCTGATGCAGTCCTTACAGCGTCTGCCAGGCGTAAAAACGATTTCCATTGGCTCGGGCGGTTCAAAACCGTTGATCCGTGGACTAAGTTTTAATCAGGTTATTGTTGTCGAAAACGGAATTAAGCATGAAGGACAGCAATGGGGAGCAGATCACGGTCTTGAAATTGATCAGTATGCTGTAAACCGCGTAGAGATTATTAAAGGGCCGTCTTCCTTTATGTACGGTTCAGATGCCATCGGCGGTGCGGTAAATATAAAACCAGTACCTGTTCCTGCAAAAAATGTTTTAGGTGGGAACATTGATTTTACCGGAAAAAGCAACAATGAACAATTTGGAGGATCGGTTAATCTTTTTGGGCGTAAAGAAAAATGGTTCTTCGATACTAGAATGACCGTGATGGATTATGGCGATTATCGGGTTCCAACAGACACCGTGCATGTCTATAATTATGCCGTTCGATTGTATAAAAATCAGTTGCGAAACACGGCTGGCCGCGAATTTGATTTACACGGAAGCGCTGGTTTTGTAAGCGAAAAATTCAAATCGATAGTATACTTCACCCGAGTATATACGAAAAGCGGTTTTTTTGCCAATGCCCACGGACTTGAGCCTCGCAATGTAGATGCTGCGCTTCATGATAAATCGAGCAGGGATATTTTGATGCCTTTTCAGGAGGTAACGCATCATAAAATAAGCAATACAACTTCTTTTGATGTCGGAAATCATCAAATGGAAACACAAGTAGGCTTTCAGAAAAATTTTCGCCGCGAATGGAGTCACTATGTTAATCACGGTTACATGCCACCTATTTATCCTGATGACATGTATGCCCCTCAAGATTTAGAAAGACAGTATGACAAAGAGGTATTTTCTATTGCAGTTAAAGATCAATTTTCGCTGAATAAACATCAAATTACAGTCGGAGCTAATGCCGAAAAACAACAGAATTCTATCAATGGTTGGAGTTTTTTGATTCCTGCTTTCACGCAATTCAGCAGCGGTATTTTCGTGTATGATAAATTGCAATTGAATGAATTGTGGTTGCTCCACGGTGCGGTACGTGCAGATTATGGCAAGATCAAGATGAAACAATATGCAGATTGGTTTCCGAGCGAAATCACAGAAAACGGCCAGACAACTCAAGAATTTTTAAAACGTTCAGAAAATTTAACGAAGCAGTTCAGCAGTTTCAACTGGTCGGCGGGAGTCAATTACTCTCCAGGAGCGTTATCCGTAAAAGCCAACCTTGGAACCAGTTTTAGAATGCCGATTGCTAAAGAATTGGCTTCAAACGGCGTCAATTATCATTACTTCAGATTTGAAAAAGGAAACGCTGATTTAAACCCAGAGCGTTCTTATCAATTTGATTTAGGTATAGAATGGCAGGCTTCTAAATGGTCGGTACAGCTGAGTCCGTTTTTTAATTATTTTCCGAATTATATATACCTTAATCCAACTTCGCAACATGACATTTACTATGGTGCAGGAAACCAGGTTTTTGAATATCAGCAAAGCAAAGTGATGCGATATGGCGGAGAATTGCAGACTCGTTATCAGTTACTGCAACAGCTAAGCGTCGAGATTCTGGCAGAATATCTTTATTCTGAACAGCTGTCGGGAAGCAAAAAAGGCTACACACTGCCCTTTTCTCCTCCCGCATCTGTTTTGTTTGGAATGACATACAACCCGGAAATTAAAAACTTAAGAGATACCTATATTTCTGTTGATTATCGATACACAGCACCGCAACACCAAATTGTACCGCCAGAGAAAAAAACGGATGCGAGCAACGTGATAAATCTAGGATTGGGAACCAAAATCAGATCTGGTAAACAAGATTTGATTTTAAGTCTTCAGGTTCAAAATCTGTTCAATACTCGTTATCTCAATCACACGAGCTTTTATAGATTGATTGAACTTCCTGAAGCGGGCCGAAACATTATACTATCACTTAAGCTTCCTTTTTTATTAAGTAATTAATCCTTAAAGAATAATAAATACAAATACTAATTTAAAATCCATTACAATGAAAAACAATTATTTCAAGCTGGTTTACTTGGCTGCATTATCCTTATTTGCCGTTTCTTGCAGCAATGACGACGACAATACTAATGAAATTCCAGAAGAAGCTCTTTTAGAATACAAACATATCAGGGTTTTGCTTTCTGACGAAAAAACAAACGAACTGACATTGGTAAATCCATCTGAAGCTACGACAGCTTCTTTTAATGCAAAATTTGCAAAATCTTCGCTTTACACAACAGAATCGGGAAGATACGCCGGAATTATACACCGTACAGACAATACCGTCGAAACTTTTGATACTGGCCTAGAAAGCCATGGTGATCACGTTGATATAGACGGACTTCCGAAGTTTGGTGCCTTAACAGGACAGTCACTACTTCCTACTCACTTTAAAAGCAAAATTGGAGAATTATTGACTTTTAATGATGGAGACGGAACGCTTTCTGTTGCCAAAGAATCTGAAATTAATACAGCTGGAGCTAAATTTAAAACAATCAATGCTGGTCTTTTGGCACATCATGGCGCTATGGCTTCGTTTGCAAACGGAACCTATGCCATAACCGAAAAAGACAATACAGTTGCCGGAACACTTCCTGAAAAAGTGAAAATTATTGATAATACGGGAAAAACTTTGTTTGAAGCGGCGCTTTCTACAAAGGGAATTCACGGAAATGCTTCAGACGGAACTTACGCTGTTTTCGGATCTGCCAGTGGCGTTTTGGTGGTCGAGAGCAGCGGAAAACAAAAACTTATTGCGTTTCCTGAAGATTTTGGAACGGCTTGGTTCGGAACAATTCTGGAAACTGCTTCTAAAGGAAAATTCATTGGATACACTGCCGCAAAAGGCGCTTACTTGATTGATGTGGTAAACCAAACCATCAATCCGATTCTTAAAAACACTACTATCATGCAGTGTAAAACAAGTTACGATAAAAGCAAATTGGGTGTTTTATTGCACTCGGGTGAATTTAAATTATTCAGCTTAAACAGTTTGCAGGCAGAAAAAGAAGGAAAAGTAATTTCTGAAACTGCGACAGATGCAACCTCAAAACCACAAATGCAGCTGACAGAAAATTTTGCTTACATCACTTCTCCATCAACAGGTGAATTATTGCAACTCAACCTGACAGACATGAAAATCGCTAAGAAAATAAAAGTTTCTGCAACTCCTTACACGATTACGGTTCTAGGATTTGAAAACAGCAAAAGTCACTAAAATTTATTTTTATTGAAACATCAAAAAGGCATACTTAAACCGTATGCCTTTTGTTTTAAAAAATCCCCATATTCTCAGGTTTGATTGTAAAGCCTAAACGAATCATACTCTTATGTTCCTGATAATCAATTAAGCTTTCGGTATACCCTACAAACCATTGAAGCGTAAGATAATAATTTTCGTTTTTGTACGGACGCCAGTTTAATTGTGTCTGAAGAGATCCGTAGTTTATGAGGCCGCTTCCTTTCCTGAAAAGAACATCGGCGCTCCAACGGCCTGGTTTTATCAAATAAGTGGCGCTGGCTTCTCCGTAACCTACATATTTTGTAAGTCCGGGATTGTCGTCTTTATCCACTAAAGGAATCCAGCCCCTGAGTCCAACTGTCCATCTTGGAGAAACCTGCGATTTCAACGAAAACGCAAGCATATTCCAAGTTCTGGAATAAATGGAATCTCTTCCATTTGATTCATGTTCTAATGAAACTGTTCCGTAAGTCAGCCTTCCTCCTTTCAAATAAAAAGGACGAACAATGGCAATACCTGGATTAAAATTAATCTCTGAAAACGGTTTTGAATTCGCATAAATATCCCAAAAAGCTTTTTGAGTATACATTAAATAAGGAAAAAAACCGCCCCATAAAGGTTTAGACCGCAATCTGAGTTTAAAACTCACCTGATATTTTACATCGGCAGTATTTCTGGTAATATCCTGATCAAGCGGAATACCTGTTAAAAAGTAATTATCACGGTGAACGGAAAAGCTGTTTTCTTTTAATAATGAATCTGCGGCGCGGAAATTTTTCTTCTCCTCTACAATTTGCGAATTGGATTGGATGGAAAACAAAATGAAAAAAACAAATAGATATTTAAAGTGCATTTAGTATAAAATTTGACGTTATTTTTTTAAGCCTTTTACACTAAGTTACATTATTTTATGAATCAATTAAAAGTTTCAAATCGTTTTTTTATTGTTGAAATCCCGCTTTAATCTTTGGGTTCGATTTTCTTAGTGGCTTTCCTCTTCCAATAAGAAAGATAAAGAATTCCCAAAAACAGAACTAGAATATCTGCTTTTATGATTTGCGGTATACGAGCAATTTGGTCGCTGTAATAACTTCCGCCAAGCAATGCACCAAGCCCTATTCCTAATTCCATAGAAATATACATTGTCGCAATCGCTTTTCCGCGATGTTGCGGATTACTTAAATCTATTGTCCAGGCATTGATTGCTGGTGATAATATACCAGTTCCAATTCCGTATATCGCAGCGCCTGTTAACAAAACTGCGATGCTGCTGCCTTCGCTAATCGTAAACAAAGCAATAGAAGTTATAAGAAGGCCGACTAAAATAACATTTGTTCTTCCGTGCCTATCAGAAACTTTTCCAGCTCCAAACCGAACCAAAACCGAAGCGACTGTAAACGCCGTAAAAAAGACTCCTTTATTTTGTGCTCCGATATGTTCACTCCAATCCGGAATTAAAGTCAGTATAAGTCCGTAAGCCGTGTAAGAGAAAAAAGTAATGACGCCTGCAGGAAGCGCTCCTATGTCTATAATATCTTTTCGTCCAATATAAAACATTGACTTATGAAGTTTTTCTTTTACTTCTAATGTTTCTTTCATGTTCATTACAATGACAATCGATAAAAAAGCAAGAAATGAGGAACTGTAAAACATAACATCAATTCCGAACGTATTAACTATCATGCCACCCAAGGCAGGACCTAAAGCACCGCCGATACTAAAACATAATCCGTGCATTCCTAGAGCTTCTCCCCAACGTTCCTGCGGAATAATATCTGCTACATAAGCAGAAGTGGCCGTAGGCTTAAAACCTGTAGAAAAACCATGAACCAATCGCAATAATAAAAATCCGGAAACAGAGCTCAAAATCGGATACAGAAATCCGCAAATCAGACATACTACAGAACCAACCGCCATTACGGGAACTCGCCCCCATTTGTCAGTTAGTTTTCCGCTGAAAGGACGCGATATAGCAGCCGTAAGCGTAAACAATGAAATGATAAATCCTTTATATTCTGCACCACCCAAACTGCTTAAATAACTAGGCAATTCCGGTATAATCATATTAAAACTTGAAGAGAACAAAAGAGAACTCAAACAAAGCAAAATGAATTGAAGGGTATAAATAGATTTCTTTTTTTGTGGCATTGACTTTAAGAAAGGAATAGTTGAGATTGCAAAGATAGATTTTCTTTTTTCTGTTGGTTTTTTAAAGTGCTCATAATGGTAAACAAAAAAGCCACTCTATTTTTGAGCGACTTAAATAAAAGTTTTAGAATTAGATTAAAAAAGAAAACTAAATCCTTTATTTCCTTTAGATGAAAATCCATCTTCAAATTTCCTCATTTCAGTTAAAAGATATTTTTCGTATTGGTCTTTCATAAAATTTCTAAAGATGTCAATATTATCTTCGTTTCTTGTATCAATTAGTGCTTGAATATATTCTTGTTTGTCTTCACTATTAACAATTGCCAACGGAAGACCATAAAATGCTTGTATATAATTCATCAATAATCTTGAAGTTCTTCCGTTACCATCATAAAAAGGATGAATGCTTACAAGATTAAAATGTGCATCAAATGATAAATACAATTTTTCATCAATTGTCAAATCATCATTCATTTTTTCACTTATAAATTTAACCAGCTCATTAGTTAATCTTTCAACTTTATCAAAATTTGGGAAATAAGAAACACCTGCAGAAACATTTCCCTTTCTAAACATTCCTTTACTGGCATCTATTTCTCCAAAAATTGTATTGTACACACCTCCTGTACTTTTCATTACAGAAGAATTAATTTCCTTAATCAGTTCAACAGAAACAGGTGTTTTATTGTTTGCTTTGTCAATTATAAAATGAAGTGCTCTAAAATGATCAGTAACCATTAAAGTATCATTCAGAGGTTTTCCTTTGGGAGTTAGACCATCGTCTAAAAGGATTTGGGTTTCCAGTTCCGTTAGAGTCGATCCTTCAATTTTTGTAGAATGGTGACTAATCGAAATCAAATTGAATTTCTCGTAATGCAATACATCAGTAATTCCTAAACTTTTATATTTTAATATAAGAGATTCCATTGATTTGTGGTATTAGAAAAGTTGATTATAAAAATACAATTCTAAAATCAATTAAATAACAACTTTATCAAAATCATCCATAAAACTGAGCTAGATTGCAGCAAACAAAAAAGCCACTCGATTGGAGTGGCTTTTTGTGAACGCAGAAGGATTCGAACCTTCGACCGCCTGCTTAGAAGGCAGGTGCTCTATCCAGCTGAGCTATGCGTCCATTATTTCAAAGTGTCGGGGTGGCAGGATTCGAACCTGCGGCCTCCTGCTCCCAAAGCAGGCGCGATAACCGGGCTACGCTACACCCCGAGGCAAAATTTAAGCGGAGAGACAGGGACTCGAACCCTGGCGACGGTTACCCGTCGACAGATTAGCAATCTGCTCCATTACCGCTCTGGCACCTCTCCTTGCTCAAGGAATTGCTTCCCGTTTTGCGAGTGCAAATGTAGAACAACATTCCATATCTCACAAGCTTTTTTACGCTTTTTTTTATTTTTTTTGAATCTTTTTTTTAAAACACTTCACAATCAAACGAATAGAATTAACAAAAAATTCACCTTAAATTTAAAATTCAGCCCAGCAGACACAAAATTTGAAATTATTCAAATAAACAGTAAATTTGCTTACTAACTATTATTAAACAGAACATGAGCAAAAGAGTTGTTATCGTTTCTGCCGTTAGAACACCTATCGGAAGTTTCATGGGAGGGTTATCTACGGTACCCGCACCAAAATTAGGAGCTGCTGCCATAAAAGGAGCGCTTGAAAAAATTAACCTTGACCCAAAATTAGTCGATGAAGTTTTCATGGGTAATGTAATTCAGGCCGGAGTTGGACAAGCACCAGCTCGTCAAGCAGCACTTTTTGCTGGTTTGTCTGAAGAAGTTGCTGCAACAACAGTAAACAAAGTTTGTGCTTCTGGAATGAAAGCCGTTATGTTTGCCGCTCAGGCAATCGCCTGCGGAGATGCTGAAATCGTTGTAGCGGGAGGAATGGAAAGCATGAGTTTGATTCCTCATTACGTACAAATGCGTGCCGGAAACAAATTTGGTCCAGCAACTTTGCTTGACGGAATGCAAAAAGACGGTTTAACAGATGCTTACGACAACAACGCAATGGGAGTTTGCGCTGATTTGTGTGCAACTGAATACAAAATAAGCCGTGAAGAGCAAGATGCATTTGCAATTCAATCTTACGAAAGAAGCGCAAAAGCTTGGGATGCTGGAAAATTCGACAATGAAGTTGTTCCTGTTGAAATCCCTCAAAGACGCGGCGAACCCATTATCTTTTCTAAAGATGAAGAATACACAAATGTGAAATTAGATAAAATTCCTTCGTTAAGCGCTGTTTTTACAAAAGACGGAACTGTGACGGCAGCAAACGCTTCTACAATCAATGACGGAGCTGCTGCTTTGGTTTTGATGTCTGAAGAAAAAGCAAATGCATTAGGATTAAAACCTTTAGCATACATAAAAGGTTATGCAGATGCTGCGCAAGAGCCAAAATGGTTTACCACAAGTCCTGCAAAAGCATTACCAAAGGCGTTAGACAAAGCGGGAATTTCAATTTCAGATGTTGATTTCTTCGAATTCAATGAAGCTTTCTCTGTTGTGGGATTGGCCAATTCAAAAATATTAAACCTTGATAACGATAAAGTAAACGTTAACGGTGGCGCTGTTTCGCTAGGACATCCTCTAGGAGCTTCTGGAGCGCGTATCATCGTAACTTTACTGAATGTTTTAGAACAAAACAATGCAAAAACCGGAGCTGCAGCAATCTGCAACGGCGGCGGCGGAGCATCTGCAATTGTTATCGAAAGAGCTTAACACAATATCCTAAAAAATCAGGAGTTATAAAATTAGCTCCTGATTTTCAACTTATAAATTTCCTTAGATGTTTGGAATTTGCAATTTAGCCATAGTACCCGTTCGTGCCGAAGCCAGCGATAGAAGCGAAATCGTTACCCAGCTTTTGTTTGGCGAGCATATCGAAATTTTAGAACGCCAAAATCAATGGGCGCGAATCAGGATTCAATTTGATGATTACGAAGGCTGGGTTGACTCTAAGCAATATCAGGAAATTACCAAAGAGCAATTTGATCTGTTAAGCAAAGAGGCCATTATTCTAAATGCCGATTTGATTGATTACATCACGGCACCGAATAACTTATTGCTCCCGATTCCGCTTGGAGCATCTTTATCCTTCTTAAATAATAACGAAATAAATATTTCAAACTTTGATTTCGAAGGAACCAAAACCAGCGGTATAAAACCAAAAAGTGCGTTGATTAAAACCGCTTTTATGTATTTGAATGCTCCGTATTTATGGGGCGGAAAAACACCTTTCGGCATAGATTGCTCCGGTTTTACCCAAATGGTTTACAAACTAAACGGGTACAAAATTCACCGTGATGCGTCGCAACAGGCGCTTGAAGGCGACCCTTTAAGCTTTATTGAAGAATGCGAACCTGGCGATCTGGCCTTCTTTGACAACGAAGAGGGAAACATTACGCACGTGGGCATTATAATGGACAACAATTACATCATTCACGCAAGTGGAAAAGTTCGTATTGACCGTTTGGACCATACCGGAATCTACAATCCTGAATTAAACAGGCACACTCATAAACTTCGCGTAATCAAGAAAATTATCTAACTCTAAAAAAGCAAAAATGACAAAACTTGAATTATCCAATACAGGCTTTCAGATCAACAATGTAAACATCGAATTCCCAATTGATATTACGGTTTTAAAACAAGCTTTAGGAGACTACAGGTACAGCAAAAAAAAATACAACCATATTTATACTTGGGATGATGCAGGGATTATGGCTTTTTCTAAAGAAGGAGACCAAGCCGAAAGTATGGGAATTGAATTAGAACTTCGTGATTACGATTTTTGTGCAAAAAGCATTTTTACAGGCGAATTTATTTTTGACGGACAGGAATTATTTCAATATTACGAAAACAATAAAAGCCAGCTTGTAAAACTTTTTAAAGGAGACCGAAGCGGCGCTTTCATCCTAAACGGAATCAGTGTTTGGTTTGACAAGGAAGACGGAAAAATTACCAGCATCAGCATTTCTGCATACGAAAAAGAAGAAAAGCCAAAAAAGGTTTCGGCAACAATTGACCCAGAATTTGAAGCATATAGACCTTTATGGCAGGAATGGATTTCTGAAATCAATAAAATTGTCAGCACCAACAATGATTACTACAATCTAACAGACGGCATTTCTACAGAAGATATTAACCAACATTCAGAATTAGAAGAAGGCATTAAAATACCGCCTGCATTAGTAAATTTCTACAAAGTTCAAAATGTAGACTACGATGCAGTCACTTCTGCTTTTCAGATTTTAATCAATAATTGGCCGTATGAACTTATTCCGTTTCAAGATATTGCCGAGGAATGGAATTCAATTCAAGATCTACAATTTGATGAAGACGATTTACCAGAACAGGAAATTGACTTCGAAAAAATCAATACAGACAATTACGCAAATCCAAAATGGATTCCTTTTGCTACGGGAAGAAATGGAGATTATTTACTTTATGACACCGATCCAGCCGAAAAAGGAAAATTTGGACAAATCATAGAACTTCAGAATGAATCTTGGGAAAGAAACATCGTTGCAGATTCTTTAGAAGAATTAATTCAGAATGAAATCAATAATTTAAAAGCAGGCAAAACCGAGCATTTTGATTTTATTGTTGGTAAAGAGAATTAAAAGGACAAGGATAAAACTGATTCGCTATGCGAAAACGCAGATTTACACGGATTTTTTATTTTTTTTCTCTCGCAGATTGAGCAGATTAAGCTGATTTATTTTGAAATCTTTTTAAATCTGCTAAAATCATTTGAAATCTGCGTGAAAAAAAAGAATCTATTTGACCCTCATAATCTGTGGCAAAAATAATCCGTCCAATCTGCCCAATCTGCGAGAGAAAATTAATAAGCAAAAAAATCATTTTTAATCCACTTAATCTGTGGCAAAAAAATTAGTGCAAATTCGAGAAATTTGCGGCAAACCCAAAATCAAGCACTCAACCGAATCGTCTTTCTAAACTCAGACGGGCTATAGCCTTTTTGTTTTCTAAAAAATTTATTAAAATGGCTTTCATCCGTGAAGCCAAATTCATACGCAATTTCGTTAATTCGTTTATCGCTGAATTGCAAACGATGTTCAATCAGTTTTGTTTTGTAATTACTGATATATTGCTGCATCGTCTCACTGGCGTGCTTTTTAAAATAACGACCTAAATACGTATTCGAAATTCCGAAATAATCGCTAATCGATTCCGCTTTAATCTTTTCAGGATAGTAAATATTATTCTGAATGTATTGCAGAATATCCATTGCTTTAGCTTCTGTATTTATGGTCACTTGCTCAGGCAGATATTTCGCAATATTTCGCGCCACAATTATAATCAGCGTATTGACCAATTGCTGAATCAATTCCTGATTGTAAACATCTTTATCCTGATGTTCTCGGCAAATTGCTTCAATCATCACTTTTACCAGACATTTATCCGGATCATTTTTCAGAATACAGCCCGGCTGATGATTCGCATTTTGAAGAATATATTCCAACCGCTGAATGTTTTCGTTCTGCAAACTTGAGTTTTTCAAATAAATATCATTAAACCTCAAAAAGAAAAACTTTGTTTCGGTTTCAATGGTAAAATTATGGCAATCTTCTGGTGTTAATAAAAACAAATGTCCTGGATCGTATTCAAAAATGTTCTTATTGATGCATTGTCTCCCCGTCCCTTCTAAAATATAAACCAGTTCGAAAAAATTATGGCGGTCTCCTACGTCTGGATACTCACTAAGCGTTTCAAAAGAAACCGTAAAAGGCTCGTATAAGTTTTCTTTTTTCATAATTCAAATTATTAGGAAGGTGCAAATATACCTAAAAAAGACAAAAATATACCAAATAATAATCTTAAAAACAGTATAATTTTGCTTCGTTAATTTTAAACATAAAAATCACAATCATGGAATATAGAAAATTAGGCAACTCAGAATTAGAATTATCAGCTATTACATACGGTGCATTTGCTATTGGCGGAACCATGTGGGGCGGAACAGAAAAGAAAGATTCAATCGAGTCAGTTCAGGCTTCAATCGACCACGGCGTTACCACAATCGACACTGCTCCTTTTTACGGATTTGGTTTAAGCGAAGAAATGATTGGCGAAGCCATAAAACCTTACGATCGCTCTAAAATTCAGTTATTGACTAAATTCGGTTTGGTTTGGGACGGAAGCAACAACGGAAAAGGCGATTACTTTTTTGATGTTGACGACAATGGCAAAAAAGTTCCGATTTATAAATATGCATCAAAAGCAAACGTAATCAAAGAAATCGAAGAAAGCTTAAAACGTCTTCAAACCGATTATATCGATTTGTTGCAAATTCACTGGCCAGACAGCACAACGCCAATTTCGGAAACTATGGAAGCCGTTGAAACCTTAATCCAACAAGGAAAAATCAAAGCTTTTGGAGTAAGTAATTATAATATTGAACAAATCAAAGAAGCTCAAAAAACGGTTCCGATTGCTTCTGATCAAGTAACGTACAGCATGTTAAACAGAAGTATTGAGAAAGACTTGCTTCCGTTTACCATTGCAGAAAACATCGGCATCATCGCTTACAGTCCGATGGAAAGAGGTTTATTGACAGGAAAATATTTCACCGACAGTAAATTAAAAGAAAACGACCACCGCAACGGTTATTTCGGAAAATTCGATTTACAGAAAGTAAAAACTTTAATCGAAGAACTAAGTTCACTGGCAAACGACAAACATATTTCTATCGCACAATTGGTATTGCGCTGGACAACATTACAAAAAGGAATCGCAATTGTATTGGCTGGAGCAAGAAATGCAGAACAAGCCATCTCAAACGCCAAAGCAATTGATTTCGATTTAGCAGCTTCAGAACTTACTTTTATTAATGAAGCGCTTTCTAAGCTAGACTAATTCTCTTTTAATCAAATAGGAACATAATAAGCATAATTTGTCATTTCGACTGAAAGGAGAAATCACACCAGAAACTCTACAATATATATCGCCAATCTTTGTCGAATCCCTAGTGTGATTTCTCGTTCCTCGAAATGACAAACTTTGAGAGCTATGTGTTAGAAACTAGTTTCTTTCAATTCCCTTACAAGAAAGAAAAATCTATGCTTCTATGTGTTTAAAAAAATCTCAACAATTAAAATAATTTGGGTGTGCCCCTCCGGGTCGGGTTTTCGGCTATATCTTTTGGTCCATTTCATTTCACAAAAGGATACCGCCTCAATCCCTCACACATCCGTTTTCAAAAGAAAGAGTCATATCTCAATTTAGACAAATAAAACCTTTGCGACTCTGCGTCTTTGCGAGACTAAAAAAATAAAGAAAAAATGCGCCTTTAATTTCAATACAAAGACGCTCATAAACCCAACAATAAAAATGAAAAAGATATTTATAATCAATGGCGGACAAAAATTCGCGCATTCAGGCGGGAAATTCAACAAAACAGTTCAGGACTGGACAACCGAATTTCTTTCCAAAAACAACGAATACGAAATAAAAACAACTCACGTAGAAGACAATATTGATCTTGATGCCGAAGTAGAAAAATTTGTTTGGGCAGATGTAATCATTTACCATACACCAGTTTGGTGGTTTCAATTGCCAAACCTTTTCAAAAAATACATCGACGATGTTTTCACAGCAGGACACAACAACGGAATCTACAAAAGCGACGGAAGAAGCCGTGTAAATCCAGACATCAACTACGGAACTGGCGGACTTTTACATGGACGCAAATACATGCTTACCACAAGCTGGAATGCTCCTGCAACTGCTTTTACACTTCCTGGAGAATTCTTCGAAGAAACTTCTGTTGATGACGGCGTAATGTTTGGTTTCCACAAAATGAACAAATTCACCGGAATGGAAAAACTGGACGGTTTTCATTTCCATGACGTAGAAAAAGGTGCTACACCAGAAAATATAATTATCTTTAAAGAAAATTACACCAAGCACTTAGAGCAAACTTTTAAAAACTTATAATATGATTTCAATTACAGCAATTTTAAAAAGTAAACCAGAGCATTTAATTGAAGTTCAAAATATGCTTACACATTTAGTATCAGAAACTAGAAAAGAAGCCGCATGTATTCGTTACGATTTACACACTTCAGAAAATGTTTTTATTCTTTGGGAAGAATGGAAAGACCAACCAGGATTAGACTTACATAACAATCAGTCGTATTTACAAGAATTCATCAAAAAAACAGAAACGCTGGTTTCAAGCCCAATTCAAGTTTACAAAACAGCTCAGATTTTATAAGCTTAGTTAGCCACAAATTGCACAAATTCTCACAAATTTCTTTTTTTCTCTTAGAATAAAAATTAGTGGAAATTTGTGTAATTCGTGGCTAAAAAATTATTCAGAAAAAAGCTAAATTGCCTAAAATTCAGAAACATATATTTTATGAGCAAATACCATCTTGCCGAAATCAATATTGCCAAAATGAAAGGAGTCGACATCAACGATCCGATCATGAAAGAATTTGTAGACAATCTAGACACTGTAAATAAATTAGCGGAAGAAAGCGAAGGTTTTGTCTGGAGACTAAAAGACGATAACGACGGTTACAATGCTACAAGTCTGAATCCGTATAATGATGAGCAAATCATCATTAATGTATCGGTTTGGGAAAGCATCGAAACATTGGAACATTATATGTACAAAACTTTTCACAGCGAATTTCTTAGACGCCGAAAAGAATGGTTTCAAAAATTCGGAAAAGCCCATACCGCCATGTGGTGGATTCCCGCAGGACAAATCCCAACCATGGAAGAAGCCGTTGAAAAATTAGACTACCTCCAAAAAAATGGTCCATCAGAATTAGTTTTTGATTTAAGAACTAAATTCCCAGCTCCTAAACAAATCGCATAATTGTTTGTTTGCCACAAATTACACGAATTTCCACAAATTTTTATTCGCTGAGAAAAAATTAATTCGTGAAAATCCGTGTAATTGCTTCGCCAGTTCGCTACCGCTCGGGTCGTGGCTATAAAAAAACCTTTACTTAATTCCGCCAAAAGCCCCAAAACACATATTCTTATGCAAAATTTCAACTTTTGAGAAACCTACTTTTTTCATCAAATCCAATTGGTAATTCATAGATCTAGGCGAATCTTCTTTTTCGATATAATCCAAAACTTTCTGACGATACTCTGCCCCTCCTATTCCTTCCAAATATTCGCCGTAACGTTGCCAAGTATATTCATTTAGCAATTCTGTGTCTTGCGTAATTAAGTCCGAAATCATTAAACAGCCTCCTGGTTTCAATAATTTAAACAACTTTGTAAAAGTAGTTTCCCAATCCTGATCATCTCTCAAATGATGCAAAACTGCACCAGCCAAAATAATATCAAAACTGTTCTCTGCTAAATCTACTTCCCGAATATCACCTTGTTTGATTTCGACTTTTCCATTGGTTTCTGCTGAAACTCTTTCAAAAGCTCTGTCTAACATCGGCAAACTCAAATCGACCAAAGTGCAATTTAAGTTTGGCACTTTAGACAACATCATCAAAGTGTAATTTCCAGCTCCACAACCTATGTCCAACACGTTTTTAGCATTAGGAACAATTCGTTTAGAAGCTTCGGTAATTAACTCTAAAGAAATAGTGGCATCAATTGTGGCGACTTGTCCCGTTTCTAAATTTGAAAACCGTTCGACATCATTGTCGAATCGTTCTTTGATTTCTTGAATAGTTGATTTTTTCATAGTCTTTTGTTTTTTTTTAAACTCTCGCAGGTTCAGCAGATTTAGGGGATCTTTTTGCTATTATATGATCGGAATATTTGTGATTAAGAATGATTTTAATAAAATTAATTAATAATCTGCCCTATCTGCTAAATCTGCGAGAGAATTGTTTTTCTTTTAAAGTTAGAGGTTATTAGTTAAGAGTTATGTGTCATTTCTTTCACGCTTAACTCATAACATTTAACTCTTAACTACTAAAACCAAAACTACCTCTTTCATAAATACTTTAAAAATACTATTTTTATCAATTAATAATACTTTAAAAGTATCATGGAATTACGTCACTTAAAATATTTTTTGGCTGTAGCCGAAGAATTGAATTTTACCAAAGCCTCAGAAAAACTCTTTATTTCGCAACCGCCATTAAGTCGGCAAATTGCAGAATTAGAAGAAGAACTCCAGGCAAAGCTTTTCATTAGAAATAATAAAAAAGTCGAATTGACCGAAGCTGGAAAATATTTCGAAAAAGAAGTAAAAAACCTTTTTCTGAATCTCGAACGCATTTCATTAAAAACAAAAAAGATAGGAGAAAATGTTTCGGGCGAATTCAGAATTGCTTACATCAGCTCGATTTATTCTGCTGTCATTTCAGATTTAATCAAACATCTTAGAGCGCAGTTTCCCTACGTAAATTTTAAGCTTTTCGAAATATCCACTACCAAGCAAATTGATGCTTTGGAACAAGGAAAAATCGAAATGGGTATCATCAGGTCGCCTATTCATTCTCCAAAAATAAAATCACATTTATGGTTTAAGGATGGATTTTCATTGGTTTACAATAAAAAAAACGTTCAGATAAAATCGGAAAACGAGATTTTAAAACTGAAAGACGAAACGTTTGTTTTCTTCAACAAAGACTACGCACCGCATTATCATGAAGTTTTATTGGAATTGTGCGCTTTTTATGGCTTTACGCCTAAGATTATTCATGAAGCGAACAATATCAACTCCATCGTACAATTAGTCAAAAACGGATTGGGAATTTCGATTGTTCCTTCAAACATTTCCAAAAACAATCAAGATCCTGAGATTGGTTTTATTGAATTGAAAAAAGTGAATTTAAAAACCGATGTTTCGATTATTACTTCAAGAGAAGATAATTCTGATATTACACGATCTGCTGTTGCTTTTTTATTGCCACAAAGGCGCTAAGGCGCAAAGTTTTTCTGCACTAAATGCCTACATATAGTTTGTCATTTCGACTGAAAGGAGAAATCACACTAGTTTGTCGACAAAGATTGGCGATTCTCTTTGCAGAGCTTCTCGCGGAGATTTCTCCTGCGTCGAAATGACAAACTGTATGGATAATGTGATAACATAAAAAAAACTTTGCGTCTTAGCGCCTTCGCGGCCATAACAAAAAATCGTTACAATTTAGTACAGAAATCCGTATCACAAAAAGAGAACTTTTAAATATCTTAGCGAATTCAAATTTTACAATAAAAATTTCAATATAAAATGGCTGAGCAATCTTCAATTCAGTGTCCAAACTGCGGAACTCCTATCGATGTAAATGATGTTTTGAAACATCAGTTGGAAGATAGTATCCGTAAAGAATTTCAACAAAAAGCCAATATTCAGAACCGTGAATTAGAGCTTAAAAACGAGCAATTCGAAAAAGCCAAAGCCGAATTTGAAGCTAAAAAGAAACAGGAAAACGAACTTTTTGCAGAGCGTTTAGAGCGTGAGAAAAAAACAGCCGAAAAAGAAATCTCAGAAAAACTAAAAGCCAAACTTGAAGAAGAAAACAAAGACCGATTGCTTTTAATGGAAAAAGAACTCTCTGAAAAATCTGAAAAAATCAGGGAACTAAATAAAATGGAAGGTGAAATCGCCAAATTGCAACGCGAAAAACTGGAAATGAAAGAAGCGATTCAGGCCGAAGCTGAAAAGCAGTTAAACGCTCAATTGGCATTGGAACGTGAAAAAATCAGAAAACAGGAAGACGATAAAAACGAGCTGAAATTTAAAGAACTTCAGAAACAGCTAGAAGAACAAAAAAAGCTGACCGAAGAAATGAAACGCAAACAGGAACAAGGTTCTATGCAATTGCAAGGCGAAGTAATGGAATTGGCAATCGAAGAATGGCTGGCCAACAACTTCCCTCTTGACAGTATTGACGAAGTTAAAAAAGGTGCAAACGGCGCCGACTGTCTGCAGATTGTAAACACTCGCGAACATCAAAACTGCGGTTCTATTTATTATGAAAGTAAAAGAACCAAAGCTTTCCAGCCTTCTTGGATAGAGAAGTTTAAAAATGATATCAGAACCAAAAGAGCCAACATTGGCGTTTTGGTTACCGAAGTAATGCCAAACGGAATGGAGAGAATGGGCATGCGTGACGGAATCTGGATTTGTACTTACGAAGAATTTAAAGGTTTGAGTGCGGTTTTGCGTCAGTCTTTAATTCAAATCAATCAGGCTGTACAAGCGCAGGAAAACAAAGGCGACAAAATGGCGATGTTGTACGATTTTTTAACCAGCAACGAATTCCGTTTGCAGATTGAAGGAATTGTAGAAGGTTTCACGCAAATGCAAAATGACTTAGATTCTGAAAAAAGAGCCATGCAGCGAATCTGGAAACAACGCGAAAAACAAATTGAAAAAGTGGTTCATAATACTTTAGGAATGTATGGCTCGATTCGAGGCATTGCCGGAAATGCGGTTCAGAGCGTGAAAGCTCTGGAATTGGATTTTATTGAAGGTGAAGAATCCGAAGATGAAGAACCTAAGGAATTGTTTGAGTAATAATTTTTCACATCAAGTTTGTCATTTCGACTGAAAGGAGACCCGAGCTATAGCGAATAGGCGAAGCAAATCACACGCGGGATTCTACAAAGATTGGCGACATACTTTGCGGAATTTCTTATGTGATTTCTCCTTTCAGTCGAAATGACAAAAAAAACTAATCCACTTTCTTAAAAACCACCAATTTACCTGAAGGATTCGACAAAGTCAATTGATTATTTCCAATAGAATACGTTGTTGTAGCCTGCAAGGCTTTTAAAAAATCGCCTTCTTTATTTCCTTGGGGACAAGCCATTAGAGTTGAAACAACTTTTGTAAAACGCAGCAGATCTTTTTCAAAAAAGATTTGACCTGTTATCGAATTGCATCCGCCATATCCCATAAACTTATTTTCTGCCGAATTAATTTCAATTCTTGGCATTTCCTTCTGAAAATCCGTTTGAAAAACTTTATAACCGTTTAATTCTTCCAAAACCCAAATATCATGAAGACGATAATCGGTCAGATATTTTCCGCATCCGCTTAGTTTCTTTGCTTCTAATTCCGAATTATTTTTGATTTCGACTTTTACGCTATAAGGATATATGGCACCAGACATAGAATCTTGGCAATCCAACTGCTGAATCGTAATCGTTGCCGAAACATTTTCATTAGTTACTTGATACATTTTCACAGTGGCATCCATTGCTCTAGTCGCATCAACTGCTGGAAAAATGATTTTTTCTTTGCCCGGGATTAATGAGGTAAAAACGATTTCCTCATTCCCAATTTTGATTCCCCAAAACGGTTCGTTTCCTGTTCCTTTAAAATAATATTTTAAATCTTCTTCTGTAGAACTTATTGAAGTTGTTCCACTAGATTCTTTGTTTGCTGTCGTCTTACAGCCTATCATTAAAAATGATATTAACAATATTGAGAGTATTTTTTTCATGAGATTCTAGTTTAAAAAGTGCTTTATTTTACAAAACATCTATAAAATTCTTATGAATTTACGACATTTTTTTGAAACCCTTATTTAGAATCCTTTCAAATTCTAAAAAAACTAAGTAGCACAAAAACAGTCAAAACCCGCATTACGTATAAGATTAAGATAAAATACTTAGTCTTCAAAACTTACTGACTGTCTAAAAAATAATTATTTTACGTATTTTTATAAGTATAAATACTTATATTTGCGTAGTAATACTTAATTAAAGAAATCATGATTAGAGTAATAGTAGTTGGAAACGGCATGGTTGGTTATAAATTTTGCGAAAAGTTTGTTGCAAAATCAGGACAAGAAAAGTATCAAATCACAGTATTTGGAGAAGAACCACGAAGAGCTTATGATCGCGTTCACTTAAGCGAGTACTTTGGAGGAAAAACGGCTGATGACCTATCATTATCAACAACTGAATGGTACGCAGAAAACAATATTACTCTCAACACCTCTGAGTTAATTACAGATATTAATCGTGATTCAAAAACAATTCATACGCATTTAGGCAAAACACATACGTACGACTACTTAGTTTTGGCAACGGGTTCTTCGGCATTTGTTCCTCCTATTGAAGGCGTAGAAAAAGAAGGTGTCTTTGTCTACAGAACTATTGAAGACCTTGATGCCATTATGGCTTACGCCAAAAAGATAAAAATAAAAGGTGCAACAGAAGCAGCCGTTTTAGGTGGAGGTTTATTAGGGCTTGAAGCTGCGAAAGCCGTTAGAGACCTAGGATTGAATCCGCATGTGGTAGAATTTGCACCTCGTTTGATGCCGAGACAATTAGATCAAGGTGCTAGCGATATGCTCCAATCAAAAATCGAAGAATTAAACATCGGAATTCATCTCAATAAAGCCACACAATATATTGACGGAAAGGAAAGCATAACGGGAATGATGTTCGCCAACGACGAATTATTAAAAGTTGATATGCTTGTGATTTCTGCCGGAATCAAACCTCGCGACGAACTGGCAAGAATTTCTGGACTTGAAGTCGGTGTAAGAGGCGGAATTGTGGTAAACAATCAAATGCGAACATCAGATCCTAGCATTTTTGCCATTGGAGAAGCTGCACTTTACAACCAAAACATTTACGGATTGGTGGCTCCAGGCTACGAAATGGCCGATGTAGCCGCTGAACAAATCTTAAATGGTACTAAAACCATGAGAGAGACCATCGATATGTCTACACAATTGAAATTAATTGGTGTTGAAGTGGCTAGTTTTGGCGACCCGTTTATTGAAAACGAGAATGTTACCGCCATTATTTATGAAAATAAATTAAGCGGCATTTATAAAAGAATCAATGTTACCAAAGATTCTAAAACACTTTTAGGCGGAATTTTAGTTGGAGATTCCAGCGATTATAATTCTCTTTTCCAGATTTACATCAACGAAATGGCATTGCCTAAAAATCCAGAAGATTTGATTTTAGGTTCTCGTGATGGCTCCGAAGGTTCTTCTCTCGGAAGCGTAATGGATTTGCCTGATACAGCCGTTATCTGTTCTTGTGAGAATGTTACGAAAGGCGCTATCTGCTGTAAAATTTTAGACGAAAGCTGTGCTTCACTTTCAGATGTTGTGAAAGCAACCAAAGCAACTTCTGGCTGTGGAGGCTGTAAACCAATGGTTTCAGATTTGGTAAAAGCAACCCAAAAATCTTTAGGAAAAGAAGTTAAAGAAGTTATTTGTGAACATTTTAGCTATACCCGTCAGGAATTATTCGATTTGGTAAAAATCAACAAATACGAGAATTTCTACGACGTTCTAGATCATCACGGAAAAGGCGACGGATGCGAAGTCTGCAAACCTGTTGTGGCTTCTATCTTCTCCAGTATTTACAATGATACAGCCAACAAACACGTCACGACTCAAGATACAAATGATAGATTTTTGGCTAATATTCAGCGCAACGGAACTTATTCAGTTGTTCCAAGAGTTGCAGGTGGTGAAATCACGGCCGAAAAACTTATCGTAATTGGCGAAGTGGCCAAACAATTCGATTTATACACCAAAATTACCGGAGCGCAAAGAGTCGATTTATTTGGAGCACATTTGAGTGATTTGCCTAAAATCTGGAAAATCTTAATCGACAACGGTTTTGAAAGCGGTCATGCTTACGGAAAATCACTTCGTGCCGTAAAAAGCTGTGTCGGAAACGCTTGGTGCCGTTACGGAATGGATGACAGCGCCGGATTTGCTATCGAACTAGAAAACAGATACAAAGGAATCCGTTCTCCGCATAAACTAAAAGGCGGTGTATCAGCCTGCATTCGCGAATGTGCCGAAGCCCGCGGAAAAGATTTTGGATTAATTGCCGTTGAAGGCGGATGGAATCTATACATCTGCGGAAATGGTGGAGCCAACCCAAAACACGCGGTTTTGTTAGCAGAAAAAATCGACAAAGAAACCGTTATCAAATACATGGATCGTTTTTTAATGTATTACATCCAAACTGCTGGCCCGCTGATCAGAACATCAACCTGGTTGGAAAAATTAGATGGTGGTTTAGACTATTTGAAACAAGTAATTATCGAAGATAGTTTAGGAATCTGCGAAACGCTAGAAGCCGAAATGCAGACTTTGGTAAACACTTTCGAATGCGAATGGAAACAAGTATTAGAAAAACCAAGATTGTTAAAACGTTTCAATCACTTTATAAATTCAGACGAAAAAGATGATAACGCAGTTTTTGTTCCGTTAAGAGACCAGAAAATGCCAAAAGCCTGGTCTTAAAAAAAATTTGCCGCAAAGACACAAAGTCATAAAGTCAAATTATAAAACCATAAGAAAAAAAACTTAGCGCCTTTGAGCCTTCGTGGCAAAACACCTAGCTCCAAAAAAAAAGAAAAAATCACAAACGTTTGCTGTCCTTCTTACCCTCTTTTTTACTGCGCCATCAAATCTCTCTTGATTGTAAAAAGAGGGCTAAGAAACAGGAAATCAAAACTTAATCAAAATGGAAGAAATTTTAAATCAATACGAAACAGTTCATGCGAGCGACGCTACAATTTGGTTCAAAGCAGGCAAAGTAGAAGATTTTCCAACCAACCGAGGCGGTTGCATCAAATACAAAAACAAGCAAATTGCGATTTTCAATTTCACACGAAGAAACGAATGGTATGCCTGCCAAAACGCTTGTCCACATAAAATAGAAATGGTGCTTTCAAGAGGAATGACAGGTTCAACAGATGATATTCCGAAAATAGCCTGCCCAATGCATAAAAAAACTTTTTCATTAGTAGATGGTTCGAACCTAAACGGCGACGATTATAGAATTGCAACTTATCCGATAAAGATTGTAGAAGACGAAGTGTTTGTTGGTTTTGTAGACTGATTTCACACAATATTGTCATTTCGACGAAGGAGAAATCACATTCGGGAGTCGGCAAAGATTGGCGAAATTCTATATAGAGTTTCTAGTGCGATTTCTCCTTCATCGAAATGACAAAACTACCGTAAATACTATGTGAATTAATGCAAGTGAAACGCCTTTAACCACAAACAAATCTATGTTTCTATGTGTTAAAAAAATCTACCCGCCAAAACATAATTCCGTATCTTTGAAATCTATTATCAAACCAAAAATGAGTACACCTTTTCAAAAAGCAAGCGAATGGATTGATGCCGAGAACGCTCAGGATCCTAACATCGAATTAGACCAAAACACCGAATATCCAAAAGAATTATTGTATTCGAACAGGATGTACGAAAGACTGATGCAGTTTGAGCCAAATGCTTCAGAAGAAATTCAGATTGCTTCAAAAGCGCAGCATATCTGTCGTTGGAAAGTAGCTCGCGAATCCTATCCAATGGACCGTGTTGGTTATTTAAAGTGGCGAGAAGAGTTGAAAAAATTCCACTCCAAAACTACTGCCGAGATTCTCGAAAAAGCAGGTTACGACCAAGCTTTCATTGACCGAGTTTCTTTTTTAATAGAGAAAAAACTACTTAAAAAAGACGCCGAAACACAATTGCTAGAAGACGTGATTTGTTTGGTGTTTTTAGAATACTATTTAGAACCTTTTGTTCAAAAACATGATGATGAAAAACTCAAAAACATCATCAAAAAAACTTGGGATAAGATGTCTGAAAAAGGACATGAAGAGGCTCTAAAAATCAATTATTCTGAAGAAAACCTAAACTTAATAAAAGCTTCTTTGGGATTGTAAAAAGATATGAGAAAGAACAATCAAGAAGCAGAAAAAATCACTTTCAAAAATTTACGCCGACTGTATTTTTTTGCGCTTCTCACTATTGCCTTAACCATAATTATCAGCCAATTTTTAGTTCAATACAATCTGAATCAGCAGTTAAGCGATTCCAAAATCATTAATTTTTCGGGCAGGCAGAGAATGCTGAGCCAAAAAATCGTCAAAGAAGTTCTGATTCTGCATTACGTTTCTGATACTGCTTCTGCTCAACAGATTTCTCATTTAGAAGACGTTTTAGCACTTTGGAAGAAAAATCAAAAAGCACTCGAAAACGGAAATGACAGCTTAGCTTTTCCAAAAGAAAAATCAGAAACGCTTCAAAAACTGTATCGCGAGATAAGTCCGATTTTCAATAAAATTGCTTACACCACCGAATCATTTTTATTGAATCTGAAAAAAGAAAAAAGAACAGACGAAAATCAAAAATTTGTCAATACAATATTAGAAAACGAAGGGATTTTCCTTTCTAAAATGAATCAGATTGTAACCCAATACGACCTTGAAGCACACGAAAAAGTAACCGAACAACGCCGCATAGAATACTGGATTTTCGGATTTACTTTATTAGTTCTTCTTCTGGAATTCTTCTTCATTTTCAAACCAACCAACAAAAAAATCGAAAGATTAATTGCCAAACTTTTATCATCAGAAAAGAAAGCTTTAAAACTGGCATACGATACCGAAATTCTAAGCGAAATAAAAGAAAACTCCGTAAAAGAATTAAAATCGCTCAATTACGCAATGGAAAACACGTTGCTGTATTGCCGAATTGCTCCAGACGGTTCCATCATTCATATCGGAGAAAAATTTGCCAAACTGCTTAATTATACCAAATTTTCATCCAACAAAAAATTCTCAGAAGTTTTAACTGTTGACGAAAAAGAACAGCTCAATTTCGACCGACTTATTTTCGAAAAACAGCGCAGCGGCTGGCAAGGAGAAATCAGTATTTTAAATAAAGAAGAACAGACAATCTGGCTCGATTTGTCAATGGTTCCCGTTATGATAAAAAAAGACGAACTCGAGCTTTTAATCGTTTGTTTCAACATCACCGAACGCAAAAAAGCCCAACGAGAAGTCGAACGTTTGAATCTTGAAAACACGACCGAGAAAATCAATCAACAAAAGATTATCTCAAGCAAAATCGTCGAAAATCAGGAAAACGAACAAAACCGAATCGCAAAAGAAATCCACGACGGAATCGGTCAAATGCTTACGGGACTAAAGTTCAGTCTAGAAAGCATCAATCTGGACGACAGAGAAAAGTCCGAACAAAAAATCGAATATTTAAAGAAACTTTCGTTAGACATTATAAAAGGAGTCCGCACAGCGACTTTCAACCTGATGCCACCAGAATTAAGTGACCACGGAATCGTTTCGTCCTTATCAAAACTCACACAGGAACTTTCAAAACTAACCGGAAAAGAAATCCTTTTCTATAATAAAACCGATTTTGACAAGCGTTTAGATTCATTAATCGAAATCAATATTTACAGACTTACGCAAGAGGCAATAAACAACGCCATCAAATACGCTGAGTCGTCACACATCATTGTCCAGCTTTCGCATAGTGAATCATTATTAAGCATCATTGTCGACGACAACGGAAAAGGTTTCGACATCAGTTCTGTCGACAAAAAACGCAACAGCGAATCCGGAATGGGCTTATTATTCATGAACGAACGCATCCAATACATCAACGGACGCGTTTTCATCAAATCCATCCCAGGCGAAGGAACAAGAATTACGTTCAACATCCCAATTCTTAAATGAGAAAATTAGGCAATGTGCCAATTTGAAAATTAGATAATTATTTAACGCCTTCTAAGAATTATCTAATTGACTGATTAATTTATTATCTAATTAATCAGGGCGAGCCAGTATTAGAAAAAGTGGGCTACCAATCTTTGTCTTTATTCGCCCACTTTCCCTAATACTGTCGGGCTATCCGCGCTACTTCGGTAGCTTGCTCCTATCCCTCTCGCGGGTAAACGTTTTCAAAATACCGCATCAAATCTTTCAGCATTTTCAAGCTGAGCCAAGTCGAAGCTTTCTCATATTAAATCTACAATCAAAAATCAATTGCCTCCAGCTTTAGCTGGAGAAAAACGCAAGCAAGTCTCCAAATGGGCTTTAGCCAAACTTACTCATTTGGCTAAAGCCTTTTAAATTATCTTCAAAACCTCCAGCTAAAGCTGGAGCCAACTGAAAACTACACCAAATTGTGTCATTTCGACGACTGAGAAATCTTTCCAAGAAACTCCACAAGCAAAATCCGCAATCTTTGAAAATCATTTGACAGTAAAAAAATCTGTTTAAATCTGCAAAATCTGCGTGCAAAAAAATGACAATCGT
>NZ_SJTF01000019.1 GCF_004634245.1 Flavobacterium foetidum
TCTTTCACGTCTTTTATACGCATTAGACGCACTGCGGTGCGTATCTGCCGAAAAATTGGAATTACACCATTATATATATGTATAAAAAAAACAAACCCGACGGATTTTAAAAATCTGTAGGGTTTAGAAATTGAAAAAACATACCTATATATTATAGCATAAAACAAAAAACCGATAATTGTAAAAACTATCGGCCTTTGTATTATTATTATATGAATTTTTAATTATCTTTTTTCAATTCTGCAGCTCTTTGTTGCCATTTCTCTGAAAGGTCGTTGTAATTGATTTGTTTAGCAGGTTTTTGATTGATAAGTCTTCTCGATTCAAACGCACGAACAAGTATTGTTTCGATAAGATAATCTTCGTTTACCTGATAAGGATCATATTCTGTCTTTAAACTTATATCAAACAAATTTGCTGTTGTATTGGAAACAAATGCTTTGAAACCACTTTTTAAGGTTCTTATCAATTCGTATGTGGTTATTCCTGTTTGTCGATGTATTAGCTTAACCAAAATCTGACCTTGTTTACGAGAAAGTTTTTTTAATCTTTCTTCAAACTCATTATTTAGATAGTCTTCAACAATCTTAAAGTATTTTTTCTTTTCGCGGCTAGTTTTCAAGCGTGCCATTCCGTTGTTAAGAGCGGTTAGTCGCTCAGAGGCTAATTTTGCATACGGATAAACCTTATAAACACGATTCTGCAAAATCAAAAATTGCTTTTGAGCTTCGGGATCCAGCTTTTCCTTAGATATTATAATCTCTGGTAGCTGAATTGTATCATTTAAAATAGAATCTTGCTCTGTTAATATATATCCCATTTGTTGGTTCTCTTTAGGAGTAACTTGGGCTTTGGAAGAAAAGGAAACAAATAGTATAAATAAAATAAAGGTGGTTAGTCTCATCGAATCATAATTTAAATGTAAAATTATATATTTATATACAACTCTGATACCAAATTTATATTTTAGCTAAAAAAATAATTTTATGAGCACAAATTCTATCTTGAAAGATACCTCTATAGCTTTCCTCGAAGGCTACTTAAACAATGCTTCTCCTACTGGCTACGAAAGTGAAGGCCAAAAACTTTGGATGGATTATTTAAAACCATACGTTGATACTTTTATAACAGATACTTATGGAACAGCGGTTGGCGTAATCAATCCTGACGCTCCTTATAAAGTTGTTATTGAAGGGCATGCGGATGAAATTTCATGGTATGTAAATTATATTACTGAAGACGGTTTAATATATGTCATTAGAAATGGTGGTTCCGATCATCAAATCGCACCTTCTAAAAGAGTAAATATCCATACCAAAAAAGGAATCGTAAAAGGTGTGTTTGGATGGCCTGCAATTCATACCCGTTTACGCGACAAGGAAGAAATTCCTAAGTTGAGCAACATCTTCATTGATTTAGGATGTGAAAATAAAGAACAAGTCGAAGCATTGGGAGTTCATGTTGGATGTGTCATCACTTATCCAGATGAATTTATGATCCTAAACGAAAATAAATTCGTCTGCCGTGCGATTGACAATCGAATGGGCGGTTTTATGATTGCTGAAGTTGCTCGATTATTAAAAGAAAACAATGTAAAACTTCCTTTTGGTCTATATATCGTGAATTCTGTTCAAGAAGAAATTGGTCTTAGAGGAGCAGAAATGATTGCACATAGAATAAAACCAAACGTTGCCATTGTAACAGATGTTTGTCATGACACCACTACTCCAATGATTGATAAAAAAGTAGAAGGCGATCTTAAAATGGGGAAAGGGCCTGTTATTGGCTACTCTCCTGCTATTCAAAACAAACTCCGTGACTTGATTGCAGACACTGCAGAAGAAAAGAAAATTCCATTCCAGCGACACGCTACTTCTCGTGCAACAGGTACAGACACAGATGCTTTTGCTTACAGCAATGGTGGTGTTCCGTCTGCATTAATCTCGCTTCCTTTACGATATATGCATACAACTGTAGAAATGGTTCATAAAGATGATGTTGAAAATGTAATACAGCTTATTTATGAGACTTTATTGAAAATTGAAAATAACGAGACATTTTCTTATTTTGAATAAGATGAATTTTTAATGTAAATCCGGTTCATAGCCGGATTTACAAACAACAAATCAGCATGAAAATATTACTGCTTGAAGACGACTTTACTTTATCAAAAGAAATCTCAACATTCTTTACTTCAAAGGGGTTCGAGTGTTTACCTTATTATGACGGTTCTCTATTACTGAAAAAATATTTTCCGTATGAGTACGATTTAATTGTACTAGATATTAATGTACCGGGAGTAAACGGAATTGATGTTTGCAAAGGCATTCGTGAAGTCGATAAAAAGACTCCTATTATTATGCTTACTGCCTTTAGTGAAATCGAAGACAAATTATCTTCATTTGATAATGGGGCAGACGATTATCTGGTAAAACCTTTTCATTTTGACGAACTCATGGCTAGAGCGCAAGCTGTTCTTAGACGAAAAGATGTACCGCAGCAAGTTGAAAACAAAATAATCATTAAAGATCTTCAAATTTTTGAAGAAGAAATGAAAGTCTTTAGATCTGGAGAAGAAATTAAGCTTACTCCGAAAGAATTCAAACTCATTCTCATTCTCGCTCACGCCAAAGGAAAAGTTTTGTCAAAGCAGTTTATTGCCGAAAAACTTTGGGATTATCATATTGAAACCAATCAGAATACTATTGAAGTTTATATCAATTTTTTAAGAAAGAAAATTGACAAAGACCATGAAACTAAATTAATACGAACCAAAGTTGGTTATGGTTATTATCTAAGCGATCAGGAATGACATTAAAAAATAGAATATCACTTTTAGTCAGTTTGCTGTTTACAATCCTTTTTGGATTGGCTTCAACGGTGATATTCATTTTGTATTCGAACTATCGAAAAGAAGAATTTCGCGATCGATTAGAAATCAAGGCTTTATCCAACATAAAACTTTTGGTAAATGTTAAGCAGGTCGATAATCAGCTTTTAAAAATAATAGACCAGAACTCAATCAATAAATTATACGATGAAAAAACCTTAGTATTTGATTCCAACTTCAAATTGATTTACAGCAGCATTGACGATGCAAAAATTAATTGGTCGATTGATGACTTAAAGTATTTAAAAAAAAATAAAACCTTTTTTAAGCAGCAGGGAGATTATGAAGTTTACGGAGTTTTTTACGATACAAATGATAAAGATTTTTATGCTCTAATTTCTGCAACAGATGATTATGGCAAAAAGAAATTACTTTTCTTGCGATACACCTTGATTATATCTTATATTTTCTTTACCTGTTTGTGCTGGGTCATTACTTCTTTCACCATAAAAAAAGCGATGAATCCTCTAAATGCTTTTCATCAGAAAATAAAAAAAATTAATGAGAACAATCTAGATACTCGTATTGAATCTAAAAGCAGCAAGGATGAAATTGACTTAATTGCTCATGAGTTTAATTTTATGATGGATCGAATCGAGCTTTCGTATCAAAAACAAAAAGAGTTTACTGCACATGCTTCTCACGAATTAAGAACACCACTTTCGAGAATGACTTCTCAAATCGAAAATGCCATTGCTGATCCTGAAGCTAAACCTAAGAATAAGTCTTTCTTAAATGCCATATTGGCCGATGTTAATCATTTGAGCGAATTGATTAACTCTTTGTTGATTCTTTCTAAAATTGACAATCGAGAAGCCGAACATCATGAAACACAGAGAATAGACGAAATTCTGTTTTCTTCTATCGAAAAAATAAATAAATCTTTTCCAGACTTCGTTATTCTTTTTGAAATGGAAGAAAGCGATGATCTTGATACAGCATTAGAAATCAAAGGAAATAGAAATCTTTTGGAAATAGCTTTAGGAAATATCCTAAAAAATGCCTGTGTCTATTCAGATAACAAACAAGCAAAAGTTAAAATAAGTACTGATCATTATCATCTTATAGTATCTGTTTCAAATACAGGAGACACTTTAAGTGAAGAAGAACAAAAGAATCTTTTTCAACCCTTCATGCGTGGTAAAAATGCTCAGGGGACTTCAGGATTTGGACTTGGCTTAAGAATCGTACAAAGAATTCTAACCTTGCACAAAGCAAACATAAATTACTCAACACCAGCCACTAACACAAACTTATTTCAGTTATTTTTTAATTTATAAATAATTTTTAAGCTATTTTTAAGGTAGATTTTAAGGTCTCTTAAAGCCTGTTGATAGCATATTTGTATAATTAAAAATGGTACAATGAAAAAGTTATTCGCATTGCTGTTATTTGCACTTCTTAATCAAGCTGCAATAGCTCAAAAAACAGTCACACTTCAAGACTGTGAAAGTCAATTCTTAAAAAAGAATCTTTTTTTACTGGCATCTCAATATAACATTGACGCCTCAAAAGCACTAACCATTCAAGCTCGTATCTGGGATAATCCCACAATATCCGCAGAATTAAATGCTTACAATCCCGAACGCGATAAATACTTCGATATTGGAAAAAACGGTCAGAAAGTTTTTTCAATTGAGCAACTTATTTATTTAGGAGGTAAAAAACGAAATGAGGTTAAGCTGGCTCAAACAAATGCACAGCTCGCAGAACTTCAATTTAATGACTTGCTGCGAACCTTAAAATTTCAACTCCGTAAAAGTTTTTACACGGTGTATTATAATTCTAAAAACCTAGAAAACACCGATAAACAATTGGCTCATATTGAGAATTTAATTAATTCCTACTCTATTCAAGCTCAAAAAGGAAATATTCCTTTAAAAGATGTTGTTCGTTTGCAGTCTTTGTATCTTAATTTTAAAAACGAGCGATTAGAAGTTATAAACAACAACATAGAAGAGCAAGCAAACTTAAAACTGCTCTTAAATGAAACCGAAAATGTAGTACCTGTTGTAAGCAAAGATGATTCTAACAAATATTTAAAAGTCATCGATTTTGACCTTAAAAATTTTGAAGAACAAGCAATTGCAAATCGTCCAGATTATTTAGCAAAGCAAAAAGAGATTGATGCTAATGAGCTGAATGTAAAATGGCAGAAATCGCTTGCGATTCCAGATATTACGGTAGGAGCAAATTATGATCAACGAAGCGGTGCTTTTAATAATGAAGCCAATGTCAATGTTGCGATTCCGCTACCTCTATGGAATAAAAACAAAGGAAATATTAAGTATGCTCAAACCTTATTGGAACAGTCAAAAATTGAAAAACAGAATTTTGAACTCCAATTACAAACAGAAATCACATCGGCTTGGACAAAATGGGATGAATCTAGACAAAATTATGCTGTAATAAAACCGACCGTGAATTCAGATTTTGAAGCAGTATATAATGGTATGCTTACCAATTTTCAGAAGCGAAACGTAAGTCTTCTTGAATTTACCGACTTTATGGAAAGTTATAACCAAGCAATAATTCAATTAAACGAATTAAAGAAAAAAGTGGTAATAGCAGGTGAAGAACTAAACAGCACAATCAATAAAGATTTATTTTAAAAAATTAAAAGACATGAAATATACAGTATTCATAGGAATTGCAATTGCGAGTTTATCTCTGGCAAGCTGCAAAAAAGAAGTCGAAAATCCGCAGACAAATAGCTCATTTGTTTTAAGCAATGATATGCTAAAAACCACTACAACAGCTACAGCAGAAATGCAGCCCTTAAAAAACGAACTTAGTTTTTACGGAAAAATTACGGCCGACAATAACAAAATGATAGATGTTTACCCTCTAGTTGGGGGAAATGTTATGAAAGTAAACGTAGAACTTGGTGATTACGTTAAGAAAGGACAAGTACTCGCTACAATAAAAAGTACCGATGTTGCCGATTTCGAAAAACAATCTATCGATGCAAAAAGTGATTTACTGGTGGCCAAAAACAACTTAAAAGTAGCTCAAGAATTGTTTGATGGTAAATTAAATTCTGAAAGCGATGTTCTGCAGGCAAAATCTGAAGTCAATAAGGCACAGTCGCAATTAAGCAAAATTCAGGAAACGTATAAAATTTACAACATAAAAGCAGGATCTATTTACGAAGTAACTGCTCCAATAAGTGGATTTATCATTCAGAAAAGTATCAATCAGGACATGCTTTTGCGTAACGATCGTTCAGAAAATATATTCGATATTGCTGAAATCAGCGAAGTCTGGGCAATGGCTAACATTAACGAAATAGATATTAACAAAGTAAAACTAGGAACAGATGCATCTGTAAGTACTTTGAGTTATCCAGATAAAATATTTCATGGAAAAGTAGATAAAATCTACAATGTAATTGATCCTGAAACTAAAGCCATGCAAGCCAGAATCAAATTAAGCAATCCTGATTATATGCTAAAGCCAGATATGAACGCTAATATCAAATTGTCTTTTAATGAAAATCAGTCAATGATAGCCGTTCCAAGTAAAGCAATTGTATTTGATAAAAGTAAAAACTTTGTTGTGGTGTTTAAGGACCGTAATAATATCGAAACAAGACAAGTTGAAGTATATAGAGTTGTTGGAGATACTACTTATATCTCAAGCGGTTTAAAAGAAAACGAGAAAGTAATCACAAACAATCAGCTGTTTATTTATGGTGCTTTAAATAACTAAGACATGAACAAATTCATAAAAAATATTATTGCTTTTTCTTTAAAGAATAAAGCATTTACCTTCTTTTGGGTCGGATTATTGGCTGTTGCTGGATTTATTTCGTTCAAAAACATGCCTATTGACGCTTTCCCTGACGTTACCAACACGCAGATTATCATTATCACACAGTGGAATGGGAAAAGCGCTGAAGAAGTGGAGCGTTTTGTGACGTCGCCTATTGAAATTTCTATGAACTCTGTTCAGAAAAAAACCAGTGTTCGAAGCATTACGATGTTTGGATTATCAGTAATAAAAATCATTTTTGATGACGGCGTCGACGATACTTTTGCCCGTTTTCAGGTGAATAACTTACTGAAAAACGTTTCACTTCCAGATGATGTAGAACCAGATGTGCAGCCTCCTTACGGACCAACTGGAGAAATTTTTAGATATATCGTAAAAAGCAACAGTAGAGACAGTAGAGAATTATTGACTTACCAAAACTGGGTTATAGACAAACAACTCCGTGCGGTTCCTGGTGTTGCCGATTTGAACGTTTTTGGAGGGCAAACCAAAACATATGAAGTTGGCGTTGATCCAATAAAATTAGCCAAATATAATATTTCTCCACTTCAAGTCTACAATGCCGTTGATGCTGGAAACTTAAATGTTGGTGGAGATATTATTGAAAAGAACGGGCAAGCATTTGTTGTCCGAGGTGTCGGTCTTTTAAAATCTAAAACTGATATCGAAAATATTATTGTTGATGATGCCGGAGGTAATCCGATTCTAGTTAAAAACGTTGCCGATGTGTATGAAAGCGCAATGCCTAGAGTTGGGCAAACGGGTCTTGGCAACAACGATGATGCTGTTGAAGGAATTGTGGTAATGCGAAAAGGCGAAAATCCGCAGGAAACTTTAAAATTATTAAAAGAAAAAATCAAGGATCTTAACGATAATGTTCTGCCAAAGGACATTAAGATTGAAACATTCTACGATCGTGATAATTTGATGAATTTTACGACCGAAACGGTAATGCACAATTTGTTTGAAGGAATTATTCTGGTAACTTGTGTGGTATTCCTTTTTATGGCAGACTGGCGAACTACTTTTACGGTTTCTATTGTAATTCCGCTTTCTTTATTATTTGCTTTTTTATGTTTGAAAATGATGGGAATGAGCGCCAACTTACTAAGTTTGGGTGCTGTCGATTTCGGAATTATCATTGATGGTGCTGTTGTAATGGTCGAGGGACTCTTTGTAGTGCTGGATCACCGAGCGCATCAATTGGGAATGGAGAAATTCAATAAAATTGCAAAAGGAAGCTTGATTAAGAAAACAGGAACAGAAATGGGTAAAGCTATTTTCTTTTCTAAATTGATAATTATTACAGCTTTGCTTCCTATTTTCTCATTCCAAAAAGTAGAAGGAAAAATGTTCTCTCCTCTAGCCTTTACATTAGGCTTTGCATTATTAGGAGCTTTGATCTTTACTTTAACTTTGGTACCTGTTTTATCTCACATTTTGTTAAACAAAAATGTAAAAGAAAAAAACAATCCGTTTGTGAATTTTTGGGACAGAATTGTATCAAAGGGGTTCGCATGGACTTTTAAGCATAAAGTGCAAACATTAATTGCATCTATTGGATTATTAGTAGCTGTTTTCTTTTCAGCAGGTTTCTTGGGTACAGAGTTTTTGCCTCAATTAAATGAAGGAGCTCTTTGGGTTACGGCCGAATTACCTATGAGTACTTCTCTTCCTGAAAGTGTTAAAACGGCAGCAATGATCAGAAAAGACTTAGAAACTTTCCCTGAAGTTAAAAATGTCTTATCGCAGACAGGACGAAGCAACGACGGAACGGACCCGAATGGTTTTGGTTTTATCCAGCTTCAGGTTGATCTAAAACCACAAAAAGAATGGACACGCAAGATTTCTATGGACGAACTGATTAATGAAATGGATAATAAACTTAAAGTTCATCAAGGAATTACCTATAATTATTCGCAACCAGTAATTGATAACGTAGCAGAATCTGTAGCCGGATTTAAAGCATCAAATGCTGTTAAAATTTATGGAGATGATTTAGATAAATTAGACCAGCTTGCCAACCAAGTTTTGGCAAAAATCAGAAATATTCCTGGTATAAAAGATGTCGGAATTCTTAGAAATGTAGGCCAACCTGAAATAAGCGTAATCTTAGACCGTGAAAAAATGGCCGCCTATGGCGTAACTTTAAGTGATGCACAAGCCGTATTAGAATTGGCTTTTGGAGGAAAAACAGCAACTCATAAATATGAGGATGAAAAGAGATTTGATGTAAGGGTTCGTTATTCTAAAGAATACCGTAAAGACGAAAAAGATTTGGAAGAATTAAAAGTTCCGACAAGTACTGGCGTCAAAATTCCGTTAAAAGAAATTTGCGATCTTAAAAGTGTTACGGGTCCCGCATTTATTTACAGAGACAATACCAAACGTTTTATTGGAGTAAAATTCTCTGTGCGTGATCGAGATTTGGGAAGTACAATTGCCGAAGCGCAATCAAAAGTAAATGAACTAAAACTTCCTGCTGGTTATACAACGGGATGGACTGGCGAATTTGAAAATCAAGTTCGCGCGAGTGCCCGTCTGGCTCAGGTGGTGCCAATCAGCTTAATCGGAATTTTTGTTCTTTTATTTATTTTGTTCGGTAACTTTAAAGATTCTCTTCTTGTTTTGGCCAATGTACCGTTTGCAATTATTGGCGGAATTATCGCCTTACATCTTACAGGAATGAATTTTGGAATCTCTGCAGGAGTTGGATTTATTGCCCTTTTAGGAATCTGTATTCAGAATGGCGTAATCTTGATATCTGAATTCCATCATAATCTGAAGGCCAAATTTACCCTTCAAGAATCTATTTTTATGGGAGTAAAAGCTCGAACAAGAGCCGTAGTAATGACCGCATTAATGGCATCAATCGGATTATTGCCTGCTGCTATTTCGACAGGAATTGGTTCAGAATCTCAAAAACCTCTAGCCATTGTAATTATTGGAGGATTAATGACCGCAACTGTATTGACTTTGTTGGTTTTTCCAATTCTCTTTTGGATCTTCAACAGAAAGAAACATGAGCCAATTGAATAATATTTTTTTATTTTTTTAGTTTTTAAATCAATTGTTGGGTTTAAAAAGAAAAAGCATCATTAGAAATAATGGTGCTTTTTTGCTTTTCTATTTAAGAATTTCGAAATTGAAATAAATAAAAAAACGGTCTTTTGCTCAAGAAGACCGTTCACTAACTCAAAACTTTTTTAAATCTTATTTAAGATCTTTTAAATAAGCTACTGCTTCAGCAGCATTAGATAATTGTGCATACTTTAAAGCTGTAAAGCCTTTTTCGTTTTTGTCTGAAGGACGTGCACCATTCTCAATTAAAACTTTAATGATATCAACTTTGTTGTAACGCGCCGCAATCATTAATGGAGTCATGTCTTCTGACTGCTCGTTAACATCTGCACCATACGCGATGAATTTTTTCACAACCTCAATATCCCCTTTGCTTACTGCAACATGTAATGGAGAAGAGAAGAAATTGGTAATCTCTGTTTGAGGTTTAACAGCTGATGACTTTTGATTAGAAGCCATTGAAACATTTGTAAAAGCTACTAAAGCTAATCCTAAAATAATAACTGAATTTTTCATAATGATTGTTGTTAAATGATTGATGATGATTTTAATTTTTTGTAAAGGTAAATATTTTTTACCTATTATGTATTACACAGTACCTTGTTTTAACTAATTCTTAACATTTACTTAATAAAAACATAATTTATGGTATTCAACATTACCATTTTCATGATTTTACTCTAATAGACGGAGAAAAACACAAAACGTTACAGTTACATCAAAAAAAAAATAAAATTTTATTTTACATTGTGAGGATTTTGTATTCAGGAATGAATAATTAATCCCTTAATTTCAAAGGATTATGCGCTTAAATTGAAATAATCGAAGAGGAAATAATATTTCAAAAAAAAATGCAATTCAGAAGATAAGATGCTGTTGGATTTTGGAACATAAAAAACAAACGCGCCTTTAAATCTTCTGAATTATGCCTTTTCCATTAATCACGTTTCTTTCGATTATTCTCTTTTTTTTGTTTCAGGATTTCGATTGCTTCGTTTGATTTTGCAAACTCAGCATAATGCAAGGCTGTCAGACCATGTGAATTTTGTACTGATAAATCGGCACCATTGGCAAGTAGAATTTGCATAATATCACAATGATTAAAGCGAGCTGCTAGCATTAAGGGTGTCATATTATTGACCATTTTATTGACCATTTTATCAATATTAGATTCGTACATTATAAATTTCCTAACAGCATCAATGTCGCCTTTGCTTATGGCGAGATGCAGGGCAGATTTTTGATAATTTGAAAATTCAACTTGATTGTTTGCCTTTAAATCTAAGTTTGACGCAATCGATGCACCACCTAGTAGAAGCAGAACTCCTAAAATAACTACAGTTTTTTTCATGATGATTGTTTGTTAAATGATTGATGATAATGATGATTTCTATTTAGACGACCTCAAACTGGATTTGGTTGCATCAATCACGAAAAAAATTAAAAAGCGCAATTCAGATTTACCCGAATTGCGCTTTATTACAAGTGTTTAGAACAAATTATATCTTAAACTTTTTACTGTAAATATTATTTTTTAAATCTTTTTCAAATATCGTATAGGGATTATTGTAGAACTCAATAAAATCCTTTTCACTTATTTGTCCCGGAAAAGGAGCGTAATAATGGGTTGCGCTTGTACTGTCATTGCGCCACACTAAAACGTAAGCCAGTTCAAGTTTTTCTGACTGAAGCGTTTTAAGCAAAACTTTTGTCCACCATTTCGGATTGGGAATTGATTCTAATCCTGTTTCCGTAAATGCTGCTAGTTTGTTCTTTTGTATCGCTAAGTCAGAGAAGATTTTTAGTTTTCTTACGCCAGCTTCTAAATCATATTTGCCGTCTCTTCCAAAATCTCCGTAATCGTCCATTCCCAACATATCAACATAATCATCTCCAGGATAACGTTCTAAATATTCTTCTGCGCTGGTAAATTGATTATCGGGAGAAAATGCATAAATAAAATTATGAACGCCCAAGGTGTTTTTTAAATAGGAAACCGTAAACTGCCACACCGCAATAAAGTCTTCTCTCGAAGCGTGAGGTTTTCCCCACCAAAACCAACCTCCATCAAATTCATGAAAAGGTCTGAAAATCATCGGCGAAAGAGTTCCGTTTTTTGCTTTCACAGAATGGGCAAAATCGGCAATTGTCTTCAAAATTTCTTTGTACTGCTCATGATGAGAACCACCCGGTTTGATAAGTGCGATTGAAGCTGTAGAAATCCCATCTTTCCAATAAAAACCTCCATCAGAAGCGGGATTGTTTAAATGCCAAGAAACAGTAGTAATTCCTCCTCTTTCATATGTATCGATTACATTTTTCCTTAGTCTCTCTTTTGCTTTTTGAATTTGCTCAATGGAGCCACCAGAAAAATCGCTGAAATCAATACCAATCACAGCAGGATGAGAACCCGTTACCGATTTTACATCAGAACGGTTAGGTTCATTACTCCATCCATGCCCATATTCTAACGCGTGCTGATGCCCAAATAAAATGTGCTTTTTTGAAATTTTCTTTAAGTTTTGATAGAGATTTCTGGTTTCTTTTGTCGCATTTTGATCGAGCTGCGCAAAAAGAAAATGCCCTGCTGTAAAACATACAAAGAGCAGGGCATTTTTTTTAGTTCTGAGTTTCATGGTCTAAATAGTTAGTTTAAACCTCAAAACTACTATTTAGAAGATAAGTAATCTAATACGTTTTTTTCAATACGTTGATCAATATTGTCAATCAGGGCTTTTACAAATTTTTCACCTAAAATATTCTCGTACAATTCGATATATCTTTCAGAAACAGATTCAATATATTCGTCTGTCATATTCGGAATTTCTTGTCCTTCTTGTCCTTGAAAACCATTTTCAATCAACCAACGGCGAACAAATTCTTTAGATAATTGTTTCTGCTCCTCTCCTTTTGCTTGTCTTTCTTCATAACCGTCAGCATAAAAATATCGAGAAGAATCAGGAGTGTGAATTTCATCGATCAGAACAATAACGCCATCCTTTGTTTTTCCGAATTCGTATTTTGTATCTACTAAAATCAATCCTCGTTTTGCAGCAATTTCAGTTCCTCTTTGGAATAAAGCACGGGTGTATTTTTCTAAAACTAAATAATCTTCTTCAGAAACAATTCCTTTACCTAGAATATCTTCACGAGAAATATCTTCGTCATGCGATCCATTATCAGCTTTTGTTGTCGGTGTGATAATTGGTTCCGGAAATTTATCATTTTCTTTCAGTCCCTCTGCCATTGTAACGCCACAGATTTGTTTTCTGCCCGCCGCATATTCACGCGCTGCGTGACCAGAAAGATACCCACGAATTACCATTTCAACTTTAAAAGGGTCACATAAATGTCCAACAGCAACGTTTGGATCAGGAGTCGCAATAAGCCAGTTTGGAACAATGTCTTCAGTTAATTCCATAAATTTTGTAGCAATCTGATTCAAAATCTGTCCTTTGTACGGAATTCCTTTTGGCAAAACTACATCAAAAGCAGAAAGTCTGTCGGTTGCTACCATTACCAATAAATCGTCATTGATGTTGTAAACTTCTCTAACTTTTCCGCGGTAAACCGATTTCTGATTTGGGAAATTAAAATTTGTAGTTGTAATTGTATTGCTCATTTTGTGTTGTGTTGTTTTTTAATGAATGCAAATTTAAAACTATTTATAGTTTTAAATCGTCAGTGTTCAGATTTTTTTTTAGCATTCAGTTTTTGCTGATATCGTTTTTGTAAAAGTTGCAACATAATTTAAAACACTATAATGCACATTATTTAGACATAAAAATAGTTTCGACAACTAATGAATTTGTCCACATAGAAACTAAATACTGATACTGACTACTAAAAAACTGAACACTGTATAGTTATTTCAAAAGCGTTGAATTGAATAAATCCAAAATTCTGCTGTATTCATCAATCCACGAATAGGTTTCTTTAAAACCATGCGATTCTACTGGAAAAGATGCCAAACTCCAATTTTTCTTTTCTAATTCGATGAAACGCTGAGACAAACGTACGATATCTTTGTATTCTACATTGTCGTCAACCATTCCGTGAAGCATCAATAAATTTCCTTTTAAATTCTCGGCATAATAAATTGGCGAACTTTTCTTGTAAGCTTCTGGATCTGTCTCTGGGAAATTCAAAATATTCCCGGTATAGCCGTGATTGTAGTGCGCCCAATCGGTTACAGAACGCAAAGCAGCACCCGATTTAAATTCGCCCGGAGTTGTCAACATTCCCATTAGAGTGATAAATCCGCCGTACGAACCACCATAGATTCCCACTCGGTTAGCATCAATACCAGATTTTTCAACCAAGTACTTTTTTCCGTCTAAATGGTCAGAAAGATCTTTCCCACCCATGAAACGATAAATTCCCGTTCTGAAATCTCTTCCGTAGCCATCACTACCTCTATAATCAATATCCAGAACTGTATAACCCAAATCGGTCAACAAGTTATGAAACATATATTCTCTATGATAATTGCTCCAAAAATTATGTGCATTTTGCAGGTAACCAGCACCGTGAACAAAAATAACACCCGCTTTGTTTGCGTTTTCAGTTTTTGGGGTATATAGTCTTGCGTTTACAGGAGTTCCGTCTTGTGCTTTAAAAGTAATAACTTCTGGCGTTCTCCATTGGTATTTCTTGAAAGCTTCTGTAGTAGAAGAAGAGATCTGCTGTAAACTTGCGTTTTTCTTGTTATCAGCAATATAAAAATCCCATGGAATATTTTTATAAGAATAACGTACTAAAAGTGTTTTTTCGTCTGGCGAAAGCACCACTTCATGCGCTCCGTCTTTGGTTAGAATTGGCTGTAAAATTCCGTCTGCCGGAGAAAGTTTATAAAATTCTCTATTTCCTGGATGTGTCGTATTTGTAGACAAATAGAAAACTTTTTTGTCTTTGGATAAAGTTACATCACGAACTTCCCATTTCCCGCTTGTAAGCTGTGCTTTCTTTTTGGTTCTAAAATTATAAGTATACAAATGAGAATAACCTGTAGCCTCAGATTGGAAATAAACGGTTTCATTATCTCCTAAAAATTCGATATTTCCCGAAGAAAATGAATACGATGGAATACCAGGGCCAGCAATCCAAGCATCATCGTGTTGGTGATCTATTTCTTCAAAAGTTCCTTTTTCAAGATTTAAACTCACAATCCATCTGTCTTTATTGTCCTGACTTCTGATAGAAACTACTGCAAGCGAACCACTTTGGTTATAAATTGGAGCCTGTGCAATAATTAATTTGTCTTCTTTTGGTTTGTTTTTTAGATTATCATACAGCTTAAAATATTCTGGTGCCTCTTGAATATGGCTCAAAGTAGAAAAATTCACAAAATAAACCGAATCTTTTGCAACAGAATAAATCGCATAACGTGTTTTCACAAAATTATTTATCGAAACTTTGTCTTTTGTCTCTGGGTTTTGGTTATAACCATCACTGGTAATAAAAACTTCCATTTTCTCTTTCTTCGTTTCTGGAGTTTCCATCAAAGAAAACGTAACATAATTACCATTCGGATTTACGCGAAGGCTTCTTAAATCATCTTTGCCATACATATATTCTTTGGCAAAATCAGATTTCGCCAATTTATTTTTGGCGTCAAACCATTTTTTGCGGGCATCTTTATCTTTAATGAATTGAAACAATTCTTTTTGCTGCGTATTCAAGAAAGTTTCTTTTTCTGGTTTGTTTTCTTTTTTTACACCTTTGCTTAGATTCGTTATTTGCAAAAGAGTTCCGTCTTTAGTATTGTATTTAAAAATATTTTGGTTCTGCTCAAAAAACAAAACATCAGGCTGAGATCCCAATTCCAGATTAGAAATTGATGCACTCTGCTGAATCAGTTTTTTTGTTGTTTTATTGCTGATAGAATACGAATACAAAGCGCCCTTTTCGACATAGTACACAATGTCAGCATTAGGTCTTTTTTTAAAATCAAGTTTAGAAAAAGCAGCTTCTTTTGGGTCTGTCAAAACGGGTTTTGCTTGTCCTTTCTGCCATGAATAGGTGCTTGCGCCGAAATCATCAGTTGGATTCCATTCAAAATAAACTTTTTTACCATCTAAAGACCACCGTCCAAAAGTAGGCTGATTCCCAACAAAAGAATCGCCTTTCATTATTTCTTCTAATTTCAAATTCTGACTAATGCCTATGGTCGAAAATCCTAAAAAGGCGAGGATAAAAATGTTTTTTGTCATGAGTGTATTTTTTTGAGAAAACAAAAATACGCTTTGCAGATTATTAAAAAAATGTTTTTGCTATTTCCTTGCGAAATTCTTTGAATAATATTCATTAAACAAAAAAAATCCCTGAAGAAAAGCTTCAAGGATTGTATTTTCTGCTAAAAATTTAAAATTCACATTAACTTGCCGCAAACTCCTTATCTAGAATTTTAGCGGCTATAAATCGAGCCACACCATCTTCTTCATTTGTTTTAATCACTTCTAAATCTGGCAATGTTTCTTTCAACATTGTTGGAGCATTTCCCATAATCAAACCTTTTCCTGATGCAGACAACATCTGGACATCATTAAAACCATCTCCAAACGAAACCGCTTCGGCTAATGTAAAACCTTCTCTTTCCAGAACCTGTTCGATTGCCATTGCCTTATCTATCGATTTATCCATAAATTCTAGACAAGTCGGCAGACTAAAAGCATGATGTAGATGTTCTGAAGAGTTTTCTAAAATAGCATCTTTTAACTTGACAAGTTTTTCATGATCCTGGCAAGAAAAGAAAATTTTGATAGCTCCGAAATCTTCAAGTTTTTTGTAATCTACCAATTCTGGACGGTATTTTAATTCTGCCTGAAAAGAATTCAGTCTTTCGTTCCATTTGTTGGTTTGCCAAACCTCTTCTTTAAATAAAACTACTGTAATTTCTGGGTCGATTTCGACATTTAATGCCGCTTTCACTACATCGCTATTTAGATTAAAGGCAAAAAGTTGCTCTTTTTCTGGCGAATGGATTCTGGCTCCGTTAGAACTCACCAAGTAAACCGGAACCTCGAGAGTTTCGATAATAGCCATTGCGTCAAGGTGATGACGCCCTGTAGCTACAACAATTAAATAGCCCTGATTGTGAAGTTCCTGAAAAATTGATTTGGTATAATCTGAAATTCTGTGTTGAGGGTTGAGTAAAGTTCCGTCAAGGTCACTTACTACAACTTTTATATTTTTAAGTTTTGTCATATTAATAATCAATCATTTGTGATTTAGGCAAATTTACGTCTTTATGGTTGGTTAGGCAAAGATTACAAGCTCTGAAAGCCGAAATTGAGGTAAGTTTATTATTTATTTAACTATTAATTAAATCTTTTAAGTCTCAACACAAATATTGATCAGTAAAGCCTCGATCATGTCCACTTGCTCTTGTAAGCTTTAAAGCATCCTTAAAAACTAATTGAAGACCATGTTGTTCTTCCCAATCACATTCACAAGAAACACATAATAAAAATCTCCATTTTCATTCCAATAAATAATTATTTCGGACGGACAAACAAAATCCAACTCTCTTGAATAGATTCAATATCGAGTTCACTAGTATTGGTTTAGATAGAAATCATCTAGTTGTTTCATTATTTAATATCTTTTTCTTATTTTTTCGGTACGGGCATAAGTATTTTTTAATGTGTCATAGCCTGGACAATTAGATCTAGCAGTAAATTTATAAATCAAAGAATCTCTTTTTATATAAAATCTTTCTTTGGAAAAAATTAAAAAATCAGCATTTAGGCTAGGATTGCAATTTGAAATCGTCAATGTATCTTTTTTTCTGTTTTCTCCAAATTTCAAACAATGTATATACGGAAACATTCTATAACAAGTATCACTGCTAGTACTGTTTAATTCGATAGAATCGCCTACGAGCTTCCATTTTCCTTTAGATAATACCCTCCAATCACACCCAGCTCCTTTATAAGAAAATGTGCTATCTTTATTTATTTTTAATACATGTCTGCCTGGGACAATGTATTCTGTATCGTACCAAGTACCAACAAATTTATTTACTGGAGTTTCTGTTTTTTTACAAGAAATAAAACCAACTAAAACTAAAAAAATCAGATTTCTTATCTTCATTCAATTTTATTTTAAATATCTCAAAAAAATATTCGTTCTGCACTTTCTATCGAAAACGTACAAAACGAATATTATTTGTTTTTAGCCAAATATTAAAAATTTAAATAATTTATAAAATCTGTGAAAATCCTTTAATCTGTGTCAAATTCACAAAATTAATCGTGATTCTCAATTTGTTTATAAGCATCGATTACCTTTTTAACCAATCGGTGGCGAACAATATCTTTATCATCCAGATAAATGATTCCGATTCCTTCAATATCTTTCAGTACCAAAAGTGCTTCTTTAAGACCTGAAATGGTTCTGCGTGGCAAATCGACTTGTCCTGGATCACCAGTAATCATGAATTTGGCGTTCTTTCCCATACGAGTCAGGAACATTTTCATCTGCGAATGGGTAGTGTTCTGCGCCTCGTCTAGAATTACAAAAGCATTATCTAAGGTTCGTCCGCGCATAAAAGCCAAAGGCGCAATCTGAATAATTCCTTTCAGAATATAATCTTCCAGTTTTTCGTTCGGAAGCATGTCCCGCAAAGCATCATAAAGTGGTTGCATATACGGATCGAGTTTTTCTTTCATATCTCCTGGAAGAAATCCGAGGTTTTCGCCAGCTTCAACTGCGGGGCGCGTCAATATGATTCTTTTTACTTCTTTATCCTTCAGCATTTTTACCGCCATCGCCACACCTGTATAAGTTTTTCCTGTACCAGCAGGACCTACAGCAAAGACCATATCATTCTTTTTGATTGTGTCAACCAATAATTGCTGGTTGGGCGTCATGGCTTTTATGATTTTCCCTCCAACACCGTGAACTAGGATTTTGTCGTGATCATAAGCTCTTTTTTCCTCTTGGCCATCACTCATGATCACTCGTTCAATCACATTATCATCAATATTGTTGTATCGGGTAAAGTGGAGCATTAATCTTTGAAATCTTTTTTCGAATTCGTCTAAAACTTCTTTTTCGCCAAATGCTTTTAAAGTTGTCCCTCGCGCTACGATTTTAAGCTTTGGGTAATACTTTTTAATTATTTCAAGATGGCTGTCCTGTGCGCCCCAAAACTCTTTTGGAGCAATATCTACTAGCTCGATTATTCTTTCGTTCAAATGAAGTAATTTTAAATTAAATAATTCAGTTATTATTTTAGAAGTTGTCGGGTTCTTTTTTAGCAGCCTTCTCAGCGGCCGTTTTCAAAAAACAAAAACCGAGGCTTAGGCTGAGACTTCTCTAACAGCAAGTTAGTTCTAAAAAAAACAAATTGTCGTTTCTTTCTTTCAATTTGTCTTTACTATTACTAGCTTTGCATTTCTCAAATTTAATGAAAATTAGATTTAAATACTATCAATAGTTATAAACAAAATGATGTCAATAATTACCCTTACTACAGACTACGGCTTAAAAGATCACTTTGTGGGGTCGTTGAAGGGTAAACTGCTTTCTGAAAATCCAGAGGTCCAAATTATTGACATTTCTCATGACATTGATCCATTTAACACCGCCGAGGCAAGCTACATAATTGGAGCCTCCTATTTGAGCTTCCCAAAAGGTACAGTACATTTGATTGGAGTCGATATCGAACGAAATAAAGAGAACCAGCACATTGCCATGCAATGGAACGATCATTATTTTATCTGCGCAGACAACGGAATTTTGAGTATGCTGACACAGAAAATCGTGCCGCAGAAAATTGTTGCCATCAATATTCATGATCGTTTTCCAATCGAGGCTACTGACTTGGATATTTTTATTCAGGTTGCTACACATCTTTCAAAAGGTGGTTTGCTTAATGTCATCGGCAAGGAAATCACCTCGATTAAGGAAGCTACAGAGTTGCAGGCTGTAGTTGCAAATGACGGAAATTCTATTAAAGGTTATGTCATTTATATCGATCATTTCGGAAACGTAGTTACGAATATTTCCAAAAAACAATTTATGGAGGTTTCGCTCGGACGCCCGTATGAAATTGTGATGAAGCCAAAAAGCATCAAAACGATACTACCGAGTTATTCTGCAATTGCTACTTCAGACAAATATCCGATAAAAACCTACGAAGGGGAAAAACTGGCCATTTTTAACGAAGCCGGCTTTTTGGAAATTGCTATTTTCAGAAGCAACCCTTCAAAAGTAGGTTCTGCCAATAGCTTGCTGGGATTGAATTATCGTGATGTTATTACGATTAAGTTTTCTTAAATTAATTTTAGAGTTCAGACTTTAGATTTAGATTTTTTTTCCGCATATTTTACTGATTAAGCAAATTATTGTATGCATCTTTAACATAGCGCATGATTGAAACCACGGGCTATGTGTGAAAATATTATAAAAACAGAATTTAAAAATCGGCATTTATAATATTTCAATTTTTATTTAAAACAACGATCAAATTTGGTATTTTTGCGCCGCTGTAAGACTTTAGAGATTCTAAAAGATCTAAAATCAACAGTCTAAAATTTAAAACAATAAGATGCTTGTCCGAATAGTAAAAATGAGTTTTCATGAAGAAAAAATCCCTGATTTTCTGGAGAATTTTGAATCGGTGAAAGATAAAATACGAAATGCTGCAGGAAACCGTTTTTTAGAATTGTATCAGGATAAAAATGACAAATGCATCTTTTTTACTTACAGTTATTGGGAAAGCGAAGCTGATTTAGAAAATTACAGAAATTCTGAGCTTTTTAATACCGTATGGAATTTTACAAAAAAGCTATTCAATGCAAAACCGGAAGCGTGGAGTGTGGATAAACTGGTGAGCTTAAATTAAACCGATTTAACCGCAAAGAACGCAATTTTTTTTTGGAGAAGCTTTTATAAAAACGCTAAGTTCGCAAAGCTTTGAGAAAAAACTTTGCGAACATTGCGTAAAACTTTGCGTTCTTTGCGGTTAGAAAAACTTGAGACAAAATAGAATAATTTATGAAGTATTTTTTCTTAACACTTTTGTTAGCTACTCTTAGTAGTTGTGCACAAAATAAACGTTTAATTTTAGGAAAGGAATATGCAAAAGAAGAATTAAAAAATGCTCTATCTAAAAAACCACAGCATAATGTTGTCAATAATAAAGAAATAATTATAAAAGATAGTATTACTGCTACCAAAATCGCAGAACCAATTTTATATAATATTTACGGAAAAGAAAATATAGAAAAACAAAGACCGTATGAAATTTATCTCTTAGAAAATTATTGGGTTATTTCTGGAACTTTGCCTGAAAATTATTTAGGTGGAACATTTCTAATAATTATTGATGCTAGAAATTCACAAATCATAAAAATCACACACGGGAAATAATTATTTAAGTCATTTCAAGAACATGAAACTTGAAACTTAAAACCTAAAACAAAAAAAACACAAATGAAATCAATCATTTTACGAGAAATAAAATCTTTCTTCGGCTCGCCGATCGGATATTTAGTTATTGCGATTTTCCTTATCATCAACGGACTTTTTTTATGGGTTTTCGAAGGAGATTACAACATTCTCAATACTGGTTATGCCGATTTAACGCCGTTTTTCACCTTGGCACCTTGGATTTTAATTTTCTTAATTCCGGCCGTAACAATGAGAAGTTTTTCTGATGAAAAAAAACAAGGAACTTTAGAATTATTGCTAACAAAACCTTTATCCGTCTGGCAAATTGTAAACGGTAAATTCTTCGGTTCATTTTTACTGATTATCCTGGCCATTATTCCAACGTTGATTTATGTAAAAGTAATTTCAGATCTGGGCTCGCCTGAAGGAAATATTGACATGGGGAGCACAATCGGGTCTTATTTTGGATTATTGTTTCTGATTGCCTCTTATTCTGCAATCGGAATCTTCACTTCTACCCTTTCAGAAAATCAGATTGTTGCTTTTATAATTTCTGTGTTTCTATGCTTTTTCTTTTATTTCGGTTTCGAAGGTTTATCATCATTGCTTCCTTCTTCTGCAAACTTTATATCAGTTTTAGGAATGCAGTACCACTTTAAAAGCATGAGCCGTGGCGTTGTCGATACCCGCGATGTGATTTACTTTTTGAGTATCAGCATTTTATTTTTATCAATTACAGTTTATCAATTAAAATCTTATAAAGCGTAATGAAAGCATCTAATAAACTAAATTTAAAGACATTAGGCATTACAATATTTGTTTTAATTGTTTTGAACGTATTGGGAAGCTTGTTTTTCTATCGTTTTGATTTAACCAAAGACAAACGTTATACTTTATCGCCAACCACACTGCAAATTTTAAAACAAGTCGAAAATCCGTTGTCGGTTAAAATCTATATGGAAGGCGAACTTCCTGCAGATTTTAGACGCTTGCAACAGGAAACCAAACAATTACTAGAAGAATTTCAGGCGTACAACAGCAATATTGTGTTCGAATTTGTGAATCCGATGGAAAATGAAGACGAGAGCATGGATTTTGCGAAATCTCTTTTTCAAAAAGGATTGACCCCAATAAATATTACAGTCGACGACAAAGGAAAACAGTCTCAGGCAATGGTTTTTCCGTGGGCAATTGCAGTTTACAACAATAAAGAAGTAAATATCCCATTACTGAAAAACCGAATGGGCGCTTCGACTACCGAAAAAGTAATCGGCTCGATTCAGCATTTAGAATATTCTATTACCGATGCCATCAACAAAGTAACCAAAACAAAAAGCAAAAAAATTGCGATCATCAAAGGAAATGGCGAATTAAAAGAAAGTCATATTGCCAAAATGCTGATGCAGGTTCACGAAAGTTACCTACTCGGACCTTTTACTTTGGATTCTGTTGCCAAAAATCCGAACGGAACTTTAAAAGAACTCAAAAAATATGATTTAGCCATCATTGCCAAACCAACAGAAAAATTCTCTGATGAAGAAAAAGAGGTTTTAGACCAATTTATAGTGAACGGTGGTAAAACCCTATGGCTTATTGACCAGGTCGCTGCCGATATGGACAGCCTTTACAATGATTCTGGCGCAACACTAGCCTATCCGAGAGATTTGAACCTAAACGATATGTTTTTCAAATACGGATTCAGAATTAATCCTGAACTAGTAAAAGACGAGCAAGCAAGCCCTATAAAATTGGCAATTGGCGAACAAGGAAGCGCAACGCAGTATCAGGAATTTAGATGGAAATTTGCTCCCGAAGTATTCCCTACAAGCAAACATCCTATTGTAAAAAACTTGGGCGGAATTAAATTTGACTTTGCAAATCAAATCGATACTCTTAAAAACGGCATAAAAAAGACTGTTTTACTGCAGTCTTCTCAATATTCTAAAGTAATTGGAACTCCTTTCGAAATCAGCCTTGGTATGGTTGAAGAGAAAACGACTCCGCAAGATTATCTGAACAAAGGACATATTCCGCTTGCTGTTTTACTCGAAGGTTCTTTTCATTCTGTTTTTGAGAACAGAGTACTGCCTTTTAAAGACGATTCGTTTACAGCATCTGGAAAACCAACCAAAATGATTGTGGTAGCAGATGGAGATATTACGAGAAATCAATTGGACAAAAACGGAATGCCGGTTGAGCTCGGATATGATCAGCGTACTGGAAAACTTTACGACAATAAAGACTTCATCATGAATTCTATCAATTATTTGTTAGATGATACGGGACTTATTAACATTAGGAGTAAAGATCTAGAACTGCCTTTACTGGATAAGGAAAAAGTTTATGAGAGCTACACCACAACCCAATTCATAACTATCGGAGTTCCAATTCTAATTTTGGCCGTTTTCGGGCTCGTATTTACTTTTGTAAGAAAAAGAAAATACAGCCATATAGATGTTAATAAAAAAATGTAATACTTTAGATAGTTTAAGATATATTTGTAATCCGTATATTTAGCCCTTTATTTGCTAAATAAATCCACCAAAAAACAAAACAATACAGATGAAATTTATAGTATCGAGTTCGTACTTATTAAAACAATTACAAGTTTTAGGTAGTGTAATCAACAGTAACAATACGTTGCCAATTTTGGACAACTTCTTATTTGAGCTGAATAATAATGAGTTGACTGTTTCGGCTTCAGATCTTGAAACGACAATGTCTGCTACATTATCAATCGATTCTACAAGCAAAGGAAGCGTAGCTGTGCCTGCAAAACTTTTGTTGGAAATTTTAAAAACATTCCCAGAACAGCCTTTGACTTTTACTGTTGAAGACAACAATACCGTTGAAATTAGCTCAAATTCTGGTAAATATGCATTAGCATATGCTGCCGGAGAAGAATTTCCGAAAGCTGTTCAGTTAGAAGAACCATCTGTAACTCTTGTTCCTGCTGAAGTTTTAGCAACCGCAGTAAGCAAAACAATATTTGCCGCGGGAAATGATGATTTGCGTCCTGTAATGTCTGGAGTTTTCTTCCAATTTTCACCTGAAGGATTAATTTTTGTGGCTACCGACGCTCATAAACTGGTAAAATATGCTAGAACAGATGTAAAAGCATCTCAGGTTGCCGATTTTATCATGCCTAAAAAACCTTTGAACATCCTAAAAAGCATTTTAGGAAGTTCTGATGCAGAAGTAAAAATTGAATACAACGATTCAAATGCGACTTTCTCATTTGACAATTATATCTTGATGTGTCGCTTAATTGATGGAAAATACCCTAATTACGAAGCGGTAATTCCGAAAGAAAATCCAAACAAATTAATGATAGATCGTTCTTTATTTTTAAGCTCAGTTCGTCGTGTTGCGATTTTCTCTAACAAGACCACACACCAAATCCGTTTGAAAATCGCTGGAGCAGAATTAAATGTTTCTGCAGAAGATATTGATTACTCAAACAAAGCAGAAGAAAGATTAACTTGTGATTATCAAGGAGATGATCTTCAAATTGGTTTTAATTCACGTTTCTTGACAGAAATGCTTACCAATCTGCAGTCTGATATGATTATGCTTGAAATGTCTCTTCCAAACAGAGCGGGAATCCTTACTCCTGTTGATGGTTTAGAAGAAGGTGAAACAGTTACGATGCTTGTAATGCCCGTAATGTTAAATAGTTAACATCAAAGTTTCTTTTTGTTACAGGGATTTTTTTTAGTTTCGAATTAAAAACATATCATTGTAAAAAAAATATATCGCTATTAACCAACCATTTTTTATACCTAGAAACCGCAATTCTTATAAAGAGTTGCGGTTTTTTTATTTGTTTCAGGTTTCAGGTTGATGTGCTTTATGTATTTAACCGCAAAGCACGCAAGGTTTTTTGATATACGAAACCTATCGAAAACGCAAAGTTTGCAAAGCTTTGTGTAAAAACTTTGCGAACCTTGCGTAAACCTTTGCGAACCTTGCGTAAACCTTTGCGAACTTTGCGGTTAAACTATACATCTACTATATCAAACTGAAACTTGAAACCTGAAACCTGAAACAACAAATTTCCGTATCTTTGAATTATGAAAATAGAAATTTGGTCGGACATCATGTGTCCGTTTTGTTATATCGGAAAAAGACAATTGGAAACTGCATTAGCAGATTTTCCTGAAAATGAATTTGAAATCGAGTGGAAAAGCTTTCAGCTGGATCCAACCATAACCTCACAGCCTGATAAAGATGTTTACGCCTATTTGGCAGAACGAAAAGGCATGTCAGTTGAACAATCTAAAGAAATGCATAAAGGTGTGGCAGAACGTGCAAAAAGCGTTGGTCTAGATTATGATTTTGACAAAGCCGTTATTTCAAATTCCTTAAATGCACATCGCATCATTCAACTGGCGAAAACGAAAAATCTTGGAGATGCCATGGAAGAGATTTTCTTTAAAGCGTATTTTACCGATGGAGAAGATTTAAACAATGGAATGACATTAATAAAACTTGGAATCCAGGCAGGTTTAGCAGAAAATGAAATCAGAGAAGTTTTGGAAAGCGATACTTTGTTTTTGAAAGAAGTAGAATCAGACATTAAGGAAGCTGGCGAAATTGGAGTTCAAGGTGTTCCGTTTTTTGTTTTTGACCGAAAATATGCTGTTTCGGGAGCGCAACCAGTAGAAGCTTTTATACAAACGATCAAAGAAGTTTTAAAATAGTTTAATCATAAAAAAAAACGCATCGTGACAATTGCCATGATGCGTTTTAAAATTAAATCAAAAGTTAGAATCTCTTATACTCTACTCCGTTTTTATCAGCATACGGAAGAAGCAAATCCATGACTTTTTGGTGTTTTTTATCTATTTCGATTCCTTTCGTATTATCTAGATTTCTTGCTGCAGCATCAATATCTTCAGCACTTTTTCCGTCGTCTATCATTTTTGCAATTATCGGAAAATCTTTAGTCTGAATCTGGTCAGCATATTCAAATAAATCTAATCCAGCTTTTACAATTTCTTCAGCATTCTTATCCGGATTTAGCTTCTTTATTTTCTTTAAATCTTCCTTAAAAGTAGCTCCATAAAAGTATTTTACAAATTCTACACAGTTAGCTTTTTTCATGCTTTTGCCATCCTCGGTTGGAACATTTAAAGACCCATTTTCCTTCTGTAATCGAAGTTCTTTAAAAACACGCTCGTAATTCGATGGAATCTTGTTTGCATTCAATCCTATCAATTGAAAAATTCTTTCTGGACTATCGTTTACCAAATTGCACGAGACAGTACAGAAAAACAAAATAAAAACTAAAAAATTACTGATTCTCATAATATAAACATTAAATATTGCTTTCTGTGGCTAAGCCTGAGTTTGTACCGATTCTACTAATTTATCTATCTTTTTCAAAATAAACCTCTCGTAAGCATCCTGACGGCCTAGGCTTTTCTTTCCCGACGAAAAGCTTTCACTCAAAATATAATTTTTGACAAACTGACTTCTGGCTGCTCCAAGAGCATAATACCAATTGCCCATTTCGGAATGTGCAAATATTACAACTTCATGAAGTTTCATAATTTTTCTTTTACCGAAAATGGGACTGAATTTATACACAGCATTTTCATTCCCGTTAAATGTGTATCGTATTCTAGAGCTTACTATACTATCGTACAGGCTTTGAACTGCTAAGTAAAAAAGAACAATGTAAATAGCCCATCTCATGCTTTCTTCGAGATGATGATCAAAAAATAACAGTACAATCACTCCTACAGCTATACCGCTCAAAAACCACCACAACAAATAAAGCGATGGCTTTTTAGGACAAAACGAAAAAGTATTCAAAGTTTCTTCGATATTATATCTTTCCTGAATTTCCATCTAATTCTAATATGTCGTATATTTCATTAATAAGTTTCTGCATAGATGAAGTCAAAAAACCTTGAGCGATTCCGATAGATTTCTCTTCGTTATCTTTGATATAATACATATTCAAAGAAACATTAGTAGTAATAAAGTTTTGCTTTAATTTATAAAGTTCAAAATTTACGAAATCAGAAAATTGAATAGTGGTAGGTTTTCTAATCAATCCGTTCTTAACTACGAAATGCCTTTGATCTAAATCTATTAGAAAACTATCCTGCAAAACAGATAAGGCGCAAAGTACTGTCAACACCAAGAAGACTACAGCCCCAATGTATTTGCCGTACCAAAGACATCCAATAGCAAATGCGGCCATTGCCAGAACTATAAACAAACCGAAACCGTACTGTTTTTTCATGATGTATTGGTTTCCGTTTTTTTCGAATTTTTTAAGCTGACTCATTTACTAATTAAGATTCACGCCATCAATAATCATTGACGAGCAGATTAAAGAAAAATAAGAACTGCTGTAGTCGGCATTTATCTGATCACTCAGCGAATCAATTCTCGCTTTTGTAAAATCAAACTTTCTTGATGGCAGTTTTCCATAAGAATCGGTCATTGTAATCTGGCCGTCAACACCTCCTTTGTTTTTCATAAATACAGCTAGTAGAGCAATATCCTGTTTTTCGAAATCTAATGAAAAATAATAATTGTTTGTTTCTTTGTTTTCTTTGCTCTCTGTTCCCGAAAAATTATTCACAGAACGCGTAAAAGAAAATGTTGCCGATCTTACCGCCGCTTTTATTGTTTTATTTCCATCTTTAAGCGTGATTTCGATTTTAATTCGCTTATCTTCTTGTTGTGCATGCATCAATTCCGTAAAAAAACACAATACAAAAACCAATAAAGTAAAAAATTTCTTATTCATAATTTTAGAGTTTTAAAAAAAAATAACTAATGCAAGATTACTATTAAGTTAAAGGCACGACAATCGAGAATTGGTAAATGGATGTTTTAGATTTTTATTTGGACACTCTTTTAAAAGATTTAGAAAAGACGTAGTTTTTACTAAGCTTTACGAGCTGTTGGGACTAAAATTTGAAGAGAAAAAAGTGTACGTAATCGTTTGGTCGATCTGTATGCAATTTGTATTTTGGCTTCAATTACCACAACAAATGCAGATAAAATTCAAACCAAACTTCGAAAAAGGCATCCTACTCAGACTTGCATTTCTGGCATTTTGTATATTGTTCTGTACAAGATTTCAGGCACAGCAAATTTCAGCAATAGAAAAAAAAGCCGAGGCAGGATACTCCAAGCGTTTTTCAGATTCTTCGGCCTGCAAAAAAATGCAGTTTGACGCCCTAAACCTCGCCAAGAAAAACAAAAATATAGATGATGAAGTGATTTGTTATTCCTATCTCGCACTTACACAAAGGCGTTTGCTTCATTTAAAAAATTTCACCAAATATGCTGACACGGCTTATGTTCTTTCACAAAAATCAAATAGAAAAAGAACAAAAGCATTTGCATCTTTGGTAATGGGAACCTTAAAGTCTTATATAGATGATAAACCTCAAGCATTAAATCATTTGCTTACGGCTTACAAGCTATTTTCGCAAGCAGATGCACACGATCAATGCGCCAAAATTGCGGCCGATATTTCGTACTTGTTCTCTCCAGGTTCACCCGAAAAAGTCAAAAAATATGTTCGTGAAGCATTACTGCATGCTTCTCAGGCAGGAGATCCCGAAAGCCAACTTCATGCTAGGCTTGCATTTGGAAGCTACTTGACCGATACGCTTGAAGACGGTTCTGAAGAAGAGTGGAGAGTGGCTTTAGACTTTTTTAAGGTTACAGTAGCTTATACTGAGAAGAACGCGGAAAAAATAGTCAGTAAAAGCAATATCGGAATAGCTTACATCAATCTTGCGGCATTGTACTCTAGAGGACCAAAACCTATTGATGAAAAATCATTTCTGGAAAACCTCGAAAAAGCAACAGCTATCGCAAAAAAATATAATATTAAAATTATTTACCGAAGCGCAATCGGATTAAAAGGGGTTTACTACAACGAAAAAGGCGACTACACCAAAGCCGAACTATTGTTTATCGAAGGAATTAAATATCAAAAAAGTCTACCGTATACAGATAATTACCTGCTCGCCACTTTTTACAACTCACTTAAAGAAGTTTCGATAAAAAGAAAAGATTATATGGCTTATTATGCTTATGATACACTGTACAATAAATACAATAACTTAAAGAATAACGAGAGCATGCAAAGAGAGCTTCAGAATGCTGAAGCGAGGTACGAATCGACAAAAAAAATGGAACGAATCGAACAGCTGGAACAGGAAAATAAGCTCGAAGAACAAAACAAACTTTTAGGTTATGCTGTTGCTGGAGTTTTATTGATTGGACTCATTTTTATGTTTCGTTCTTATTACTATCGACAGCGATATTATCAAAATCGAGAAGATTTTCTAAACCAGGAACAAGCCAATGCCGAATTAAAAATGCAGCTGATGGAAAAAGAGACCATCGAAAATCTAGCCGCACGATTATCTTTAGAGCGCAGACTGCTTCGTTCACAAATGGATCCTCATTTCATTTTTAACGCATTAGGAAACATCCAAAGCATGATTTTGCAAAAAGACACTATACCGGCGGTTTCCTATCTCAATAAATTTGCAAAACTAACGCGTCAGATTTTGGAGCAATCGCGCAAAGAAACGATTTCTGTTGAAGAAGAAATCCGGACTTTAAAAAATTATATCGAACTGCAGCAACTTCGTTTAAACAATGGATTTGATTATTCTATCATATGCGACGAATCAGTTGAAAATGATTTACTTATTCCGCCTCTCTTAATCCAGCCCTTTATAGAAAATGCGGTAGAACACGGCTTAAAACCAATAGCCAAAAACGGCAACGGATTATTGGAAATCTATTTCGAATTGGCTTCTGATGAGCAAAATCTAATCTGTACCATAAAAGACAACGGCATCGGACTTGCTGCTTCGAGAAAATTAAAACTAAACGACAATCACCAATCACTATCGACAACCATTACCGATGAGCGATTGAGTAAAATGCAAAAAGATTATCCATCGGCAGGATTTCAAGTTTTAGAGCGCGATTCCGAAACAGACAGCACAGGTTGTGTCGTAATTATAAACATTCCAATAATAGACTAAAATGTACAAGACAATTATAATTGAAGATGAACAACGATTAAGAGAAGCGTTATCTATAATGCTTGAAATGACCGCAGCCGATCAAATTCAAATTATTGGCTATGCCGAAAGCGCTTCAGAAGCTGTTAAACTCATAGACCGATTAAAACCTGACCTTGTTTTTATGGATATCATGCTTACTGACGGAACAGGATTTGATGTTCTGCAGCAAATTACATTCAATTCTTTTCATCTTATTTTCACAACAGCCTACGAACAGCATGCCATTAATGCTTTTAAATATAGCGCTATAGATTACCTCTTGAAGCCGATAGATCCAGAAGAACTCAAAACTGCGGTGGAACGCATTACTTTATTAGAAGAAAAAGTGTTAGAAAAACAGCAGTTAAACGAATTACAGCAAAATCTCAACAAAACACCCGACCGCATTATTCTGCCAACTCAGGAAGCGATGTATGTTGTAAAACTGGACCAAATCATTAGATGTGAGACCTCTGGCTCCTACACCACCTTTATCTTAACAGATGGAAGAAAAATAATGGTTTCAAAGCCTTTAAAAAATTATGAAGATTTACTAGAGCCTCCAATGTTCTTTCGTATTCATCAGTCGCACTTAATTAATGTGAACTCGATTGTAAGTTATTCCCGCGAAGGAATGGTGCAAATGATTGATAAATCTACAGTCCCGATTTCGAGAGGCAAAAAAGAGCAATTTTTTAAATTAATGAAAGATGAAATTTAGGAAATGATGAAGTGGATTTCCGCTTTACTGATTTAACCCGAACAAATACCAACCCAAAGCGGCCAAAGACAAATTTTCTATTTAAGATATATATAGTTGTAGCTATTTTTGATTTACTAAATAAATATAACGATGAACAGAAAAACCCTTTCTATCTTAAGCTACATCACTATTATTGGATGGATTATAGCATTTGTTAAAAGTAAAGATTTAACTCCAAAAAGCGATCTTGTGACCTATCACTTAAAGCAAGGCTTTGGCATTTTTGTAGTTTCATTTATAGTAAATATTCTTTTATCTATTGTAATATTTGCTACGCCTTCACTTTACTTTCTAAGCTACGTTGGTTATGCAATTTTCATTTTATGGATTTTTGGCATTATCAATGCCGTAAACGAGCAAAAGAAACCAATTCCTATAATTGGAAAAGCATTTGAAGATAAATTTGGTTTTATAGACTAAAATCATATTCCGTTTTTTACACGCCTAGTTTTAAATTTTTGAATACAGAAAATGATTCTCAGTAATCGTTGGTGCTATGAGTCTGGCATTGACCAAATCTGAGAATCATTTCTTTTTTTATGCCTAAAATAAAAAAGATGAGCTAAAAAACTCATCTTTTTTCGTCTATATTAAAATAAAATTGAATAAACAGCAAATCCTTATTTTAGAAGCATAACAGCATCATTAAGTTCATGATCTGAAATGTATCCCAATAAAAATTCTTCTGTCGATTTTTTGTTTCCCGAAGGTGTAGAAAAAGTATTGAGGTAAAAATGTTCGTCTTCGTCTGAAATATGAATAATTTCAGTAAAGCCTCCGGCAATTAGTGAACCTTTCAGTTTAATCACCTTAAACTCACTGCCATTGTCAATTTCTTTTCTCACCCTAAGTTTAATAGTGCTTTCCATTACGATGTTTTTAAATTATTTTTGGTTTGTTCAAACTACTGTAAAACAGCAGCTTTAGATGTATAAATATAGATAAAAATCTATTCCGCTTCTAATCGAAATTGTTAAAAATTCCTCAGTTGTAAATATTTCGCAAATAATCAATTACATAAAACTTTGTTATAATTTATAACAGCACTTTTTCAAAAAAAGCTATCAATCTATGCTAATTTTGCAAAATCAGAAACAAATTGCTCTTTTATGTTTTCTGAGACTGCAAAATGAGAGAAACTGAATATGCCATAGTCGATATAGAAACCACGGGCGGAAATGCCTCAGGGAGTCGTATTACAGAAATTGCCATCATTATTCATGACGGAAACAGCATTATTGACCGTTTTGAAACGCTTATTAATCCGCAGAAAGATATTCCGCTTCCTATTTTCGCATTAACGGGAATCAATAACGAAATGGTTCGCGACGCACCTATATTTGATGATGTATCAGAGCAGATTTTTGAAATGCTCAATGGTCGTATATTCGTGGCACATAATGTAAATTTTGATTACTCCTTTGTACGTCATCAGCTTCAGGAATCTGGATTTAAATGGACCGCCCGAAAGCTTTGTACAGTACGTGCAGCCCGAAAAATAAAACCTGGACTAAGTTCATACAGTCTCGGAAATTTATGCCGTTGTCTAGCTATTCCTGTTGAGAATCGTCACCGCGCAGGAGGCGACGCCGATGCTACCGCCATTTTGTTTACAATGCTTATGGATTGGGATGACGAAGGGCATATATCAAAAATGCTTAAAACGACTTCTCAGGACCAACGCTTGCCTCCTAACCTGCCTCCGTCAGATTTTGAACAGCTTCCAGAAAAACCTGGTATTTACTATTTCTATGATCAAAACAAAAAGGTGATTTATGTCGGAAAAGCGGTCAACATAAAAAAACGTGTTGCTTCTCATTTTACAGGCAATAATGTAAAACCGCAACGACAGAATTTTCTTCGAGACATTTACAATATATCTTTTGAGGTCTGTGCCACCGAACTTATGGCACTTCTGCTGGAATACAGCGAAATCAAAAAACTCTGGCCTACATACAATCGTGCTTTAAAACGCTTCGAACCCAAATTCGGATTATACGAATATGAAGCGCGTAGCGGCTACAAACATCTCGCTATTGGAAGACTGAATAAATTTCAGACTTGTGTTGAAGTTTTTAATTCTGAGTATGAAGGTGTAAACTTGTTGCTTTCGCTTTCTCAAAAATTTGAAATCGATCAAAGGTTCTGCAGCTATTCCAAACTAACTCCAGGCGAATTTTTGATACCCCAGAATAATTCTGAATATCCCGAAATTGCCGTTCATAATACTCAAGTAGAAAACGCTCTGGAATACTTAATCAACAGCAGGCCAAGTTTTGCCATTATCGACAAAGGACGCTCGCTTGAGGAACGCAGTTGTATCTGGATAGAAAACGGACATTTTTACGGAATGGGCTATTTTCCCACCGAAACCGCCATTACCGAACCTTTAGAAATAAAAGATTATCTAACTGCCTATACCAGTAGCCAGTACATTATGCAATTGGTTTCTGCGTTTGCCGACAAAAATCCAAGAAAAGTCTATTTCAGCAAAAACTTCCAAAGTAAAGAAACAGAAACCGATTTCTCATTTTAAAATTATTTTCTTAATCAAAAGTTACACAAAAAAATCTAAATTTGAGCTCCGTAAACAAGCCTTAAAATTATGATTTTTCTGAAAAAGCCTATCTATTATCTAACACTATTATTAGCACTTTTTTATTCGCAGCAACACTTTTCGCAAGAAAGCAAATCTCCTAAAAAAGAAAACTCAGGCCGATTGTTCAATGATACTACAGCAACCGACAGCGATTATCTGATGGCTATCGAAAAAGCTGGAGAAGTTTTAGAATCTGCCTATAACGATACCGATTTTGAAGGCGGCACACATCATCTTTTTGGAGACATGAAGCGCACCGAAAGCAAACTCGAACTCATCTTAGCGAGTTTAAAAGGCGCAAACCCGAATGTTCGAAATCAGCAAATGTACCGTTTGGTTCTGCAAGAAATTCAGCATGAGCTAAATGAGCAGAACACCGCAATCAATGCGCGAAACTTAATACTGGAAAAGATTAAAAAACGTGTCATCGACCTTCGAAAAGACAAGACTTTAATCACTCTACTTAGAGATACCATCCGTCGTAAACAATTCAAAAAAGAATTTGCAGACCTTAGAAAAAGATATCTGGCTACAGACAGCCTAATGACTGAAAATCAAGGAATACTTAACACAAAAAAAAGGCTTACGGTACAACGAAAAATTGCCGTTTCCAACGCTTTGGTTACTGTTGAAGGAAAACTGGAAAAATCGGGTGTGAATATCTTCAAAAAAGAATATCCATCTTTGTGGCAACTCGGCGATTCTGCTATAAAGAAAAAAGTGACGCATAATATAAAAGCTAAAGTAATCATTGAAGAAAATGTAGCAGCTTATTATCTAGGTTACAAAGCTGGCGGACTTATTACTTTATGTTTCTTTATGGGACTTTTGTTCTGGTATATTTCGAGAAACATCAAATTACTAAAAACTAAAAACAGTTTTGAGAATCTTTCACAGTTTAATTTTAAATATTTGAACAGAGGTGTTCTCATTCCGGTTGTCGTTATCGGACTAAACATTGCAGTAGTAAGCAATCTATATGCACCTGCCCTGTTTTTAGAGTTAATTCAGCTCATCTTATTGGCGGCTTTAACAGTATTGTTCAAAAACAAATGGTCGGGTGTCGCAATGCGCAACTGGCTTTTGCTTTTAGGATTATTTTTTGCGCTTTGTTTCCTAGATTTATTCATTACCGTCGGATTAGTGCAACGTTGCGCCTTTGTTGTAATCAATATCTTCGGAATTCGATACGGACTAGTACAAATCAAGACCTTAAAAGAACAGCTTTATATCAAAGGATTCTTCAAATGGGCTAGCATCATTTTTATAGGTTTGAATGCCTTATCCATTATTTTTAATTTATTTGGACGAGTTTCACTTTCAAACATGCTTAGTATAACTGCTTTTATATCATTAACTCAAATTGTTGCTTTAAGTGTTTTACTGAAGATTATCTTAGAAATCATCCTTCTTCAAATTTACACCACAAGAGTAAAACGAGGCATTGAGAAAATGTTTGATTACGAAAGTTTGTCAGACACTCTGAAAAAACCATTTATCATAGTAATCAGTTATATGTGGCTGATTGTAATTGCATCTAATTTAAACATTTGGGAGTCCCTCCGTGCTTCGTTACAAAAAATCTTAATCCATCCCAATACAATCGGAAGCATTACTTTTACTTTAGAAAACGTTGTTCTGTTTTTCATAATCATTTGGGCGGCGCACCTGCTTCAAAATTATGTGGCGTACTTTTTTGGCGAAATTGACGATGAAAACGAAGAAAACATTAATAAAAGACAGCATTCAAAACTTCTTATCACAAGGCTTATCGTCTTAATAAGCGGTTATCTTCTGGCTGTGGCCGCTTCGGGAATGCCTTTGGACAAATTGAGCATTCTTCTTGGAGCGCTGGGTGTTGGTGTCGGACTCGGACTTCAGAATATCGTCAACAATTTTGTTTCGGGTATCATTTTGATTTTTGACAAACCTATCCAAATCGGAGATGTTGTTGAAATCAGTTCAGAATCAGGCCGCGTGAAGTCTATGGGACTAAGAACTACCAAAATCAATGCGCCAAATGGTGCCGAAATTATTATTCCGAACGGTAACTTATTATCGCAGAATATCACCAACTGGACTTATACAGATAATTATAAACTTGTAGAAGTCACATTCGAGATTACCGGCGAAACCGTACCAGAAGAAATAAACACCATTGTAAACGAGACTCTTGCCAATCTGCAATTGGTCAACAGCGCAAAACCATCGCAGATCTATTACAGTGCTATTTCTCAAGGAAAATACAAACTCCTTATAAAATTCTGGTGCAGCATTTACCGTACTGAAGAAACAATAAGCAGCGCGCGCCAGGAACTGTATAATAGTTTTAAAGACAAAGGCCTTACTTTCTCAAGCTAGACTATAAAAAAGCGATAACTAAAGATTTTGTTGGTTATCGCTTTTTTGTTTTATTGAATTATGATTTAGTTCTTAAATTTTTTTATTCATATTTTAAATATTTTAAGACATCAATTTTTGTTACCTGATATGCTTTTGTTAAAACAATAGTTTAAACTTAACAAAAAAACGAAAACAGAAATACACTTTTTGAAATCTGTTTAATCGAAAACTAAGCAACTACCTGCGAATATTATAAAATAACGAAATATATTTTGTAAATAAAAGTCGGCGCAAATTAACGAACTTTATCAGCTATAGACTTCTAATAAATCAATTCTATGAGCGATATTGCAAAACGATTTCCAGAAAATCCGCTATTGATGCCTAAAGATCTTCGGTCGAGTACCAGTGATCTGCAGATTATTAGCCTTTTGAATCCCGGAGTTTTTACCTTTGAGAACAAAATCTGGCTCATTGTGAGAGTGGCAGAAAGTATAGCGCAAAAAGAAGGCGTGATTTTTTTTCCTGTAGTTAATGAACTAGGAAAAGTCGAAATTATCGAAATACCGTTAAACGACCCTGACTTAATTGCTAATGATGCCCGTGTAATTCAGTACAAAGGTTTAGATTATTTGACTACATTATCTCATTTAAGATTAGTTTGCAGCGATGACGGAATTCATTTTTATGAACCGGAAAATCATAATTCGTTGATGGGAATCGGAAATTTAGAGCAATACGGAATAGAAGACTGCAGAGTCAGTAAAATTGATGAAACTTTTTACCTTACTTATACAGCAGTTTCGTCTAGTGGCGTGGGCGTTGGGTTGAGAACCACAAAAGACTGGAAAAACTTTGAAAGCAAAGGAATGATTTTTCCTCCTCACAATAAAGATTGTGCTATTTTTGAAGAAAAGATTAACGGAAAGTTTTATGCGCTGCATCGTCCGTCTAGCCCACAAATTGGTGGGAATTACATCTGGCTTTCAGATTCTCCCGACGGAGTTCATTGGGGAAACCATCAATATCTAGTAGGAACACGAAAAGGACTATGGGACAGCGCAAGAGTTGGCGCAGGCGCCGCTCCTATTAAAACTGACGCCGGTTGGCTTGAAATTTATCACGGAGCCAATGCCGAACATCAATATTGCTTAGGTGCCTTTTTAATGGATATCGAAGACCCATCAAAAGTTATTGCAAGAACGCTGGAACCCATCATGGTTCCGACAGAAAACTACGAACTCAGCGGTTTCTTTGGTTATGTCGTTTTTACCAATGGTCATATAGTCGATGGTGATAAACTCACAATTTATTACGGCGCTGCAGATGAATTTGTCTGTGGAACTCATTTCTCGATTAAAGAAATACTGTCAAAACTTGATTATGCAGCGAAATAAAATTTTAAAATACTTTGAAAGAGCCTTTAACTTAAAATTAGTTAAGGGCTTTTTTGTTTTTACCAAAACACCTAACTCAGAATCAATTCATTTTTTTTGAAATAAAGTTAATCCAAGTTGAAATTCACGAAATATAACCAATAATTTTAGATGAAATTATTATATTTAATTGATTTTCAGTCATTTTACACAAAGGCACGAAAGTTGGCTATAACATTAACCAAAAATGCAAAAGATGCTCCACATAGAAAATACAGGCCTAATTTTAATTGATGTACAAGGTAAACTTGCACGGATTGTAAACGAAAGTGAGATATTAATTTCAAATCTGCAGAAACTTATTCGTGGCTGTCAGATTCTCTCGCTTCCTATTATTTGGGCAGAACAGAATCCGAAAGGACTTGGCGATACAGTTCCAGAAATTAGAGAACTTTTAAAAAATCAAACTCCAATCGAAAAATATTCTTTTGACGCTTTTGAAAATCAAGAATTCAAAGAAGCAGTCTTAAAAACCAAAAGAAAGCAATGGATTGTCTGCGGTATTGAGAGTCATATCTGCGTGTACCAAACCATTCGTGGATTACTGGATAATGATTTTGAAGTAGAAATTGCTGCCGACTGTGTTTCTTCTCGATCAAAAGAAAATTCTAAAATGGCTTTAGCAAAATTACAAAAATGTGGCGCATCGCTTACCAGTGTTGAAATGTGTTTGTATGAATTGATGAAAAATTCCAAAAATCAAAAATTTAAAGAAATTCTAAACCTAATCAAATAAAATAATCATGGCAAAATCTAAAACAATAGTACTTATTCATGGAAATTTTGTGAATCATGATACTTGGCAAGAATGGAAAAACTATTACGAACAAAAAGGCTATACGGTTTATGCCCCCGCAAATCCCGGACATGATGGAAATCCTGCCGAATTAAGAGTAAAAGCACATCCCAAACTTACAAGTACGGGATTTATAGATGTTGTGGAAAATATCAATACACTCTTAAAAACACTTCCCGAAAAACCATTGATTATCGGACATTCTATGGCTGGAATGGCAGTATTGAAATTAATAGAAATGGATAAGGCAGCTGCTGGTGTAAGCATTGACGGAGCGCCTCCAAAAAACGTTTTTCCGCCTTTTCAGACTTTAAAAACGGTAATTCCTGCCTTTGGATTTTTCTCTTTTAATAAGTATTTTATGGGAAGCAGAAAATGGTATGACTATGCTTTTTTTAATACGATACCGGAATCGGAAAAGAGAAATTCGTTTGAAAAATTTGCTGTACCAGAAAGTTACAAAGTAAGCCGTGAGCTGGTGCTTAATTCTTTTTCGAATATTGATTTCAAAAAACCTCATGCGCCACTTTTGTTCATTGGCGGTGGAAACGATCATATTTTTCCGCCTTCTCTTACCAAAACCATTGCTAGCAAATACAGAGATGCAAACAGTAAAGTGGAACTAAAAATATTTGAAGGAAAAAGCCATTTCATTTGCGGAGAACCCGGCTGGCAAAATGTTGCCGATTATATATTGCAATGGTACGAAGCGCTTTAGAGGCATCAATTAAAAAATGCAGAAAGATGAGGGTTAAGATGAAATTCTTGACCTTTTTATTCTTTTTATGGGAATATACTGTCACAGTTTGTCCTGAAATATTTCAGCCTTTTTAATTAACTTAGCAAATCAGATCTTTTACATTAAAAGATCCGAAAAACAAACTGTCCACTAATTTTTTAAAGTTTTATAAAAGCCTAAACAACAACAAAATAGAATTTTATTTATTACAAAAAGACAGTATCCTAAAAACTTAGTTAATTTAAAAATTATGAGCACATTTGATTTTGGTATTGTCGGGCTCGGCGTAATGGGCCGAAACTTAATTTTAAACATTGCAAGTCATAAATTTGCAGCTGCAGGTTTAGATTTGGATACCGAAAAAGTAAATTCCCTAAAGCAGGAAGCCAATCCGGAACACACTATTGAAGCAACAACAGATGTTAAGCATTTTGTTGAATTAATCCAACGTCCAAGAGCGATTATGCTTTTGGTACCTGCAGGAAAACCAGTTGACAGCGCAATTCAGAGCCTTCTTCCTCATTTGGATCAGGGTGATATTATAATTGATGGCGGAAATACTTATTTTACAGACACCGACCGCAGATTCTTGGAATTATCTGAAAAAGGCATCCACTTTTTTGGAATGGGAATTTCTGGTGGTGAAAAAGGCGCTCGATTAGGTCCAAGTATGATGCCTGGTGGCGACAAAAAAGCTTATGAAAGATTACGACCGATTTTTGAAGCCATTGCGGCAAAAGTAGACGGCGAACCTTGTGTAGAATACCTTGGCAACGGATCGGCTGGAAACTATGTAAAAATGGTGCATAACGGAATCGAATACGGGATTATGCAACTTATTTCTGAAATTTACGACCTGATGAAACGCGGTTATAATCTGGATGAAGACACTATTCAGAAAACTTTTGAAGAGTGGAATCAAACAGATTTAAAATCATACTTAATCGAAATTACAGGCCATATCCTTAAAGAAAAAGATCCAAGCGGCGTAAAGCTTATAAACCTGATTTCTGATTGGGCAAAATCTAAAGGAACAGGAAAATGGACCTCTCAGAACGCAATGGATCTGCAAGTACCAGTTCCAACCATCGATGCTGCCGTTGTAATGCGTGACATGTCCAAAAGCAAACCAGAAAGAATTGAAGCCTCAACAAAATTAATATGGAATCAAAAGCAAACAGCTGTCAATACTGACGAAGCTCTTAAATCGCTTAAAGATGGATTATTCTTTTCGATTCTTATTACTTATGCACAAGGTCTTGCAATGCTTAAAACAGCTTCTAAAGAATACAACTACGAACTAAATTTGGAAACCGTTACCAAAATATGGCGTGGAGGCTGTATCATTCGTGCAGTGATTTTGGAAGATTTTAGAAAAGCATTTACCGCAAACCCTGAACTGCCAAATATTCTTTTGGATTCCAACATTGCCGCAAAAGCCAACCAAAGTCAGAAAGGAATACGAGACATTATACAATTTGCAGTACAAAACGGAATTCCAGCTACTGGCTTAATGAACTCTCTAGCCTATTTTGATGCTTATAGATCTGAAAATCTTCCAACAAACTTAATTCAGGCACAGCGTGATTATTTCGGGGCACATACCTACGAACGTATTGATGCTCCAGGTGTTTTTCACACACAATGGAATGATTAAGCAACTTTAAGCGAAAATAAATGAGTACAACTAAAAATATAAATCCGACCATCATCGTTATTTTTGGAGCTTCTGGAGACTTGGCAAAAAGAAAGCTGTTCCCAGCATTCCAAAATTTATATCTAGATGGACGAATGCCCGAAAAATTTCAAATCATCGCTCTCGGAAGAGCTGAAAAGACAGATGAGGAATTTCACAATTACGTTTTAGAGAATCTAAATACATTTTCTAGAAAGGCGGCACACACAGACAATGATACCTATAAATTTATTTCACATATCTCCTATTTGAGGCATGATATTGACAAAGAAGAATCGTACCAGGAATTAAACTCCAAATTAGAAAGCATCGATCAAGCTTTTGGTATTCGTGCCAATCGTTTGTTTTATCTTTCAATCGCGCCTTCTTTTATTACCACTATATCGGTTTATATCAAGAAAATTGGTCTTGCAGCCAATGTAAAACAAGACCGAATTATTATTGAAAAACCTTTTGGTTACGATAAAACTTCTGCCATTGCATTAAACGAAATGCTTTCACAGACTTTTAAAGAAGAGCAGATTTATAGAATAGACCATTATTTAGGTAAAGAAACCGTTCAGAATATCTTGGCTTTCCGATTTGGGAACTCGATGTTTGAGCCTTTATGGAGTCGAAATTTCATTGATTTTGTTCAGATTACAGTAGCTGAAGAAGTTGGTGTTGAAGAAAGAGGTGGTTTCTATGAAGGAGTCGGAGCCCTAAAAGATATGATTCAGAATCACTTGCTTCAGATTTTATGCATGACGGCCATGGAAGCGCCGGCATCTTTGAGCGCAGACGATATTCGAAACCGAAAAGCTGATGTCTTAAAATCGATTCGACGCATAAAACCAGAAGAAGTCGATCATTATATTGTAAGAGGCCAGTACGATGCAGGTTTCATAAAAGGAAATCCTGTAGCTGGTTATCGTCAGGATAAAGGAATTGCAGCCGATTCTAAAACAGAGACTTATGTTGCCATGAAGATTTACCTTGACAACTGGAGATGGCAAGGAGTTCCTTTTTATTTGCGAAGCGGTAAAAGAATGCAGGAAAAACAATCTTCCATAATTATTCAGTTTAAGCCGGTTCCGCATTCTACTTTTACCTACGGTTCTGAAGGCATGACACCAAACAGGCTAATCATCAATATACAGCCCGCTATGGATATCAAACTTCAGTTCATGACCAAAAATCCAGGACTCTCGTTATCTTTACGACCTGCAGAAATGGTTTTTGATTATTTTTCATGTTCAACTATGTCTCCAGAAGCTTATGAAACGCTTCTTGCTGATGCTTTGGCAGGCGATCCTACGCTTTTTATGCGTTGGGATCAGGTAGAACAAGCTTGGGATGCTATTGATACGATACAGCAAGTATGGAAAAATACTGCACCAACAGATTTTCCTAACTACTCAGCAGGAAGCTGGGGACCAGAAGCCGCAAATGAGCTTCTTGCTCGTCAAGGGCATGCTTGGGTTTCCAATACTCCTGTTACTTTAAACGAATAATTAAAATGATACAGATATTTAAATCACTAGAAGAGCTTAATGAAAATGCTGCTACTATTTTTCTGACGGCAGCACAGAAAGCTATAGAAGAAAAAGGCCGTTTTACCGCGGTACTAACTGGAGGATCTTCGCCAGCGGGTCTTTACAAACTTTTAGCTTCAGAAACTTACAAATCAAAAATAGACTGGAGCAAAGTTTATATTTTTTGGGGCGATGAGCGATGGGTGCCTCTTGATAATGAATTGAGCAACGCCAAAATGTCTTTTGAAACATTTCTAAGCCATGTGCCGATTCCAAAAAACAATATTTTCCCGATGTATAGGGACGGAATTTCCGCTACGGATTTTGCTGTAGAATATGAGAAATCTATTCGAAACATTCTCGGAGACGAAGGACAATTTGACCTGATTCTGCTCGGTATGGGAGATGACGGCCACACGGCTTCTCTTTTTCCGGGTGAAGCTGTCTTACACGAAAAAACAAAATGGGTAGATGCTTATTGGCTTGCCCCTCAAAACATGCACCGAATTACTTTAACTGCTCCTTTAATCAATAAAGCGGCTAAAATTATCGTAATTGCATTTGGAGAGAAAAAAGCTCCTGCGCTTAAAGAAGTTGCAGAAGGAGATTACAATCCTGAAAAATATCCAATGCAGCTGATCAAACCGGTTTCGGGGCAATTATTATTCCTTGTCGATACCAAAGCGGCCGGAACAATGAGCTAAATTTTGCTTTAAACAATTATAAAAGCATGAAAGAATAATTGTCTTTCATGCTTTTTTTATTTGTTTCAAAATCAATTTAAAGGTTCAGATGCTTTCATTCGCAGACAATGTTCTGATCCTAAATAAAGCGGATTTCCATGTTTTTCTGACCAAAAACCCTCGAGTATATCTTTTGTTATACATCTGTAAACCGCAACTCCTTTATAGGTTCTATGGTCATCACCTTTGTAGCTGAAGTTGATCACCAGAATATTATCCTTAAAAAATCCGGTCCCTTTTTGTTTTTGTGTGTCATTAATAAGCCAGTCGGCCACAATTCGATTGTTTTTATCTAGTGAAAGGCTTAAAGTTCCTTTATAACTTATTGCGTTGCTTTCTTCCTGATTGCTTCCGAAAATTGAATAATCTCCTATTAAATCTTGTATTGTCATTTATTTTACTGAAAATTCAGAATTTTAAGAAAACGCAAATTTAATTAATTCCTAACTCGTTGGGTGAAATTATTTTCAACACATAGAAACATAGTTTAACTAAGCTTAAAAAAGGCGTTTCACTAGTCTAAATGCACATAGTTTAGCTATGTTTGGAAACTTGTTCTTCCATTTTCTTTTTTTGGCACAAAAACTATGCTTCTATGTGTTAAAATGCTTTTATTTTTTAATTACACCCAACGGGTTAATTCCTAAAAATAAGCACAATGATTTTTCGACGTTCAATATCAAACGATGTATAACATAGAAAGAGCGTAAATTTCCTCTCAGATTATTTTTGTCCTTTCACAAAAGGGCAAATGATGTCTGCGAGCTTTATTAAAAATCGATTATCATAAAAAAATCCTGTCTTGAAAAAACAGGATTTTCTTTTTACAATAAAATAAGTTAATCTTTTGGGTGAAAGTAAAATAGCTTCATTCAAGAATTAAAATCTAATTTGATTTATTTAAATCTGCGTGAAATCCTTTTACTTATAAATTTTTCACGCAGATTCAAACAAATCTATATCTAAGCTGATTTAATAGAATTGAAAAAAAATTTCACCCAACGCACTAGATTAATTAGTTCTGTTTATTGTATCTCTTCTCGGAGGTGTTGTAGTAGGGCTTCCACTCTTTCTCTGTTTTTGTGTTGGAGTTTTACTTTTTATAGTATCTCCTCTCTTGACCGTACCTTTAGTATGCTTACCTTTTTTTTGATAAGTACTGTCTGTTTGAGTCTTAGATTTATTTGTTCTAGGAGTTTCCTGTGCCGATGCAAATCCGAAGAATAAAATCATGCAAAAGCTTAAAATTAAATTTCTCATAATGTCTGACTTAAATTAATAATTTGATTGTTAAATAATTATATTTTAATACATTACAAATTTTGCATCTTAACAAACGTCATTTTTACACTTTACTATCATTGGTTTACAAGATTACCATAAAAGCAAGTAATTCGAAATCTGTAAATTATATAAATGAAGCCTTTTAATTTGTAAGAAAAGCCGTTTTTACGATTTTACATTTGCTGAACTTTTTAATGACACATCCATACTAATTATAAATCAACAGCATTATGATACACAATTTAAAAGATACCGATTTAAATTTTCATTCAGAATCTACCACTATAGAAGATCAAGGACAATATTACGACATGATTGTTTTTTCAAATGTGAGATACCAGTTTGTGTACCAGCGTCCGCAACATATTATGAGCAGAATGGCAGAATCAATGAAAATTTTATTCATTGAAGAACCTTGCTACAAACCAGAAAATAAAAATTCTGGCAATCTTATGATAATCAACGAAAGACTGCATGTATTACAACCAAATACTGTAGACATTAAATCAATTGCGTCTATAATTCCAGCTTATGTAAAAAACAAGAATATTGCTGCGGGCTGGTTTTATTCTCCAGAATTTTGTCCGTTGTTAGAGCTATTTAATTTTGATACCATTATTTATGACTGCATAGAAGATATTTCTTTGTCAAAAGATGCAACATCTGAATTAATGCAACAGGAAGAATACTTAATCAAACGCGCCGACATCGTTTTTACTAACAGCAAATCTTTATACGACACAAAGAATGAAACTCATAATAATGTTCATTTATTTCCAAATTCTGTAGATGAAGAGCACTTTGCAAAGGCACTAAACAATATTTCTATTCCTGCAGATATAGGCGATCTGCAATCTCCTATTGTGGGTTATTACGGCGTAATTGACTCACGCATAGATTTTGAGTTGTTGCAAGAAACAGCTAAAAATCTCCCAAATGTATCGTTTGTAATGATTGGTCCATTGTCAGAAATTAGCGAGAAAGATCTTCCTGAAGCCTCAAATATTCATTATTTAGGCACGAAATGTTATAACGAACTGCCTTATTATCTAAAAGCATTTGATATCGCTATGATTCCGTTTGTATTAAACGATGCTGTGAAATACAACAATCCCACGAAAACACTGGAATATATGGCTGCCAAAAAGCCAATCATTTCAACCAAAATCATCGAGATAATGCGTGATTATGGCGATTGCATCAACTTGATTGATAATGCTGAAGATTTTACCAACGCCATAGCATTTTTGTGCGATGATACAGAATGTCCAGAAATGGAAGCGGAATATGCCAAAATTTTAAAAAATACTTCATGGGACGCCACAACTGAAAAGATGAAAACAATTGTTAAGTTTTATGCCAAATAAAACATTATGACCAGAATAAATCCGTGTCCTCAGATGCGGATTTATTCTTTTATAATAATATGAATTAGAAAATGATTTATCTGAAAATCAATGCTCATTTTGATTATTTTAATTAAAACAGGTAAAAATACTTGCTGCAAAATCAGTTATTTTCCATAAATTTAGCATACTAATTTATCAGGAAATTATTCACTTTCCTCGGCATATTTCATATCGGTCATAAGGTTTTTAATTTAAATCCAAATATTATGAAAATAGGAATAATCGGAATTGGGACACTTACGCTGGAATTAGCCAGAAGAGCTACACAGGCAGGATATCAAGTAATCATTAATAATCCGAGAGGCAACGGACTAGTGAGAGAAACAGTCGAAAAACTGGGACAGAATGCTGAACTAGCATCATTAGAAAAAGCCACCGAAGGCGAAATCCTTTTATTGTTTATTCCTAAAGACGACCTTCAATCTGTGCTTCAAAATATGCCAGATACCACAGGAAAAATAATAGTGCATACCAGTAGCCTGATTTTCAACCCTCAATCTCTGTTATCCGGAATTACCAATGCTTTGACATATAAGATAACGGCAGAATTGCTTCCAAAAGCTCATGTGGTAAAACTATTCAATCCTGTTAAACTGGAAAAACATACTTCAACTGTACAGAAAGATGAAATATTTTTCATAGCCGAACATTCTGAGTCTAAATTACGCATTCAAAATTTTCTGAAAAGCCTTAATTTTTCAGCTCTTGATCTTTCCAGAAGACTACAATATGGTCGAACAGAAGCAAATCCCGACGTCATTCATTCAATAAAAAATTATCCAAAAAGAAATTAAATAATCGGAACACCTATTTCTATTGTATAAAAAAAGCTGTCGTTTTAGACAGCTCTATTATCAAACACAAATACGGCCCCTTATTCAGAGTACCGCATTCATCAACTAATTCAAATTTTACAAACTTGCTTTTACTTCTCCACAAGTCAGCATATTTTTTGGATAATAAGGATTTTTGATTTCTTTACTATCACTTGTCCACATAGCGCCAGTCATTGGGCACACTTGTAAATATAATGTCTCATCTGCCGCTTTAAATTTTGCCGCAACATCCCAATATTTAGCAGAAAGCGCTTCAAAAATTTTACGTTGCTTATTGATGTTTTTAGTGGCAGCCATTTCTGTTGCTAAATCTGAAATTGTTCGTCTTGTTGTAGTAGCGGCGTTCATCTGCTCCAGCGTTAATTTTTTAAACTTAAAATTCTTTAAAGAGCTTTTTAAAGCTTCCGCATTTTTTACGACAGCCAAACTGTCTGAAACTACAAGACTATTTTTTAGAGCCAGATAATTTTTTGTGATTTCTTTTTTCTGCTCTTCTCTCTTCTTAACCAGTTCTGGTGCAACTTCATCTTTTGATGTTATCTGAGCTTGAGCAATACTGCCTAAGAAGATTAATGCGATAACTAATACTTTTTTCATATTGTTGTAGTTGAATTTAATTTTGTAACTATTTTATCAATTTCAAGCAAGATTGCTTCATAATGATCTTTGCTTAATCCTGATGCTGCGTTCATTAACTTAACAACATCGGCTCTTAATTTTACTAAGTGCTGTTTTCCGTATAATCTCACGTCGCTTCGTTGTGCCGTATTGGCTGCTTTTCCAGGTTCTAATTCTTTAGGCAATAAAAGCATTCCTAATTTTTCAATATAAGCGCGCTGTAGACTTCTTCGGTAGAAATCTTGTTTTTCGTCACCGCTGAATTTTACCCAAACAGTCTGCTGTAAATCATTTAAAAATTCTGGAACTGTGTAAGCTCCTTCAAACTGCATCGATTTTAGGCTGATGTTGTAAAGCATTCCAGAGCTTAAAAGCATATTCAGAACCTGATTCTGCTGATCTGCTATTTGGTCTGCCGTTTTCAAAGGTACAAGCTGTTCAATTTCCTTTGGATACATCCATAAAGGTGCAACAAATAATTGTCTGCCCACATAATCAACCGCCGCTTTTACTTTTGCTTTTGGAATTGGCTGATATACTGTCCCTTTTTCGTCAACTGTTCTTTTGGTTACATAATTATTACCAATATTTTTCAATACATGATATAAATAACGGCTATATTGCGCCACCACCGCTTTATGCATTTCTGATAAATTATCATAAGCATCGTTTGGCTCATATGTCCATTGAACCAGATTTGGAACTACGCGTTTTAGGTTTTTAATTCCGTAATCACTTGCTAAAACCGAATCATCTCCCAAATCTTCCTTCTGACTGCGCGGATCTTCATCTTTTCCTTCTCCACCAAACCATAATTTAGGATTAGCAGTTAAACTGTCTGTCGTTAATTTGGCTAGTATGTTTTCTTCTTCAAACTCATCTTTGGTATTGGCATAATAGGTATAACCCCATTTTACCGCCCATTTGTCGTAGATTCCGATTCTTGGGTAAATTCCTTTAGGACCAATATTATCTTCTGGCTGCGCTACATAATTAAAACGAGCATAATCCATGATAGAAACCGTGTGACCGTTTTCTTCCACCCACTTTTTATCACGAAGTTTTTCAACAGGAGTTGCACTGCTCGCTCCCATATTATGACGCAGACCAATAGTATGACCAATTTCGTGAGAAGAAACAAAACGAATCAATTGTCCCATTAATTCATCATCCAAATGCATTTTTCTGGCTCTCGGGTCTAGTGGTCCAGCCTGAATCATGTACCATCTTTGCACCAATTTCATCACATTATGATACCAGCCTACATGGCTTTCTATGATTTCGCCACTTCTTGGATCACTGATTCTTGGTCCGTAAGCATTTGGTGTTTCAGAAGCCAGATATCGTACAACAGAATATCTTGCGTCTTCTAAACTCATTGTTTTATCATCTTCCGGCCATTCTTTACCCACAATTGCATTTTTAAAACCTGCCGCTTCAAATGCTTTCTGCCAGTCGTTGATTCCCGCAATTAGGTACGGTCTCCATTTTTTTGGCGTTGCAGGGTCGATATAATAAACAATCTGTTTCTTTGGTTCAACCAATTCGCCTCTTAGGTATTTTTTGATGTCATTATCTTTAGGTTCTAATCGGTAACGCTGTACGATATATTTTCTCTTTGCGCTTTGTTCGTCATCATCAAACAAAACATATTTATTGGCAAAATATCCTACTCTTTCATCAAAGAAACGTTTTCGCATAGGAGTTTTTGGAAGTAAAACAATCGAAGTATTCAAACGTAATGTTATACTGCCGCTGCTTGCTGTTGAACTAGTATAAGTCTTTGTCGTTTTTACTTCGATATTGATTGGATAGGTGTCTATACTTTCAATAAAAGATTTATCATCTGCAAGTGAGGTTAACTTTTTCTCTGTTTTCTCTTTACTATCGATAGCAAACATTGCATTGTCTTTCTTAAAAACATCCGTTACATCAATTACAACATCTTTTGTATCAGGATTTGTTGTTTTAATCGGAAAAGCGGCAACAATCGGATTTTCGTTGCTTCCAGCTAAAGCTTTTGCCAGCATTGAATCGGCAGAACGAACGTCTTGTCTGTATTGCAGTGATCTTAAAAAAACGGTGTTGTTAGAACCTTTTTCAAAATAAATAGTCTGTTCATTGGCTTTTTCTCCGCCAAAAACTCCCATTCCTTCTGGTGTAGAAAGAAATCGGGTTACCACGAGCATGTATCTGTTGAACAAGCTGTCTGGAATTTGAAAGTAATACTTGGCATCTACCTGACTCACCGTAAAAAGACCAGCTTTATTTTTGGCTTTATCGGTAATTACTTTGGTATAAGCCAGCATGCCTTTGGGCTGTGTACTGGTGCTGTCGGCTTTTTTTTCTGGAGTTTGAGCAAAACCATGCTGTCCGAAAGACAGCATGGTTAGCAATAATAATAGTTTCTTCATTGGAATTAAAACGGTACTTTCTCGTCTGTATTTAATGTCAGTTTTGGATTTTTCTGCAAAGCCGACAAGGGAAATGGAATAATGTATAATCTAGAATTTGGCTGTAAAGTGTACGTTTTCTGAGGAACGGTTTTGTTTACCAATGGAAACACTCTTGTTATTGTTTTGGCAAATTCTGTTTCCGTGTTCAGCCTCTTTAAATCAAAGAAACGGTTAAACCCCAAAAGCAGTTCTTTTCTTCTTTCGTTGATTACCAAATCCATTGTCTCTTTTCTGGTCGTTGGAACAGTCAAATTTACAGTACCAGATAAAATACGTTTAGCTCTTAAAGTATTTAAAACCGCTACGGCTTCATTAAATTTGTTATCTCTTGCATAACATTCGGCAAGAATTAGATATACTTCAGTTGTTTTCATACCCACAGTCGGATAGAAAAATCTCGTGTACTGCGTTCCCCAATAAGCCGTATTGGAACCTTGGTCTAAATTGGTTGTACTGGTAGAATTAAAAAACAAATTGAAACGAGCATCATTTGTTCCGAATAACGTTCTCAATTCTGGGCTAATGATATAAAGCTGTCCAAAGTTCATTTCATTAAAACCCGTCATATACATATAGCTTAAGACTTCCACATTATTTGCTGCTGGAACCGCAACTGCAGTTGGTCCGCCTTGAGCGTTGTAAGCCACCATATCAAAAATTTGATTGTTATAGCTCAACGATTTTTCGGCTGCTGCCTGAGCTTGTGCAATTTCGCGCTTAAACAAATGAACTTTTGCTTTAAAAGCATACGCAAATGCTAATGACGGATGATAAACATCAAGTGGTTTTTCCTGAAGATACGGCAATGCTTCTTCGATATCTTTCTGAATAAAATCATAAACCTGTGCAACCGTAGCTTTTGAAGGCTGCGCTTCTAAATCGAATTTATCCATAATGCAGACACCGCCATCTGTAGCTGCGGTCTGCGGATCGTATCCTTTTGCATAAGTGTTCACCAACAAAAAGTGATCGTAAGCTCTATAAATCTTAGCCTCGGCTTTGGCCAAACGTTTTGTGTTTGCATCTCCTTTGCTCTCATCAACTAAGGAAATAATAGTATTCCATCGGTTAATGTAATTATAAGCCTGATTGTAAAAACTTGATCCTGTCATTAACGAAACTCGATCAACACTTTCATCAAAAGTAAAATTAAGAATATCGATGTTTGGAGTCCTTCCAATTACATTGGCTTCTCTCATCCATTGATCGTCTGACAAGTATTGAAAGTTGTTGATTGGATAACCGCGTCCCGGAAGAGAAACCAGTTCTAAAAACTGATCCGCAGTTTCGATTACCAAAGATCCTTTTGGGGTTACGTCTGTATAATCCTCACAAGATGTCATACCTAACATCATAAGTGATACTATTGATATATATATCTTTTTCATAGTTTAAAGAGTAAGGTTAAAGCCAAATAGATATGTTTTTGGCAATGGTAAATTACGTGTACCAGAATTAGCTGAATAAACTTCTGGATCAATTCGATTTCCTGCAGCGCTCCAATACCAGATATTATTCATCTGGAAAGTGAATTTAGCCGAAGAAACATTGATTTTTGTAGCAAAAGTTTTTGGAAGATTGTAAGCAAGCGATACGTTTCTAAGTTTTAGATAATCTCCATCAACCACATTTGCACTTGAGTTTCTCCATTGTGAACTTATTGTTCCTGCATAATTTCTAACATTTTCAGCTAAATCTACATACAGACGTGTATTTCCGTTCGGATTAGCATCTGTATAACGATCTGTGATACCTGCAAGATTTACTGCATCTGAACTCATATCGATTGTTTCTTTACGCATTACGTTTCCGCCTGAAAAAACAAATAAGAAATTCAAGTCAAATTGTTTGTACGAAAAACGTTGTGAGAACGAACCTGAGTAAGTCGGAGTTAAACTTCCCATGTTTACAAGCGCATCAGGATTTGTAATGGTTTTGATTGAAGTCGCTATTGGATTTCCATCGGCATCAAAAGTAACTGACGGATTTCCATTTTCATCCAACACATACGGATAACCATTTGTAGTTCCGCCATATTGATAAGCATACAAACTATTGTACCTTTCGTTCTCAAAGAAATAGTCAATAGGAGAACTAGTATACACAGAAGCTGTAGATTGTGCTCTTGTTACTTTTTTAACTGTCGTTTTGTTGAATGCTAAAATCACTGTAGAACCAATACGCAAATCTCCGTTATTGTACCACTCAGATCCAACATTAAATTCGATTCCCTTATTCATTAATGCTCCAGCATTAATTTTTCTTGACAACGCACCAACAGTTGGATCCAAATCGGTTGTGGCCAATAAGTCACTGCTGTATTTACGATAAATATCGATGCTACCATTTAACTTAGCCCTAAACAAGCTATAATCTAAACCTAAATTGGTACTCTGTGTTTTTTCCCATCTCAGCATTGGGTTTGGTTGCGCTGTGATGTTTGTATATTGTAAAGACTGATACAAGTTGTCATTACGTCTAGTAGCGGTAATGTAAGGTGTAGTAGATTGATCAATGTTTCCATTTACACCATAAGTTGCTCTCAGTTTAAGTGCCGTAACCCATTTATACTGTTTCATAAACTCTTCGTTACTCACATTCCATCCTAAACCTGCTGACCACAACGGACGATTTTTATATTTAGGATCTACTCCAAACAAATCTGCTCTATCAACTCTGTAACTTCCTGTTACATTGTATTTTGATAAAAAAGTATACCCAACTGTACTAAACACAGAGAAATAACGGTGCAGTATTTCTGTTTGAGTTCGAGATAAAGCCGCTAATGTTCTGTTGTTTCCAAACATATAGCTTGGAGTACCTGTCTGACTTAAAGCAAGACTGTTGATTACCGCAGATGTAAGGGTTACTGGATCGTACCCATAGCGCAATTGCTCTATGTTTCTTGGAAGAAAAGTTTCGCGCATTTCAAAACCAGCCAATGCGTTTACCGAATGTTTCCCGCCACCAAATTCCTCATTATAATCTAATTGATTTCTAAAAGAATAGTTAGTTGACTGATTGCTTAATTGTTTGTAACGGCCACCCGTCGAGAATCCATCTACATAAGTATAGGCATTTGTTGTTGGATTATAAGCAGTTAAAGCACTAATGGCATAACGCATTTTATAGGAGTTGACATCATAGTACTGGTCTTGCTCATTTTTTCTCACCTCATATTGGAACTGGGAACTCACACTTAGCCCTCTCCATAATTTTGCACGAAGATTTCCGAAAGCTCTCATACTCAATGATTTTTGATGCGTAATACCCTCTTTGAGTGCATCTAAGACATTAAAAGTCATTGGTTTAAAGCCACTTAATGCGGCAAGTTTTTCTGCCATTGCCGGATTGATTACACCACTAGAAGTAAATCCGTCTTTGATTCCTACGAAAGGAGAAATCACCAGATTTCCGTTGTCGTCTGTTATGCGCTCATAACGTTTTTGGATATCATAATTTCCAAAATCGTTATCCGTAACATCATCATTGCTGTAGGTTCCGTTTACTCCAAATGTAGCGTTTAGCCAATCGTTAATCTGGAAACTGCTTTTTGCATATAAGTTAAATGCATTACTTTGATTGTTTACAATTCGATTTTTCGATTCATCGTAATTAAGCGACACATACGTATTTTGTCTGCTGGTACTCCCAGAAAACGAAACATTATAACGCTGTCTAAATTCGTTCTGCCAGACATTATCACGATAATCTTTAATATAATCATTCTTTCTCCATTGAGCGATTGTGCTATCGTAATCTGCAGCACTAATTTTACCATCTTCTAAATTTCTGTTCAAATGGTAAAGCGGACTGTAGTACTTAGAACTGCTGTTTCCGATATCGCCGTAACTGCTAAACATAGTTGCTGTGTTGGCAAATCTTGCTCTCTCACGATTGTAGATAGCCTGTTCAAAATCAATCAAATCGCTGGTTGAAGCATAATTCATGTCTCTTAAATTTGGCTTTGTAGAAACAAAGAAATCGGAGTTGATGCTTACTTTTAATTTACCGTTTCCTTTCTTAGTAACGATAACTATAATTCCGTTCGCAGCTCGTGAACCATAAATCGAAGCCGCAGCCGCATCTTTAAGCACGTTGATGCTTTCTACATCATACGGATTGATATCTTCTAACGCTAATTCAGATGGAAGACCGTCAATTACAATCAATGGAGCGTACCCGACATTCAGGGAAGAAAAAGTTCCCATACCACGCAATATGGGAGTGTCTGATGAAGCGCCTGTTGGATTTTTTTGAAATACCAAACCTGCTACACGCCCCTCTAATGCGCTCGGCAAATCTTTATTGATGTTTTCGTTTAAAACTTTTTCGTCAATTCTTGTAATTGCTCCAGTAGAATGGCTTCTTTCCAAAGTCTGGAAACCTGTAATTACGACCTCTTTCATTGCCGCAACCTTATCTTCAACGATAATCGTAATTGTATTTCGACCGCCTATACCAATAGATTTTGTTTCAATTGTCAATCCTGAACATTCCAAAACCCCATTTGAAGGTACATTTTCAAAAACAAAGCTGCCATCAAAATCAGTTATACTGGTTCTATTTGTACCTGATAAAGTTACAGTGACACCTGGAAAAGGCTCATTTTTATTGTTTGTAACTTTCCCGCTTACGCGGATTAGGTCGTTTCCCAAGCTTTCTGCTTTGTCTTTAGCTGAGGCTGTTACAACAATAGTCTGATTAGCCAAGTTGTATTTTAAATTCTGACCATTGAAAATTTTATTTAAGGCTTCTCTTAAAGAAGAGTTCTTAAGGTTAACTGTAACTGGCTTAGAATCTTTCAGTTGCTTTTGCGTGTACAAAACTTCGTAATTTGCTTGTTTTGCCACTTCTTTCAGCACCGTTTCCAAAGATGCGTCTTTAAAATTAATTGTAATATTTTGTGCCTTCCCCGATAAACTGCAAAACAGCATAAAAAGCAAAGCATACAAACTTAAATAAGTAGAAAAATTAGATTTCGGAATCTTTTTCTCAAGATTTTTGTAAGGTTTTTTTGGTTGTAAATTTAATTTCATACATTTACATTGGTTATAGTTAAACAATAGGTGGACAACTTATACTGGCTATAAACTTTTAAAACAACCAGAAGCATCGCAACTGCTTCTGGTTTTTTAGTTTATAGTCTCAGTATATTCGGGTAAACTTAAAATTTAGGGATATACAATGACCGTTTTTCCTTCGACTTTAAATTTGATATTACTAAACTCAAGTACTTTTAATACTTCAGATAAATTTTTATTTCTAAACGTACCGCCGCTAAAACGAACATCAGAGACATCGCCGCGGTATTCTACTTTAATTCCGTACCAGCGTTCCAGCTGTCGCATTACATTTTTAAGATCGGCATTGTCAAATTTGAAACGGCCATTTTTCCAGGCAACCGCTTCTTCTGTATCTACTTCCCTAACTTTAATTTTAGAGAAACTCTCCGACACATCAGACTGCTGCCCTGGTTTTAAAATCGCTTTCTGATTTTTAGAAGTAACCGCTACGCTTCCTTCAAGCAAAGTAGTCTTAACAACTGATTCATTAGCATAAGAATGAACATTAAAATGTGTTCCTAATACTTCAATAGATTGGTTGTCGGATTTTACGATAAAAGGTTTGTTTTTGTTTTTGGCAACTTCGAAATAAGCCTCTCCTTCGAGTTCTACAACTCTTTTATCTCCGTTAAACTGTGTAGGATATTTTAAAGAAGAAACTGCGTTTAGATAAACTTTGGTTCCATCTGCCAAAACAATATTGTACTGTCCTCCCGTTGGAGTCGAAAGTGTATTAAACGAATTCTCATCTGAATTTCCAGCTGCGTTCGGATTAACAACATAAGATATCGTTCCGTCTGCGTTCATTGTAATAGTCACTTCCTGCTTTTCGCCTTCCGCAGCAATAGTATCTTGTACCGAGACATCATCCAAAACAATCTGTTTTCCATTAGAAAGCGTCAAAATGCCGCGATTTCCTCCTGGAGCAATTTCTTTTGTTCTTTCGACAACCTGAACAGCTTTTTCTTCTGATTCAGTAAAATAAAAGAAGCCCGTTCCCAGCAATATTGCAACGGAAGCAGCGACTGCAACACGAGGCCATAACCTAACGGTCTTCGCCTCCTGCTTTATCGGTAATTTAGATTTCAAATGTTCATAGCTGTCTTCAAGCTCATATTCATTAAGATGGAGCGTACTGTTTCTAGCCTGCTGCAAATACCACGCATCCAATTTATCCTTTTCTTCATCAGTTAGGATTCCTTCGCGGAATTTTTGCAGCAATGATTTGATTTCAGTTTCATTCATAATTATAATACGAAATTTTGTCCTGTTTTTAAGTAAGACAGTTATAAAAGGCTTTTGTCATAGACAAACACCAAAAAAAATTAAAAAAATATTATTATATCATTAATAAATCTAAAGGAATGTTATTTTCTATTTACTAATGAGAGAGTTAAGAGAAGAATCTATCGTAAAAATTAACAAAAACTTTTACAATAATTTACCAAATGAAAACATGTGCCAGAAATTTGAGTTTTTCTCGCAGTATTTTAAGTGAATTGTAAACCTGTTGTTTTGCGGTTTTGTCTGTAATATTTAGTTGAAGTGCGATTTCATCATACGAAAGCTCCTCTACTTTTCTAAGTAAAAAAACTTCACGCATTTTTGAAGGAAGTAGTTCAATCTCTCTTTTAATAATTGATTCCAATTCTTTTTCTCTTAGTTTAGAATCTGCAAAAACATAATCGTTTTCAATAAAGTCTGAAATTGAATCTGCATATCGCGAAACCACTTTTTCGTGTGCGATATGATTGAGGATTCTATTTTTTACTGCTTTGTATAAATAAGAGGAAAGTGATCCGGTAATATTTAAATCAGCTCTCCTGTTCCAGACCGCCAAAAAAACTTCTTGCACAACATCATTTGCTTCGTCCTGATTTCCTAAAATTTTATACGCATGATTGACAAGAATCCTAGAATATCTCTCAAAAATTTCGGTGTACGCCAACTGATCATCTTCCTTAAGAAAATTTAACAAGATATCATCAGCATATTTACTATAAACAGACATTAATTCGTACAAGTCAGGATCTAAAAAAGCAATATTACGCATTTTTTGCAATAAAAACCAAACTATCATTGCAGGTTCAATAGCAAAACGATGAATTTAATAAGATTAATTCATCGTTTTACATCATACTAAAAAATATTCTCAGCTATTGGTTCGGCTAGACAAAAAACTAATAACTGCTTAAAAAAACTTCATTAACCCGTTGGGTGAAATAGAATAAAATAGCTTTTTCAAGAGTTAAAATCTAATTAGATGGGCTAAAATCCTTTAAAATCAATGTGAAATCCTTTACTTATAATTTTTTCACGCAGATTCAAAAAGAATAAAGCAGACTTAAACAGATTTATTTCTCAGCTGATTTTCATAGAATTGTAAAAAATAATTTTAACCACTGGGTATCACTATTTAAACTGTTTCTATATTTAAACATCAGTGATTTAAACAAATCTTTAAAACGAAATAGAGAAAATTTGCGTCAAAAATAATAAACGGATTAAATGCTCTATGAAATTATTTTTTCTGGATACTTTGCAATACACGAATGCCGTGTTCATTTTTCGGATTGAGTTCGACTGACTTTTGATACATCTCCACGGCTTTTTTCTCATCGCCCGTCTTCAGAAGAATTTCTCCATAACTGTCGTAAGCATTCCAGCTGTGAGGAAAAAGATGTACATTAAGTTTGAAAATCTCCAGCGCTTCCTGATTCTGTTCTTTTGCTGCCAATCGATATGCCCATTCATTAAGCTCAAATTCATCTGAAACAAAGTACGGGTTGCTCTTCTTTTCTTTTTCTGTAAAGCTTATTGCCTTATCAAAACCTATTTCTCTAAGAGTGGTACGCAGCAAGGTCACAGGATCCGACTTAATAATATCGCTATTGTAAATTCCGGCTAATTCTTCTAAAAAATCTTCTGGATAACTGCCTCCCAAATTGGTCAATACTATTACCGATAAATCATCGTCAGGATAGATTAAAAATGCGGATCTTCCGCCTCCTGACATTCCTACTGCTCTATGTTTGGGACGAAATTTATTCATCCCCCATCCTAAAGCCCAAGGGGTTTGTTTCCCGTTATTGAACTTTGAAGGCTGCCACATCATTTCCAAGGAAGCCTTAGACAGCAATTTTCCAGAGGTAAGCGCAATAACCCATTTGGCTAAATCTTCGGAAGTAGAGTTTAAACCCGAAGAGGTTCTTCTAAAATAAGGAAATTCAAAGTAATTATTAATTAGTTTTGGTTCCGATAAAGAATTTCCGTCCAGTGCTGTTCTCCAAAAATAAGTCGGTGCCATATGCGGAATTACATCTCTCGAATCTCCGAAAACCGTGTGTTTCATATCTGCTGTATCAAACTGCTCCTCGAATTTTTCGACAAACTTTTTCCCAGAATATATTTCTATAATTTTTCCGAGCAAATCACCATTCGTTTGATTGTAGCTGAAGCGTTCTCCTGGCGTAAAATTCATTGGTAGCGTAATCAATTTTTCCCAGACAGCTTTTTCATTTTTATATGTTCCAAAACCGCCAGTTTCTGGATCCATTAATTGCAATACATCCGGAAGTCCAGAAGTATGTGTCAACAATTGTTTTATTGTTACTTTTGACCAACTTTCTGGCAGTATATCTAAGTAGTTAGAAACAGGTGCCGCAATATCTATTTTTCCTGCTTCTGCCAATTGTATTATCGCTGTTCCTGTAAAAACTTTGGTTATAGAATTGATGGCAAAAACAGAATTAGTCTGAACCGGAATATTATCCTGAACATAGGCAATACCATAACTTTTGTTTACTATTATTTTTCCGTTTTGAACAATCGCTACCTGTAATCCTGGTATTTTCCGTTCTTTCATTTCGCGATTGACAACAACATCTACCTGATTTTCTGTTGTTTGAGAATGAATCGACAAACAATAAAAAACTGTTAAAGCAGTCGTGAAAAATGTTTTTTCAATAATTTGTACTAGTGAAAGTTTTACCATTTTAGCGATTTTAGATTATGAACATATCTAAAGACTGCTTTTGTTTTTAAATGTTTCAGTTTTTATGAAATATTTGAAAAATTTAATATAACCCAATGTACATAAGAATATTGGTAAATAATCCACCACGAGGCGGTCTTTAGAAAATAGAAAATAGAGAATGGAGTATGAACTCTAAAAATCTCTAGTCATTTCTATATTTGGAGAAGATGATTTTAGCAATGATACGTTTAGAGAAGATTGCTATTTTACTAAGAATTGAGTACTAGAAGGAGAGAAAATATAGTCCAAATTTTGAAGTAAATGATAAATTAGAGTACGGTCTTTAATCTATTCCAACAGATTACATCAAGCGAAAAGCAGAAAAAGACGGTATGTAAGAAAACCAGTCGAATTTAATCACGGTGTCAATAAAATATTTTATTTCGTTATAGGTAGCAGGTTTAACTACATAAAATGATGCTCCTAAATCGAAGGCTTTTTGTACTGCATTTGGATCACTTGAAGTAGAAAGGATGATAACCGGAAGTTTTTTATGACAGCTTTCCTCGCTTCTTATCATTTCCAGACATTGCATTCCATTACGACGAGGCATATTTATGTCTAAAAAAATAATATCCGGTTTTAGAGTGTCTGAATTATTCAGAAGATCCATCAGAAAGATTCCGTCTTCAGCTTCAGTTAATATAGCGTTCGGATCTACCTGAGATAAGGCTTCGGCAAAAAGAGCACGGTCATCCATATCGTCATCTGCCAAATAAATTCTACGCTGTGTGCTATTGGTTACTATACTCATCACTCATTGTTTTTTTGTCAACAAAACCATAAGACACGTTTAGAAAATCTGCAGATTCATGATATCATGACTCCGTAAATCTATAAAATATGAATTACACCCATGAAAACGGTTAATTTTGTAAAGATAGTGTTTTTAATCTTACAAACCGAAATATTAAAGAAAAAACACACAAATACCTTTGAAATGTTAAATATTATTCAATAAAAATGAACTTAATCCTAAAAATGTGAAAATGTTTATTTGCTAGACTGCATCTCGTATGTTCTCTGGGAAGATGTAAACAAAACTTGGTGATTCAGATTGCAGATTTAAAAGTGCGTTTTTCAATCTGTCGCCAAGGTTCGTGCAGACGGTTCCAAGTAAATCTTTTAGAGATTGAAAATCACAGGGTTTTACAAAATACCCCGCTGCTCCTAACGTTTCGGCATCGTCAATACCTGCTTTTCGAGAAGAGGTTGCAATCATAATTACCGGCACTTCTTTGCACCGATTGTCTTTTTTAAGCAATTCGAGAAATTCCCAACCATTCATAACCGGCATACCTGCATCAAGCAAAATCAATGAAGGCAGTTCTATTGTATTAAGGAGTTTTAATGCTTCTTTTCCTCCGGGTGCACAAAGACAGTTTACACTTTCATCTGCATCTCTGAAAATATTGGTGAAAATTTCTGTATCATCCAGATCATCATCAATCAATAAAATTACTTTTTCTTTCATTTCTAAATGTTAAATGGAGCTGTATTGGAATTTTGAACTGAGGAACTGTTCACTTAATCAAGTACCAAATTAAGAAATGATAGGATAAATCCCAAATAAATAAACGATTCATTTAAAATTGGTCTTACCAAAAAACCTCAACATATTAAAAAACAAGACCCTATCCAAAATAAAAAAAGCCGAAGAATAAATTCCATCGGCTTCTAAACTCTTTATAATTATTGACGAATTAGAAATCTTCGTATTCCTTTATTTAGTTAAAAATAACATCGTGAGTCTTTTCTATACGTTCTGTGGAAGATTTTTTCTTTGCTGTAAAATTTTTGGCTTCTACACGTTTTATATCACCTTCGTATTGCATACTAAAAACGACATCGCTTTGTGTAGAGACAAGTACACCATCTTTATAAACGCTTGCAATGCCCTTTCCTGTAAAACTTACTTTGTAGACAGTACTGTTTTCAACGACTTTAAAGCTGCCGCTTGTTGGTTTTATACTAACACCGTCGTTTAGTGAGAGACCTCCTTTGGCAGCATTGATATTCTTGCCAAGCAATGATTGCCCCCATTTTGTATAGGTATAGGCCCAAGATTCGGAATAACCACCAAGATTGTAGTCTCCTTTAGCCAGATTGTTCTGCATAGAAGAAAACAACTCAAAATAAACGACGGCACCATCTTCATTTCCTGAAATTGATTTCGACTTTAATGACAAATCAATATTATAAGCATTGCCTCGAACGCCATAATTCTCAAGAAATCCTTGGGTCAATTCTACTGTCTGGTCTCCGATTTTTAAATAACCGTGATTTGCATTGGCATCTTTATTACTTTCATCATCTCTTGAACAAGACCATAATAAACCAATGAAAATCAGCATTAATAATTTCATACTATTATTCATATCTATAATAATTTTATTGTGTTGACTAAAAAATCTGCTAAACGCAGGGATGAAAATGAAACTTTCATCCCTTGATTCTAAACTTATTTGACTATAATTCTAGCTGATAATCCTGTTTTCAGGCTTTTAATAAAATAACTGCCTGATGCTAAGTCAGAAGTAGAAATCTCCGTTTCTAATCCATAAATATCAATTTGTTTGATCATCATTCCGTTCATGCTAAAAATTGCAACACGATCATAATCGACATTTGACTTTAAAGTTACTTTTCCAGAACTGATAGTCGGAAAAGCATAAAACTCTCCCAGTTTTTTCCATCGTCCGTAAACCGTTATATTTTCCTTTTGAGTAGCACTGAAACCAGTTACTTCTTTACCGTATAGAGCATCAGCATACCATCCTAAAAATCGGTAACCAATAGCTTGTGCTTCTTCTAAAACAAAAGCTGTTCCGGTCTGTGCACTTGTTTTATTTGGATTAACTGCTCCAGATGGCAGATTCAAATAAGCAATACTATAGAATGTCGGCGGAATTACCTCATCTTTTTTGTTATTCCCGTCAACTCCCCAAAAGGCATAAAAGGTTTGATTACCTGTTGCTGTAATTGCAATTTCTTTAATCGAATTTGGTGTTGTTGCAGAAAATGACCATCCGAAGAAAGTATAATCCTTTAAAGTTGGAATAGGCAAAGTCAATGCAGTTCCTTCCGTATATTCAATAGGAGTTAATCCAGAGATAGCTTTACCATCGATTGAATTCATATAGGTAACTCCCGATTTTACAATAGGTTTCGGGTCAGGTTTATTGTTTCCTCCTTCGCCCCAAAACGCATAAAACGTTTGATTTCCTGTTGCTGTTGTCGGAATGGTTTTAAGTAATCCAGGAGTAGCTGCAGAAGCCGACCATCCAAAGAAAGTATAGCCTTCTAATTTTGGTGTTGGTAAATTGGTTACAGCTCCTTCCATAAATTCAGTTGGAGAAAGTGTGATAGCTTTTCCGTCTATCGAATTCACATAATTTATTAGTGAAAACTTAGCATCTGCTTTTAGCCATCTTGGGTCTCCAATTATCCCTCCTTCTAGTGAAGCTTTCGCTAAAGGAGAATTTTTAGAGAAGCTAAAATCTCCCGAAACAGGATTTGGAAATGACAGTGATAACAATCCTAAATTATTAATTGTTTTAATATTAGTTTCAGTAACCGTAACTGTTCCTTTAACTGATTGGGAAGTTACTCCAACCAAAAGATTATTATCAAATACCGCTTTTCCTGCACCGCTGGTATGATTAGAATTGAACATTACAATCGGTTTTGGATTTTCACGTTCGTCCTGCATGATATTGTTTTTAAAGGTATAAGTCGAAGTGTTGCTGTATTGATTACTGATAAACACAAAACCATCCTGAGTTCCTGAATTATGAATGGTATTGTTTTCAATCGCAACAATTAAGCTTTCATTGACCGCATCTTTTTTCTGAAGCATTATAAAACTATTTCCTTTTTTGTAATTAAAAACTGTTGAATTTTTAATTGAAATCGTATTTACAATATGAGAATCCAGCTGAATAAAATTGGCGCTTTCAGAAGCTGTTCCGTCAACAACACAGTTTTCCAAAACTATTTTAGAAATTGGATTATCGCTTGCTCCTTCTGTGACCAATAAACTTTGTTTAATCCCTTTAATCGATGCATTTTTGATTTCAAAAACATTCAATCCAGAACCATTTTTAAATTGTAAAAGATTAGAATGTGTATTGGTTAAATCAAAATCAACTCCCGTAAAACTCATACTTCCTGAAAAGATTTCGGCTTTATCAGATGAAAAAGCACCTGCAAACACTGGTTTTGCATTTTCGTCAGGAACAAAAGTGTATTTATGATTTTTAACCGCAAGCGCTGTGCTTGTCGTATAAGTTCCGCTTGCCATTATAAACTTTGAACCGTCTTCTGCAGCGTTGTATTTCTCCACAAAATTCTGCGGATTTACATACACATCCAAACTTCCGTTTTGAACCGCTGTAATGTGATTGACTAAACTGTTGATATAAACTTCAATATTTGTATAAACTCCGTCAACTGTTTTTAAGTTTCCGTCGGCTGCACTTGCTGGATTTAAACCTTTTTCAGTTTCCCACGCGTCAGGCATACCGTCTCCATCTGTATCTACAGGAGCTGTACCAGTAGGCAGAACTGGCCATCCACCAGTTGCCGATGGTGTATCGATATAACCGTTTGTACTTCCGTTACCTCCGTTCATTATACTTGCTGTACCGGAGCGAGTATCATCTACTGCTCTTTTGTCAACTGCATCTCTAAAAAGATTTGCTCCTGCATTATCAAGAACCAATTGATATGCTTTTGTAGCACTATGCGTTGTTATCTCACCTGATGCGTGAGGCGTACTTAATTTTAATGCGGCTTTATCGGCATCGCTCACAGGAAGCTGACTACCATGAAACTGACTGTAAACGCCATATGTCCAGTTATCTTGAGTAGCTCTTTCAGAACCTACAACGTAATTTCCATCCACAAAATATTTACCCCAGATGCCGTATAAAGGCGAAGTCGTATCTAAACTTCTTCCTGTAGATAAAATACGTTCTTTGGTAGAATTCGAAGTTCCTGGGCCAGGTTTCCAATAATTGTTTACCAAGTTTACATTCATGGCATCTCCACCGTAACAGCTGTTTCCGCCCCAGTTATAAATTACGTTATTACGAATGTCAACTAAATCGGTTTTAGCGAAAATATCATTGGCATATTCTCCTAACCTTGGATTTCTACTGTCATGATGCGCTAACAAATTATGATGGAACGAAGCATTTTTACCTCCCCAAACACCTCCGTAACCGTGCGCTCCTTTGGCATGAACAGAGTTTCGTAGACTTTCAGAAATGATACACCACTGCATGGTAAAGTTTTCATTTTGGTAGAAAGAAACACATTCGTCAGTTGACCAGCTCATCGAACAGTGGTCTACAATAATATTCTTTTGAAAACGACCACCTAAAGCATCATTTTCGACATCATAAGTGTCTCCCATTCTAAAACGTAAATAACGCAGGATAATATTATTTCCTCTTACCTTAACATTGTAATCTTTCAAAGTAATTCCACCACCCGGAGCTGTTTGTCCTGCAATGGTAATATTATCCGTAATATTCAATTCGCTTTTCAGTTCGATATTTCCAGATACTTTAAAAACCACAATTCTTGGCCCAGCCTGATTAATGGCCTCACGAAGAGAACCTGCTCCGGAATCATTCAGATTCGTTACATAAATTACTTTTCCGCCGCGACCTCCAGTTACATATTTACCATAACCTTCTGCTCCCGGAAATGCTGGAATTGTTTCAGTACCTCCGCCAGTCGCTTCTTTCTTAACTTCGATTTTTCCTTCGCCTGTAAAAAATTCCGGATTTGTTGTTTTATCGTAAGTTCCTTCTTTAAATTCTACTCCGTTAATCGTCAGTTTTTGAACATTCAAAACGGTATTTAAAGATGCTTTTCCGTTTTCTGTTATAATCAAATTTAAATTAGAACCAGCCGCTCGTTCATGGCTGAAAACAATATAATTGTCCTGACCAATTTTTATCGTTCCTGAACCAAAAGCATTTGCCGAAGCTCCCTCAATTACAGTTGGATAATTTAAGGCTGGAAATTTGATGCTTTTTTGCGTCACGTCCCAAGTTCCGATAAACTCGCTGTTATCTCCTTTCAACAATAAAGTTCCTGTATTCGCATTCACTCCCTGACCTGTATTTAGTGGAGAAACAATTCCATTTCCTGAAATAGGTCCGCTTAAAGTCATTATCGTTTGATTAGCAATACCTGAAATCATTTCAAATTTGACATTCCCTGAAATAATCATTGGTGCTTCTAAAGTCATTCCTGCTCCACTGGTATTGTAATACACACGCGTTCCGTCTTTGAAAGTTAGATTTCCAGTTGATTTATGCGCTCCTCTTAAACGTAGTGTACCTGCGCCGGAGAAAGTCATATCGGCTGGAAAGACAGTTGCTGTGGTTTCAATTTCTTTCGTACACGAAACGGTTTTACCTGCAACAGGCATTTCTGCAGGATTAAAATTTCCAGCGTTATCCCAATTTTTATTTACAGCGGCTGTAAAATCATAATCGAAATTAGTTGGAGGTGTTACCTCATCTGGTTTATTATTTCCAGCGGTTCCCCAGTAAGCATATACAGTCTGATTTCCTGTTGTTGTCGCAGCAATTTCTTTAAGTGTATTTGGGACTGTTGCAGAATCTGACCATCCGTAAAAAGTATAACCATTTAAAGTTGGTACTGGTAAAGTCAAAGCTGTTCCTTCTGTGTATTCAACAGGAGTTAAACCAGCAATTGATGTTCCGTCAATTGAATTTAAATACGTAATAGAAGATTTTATTACACCGCCAATCGTCATACTTATACTGCTTACATCGCTCAATCCGCCGTATTCATTGGCCGATTGAATTGTGTAATTATAAGTTCCTGATTTTGTATCGGTATCGGCATAAAGGGCATCTGTTGTAATAGCTACGATTTTGCCTTCTTTACTGATTACATAACACATCGCATACTTATTTTCATCCCATTTTAAAGTATTCTTTTCTGAAACCACAAGATTAGAAGGTTTTGCAACTTGCTCTACAATGGTTCTAGGGTCCCATTTGTCTGTACCACTCAATACATTTTCTATCGTAAATTCATCTGCCTGAGCTTTGGTTAAAACCGGATTGTAATTTCCTGTTTTTGCTACACCATCCACAGTAAATGTTTTAGTTCTGTTATCGGTATTAACTGCAATTCCATTTCCGTTTACACTGTTGTATTCTGCAAAAAGTGCCGGCAACGTTCCCATACTTGCCCAACCCAATACATTTGGTTCGTTAATCATTTTGGTATTCAGATAAACCGCTCTAGGCGAATTCTGCCACGGACGGCCTAAATAATAACTCGTGGTTGCTGTAATGGTATTGTTATTGAAAATATAACCATATTGAGTTGCGGCGTCATGATTTGGTGCTACGATATAACCCGAAGCAACCGAAACCAATTTACATTCTTCAAACCAATGTGTTCCACCTCCGCAGATAAAATCCACATCGCCTTCAATGGTCGATTTATAATAGAAACTTCTTTTTCCACCTGTAACCTGAGTGTCTTGTTTACTTCTTAAACGAACTCCGTTATAAACATTTCGGTCTCCTGCCGGATTTAATGCCGGTCTTTGTCCCGAAGTTGTGATTCCGTCTTTGTGTTCAATGGTTACGTTTTCCATGTATAAATCATTGGCTTCAATAGAAAGAACGGCATTTTTGATTCCCCAACCCGGATTTCCCTGCAAAATTACCTTATCCTTAGATTGCGCAATTAAGGAAACATTGTTTTTACCTGACGGAAGTTTCAAAATAATGTCCTGCGGATTTGTTCCGTCTCCGCCCAGATTATAAGTTCCGTTTGTAATCAGCACTAGAAATCTTGAAGCCGAATTATTTGGTGCCAAATTAAATGCCTCTGCTATCGTTTTGACATATTTTTTTGAAGCAATCTGTTCGTCTGTTGCATTGGCATCTACAATCAAATCAAAATTACGTTTAACAGGAACCGGTTTTTCCATTGTTTTGAAGGAAAGACTTAAAGCCGGCCCATCATTTCCAGAAAGGTCTTTTATAAATCCTGCTGGTATTGTAAAAGTATATTGTTTGTTATACTCTAATCCGAAATAACTGAATTTTACCGTTTTATTGATAAACTCCGCATTGAGGTTTTTTCCGTTTAAAACAGCTTGCCCAGCGCCAAACTGAACTTGTTCGTTATAATTTAAAATAATGTTTCCATTCGCTCCAACCGAACTAGCCAATTCAGCAGGGAATGAAGATTCTAAAACTGGCGCATTGGTATCCACCACCAAAACCTCATCGGCTTTAATCATTAAATTAGATAAAATAGTAGCAGTAACATCTGTAGCCGAACCATGTTTTGTTCCGTTTATGTTTGGAAACCATCTCAAATAGATTTTTTCTTTTCCTTCTGCTTCAGCAGGAAGTATTCCGCCAATAGAAGTAATTGTATTGGTATTTATTGTTGTTAAAGCCGAAACATTCACAAAATTTACTCCGTCTAATGAATATTGGAAAGTCCATTCGTCAGCACCATAATAATAACCTAGTAATCCCGATGCAACGTTTATGTTTTTATATCCTACTGTCGAAAGTGTCGTCATAAAATAATAGAAATTCCCCCTTTCGGTATTCCAGACACAAAAGCCGTTTTTTCCGCCTCTGTTCTGCAATCTTACGTTTGGAGCCAAGACATTATCGGCGACATTATACGCCATTAACTGAGGTCGGTTTTCTATTTTAGAATATAATTCCGCTACACGTGGATTTGCGTATTGATCCGTTTTGAATGTCCATCCTGCAATAAAAGTCTGATTGGCAAAAGTTGCCGTAACCGTTTGGTTTTGATTCATCACTACTGAAGTGCTCAATGAAGTAGAACCATCTGACCAATTGCTGAACTTCACAATATCATTTTCAACTGCCGTTATCGTAACATTTGTACCGTTTTCATAAACCGAAAAAGCACCGTCTTTACCTGCAGGAGCAATGGTATAATCTCCAAGGCCAAAAGCTCCGTTTGTATTTACATTGAGAGTATAAGTTGCAACAGCATCGTACTGCGCAATTAAAGTCGCATCAGCATTTATGGTATAAGTCAACGGATTTTCGGTTGAAACTACAGCGCCTTTATCATCTACCCATTGCTTGAAGTTATAACCGAAGTTCTTATTCGCTGTCAGTTTAATTTCACTTCCTTTTACAAAAGTAGTTCCTGCAGGATTCAGCGTAATCGTTCCTGCTGCTACTGGATTAACACTGGTCGTCAGCTTGTGTGTTACAGCATTTGGATTATCTGTAACTTTTTCGAAATAATCGAGATTGAATAAATATCCAGTGTTGGTTGGATGTTTAAAAAGGAACACCAAATCATAAGTTCCTGTCGTAGGCTGAATTGCTACCGAAAACTTCTTATAATCTGTAAAACTGGTGCTTCCTGAAACGGTTGCCGTTCCAATTAAGGTTCCTGTCTCCGATCCTAATCTCAATTCGATAGTTCCGCCTGTTGCTCCCGCTGCAGCGATATCAAAACGGGTTACAAATTCAGTAAAATTGACCGAATTAAATTTAATCCAGGTATTGTTTTTAATATAACCCACGTTTCCTCCTCCCGAAAGAGAAGCATTGGTTTCTTTTCTTGCTCCTGAAGCCTGATTAAAGGTTTCGGCTTCAATTCTCTCAATTGTCTGAGAGAACCCCATTACTGTAAACAGTATGAGGAAAAGGTGAATAAATTGTTTTTTCATTTGGTTTAAAGTTGGTTTTAGTTAGTAAATAGTTGTCAAAAGGACTTTTTATCTTCACATCCTTTTGACGGTTTTATAAAATTTTAAATTTTTAACTGTAAATTTTTTCTACCATTAAGATATTAAGAGCATTAAGCTAAGTATTCTAAAAGAGCAAAGCTTAATTTTCTTTTCACCATTAAGAGATTAAGTCAGTTAAGGTTTAACGCAAAGCTTAGCTTAATGCTCTTAATGTCTTAATGGTAAAAAACTCAATTAATTTTTACTTCATTTTTAATCGCTTCTAAGACTTTTACGTCTTTATCCCAAATCATTTTTCTGCCTTCGCTGTTTAATGTGATATCCTTTGTTGCACTTCCGCCTACCCAAAACATTTGGTTTTCTCCAGTCGATTTAAAGCCCTGAATGTTGACATTCTGACTGTTCGAAAAGCTAACCGCAATTCCGGGTTTATCCAATCTCAAATCCAAACCTTTGAATTCGATTTTACTGGTATAATTCATCTGAATGCCAACATCTGCACGAATAATCATATTCTCAAACTGAATATTTGAAACAGGCATTTCTGGAATTCCCATAATTTTCATAGCCTGAGAAGCGCCGTTGACATAAATGTTTTTGAAGTACATATTTTTGAATGCAGGTGTTTCCTCTGAAATCGGCTCTTTTGCGACTGCCACTTCGCCTGTGTCTTTATCTTCTTTCAACGATTTTCCAAAATAATACAAATTGAAGTTGATGGCGTCTGTCGGAATATTGTTCATTCGGATGTCTTCCATCCAGATATTCTCTACAATGCCTCCACGCCCGCGAACTGATTTAAAACGAAGACCGCAGTCTGTTCCGTTAAACGTCAGGTTTTTGGCATAAATATTTTTAACTCCGCCCGACATTTCACTTCCAATGGTAAAACCTCCGTGTGCGTGATAAACGACACAATCCGTAATTACAAACAATTCTGTCGGTTTTCCGCGTTCTCTACCTTCTTTGTCTTTTCCTGATTTAATGCAGATTGCATCGTCTCCAACATCAAAACGGCAGTTGGTTACCGATCCGATTCGACAGGATTCTAAATCCAAACCATCGCCATTTTGAGAATACCAAGGGTTTCTGATAGTCAAATTGCGCAGCGTAAGATGTTCACACATTAACGGATTGACATTCCAAGCCGGAGAATTCTGAAACGTAACACCGTCTAAAAGCAGTTTTTTGCAGTTCACAAAATTGACCATAACCGGACGAAGCGCTTCTTTATAAGGCTCCATGTTTTCTACCGTTTGCTTTTTAGGCAGTTTGTCTTTTTCTTCATTACCCAAATAAGCTCCTTTTGATGGGTACCAGATTTTACCGTCTTTAGATAAAACACCACCCGATTTTATGAGTTCGTTCCATTGGCCCGCAGTCATTTTTCCAATTTTTACTGGGCGCCATTTAGCGCCATTTCCATCAAAAATACCTTCTCCGGTAATGGCGATATTTTCTAGGCCAACGCCCATAATAGGCGATTCACAGCGAATGACTTTATTACCTTCAAAATAAGATTCGATGAGTTTGTATTGTTTTAAATCACTCGTAAAAGAAATAAATGCACCGTTTTGGGTATGGAGATTTACATTGCTTTTCATTTTTATCGGTCCAGTTGTCCATAAACCTGCCGGAATTACCACAACGCCACCGCCCGACTCCGAGCATTTCTCTATTGCCTTGTTAATCGCATTTGTACAAAGTTCTTCTGTATTGGGAACCGCGCCGAAATCGACAATATTCAATGTATCTTTTTTAAAAATCGGAATCTGTATTTCGGGCATTTTAAACGGAAGTTTTAAACCTGAATCAGCTTTTTTTGCTTTCAGATTTGAAGTTTCTTTCTTTTGACCAATACCCGAAAAAGCAGTAAAAAGAAATACTGTTATAAGAAGAGCATTTTTAATTTTTATCATAATTATTGTTGTTTGGGAAACATTATTTTTTGTCTAAAACTTTTTGAAGTTCGATACCCGCCATAATAAAAGGCCCGACTGCTTTTGCATCATCATCTCTGATGGGTTCCGAAATATAATAGTCAAATGAGCCGTCGCGATCTTGCGGATTTTTCCCGCCTAATCCAGCAACCGCACAACATTTTGTTATAGAAATCGTTCCGTCAGGGTTTTCTTTGATGAACTCTTTCAAGATTCCATTAAAACCTTTTTTTGCCGATGTCAAAAACTTTTTGTCTACATAACCTTTGTTATAGGCTTTGGTAAATGAATAGACAAACATGGCAGAACAAGTCGATTCCAGATAATTTCCTTTTCTTCCTGGCTGGTCCATAACCTGCCACCAAACGCCTGTTTTAGTATCCTGAGCTTTTAAGACTGCTCGATAAACTTTTTGAAGAATTTTTATTAAATCTTTTCGTTTGGGATGGCTTTCAGGAACAAAATCTAAAATATCGACCAATGCCATACAATACCAGCCTTGCGCGCGTCCCCAAACATGCGAAGAAGTTCCAGTAGTTTTATTCGCCCAAAACTGAACTTTCTTCTCATCATAACCATGAAAATTCAAACCAGTTTTAGGTTCGTATGTGTGTTTCTGAATCAATTCTGCCTGTAAAATAGCGTCATCAATTGCTTTCGAATCATTAAAAACCAATCCATATTGTGCAGAAAAAGGATCGGCCATATAAACGCCATCCAGCCACATCTGCCACGGATAACTTTTCTTATGCCAATAACCGCCGTCTGAATTTCTTGGATGACCTTCTAATTGCTTGTGAAGCATATCCATGGCTATTTTATAGCGTTCGTCTTTGGTTTTAGCATAAATCTCAAAAAGTATTTTGCCCGAATTAATTAAATCCAAACTGTATTTCTCAAGTTCGTAACCACCTCCGATTTTTCCGTCCTTATCAATAAGTTGCTCGGCATACGAAAGTCCGTAATCCCAATATTTCGCTTCTTTGGTATAATCATACAACTGCTGATTAGCGAGCGTAACCAAACCATTGGTATAATTCCATTTCGGAAATTTTACGCCATCGAGATACACAGGATTTGGAACTCTTTTTTGGTCTGAATCGGCCATTTTCTTAGCCCATTCAATTGGCGTAACTTGTGATTGTCCGAATGAAAGTAAATAAACTAACAATGCGAGAACACAATATTTTAGTTGCTGTTTCATAATTTCTTAATTTTCTTCGACCCTAAACCAATCATAATCAGCATAGCTGCTGTCGTTAACCGCTTTTGTTCCCGAGGCAAAAAGTCCGATTTTAGCGCCAACCCATCTTCCGGCGCTTGGTTTAAACGATTCTCCCAGCTTTTTAAAACTCTTACCGTCCAGACTGTAATAAAAAGTAACTCGGGCATCAAAAGGCTCTTTATTCTGAATCATTTCTACTTTCGTTCGCAGATAAACTTCTTTCTTATTAATGGGAATTACAGCCATTTCTTTTTCAGCTTCTTTAGAAGTTCGGGCATTTTTCAGCGAACGCTGCACCAGATTTAAATTCCCTATTTTATCCTGTTCTATAGCGATATATCCATAATCTTCCCCAAAAACAATCAAACCAGAATTACTGATTCCTGCTTCGGGATTATTTTCAAAAGTTAGTTTTGCAGTCGCCGTAAAATTTGCTCCTGGAAATTTCTGCAATAAAAGATTCGGCATCATCCACATGGTTTTGACATTGTCTTCCCTCGGAACACAATTCAAACGCATAAAACCTAAATTAGCCGAAGACCATCCCCAATGTTTCGCAGGATCTTGGTTGGCTTGCCATTGCCATTGCAATCCCAATTGATGGCTATTAAATTCATCTGAAGAAATCAAAGGCGTTGCAGGATAAATTTTCCCAACATTTGGTTTTGTCCATTCCAGAACGGGTTCACCAATTCCGTCTTTATTCGAATCAACTCCCATAATCGGCCAGTTGTCTTTCCATGTTACAGGTTGTAAGTTTACCACTCGGCCATAAGCCCAGCGATCCTGAAAATGGATAAACCAGCCGTCTCCATTTGGCGTTTCTACATAACCTCCCTGATGAGGGCCATTCATTGGTGTGTCACCTTGATGCAAAACGACTTTAAACTCATAAGGCCCCCAAACATTTTTGGAGCGCATGGCCAACTGCCAACCCGGTTTTACACCTCCAGCCGGAGCCATTAACCAATAAAATCCGTCTCGCTTGTACATTTTAGATCCTTCAACAGTAGTGTGACCTTTATGTCCGTCGAAAACTAATGAAGGATTTCCAATTAATTTTGTTCCGTCTAATGCCATTTCAGAAAGCATCAAAACGGTTTTTACATTGGCTCGGCTTCCAGCAAAGGCATAAGATAGATAAGCTTTGCCGTCTTCATCCCAAAACGGACAAGTATCGATTATTCCTTTGGCTTCTTTTACCAAAACCGGTTCTTCCCAAACACCCGCAGGATTTTTAGATTTCACCATATAAATTCCGAAATCTGGATCTCCCCAATAAATAAAGTATTCTCCATTATGATAACGAATAGACGGTGCCCAAACTCCATCTCCATGTCGAACGGTACGATAATGCTCTACCGGAAATTGATTTTGCAATGCATATCCAACCAACTGCCAATTCACCAAATCTTTTGAGTGAAGGATTGGGAGTCCCGGACTGCTGTTAAAACTTGAAGCAGTCATATAATAGCCATCCTGACCTGCACATACATCTGGATCGGAGTAATCTACGTGCAAAATTGGATTCTTATATTTTCCGTTTCCTAAATCGGCATTCCATCCCTGAGCTTCAGCTTCAGAACACCATACTAACAGCAATAGCAGTAATTGTCTAAATTTCATTTTTAATTGTTTTTACTTTATTGATATAAAAACAGCCTGAATTCTAAAACCCAAAGCTGTTTTCTTCTTTTTTACTGATATGCCTTTACAAACAGTACTCTGAAGTATCCTAACCACAAGGATACTTCATATAGTACTGAACCTAAACAATTAATCAATCTTTAAGGAAGCCATCTCGTATCTCCAACTTTGTTTGTAACAATTGGAGAATTCGAATTTTTAATCATTAAATTTCCGTTCGTTGGATCTACAAATAAATCCTGGGCGCTTACTCCTAATTCTGTTCCCTGAATAGCAGCCGCACCAAGAAGATAATCTGCAGTAGTGTAATTGTTGCCATAAGTAGTAGGCGTATTCGCAGCAATTGCCTGAATAACTTTACCGCAAGCCGATGCTAGCAATACATTTTTGAAAATCAGTGTAGATCCTACTGCCGCTGGAATATTGATCAATGATCTGTTGTAAGCATAATCATAAATCGTAATATTTTGATACTCCAAATGTATCGGATACGCTGATGTTCCGTAATCAAATAAATTTTTGAAGTTTCTATTTTTATCTGTTGTCTGGTAGTAATCTCTCATGAAAGTACAATTAGAGAAAACCGCTCTTTTTACATTATCAGCTCCGGCAGAACCAAAAGCAAATGTTCCATAAGGACCTGAGTGTCCTCCTACCTGATCAAAGGTGCAATAGCTCATATCAAAATTTCCGATTTCTTTGTATTTACCATTTCCTTGATGTCTCCAGAAGCCACGTTTGAAATAATTAAACACACAGTTGTAGAATGTTATTTCATCGACTTTCCAAGCCGTACCACTGTTAAAGAAATAACTGGCATCTATTGTTTGGTAGAAACGAATATTTTCGAAGGCTAAAGAAGATAAATAAGAACCCTCTGCAATATTCCAGTTACCGTTCATCTCAATTTGAGGGCGTTCTCCTTGAGTTCCTCCTGTCAGCTTAAATCCTTTTGATATTGTAAATGGCGTAATTTTAAACAATGAACCTGCTTCTAAGAAATATTCTGTTCCTTCTGGCACTGTTGGGTCATCGTTATTTGCTCGTAACAAGGCATCTAAATCCATTCCTTTTGTAACGATAATTGTCGATGCTGAAGGTCCTGCAGAACGGAAAGACACCTGATTATAAGGTTTGTCATAACGTCTAGGTTTATTGTTATCGTAGATATTTACATTGTATAATGTGTTTTTCTCCAAACCAGTAACGGTTGCCTCGCCTTTGCTAATTTCTGCCGAAGTAAGCTTACGCCCGATAGCTGCAATTTCTGCAGATTGCGCAGGAACCACAGAAATACTATCAACCGGATTCTTAGAAGAAACTTCCCAACTTACTGTAACTTCTGTTTCTGTAATATTCACTTTTTCTATCGGATGCAAAATGGCATCAAATGCAGGTCTGTCTTCTGTAAGCGCATTGGTATAAGCCCATTGCGAATTGTGACCACTTAATTTGTGATTGGATCTTACTCGTATATAGAACTGCGTTTTATACGGAATATCATCCATCAAAATTTGGGTGTCTGTCGTTGTATAAGACTTGTAAAGACTTTTATAGTAATTATCCAAATGCAACTCTACCGTATACGATGCCGAATCATTTACCTTGTACCAAACTATTGCGATTGAATTGCTTTTTACTAAAGGAGCCGGAAGCACAAACTTTGGTTGGAATAAATCGTCAACCGCTTTGTATTTGAATTCATCAGACTCACAGGATATTAACATTTTTGCAAAGGCTATCAAGCTCAAAAATGATAAGATATATATTGATTTTTTAATTTTTTTCATGTTCTGGCGAATTAAGATTAAAAACCGTAATGATTTTGGATGGCTCCTCTATGATCTGTAATAACCTTAGATGGATAAGGACATAAATAACGAAGTGGCGTAGTTGGCGACACAGATGAAGCATTATTATAATTTATAAATCCTCTAAAACTCCATTTTATGTCGTTTCGTGGCTCATAACTCAAGGTTTCATTGTTTAATGAATACCAGCTTACCGCAAAAGGCAATTCTGTGTAGCCAGCAGGACGTGCCTGCAGAATTTCATCTATTCCTTTTATATCTAAAATGGTTCTGCCAGAATTAACAGGATCTGGAATATTTTTATAGTAAATACTTCCTGGAACCAAATCGATGCCCGGAACATAAGCTCCATTGGCTACACGTCCCCAATTATAAAGTTTGTAGTATTGATTGTAAATCACCTCACTGAATTTATTCCAGCGTGCCAAATCGAATTTACGTTTGCTTTCGCCACCAAATTCCCATTTACGTTCATCCATTATTGCTTTAAAAAATGCTTCTTGAGTTGACTTCGATGCCACATAATTATCAACCTTAACAGACCAATCTGTTTGTGCAAAAGCTCTTCTTCTCACACGTCTCAAACATTCTTTCGCATCTTCTCTTGGACCAAAACGTTCGTTTACTGCTTCAGCATACATTAAAAGGACATCTGCAAAACGCATCCACGAATAATTGATTCCCGTACCTTTTTCACTAGTACTTCCCAGAGGATTATTCATCCATAATTTGGACCATTTTCCAACTGCTAGACGAGCCAGATCCAGACGTATAACCTGATTTAGATTTTGATCGTATGAAAGCGGTGCGCAGGTAATATCTCTTCTTAAATCTTTATTATCAAACGTGTAAAGATATTCTCCACATAAACTAAGAGTTCCTGACGCAGGTCCGTAAGGATGATTTCCTTCTACAATCGGAATTCCGGCAAAATAACCATATTCACCCGAAGAGTTTTTCAACATCGGAATAGAAAAAATCACATCATCATTAACGGGTGTTTCCCAATTGCTTTGCTTCACCCAAAAATCTCTAAAACTCAGTTTTAAATCATGCTGTCTTCCTTGAATAACTTTCTCCAGATATTGGATTGCAATATCGTAATATTGCTCATGGTTCTTTCCTCTTTCCATATGTCCGATACTTGCAGGATTTCCTTCGTCAGGACGCAACGTCCACCCTCCTCTTGTAAGCGCCAGCAAACCAATCAAACCTTGATTAAAGCTTCTTGAGGCACGTTCTGTTCCGTAATCTAAATCGCTGGCATTTTTCATTAAAGGCTCAACCGATTTTAAGTCATCAATCAAAAACTCCAAAATCGTATTTCTGTCAGTAACTCCAACAGCAAAATTCTCATCGCCTGTAGACGATTTTGTTCTGAAAACAACATCTCCCCAAATACGAATCATGTCTAGATAAATCATGGCTCGAATCGTTTTGACCTCGCCATACATCTGTGTTATATTAGTAGGTTGCGATTTAGGATCTGCTTTGTACAAATCTGAGTTTTCAATTCCTTCAAGCACATCATTGGAGTAATTTATAATTTTATACATGGCATTCCATGTCGAATTTAAAGTAGTCCAATAAGGCTTTGGGTCATAACAGGCAATATCAGAGCCGTTTCCGTTTACTGTATTGGTAGAAATACCAGACATTTCGACGTCTGTATTCATATTAAAAACAAATGCAAGGCGATTAGAATAAGCATCTTCTGCCAACATAAGCGTATAAATACCCGCAATGGCAGATTGAATGTCTTTTTCTGATTTAAAAACTTCTGCCTGTGTAAAGCCGGATCCAGGCTGTACATCTAAATAATCTTCGCAGGCTGTAAAAGACAGCGCAAAAATTAACAGAAAACTTACTACTATATTTTTCATCATTATGTGATTTAATTCGTTTAATTAAAATGACATCTGAACACCAAAAGCATAATTACGTGTTCTTGGGTAAGAATTGTAATCTATATTCGGCGTAAGACCGGTCTCTAGATTTATTTCCGGATCGTATCCAGAATAGTTCGTCCAAATAAATAAGTTGCTTCCTGTGGCGTACAATCTGACTCTGCTCAACCCGATTGCTTTGCTTTGTTGCTTTGGTAGTGTGTAACCAAGACTCAAGGTATTTAATCTTAGGAAAGAACCGTCTTCAACTGCATACGACATCGCAATAGGACGCCCAATGCTGGTAGGATTCCACATGGTGGCATTTTCATTTTGTTTCGCCAGCATATCTGGTGAATAACGAAGGTCATTTCCCATATCGTCAAAATTTCTCCAACGATTGTTAAGCCCTACTTCCATACCTAGATTATTTTGATTGTTTTGGTACCAAGAAGTCATCATGATTTTATTGGCATTATAAACATCAAAACCAGACATAAAATTGAAGAAAGCGGTTAAATCGAAATTTTTGTAAACGGCATTTATACCAAATCCGCCAGAAAAATCAGGATTCGTATCTCCGATTACTTTTCGGTCCTTATCTCCCACTACATAACTATTAGGATCATTTGGGTCTGTCGGAGTCAGTTTTTTAAACTTAGCATTACCCGGACGTGGTTCGCCAGAAAGATTTTTTGAGTTTGCCACTCCTTCTTTTAGCTTCCAAGTTCTAGTTACAGCGTCAAAAGATTCAAAATCGTCCATCGTGTAGAAACCATCGTTTACAAAACCGTATATCAAACCTTTTGTTCCGCCCACATAAGCACGATAATCATCATCATTCAATAATTGTGTTCCTGCCCAGCCAGAGCTCAAAATCCATTCTTGTTCTCCACTTGCCAGTTTGTCAATTCTGTTTTTGTTGTAACCAATATTAAAAGTCAAATCAAGTTGAAAATCTTTTTTCTTGATAACACTTCCGTTGATGGCTAACTCAACTCCTTTGTTGGAAGTCTGACCAACATTGGTCATTATTTTGGTAAATCCAGAAACTGAGGCAATATCCGACGGCACCAACAAATCTTTTACTCTATTGTAATAAAAATCAAGAGTTCCTGTCAGTCTTTCTTTAAAGAAACCAAAATCGAGACCTACGTTTGCTGTATAAGTCGTTTCCCATTTTACGTTTGGATTATTAAGATATTGACTGTTGTAAAAATTGTAGTAATAATGATTTTCTTCTCCCCATCCTACAGAACGATCTCTAGAAACGCCATAATATTTGGCATACAAATCGGCTTTAATCCTATCGTTACCAGATGCTCCGTAACTCATACGAAGTTTTAGGTTGGATATAGTCTCATTGTCTTTTAAGAATTTCTCATTTGAGACTCTCCATGCAAAAGCTCCCGCAGGAAAAACTCCCCATCTATTGTCGGGTCCAAATTTTGTAGAACCGTCTGTACGAACGGTAAACGTAAACAGATAACGATCATCGTAGCCATAATTTGCTCTTCCGAAAAATGAAGAGATTCTGTTAGGAGATTCAGACAATGAGCCATTATCAAAAGGAGTTCCCAGAGCCAAATTATCTAAAGCTTTTGGTCCTGTAATGTCTTCAGGAAAATAACGGGTGCGATAAAATTTAGCAGAAGATTCCTGGTCTTTTATCTCCTGTCCAATCATTAACTGGAAGTCGTGACGTTCTTTTAATTTAAATCCGTAGTTTAATACGTTATTCAATTGCCATCTCGGAGATTGTTTCATAGACCAGTATACCAATGGCAAATTGTTATTCTCTAATGCCGTTCTGGTATCGGTACCCCAAAAACGTCCATCTTCTTCATATTTATACTCATAACCAAATGAAGAACGCAATGTCAAACCTTTTTTAATTGTCCAAGTTAAGGCTCCAGTGGTGTTGAATATTCTGTTAATGCGTTTTCTGTAATTTTTTTGTGCTTCCTCAAACGGATTAAATCGTGGTCTTACTTCGTAATCATCTGGATCAAAATAAGTATTATCATCTGGCAAAGTCATGTATTCTTGCAATCCAGATGTCGGAGCTTCGCGCAAAGCCCTAAGCAAACTCACTCCTTCTGTACCTGAACCATCAATGGTTTGATTGGTTAAACGAGTTTGATACTCAAACATTAGATTGTCCGTCAGTTTAGAGTTCATAATCAAATAAACATAATTTTGACGCATTCCAGTTCCTACCAAAGCTCCAGGCTGATCCTGATTTACGAAAGTGAATTTGAATTTTGTTTTTTCGCTTCCACCGTTCACATTAATATCTGTGTATCTAGCAATCGGATTACTGCCAAAGATCTCATCCTGCCAATCGGTTCCTTTATTTCCTTTATAAATGTATAATTCGCTCGCTTTTCCATAATTATTATAAAATGCAGTCGGATTAGAATTACGCTGACGCTCGTATTCGTACTGCATCATCACATATTCATAAGGATCCATTACATCCAAATGATTGGCGAGTGTTTTAATTTGCGTATAATTGTGGATGTTTACAGAAACTTTTCCTGCTTTAGGAACTTTGGTTGTAACAATGATAACTCCATTTGCTCCTCTAGCACCATAAACAGCTGTTGAAGCAGCATCTTTCAGTACTTCGACAGACTCAATATCCGTTGGCGGAATATCATTTAAGTTCGCCACTTCAAAACCATCAACAAGGATCAATGGTGAATTGTCTTCTGTAATAGAACCGCCACCACGAACTCTAATTTTTACTTCTGATCCTGGCGAACCGTCTACGGTAGTAACCTGTACTCCTGGAAGTCTTCCAACTAAAGCTTCGGCAACAGATGCTGTTGGCACTTTTGCCAATTCGGTTCCTTTTATGCTGGCTATTGCACCAGTCAAGTTTTTACGTTTCTGTGTACCATATCCAATTACCACAACTTCGTTCAACTCGCTATTAGATTCTTTCATCTGAACTGTAATTCCAGAAGTTCGCCCTTTTAGCGCTACAGTTTCATCATTAAGGCCTATAAATTTGACAATCAAAACTGCTGTTTCGGGATCTGCTACAGTAACACTAAATTTTCCATCAAAATCGGTTACCGTATTTGTGTTTTCATTTTTTACAATAATAGTTGCGCCAGGAATAAATCCCATATTGTCCCTTACCGAACCAGTAACGGTTACGCGTTTCTGAGCATAGGCACCGCCAGTAAAAAGCAGGACGGTCAAAATGCTCCAGATATATTTTTTTATCTTCATAACTAAATATTATTTGTTTTTATCAGCTCTATCAGGATTATTAAGGCATGAGTTTAGCCACAGCATCATTGTAATGACACTGTAATCCACTATAAGAATGCTGATTAGATTTTACTATTCTATAAGTTTTGCAACAGCTCTATTAAGGCTGATTTAAAAAGAAATCGACATTGGTCACTTTGCTTCCTTCTATCGGAAAAGCTGTATCGAATATTTTTGTCTTTACGACCTGCATGTTCTGGTCTAAACATTCTATTTTTACCCGAACGTTATTAGCTTCTTCACCGGTTTGAAACAGAATAAAATCATCTGTATAATTTATTCCGCCACTTGCAGTTGCTTTACTTCTAGTAACAAACATGTCTTCTTTTACATAAGTCGCATCAGAGACTTTGAAGCCGCTTCTTTTTACAGTCACTGTCGTCTTTATCGTTGAGTAACTTCTGTCGGCTATCACATCCTGAGATTTTAAACGTAAAATTCCTGTCCTAGTAATAATATTAAGTGTTAAAGGTTCTTCAAATGGAGAATTGTAAGCCACAGCATCTGATAAATTAACATGTTGATTTGCCAAGGCCGGCTGCGTCACAATCAGTTCATTTAGATTTGTTGGAGAAGGAATCATCTGCTCTGGAAAATCAGTTGCAACTAATTTATATTTTCCGTTTTCTAACGAAAAAGGATAAAGCGAACTGTAGTTTGCAAAATAATTTCCGTCTTCTTTATAGATAAAAAGAGGTCTTGTCGATATTCCGACATTTAAGTTCCATGGTACGCCGTTTAATTGAAAATCTAATGATTTTACTGTGTAACTATCGTACTTTAGTTCATCATTTGAGCATGAAGTCGATACAAAAAGTATCGAAGTCAAACCCATAATAAGTTTTTTCAGCTTCTTCATATCCATTAATTTAATCTAATGAATAATTCTTTTTCTGGTTTCTTTTTCGGCCATAGGCCAATGCTGAATCAAATCGGGCGAGTTTTTTGGTTTGGTTCATAATTTTGGTTTTGATTGGTTAGTTAATTAGTTAAGATTATGAAACAAAACTAGAAATAGCAGTCCTTAATTAGGGGGAAATATTGCTTTTAAAAAAGGGTTAAATTGCTATTACAGGCACAAATACTGACTATTTACCAAATTATTTTATACTTTTTTACTTTATACAAAAAAATACTCCTTATTAAAAACACAAATCGCAATTACAATGAACCTCCAATCAAGCAAAAAGCCCCATTAGGATAATGAGGCTCTTGCATGTTTATTATTTGAGATAACTTAGCGAAATTTTCGACGGTATTCTGCGGGAGTATAATCGTATTTTGCCCTAAAGCACTTGCTGAAGTATTTCAAATCACTAAAACCGACTTCAAAGCAAACTTCTTTGATCAGTAAATCCTCATTTTTTAAAAGTTCCGCAGCTTCAGCCAATCTCATATCACGAATAAACACTACAGGCGAAACACCGCTAATATGTTTAAGCTTGTTAAAGAAGCTTGCTCGCGACATGCACATTAATTTCCCAAGCTCATCTACAGAAAAATCTGATTTTGAAATATTGGCTTTTACCAGATCAATTACCTGAAGCATGAATTTATTATCCTTGTTAGAGATTTGCAATGATTTTTCTGCTGTAATTTCGGCAATACTTCCTGTTGAATACAATTGTTGCAAGCGAAAACGTTGCTCTAAAACATTTTTTACTCTTGCCTTTAAAAAACTCACATTAAATGGTTTAGTAATGTAGTCATCTGCTCCATATTCTAATCCTTCAAGTTTACTTTCGATTGCGGTTTTTGCACTAAGTAAAATAACAGGAATATGACTCACATCAAAATTGCTTCTAATAACTTTTAGCATTTCAATTCCATCCATTTCCGGCATCATAATATCGCTAATAACAAAATCCGGAATCAACTCTACTGTTTTTAGGTGACCTTCTTCTCCATTTACGGCTGTAAAAACATTGTAATCTTCTTTTAATACAGAAACTATGAAAGCTCGCAATTCTGGATCGTCTTCTACGACTAATCCGATGGGCTTTTCTCTAATCTTTTCACCATTCTCTTCAAAAACAGACGTTCCGTTTTCGTCTTCATCCAAAACTTCAGCTGTTTCTTGAAATAGTACGACATCATCAGAAAAATGTTCCGTCCCTTTTAGGAAACAGACTTTAAAAGTAGTACCCTTACCCTCTTTTGTTTCTACAGAAATTGATGCTCCGTGTTTATCAACGGAATCTTTTACAATCGAAAGACCTATTCCTGTACTTGGATTAAAAGGATTCTCATTATAATTTGAAAAACGTACAAATAATTTTTTCTGAATAGTTGGGCTAATTCCAGGACCATTATCCTTAACTTTTATACTGACATTAGTATCAGATTCTTCTATCTGTACTTCAATCAAACTCCCTTTTTTACAATATTTAAATGCATTCGAAAGTAGATTTACAAGAATTTTATCGAGACTATCTGGATCTGCCCAAATCTGCAAATCTTCGCCACTGCTACTTATCTTTAATTGAATATGACGTCGAAGGCTTACATCTTTAAAACTTTTTGAAACATCAGTTACAAATTTTCTCAAATCTATCTTTCTGACTTCTAGTTTCTTATCCTGCATTCTCCTCAAATCCAAAATCTGGTTTACTAGATTTAAAAGCTTATTGCTGTATTTTTCGATTGTTCGGAGTTGCGACTTTACTGATTCTTCTATACGGTTGTCTGAAAGCATTACTTCCAAAGGAGCAGTAATCATTGTAAGTGGTGTTCGTATTTCGTGCGAAATGTCGGTAAAAAAGTTCAGTTTTAATTCGCTCATCTCTTTTTGAACCCTAACATCATGGCGAAGTTTTAAAATAGTTAAAATAGTACGGCGTGTTAAAAAAAACAGACCGCATGCTAATACTAAATAACAGCAATAGGCAAAATAGGTTCCCCATACAGAAGGCCTGATGGTAATCTTTATTTCTCTTTCGTTATTAAGCCATAAATTATGTCCGTTTGTAGAAGATACCAAAAGAGTATAATCTCCCCTGCCAAGATTGGTATAATTAATTGATTGTCCGGCTTTAAGGTAGTTCCATTCCTTATCAATTCCTTTAAGTTTATAGCGATAAACTATATTTTCGTTCTTAATAAAATCCAAAGCCGAAAACTGTATTCTGAAAAAATTCTGATCATGCTGTAGTGTCACTTCTTTCAACATATCTGGATTTTTAGGCGTTTCCGGATTGACCTCAAATAGTTCTTTATTGTTGACTAAAAATCCGGATACAGCCAAATATGGCTTAAAAGCAAATGGTTTTATAGCTTCGGGTTTAAAATAAATTAGACCATCAGAATACCCAAGAGCAACTTCGCCATTCTGTAGTCTGCATTTGGTCGCTTCAGAAAAAATTTCGGTTCCAATAATAGATTTAAGTTCCGGAAAAGTTTCGCAACTGTTGTTTTTCGGATCAAAACGTGCCAGCTGATTGTCTCCCATAAGCCATATTTTTCCGAAATAATCTTCCTGCATTCCAACCACACCTTCTAGTGGAAAAGCAAAATTTTCATTCCAAAACGATTTCGACTTTACATAGTTTTGCTTGTCTATTTCCACCAAAATAAGCCCCTTTCCATTTGTCGCCAACGCAATTTGATTGCCTGATGTAACAATAACATCCAAAATATCGTTACCTGATGCATGATAATATTCTTTAAAATGAATTTTATCAGGTGTTTTATTTTTTTGCGAGATGCCAAGAAGTTTGTAAGAGGAGACAAAAAAGAGCCTATGATCTTTAGTTTCTACAATCGAACGTACTTTATCGGCACTTCCGATAGGATAATTTTTCAATTCATTTCTATAACTGATAAAATGGATATTATCGTTTGAAAAACGAATCATATTGATTCCACCACCCCATGTTCCTAAATAGATATTACCGTCTGAAGCCTGAAAAATTTTATAGACGTCATCTGAACTTATACTGTATTTATCATTTTGATTGTACTTGAAATGTTGCACTGTAAAGTCAAAAGGATTTTGCTTCGGGCTAAGACAAAAAACACCATTTCCTCTAGTACCAATCCAAATTCTGCCTTGAGCATCTTGCATCATGCTGTAAATATCCGCACCCCATGCAGATCCCCCGTCAGATAACATACCGTTTGATCCCAAAAATCCGATTTTCTTTTTTTGAGGATTAAAAATTTCGATTTTTTCGTCACGGCTTGCAACCCAGAGATTCCCTTTATTATCGGTCATCAAACTGCGAACATTATGTTTTTTATTATCTGTCGATGTCCGAATATCTAATGTCAAGAAATTACGGTTACTGAAGGTTATCAAATCTAATCCCTGCTTGTAGGAACAAAACCAAAGGTTGCCCAATTTATCAACCATAGCAGTATACATAACGTCTGAAAGAGTTTCTTTCGATTCTTTGATACAGCGCATTACAGAACACAATTTTCCCTGTTTTTCATCCCAATAACCGAACGCACCTTTATTGGACTGAATCCACACCGTGCCATTTGGAGCTGTCAATAGAAAACTTTTTTGTTTTCCTCCTGTTAGGGCTGGCTCACTAGCATCAGTCGGAATTCTCTTAAGCTGTCGAGTTAAAACATCAAACTGAAATAGCCCCGAAAGATTATCAAACCAAAAATATCTTGAACCGGTTAGTCCCAAAAAATTAATGCTTTCGGTTGGCATCCCGGCTAAAGTTTTATTAGTATAATAATCTAATTTCGCTGTTATGATATCGTATATGCCAAATCCCCCTTTCTTTGTAATTACAAGAAATTTGTTGTCATTAATCGTATTCAAAAGCAAAATATCTTCTTTTATTCCCAAATCTAAATCAAAGAATGTCCTTGATTTTTTAGTATATCTGGTAAATTTGCCATTATCGCCTGCAAACCAAAGATCTTCTTTGGTTTCCGCCGCCACATTGTACGAATACAACCTGCCTGACAATCCTCTCATATTCGTAAAAAAATACTCTGGAATGTTTCCTGACTTGTTTAATCTGCAAATACCAGATTCTGTCAAAAACCATGTAGTTCCCAAATTATCTTCATAGACATCTCGGATCTTGCCACAATTTTTTACATTATCAAATTTTATGGTTTCGATTTTTTTATCAGTTTCAAAAACCATAATACAGCTTTTATCTTTTGGAAAAAGCCAAGTCCGTCCCGATGGCATTATTTTGAATTCTGTAAAAGCAATATCTGATGTTTTTTTTGCTGGATTGTAAAATTTCAGTTCATTGGTGTCAAAATAATAAATATCATTTTTTTCAGACTGTATCCAGATTCTGCCATTAGTATCAAACTTAAACTTAGACACCCGATTGGATTGAATGTCTAATGTAAGATCTTGCTTTACTTTAAATTTTCTGAAAGAATTTCCGTCGTAACGAATAAGACCATTAAAAGTAGCTAACCAAATAAAGCCTTTTTTATCTTGTTGAATTCCCAAGACACGTGATTGCGTAAGCTTTCCATCATTCGATAAATGAGTTAGAATACCTTTGGGCTGCGCCATACAAAACGCAGATATTAGGCTAAACAAAAAGACAATTATATATCGCTTCAACATTCTTATCATTTATTTTTTAACATAAATCACAAAAATATCAAAATTCTTTTCCTAACCTAGAACAATATCCATAATTAGCTAAATGCCCTCCCTTTATTAACGATTTGACGTCTGTTGCGATTGGTTGTAAAACAACAAAAAAAGACTATAAGCTTTATAACACCTTTTAAATAGCAATTAATCCTAAGGTGAGAAATAGAAACATTTAATTTTGTATTTTCATGTTACTTCAAAAATTCAAAAGATAATCTACTAACTATTAAACCAAAACGATTCCGCAGACAAATGAAAAAAGTATACAAATTCTTGTTTATACTGAGCACATTCTCACTCAGTACTACAGCACAGGAGAAATTTGCATTCCAAAATCCAGCACTTACAATAGAACAACGTGTTGACGATTTAGTTTCGAGAATGACAATCGAGGAAAAAATAAGCCAATTAATGGATTCAGCTCCAGCCATAAAAAGGCTCGGAATACCCGAATACAATTGGTGGAACGAGTCACTCCATGGTGTTGCCCGTGCAGGATACGCTACCGTTTTTCCGCAGTCTATTTCTATTGCATCTTCATGGGACAAAGAATTGGTTCTCGAAGTTGCCAATGCGATTTCAGATGAAGCTCGTGCCAAACATCATGAATATTTGAGACGAGGACAACACGGCATGTACCAAGGATTGACATTTTGGTCGCCAAATGTCAATATTTTTCGTGACCCGCGCTGGGGACGCGGACATGAAACTTATGGAGAAGATCCATATTTAACTGGGCAATTGGGACTTAATTATGTAAAAGGTCTTCAAGGAACCGATCCAAAATACCTTAAAGTGGTAGCAACTGCAAAACATTATGCGGTACACTCAGGGCCTGAGCCTTCGCGCCACGAATTTAATGCCAATGTAAGCGATATTGATTTGTACGAAACCTATCTTCCCGCTTTTAAAACTTTAGTAAAAGAAGGCAATGTATATTCTGTAATGGGGGCTTACAACCGTTTTAGAGGAGAATCTTGCAGCGCCAGTCCATTTTTATTCAATATTCTTCGAAATGAGTGGGGCTTCAAGGGTTACATTGTGTCTGATTGTGGTGCAGTGACAGATATTTGGAAATATCATAAAATTACAAACGATGCCGCCTCGGCTTCGGCTTTGGCAGTAAAAGAAGGATTAGATTTAGAATGCGGCAGCAGCTACAAATCATTAAAAGAAGCACTTGATCGAAAACTGCTTACCGAAGCCGATATTGATATGACAGTAAAACGATTGTTTACTGCCCGTTTTAGGCTGGGAATGTTTGATCCTGACGAAATAGTTCCTTACGCTCAAATTCCTTATTCTGTAAATAACAATGCAGCAAACGATTATCTGGCACGTAAAGCTTCTCAAAAAAGCATTGTTCTTCTAAAGAACCAAAATAACGCACTCCCACTTTCAAAAAAAATAAAAACCATTGCGGTAATTGGACCAAATGCTAACGATATTCAATCTCTTTGGGGGAATTACAGCGGCGTGCCAAGCAATCCTATTACTGTTTTAAAAGGAATTAAAAACAAACTTGAACCTGATTCAAAAGTTCTATATGCTCAAGGAACAGATTTAGCCAAAGGTGTTCCCGCTATGAAGGCAATTCCGTCAATTTATTTTCAGAATGAAAACGGGACACAAGGATTAAAAGCAGAGTATTTCGATAATACCAAGTGGGACGGGAAACCACTCTTTACACGTATTGATGATAACATCGATTTTCATTGGGATATTGAAACACCTGATCCAAGATTGAAAATGGGAAATTACAGTGTTCGTTGGACTGGCTATCTTTCAGTACCCAAAACAGGGATGTATTCGATATCAGAATGGTCAAAACCTTTTATGACCGTTGAAATCGAAGGCGGAAAAAGCACTGGAGGAAAAAACAATCATCATCCGCGAATCAGAGCTCAGAAGATTGAGCTTGAGGCTGGAAAAAAGTATAAAATTGAGGTTAAGTATCAAAATTTCTATGGCGACGCAATTGCACAACTTTTGTGGTCTGAGCCGCAAGAAAACTTATTAAAAGAAGCTGTACAAACGGCTTCTGAAGCAGATGCTGTCGTGCTTGTTCTTGGATTGAATGAGAGATTGGAAGGTGAAGAAATGAAAGTTGAAGCAGATGGTTTTGATGGCGGTGACCGAACCAGCCTGAATTTACCAGCAAATCAAGAGGAATTACTAAAAGCAATAAAAGCTGTTGGAAAACCTGTAGTCTTGGTTTTAATAAATGGAAGTGCGCTTTCTATAAATTGGGCAAACGACAATATTCCCGCAATTCTAACCGCTGGATATCCTGGTCAGCAGGGTGGAAATGCTATTGCTGATGTGCTTTTCGGAGATTATAATCCGGCTGGAAGATTACCTGTTACGTATTATAAATCTATTGACCAACTTCCCGCTTTTGAAAATTATGACATGAAGGGGCGTACATATCGATATTTTGATAAAAAACCTTTATATCCTTTTGGATTCGGGTTAAGTTATACTACTTTTAAATACAATAATTTGAAAATTCCTGCTATAGTAAATGCTGAGAATGATTTTATAATCTCGGTAGATGTAACAAACACTGGTAATTTTGATGGAGATGAAGTTGTTGAATTGTATCTAAAAGATGAAAAAGCTTCGACTGTTCGACCAATACATCAACTAGAAGGATTTCAAAGGATTAACTTGAAAAAAGGAGAAGCTAAAACAGTTAGTTTTACCATAACGCCTGAACAGCTTTCTTTAATTAATAAAAAAGGAATCCGTGTAATTGAACCGGGTACTTTTAAAGTGTTCGTAGGTGGAAAACAGCCAGATGAATCTAAAGATATAGCAGAAGGTAAATTTAAAATTACAGGAAAACTTATTGTACTAAAAAAATAGTTTTGCTTTATTAAAAAAGAAAAAACAATTTCCGACATCAGTTTTGATTATTCTAAAACAGATGTCGGTTTTATCTTTTATGCTTCATTAGAATTAAAGCTTCCCTTATCCGGATATTTGATGCTTCCTTTAAGTTCTTCGACGCGTTTCGGGTCAAACTTCGGAAGCTGTAATTCACTTTTTTCTTTCCATTCTTTAACAGTCTCAGAAATAGCTTGAGATTTTTCATCAGAAAGTGGAATATCGCGTGATACAAAAAGTCTTTGAGAAGGATATGCTAATGAAGTTCCACTGTTTTCGATAATATCCATCATTCGCAACAACAAATCTTCTTGTACTTCCTGTGATGTTTCAAAATTTATTGCTTGAATATAAGCAGTAACTTCAATTTTTAAGGCATCAGCTGTAATACCTGTAAAACGTACAACAGGAGGCGAATCTATTACTTCTGGATGGGCAAACAGCAATGATCTTAGCTCAACCAATAAATAGCGAATTTGATCCGGAGTTGTCTCCATCCTAAAATTAAGTATTGGATTAAATATGAAACGGTCGCGATGAGCAAAATTCTCAATTTTACTGGCCGAAAGCTGTCCATTTGGAATAGTTACAATTGTACGCGCAGAAGTTCGCAACATTGTAGAGCGCATGCCAATAGATTCAACAGTGCCTTTAATATCATCCACTCTACAATAATCTCCAACTCTTAATGGCTGATCTGCGATAAGACTCACACTTCCTACAAAATTTTCTATAGTTTTCTGCGCCCCTAATGCCAATGCTATACCTCCAATACCAAGCGCTGCAAGTCCGGCAGTAACATCAACACCAATAATTCCGAGTATAGCGATAATACCAATAAATACAATAGCAACCTTGGTTGTCCTACTTAAGAATAATATAGCTGAAACGGCAGAAATCCTTCCTCTTCTACTCATTCTGCTTCTTGTAAACATGCTTACAAAATCGGTCATTCTCCATAGCAGAATTAAAAACGCGACAATCCCGATAGTGATTATTATGATACTAAAACGCTGTCGAACTACAATAGATATTCCCATACGTTGCGTAAAGGCAACGAACAAGATTACTGTTAAACACATATGAACTGGCAAAGTAAATGCATTTATTATAGCGTTAACTTTTTCACTCGCAGCTTTTTTCCATAATTTTTGTAAAACAAAAACAATAACAAAAATCAGCAATCTTGAAAGTAAATAGGATACAATCGTCATAATTACTACAACCGCCCAATGACCAATGGGAACATTACCTAATTTTCTTTGAATTAAGACATTAGGCAGCACTCTATCCAAAAATGTTTTTTCGCCAGTTATATCTGCCGAAGCAATTGATTCTACAGTTTCGGCAGAGAAAAGCCATAATGCAGGTTGATTATCTTCTGACTGGTTCTCTACATACAGTTGTATTGTTGTCTTATCTGTTGAAATACTACCAACAAGATCGATGCCTGTTGCTAAGTCATCATCAACACGACCAAATTCTTTGTTGCTTATAATAGAAGACGGAGAAAAATTACCTCCTTGATCCAAAAGTTGCTGAAAAGTTTTTGCAATTCTGATTCTATCCGCTGTTTTTCGGTAGGAGCGTTTGCTCAACACAAAATACTGACTGGCTCGCAAGTAATTTTGATCACCGATAGCTTTAATAAAGCCATTTATTGTACCCTGAGGAGTTCTTCTTCCCAAAGAATCTTCAGGAGATTTTACAGGTTCTTCAGTCGCAGTCTTAGTACCCAATAACTGAGCGGATATAATATTTGGCGCAACTAATGTGAGCAATACCATTAAAAAGGAGAGAAAACGGTTTCTAGCTAAAATCATATGTTCGAGTTTACTATAGCATTTAAACTACTAAAAATAAGAAATATCGCAGAGAAAAGAAATTTAAATGATGGAATTAAGTCTTTTTCCAATACCATAAAGCAAAAAAAAATCCCGATTCGAACGAATCGGGATTCCAAAGAAAGGCGACGACATACTCTCCCACAATGATGCAGTACCATCTGCGCAGGCGGGCTTAAC
>NZ_SJTF01000001.1 GCF_004634245.1 Flavobacterium foetidum
GATGTTTTTTTGGGTTTCAATTAAAGTTCCATAGGAACGAGGCATTTTGTAGCAACGGATTTTAATCCGTTGGAAATAATTAGGGTCATTTTTTTAAGTTCCGTAGGAACGATGCATATTTGGATTGGAATTTGGAATTTCAAAAATTAGAATTTAACCTTTGGTATAACTTATATTTTGCACCTTTTACAATCTGCGATTTATAAATGCCAACAGAGCCAGAAGAAAAATAAGCAATTGTACAGCCAATCGCAATAAATAATCCCGGAGCAAGTCCGAATAATTCTATTCCCATAATAGTGCAGGCGATAGGAGTGTGGGTCGCACCCGAGAAAACAGCAACAAATCCGATTCCAGCCAAAAGTGCAATCGGCATCGGAATCACAATAGATAACGCGCTTCCCAACGTGGCTCCAACAAAGAACAGCGGAGTTACTTCTCCACCTTTAAAGCCGGCTCCTAAGGTAAATCCGGTGAAAAGAATTTTAAACAGAAAATCATACCATTGGCTGGGATTTGAAAAAGAATCGACAATTACGGGAACTCCTAATCCGGAGAATTCTGTAAAACCGAAAGCAGCGATTGCGATAGCCAGTACAACGCCCCCAATTACTGGCCGCAGTGGCGGATAATTAATATTTTTAGCAAAAACAGAACTCCAAAAATGAGTACTTCTTGAAAATAGCAAAGCGGCAAATCCGGATAAAATTCCAACAATTATCGTGAAAATAATGTTGTTTAAACTGATGTCCGGAACAATTGGGATATTGTAAAGAGTATGCTTTACTTGCCAAAATTCTACAGTAAAATAAGCAGCATAAGCAACTAGAAAAGAAAGGAAAATGCTTTTTAAATTAATCTTACTGAAATACAAAACCTCCAAAGCAAAGATCGCTCCAGCCAAAGGAGTACCAAAAACAGAAGCAAAACCCGCACTGATTCCGAGAATGATTAAAATTCGGCGTTCAGAATTGTTGAGTTTGAAGATTTTTGTGAATTGATCAGCAATTGCGCCTCCCATTTGCACTGCAGTTCCTTCACGTCCTGCTGATCCTCCAAATAAATGGGTAAGCAAGGTTCCTAGAAGCACTAAAGGGGCCATTTTTAACGGAATGACTTTCTTGGGTGTTTCGTATTCTTCAAGTAAAAGATTGTTTCCTTTTGCAACCGATTCTCCCCAGTAATAATAAGTTAATCCAACCAACAATCCGCCGAAAGGCAAAAGCCAGATAATCCAATCGTGCTGCATCCTAAATTGCGTAACCCATTCTAGAGAAACTAAAAAGAAAGCAGAGGCAGAACCTGAAAATATACCGATTAAAGCACAGATAAGAATCCATTTTGGTAGACAAAGCAGGAATTGTTTGGTGATTTGGAAAGTCATTAATGAATTCTAAAAGTTTGCCACGAATTTCACAAATTTTCACGAATTAAAAGAAAGAAATCATTTTAAATTCATTATATCGATAGTTATCAGGAATGCCAAAAGAAGCAATAATTAGCGGAAATTCGTGAAATTTGTGGCAGAAAAAAATATTATACTACAGCAGTAAATTCGATTTCTACCAAATATTCTGGTGCAACTAATTTACTGATTTCGTAGAATCCTGTTGTAGGTTTTACATCTTTAAAAAAGGCAGCATGCGCTTTGGCAACTTCTTCAAACGTAGAAATATCTGTTGTGAATATTCGGGTTCTGATGACGTCTTTTATCCCGACATTCAAATCTGATAAGACTTTTTCTACACGTTCAATAATATTGTAAGTTTGGGCATACGCATCATCTGCTTTTACTTTTTCTCCGTCAACAATGGCTACAGTTCCCGAAACTTCAATAATATTTCCGATACGTACAGCACGGCAGTATCCCATTTTGTCTTCCCACGGAGAACCAGTTAAGATATTTTCTCTTTTCATTTTTTAGTTTTTGTGAATTAGCCTCACAGACCAATTCCAGTTAATTAATTTAGCGGCAATTTAAGGATAATGCTTTTGAAAGAAATAGAAAAAAGCTTGAAATCAAATCGAAAATCAAGCTTTTTTGTGATATTATTCCCTTTGGTTCTCTTCGTAAAGGCGAAGCTTATTCTGAACTGTATTCAGATTTTGCTGTAATGCCTCAATTTTGCCCAGCAAATGAGCAATCGCGTCTAATCCTTCAAAATTTATGTTCAGATCGTAATGCATTCGGATCATTTTTTCTACTGTCGGGAGTTGTTCAGGCTCCAGATATTCTTCATTTTCATCTACAATAATCTGAATCAGACCGTAATTGTTGAGCTCAGTAATAAATGTGTTTTCAATTTCATGATATACACAAAACTGTTTTATTTGGATTAGATTTTTACTTTTCATGATTTCTTAGTTTTGCCAGTTCCTCAAATAATTCTTTTTCCTTGTCAGACAATCTTGTGGGAAGTTTTATGGTATAAGTAATGTATAGATCCCCAAACTGATTTTCTTTTTTATAAACTGGAAATCCTTTTCCTTTCAGTTTTACTTTTGTTCCGGGTTGTGTTTCGGCTGGCACTTTGATTTTTACTTTTCCGTCAAAAGTATTGATATGCGTTTCTCCGCCCAGAATAGCTGTGTATAAATCAATCGGAGCATCGGTATACAAATTATTTCCTTCACGTTTAAAGTCAGAATTATTAGAAATTATAAATGTGATGTACAAATCCCCATTTGGTCCGCCGTTTACACCAGGTCCTCCATGATTCGGAATTTTAATGATTTGTCCGTTTTCGACACCTGCTGGAATCGTAATTCGGATATTTTTGCCATTTACCGTCAAATTTTGTTTGTGTGTAGTGTAAGCGGCTTTTAAATCTAGTTCTAATTCGGCATTAAAATCCTGACCTCTGTATTTTGACTGTGATCGGCTTCTTCCTCCGCCATACATGGAATTGAAAAAATCCGAAAAATCGCTTCCAGAAAAATCACCTTCAAAACCAGAGAAATCCTGTCCGCTTTGCTGTCTAGAATATTGCTGTTGCTGATTTGGATTATATCCTGCTTTTTCGAATTCATCAGCATGTTTCCAGTCTTTTCCATATTTATCGTATTTTTTACGATTTTCAGGATTGCTTAAAACTTCGTTAGCTTCATTTATCTCTTTGAATTTTTTTTCGGCTTCTTTGTCATTCGGATTTAAATCGGGATGATATTTTCGAGCTAGTTTTCGATATGCCTTTTTGATTTCTGCTTCGGTAGCAGATTTAGTAACATCTAGTACTTTGTAATAATCGATATAATCCATTTTGATGAGATTTTATAAATGGTAAAATAAAGTCTTGAATTTAAGAATAAGTTGCTAATTATCAAAATTCGTACTTGTATTTAACAGCAAAAAAATAAGAGATTTTAAACGGCAGTATTGGTATTTGGAATTTTTAATTTGAAATTCATTTTTCGCAGAAAAACTATATTTTGGCAGGTTTTTTGATTCCAAAAATTAGCATAATTTAATGTTATAAAACTCCTAAAGTTGCGACGCCTAACGAAATTATAGTATTTTTGTGATGCTGAGACTTTTTGATCTTATAAAATTAATTTATAAAAGCAGACCCTATAATTCTTATTTAATGAAGCATATTTTATTTTTCATATTATTACTTACAGCAATTTCAGTTTCAGCACAGGAGGTTGGAGGGAAGTACAAACCGATTCCTGCCCCAAAATTTGGTGTAAAACCCAAGAAAACACCAATTCCAGAAACTAAAAATCCAGAGACTGAAAGTTTGGACATTCCGAGCATAAAAACACCCAATGTTTTTGAAAACAAAACCATAACAACTCCTTCTAAATTTCAGATTGGCGAAGAGAAAAGCAAATTCAGCATGTCTACAGAAAACGACTTTGCCAATCCAGGCGACCGTTACGTTGATAAAATGGAAAAGGATTTGAAAAGAGATTTAAAAGAAGCTGGATTATCGGAAGAAAGAGGACCGTTGACTAGAAAAAATATTGAATTTGGGGATATTTATACTAGTTCTGCATATTTTATTGTAAAATGTCGTGATGCCGGTGCAATTGATGGTGATTTAATTAAGGCCGTTTTTAATCAGAATGTTGTTGTGGAAAGAATGATTTTGAAGGCTGAATATCAAAGTTTTAAAATTACTTTTAATGAAGGCTTTAACACATTTGAGTTAGAAGCGCTTAATATTGGAACACTTGGTGGAAATACTGGTGGATTTGAAATTATAGATGCGGAGGGGAATCGTATTTTATCTGATTATTGGAACAATTTAGATACAGGATTTAAAGCGAAGTTTATTATAGTAAAACAACAAAAACCGCTTACAAAATCAAAAAAATAATTTTTAAACGACAAAGGTTCAAAGAAACACAGTTTTATGCTTTGCTACTTTGAACCTTTGTAACTTTGTCACTCAAAAAGAAGATTAAAACGGATCAGCAGTAACTCTAAACTTCATATTTGCTTTTACCGTAACATCTTTGGTCAGCGTTTCTTTTAAAGTAACCTGTGTTCTTATTTTATAGCTATCGGCTTTAATGTATTCGTCCAGTTTTTTATCTGTGCATACCAAATCAATTTCATTTGAAGAAGAGTTGATATTTTCCTGATACGCTAATTCTATTTCGTTTGAATCTGTAGTCGAAATATAAATATGTATCGTCTTCAAGAATGTAAATGTTTTGTCTGAAGGATCAGAGATAGACAATTTTAAGGATCTGATCTTTACATCTTTTACAAGACTAGCCTTTGTTTTGTTGTTTTCAAATTCTGAAGACGAATTGGTCGTAACTTCTGGAGTAATAATTTCTGAAGGAAGATTAATCGGCGAAGTACTTTTTATTTTTATCGAAGCATTGTTTGAGATGGTAAAACTCAGCAAATCATCGACAGTATCGCAAGAGGTAAAAGCAAAAGACAATAAAAGTGTAAGCGCAATAAATTTTGATTTCATAGTTTAATTTGATTGGGTTTTTCTTAGATACGAAATAATTTGGTTTTTGGATTTTTTTTAAAGTTTCTAAGGAGCTAAGCTACTAAGCTGCTAAGTTATCCGTTTTTACAGTAAAAAAGCTCAGAATCTTAGCAACTTAGTACCTTAGGACCTTCAGTGAAAAAAAATATTTTTTTTTCACTGCTGCGATTTTTCAATTTCGAATATAAAAAGTATTTTTGCGCATGCAACACAACGTACTTATTTTAGATTTCGGGTCGCAATATACTCAGCTTATTGCGCGTAGAGTTCGCGAATTAAATATATTCTGCGAAATTTTTCCTTACAATCACATTCCAAGTGATTTATCAAGTTATAAAGCCGTAATTTTAGGAGGAAGCCCTTTCTCTGTAAGAGGAGAAGATGCGCCACATACTGATTTATCGCAAATTAGAGGTAAAATGCCTTTGCTTGCCGTTTGTTACGGAGCGCAATATTTAGCGCACTTTAGCGGTGGAGAGGTTGCTGCTTCAAACACAAGAGAATACGGAAGAGCAAACTTGTCTTATATTAAAGAAGGTGAAACTTTTTTTGACGGAGTTTCAGAAAACAGCCAAGTTTGGATGAGCCATAGCGATAGCATCAAAGCACTTCCGACAAATGCGGTAAAATTAGCAAGCACGCATGATGTAGAATACGCAGCTTACAAAATTGAAGGCGAAACTACTTATGCAATTCAGTACCATCCAGAAGTTTACCATTCTACTGACGGAAAAAAAATGCTGGAAAATTTCTTAGTGAAAATTGCCGAAGTTCCTCAAAACTTTACTCCAAATGCTTTTGTTGACGAAATGGTAGCAGAATTAAAAGAAAAACTAGGAAACGATAAAGTTGTCCTTGGTTTATCTGGAGGAGTAGATTCTACTGTAGCGGCAGTTTTATTAAACAAAGCAATCGGACAAAATCTATATTGCATCTTTGTTAACAACGGACTTTTACGTAAAAACGAATTCGAAAATGTATTGAACCAATACAAAGGAATGGGATTAAACGTAAAAGGTGTAGATGCCGGCGATCGTTTCCTTGGCGAATTAGCTGGAATCAGTGATCCTGAGACAAAACGTAAAACAATTGGTCGCGTATTTATCGAGGTTTTTGATGATGAATCACATTTATTAGAAGACGTAAAATGGTTGGCTCAAGGAACTATTTACCCAGATGTTATCGAATCTGTATCGGTAAAAGGACCATCTGCAACTATTAAATCGCATCACAACGTTGGCGGATTGCCAGATTATATGAAATTAAAAATTGTAGAACCACTTAGAATGCTGTTTAAAGACGAAGTTCGTAGAGTTGGTGCTACATTAGGAATAGATCCTGAACTATTAGGAAGACACCCTTTCCCTGGACCAGGATTATCAATCAGAATTTTAGGAGACATTACTCCAGAGAAAGTTAGAATTTTGCAAGATGTAGATTCTGTATTTATCGAAGGATTAAAATCTTGGGGACTATACGATAAAGTTTGGCAGGCAGGAGCAATTTTGCTTCCTGTAAACTCTGTGGGTGTTATGGGAGATGAGCGTACTTACGAAAAAGTGGTAGCGCTGAGAGCTGTAGAATCAACAGATGGTATGACAGCTGACTGGGTTCATTTACCGTACGATTTCTTGATGAAAGTATCAAACGACATCATTAATAAAGTAAAAGGAGTCAATCGTGTGGTTTACGATATTAGTTCAAAACCACCAGCAACAATTGAGTGGGAATAATCTAGATTATTATAGTAAAAATGTCCGTATTTTACGGGCATTTTTTTTGTTTACATATATCGTACAGTGGGGTAATTTCTTGGAATTAGAGTATTGAATGTTCTAAGTTGTAACAAACATCTAAGTAATAATAGTACTTTTTTTAAAATTAAGTTACATTTGTAATGCCTTAATTTTTTTACAACCTACTATTTATGAGAGAGCTTTTGACGATTTCTCTTGTCTTTGTTTTGTCTTTTGGCAAAATAGTTGCGCAAGAATCAATTATCGAACACAAAATTCAAAAAGGAGAAACCGCTTATTTTATAGCTCAGAAATACAAGGTTTCTGTTGATGAGATTTACAAGCTTAATCCAGAATCTCAAAACGGCATCAAGGATAATCAGGTTTTAAGGATTCCGATGCATTTGGAAAAAACTCAGAATCAACTAATTCATATTGTTGAAGCCAAAGAAACATTGTTTGGTTTGTCTAAGCACTATCATGTTTCGGTTGAGGCGATTCAAAATGCAAATCAAGAAATTCTCGCTAGCGGACTTCAAATAGGCCAAGAATTAATTATTCCTCAAAATCCAGATTATGTTCAGCCAGAAAAAGCTGTTTCTTCAAAAGTAGCACATCAGGTATTGGCAAAAGAGTCGCTTTTCGGTATTGCGAGGCAATATAATGTGTCGGTTCAAGATTTAGAAAATCTTAATAAGGAATTATTGCAAAACGGATTGCAGATCGGACAAACGATTTTAATTCCGAATAAAAGAAAAACGCTCGATGGAAGAGTCCGAGTTATCAATCAGGAAACTATTTTTCATGTCGTAGAGTCAAAAGAAACCAAATATGCGATTGCAAAAAAATACGGAATTTCGATAGAACAACTTGAATCTCAAAATCCAGAAATCGTAAACGGATTAATTGTTGGAAATAAGCTAGCGATCAACACCAAACAAATCAAACCCGCAAACGAAAGCGAGGAATTAATGTTGGCTTTGGCTGAAAAGCAAGTCGTGGTTGAAAAAACAAAAGCCAAAACTGTCGAAATCGAGGATTTGAAAGACAGGCTGATTGTTCAGAAAGAAATGAATCAGAAGATTATTAAAATCAATGATTTGAAAGTGAATCTGAACGATATGAATGGTTCTAAGGAAAACTCGGTAGAGAAACTGCGTTTGGTTTTAGAAGCCAATAAAAATGTTCAGGATATTTTGATGGCAAAATTAGATTCGCTCGTGGCTTCCATGAATAATGATTTGAAAGAATTGAAGAAAATGGAAGTTTTAAATATCGAGGAATCAAAACGTTTGGAAAAGCAATCATTTGATGGCATTAATAAAACGAACGAATTATCCTCTCAATTAAAAAGAGAACTGGCTGAAAATCGGAAAGCCTATGCTGGTTTGATGAATAAGGTAGAGAAAATTGCGGTTGAAGAAAATCAGGAATACAAGAAGAAAATCCGCGAAAGCGAGAAAAAAAACAATGCAGAACCCTTGCAAAAGCGTTTGTCATTAGAAGAAATAAAACGTTATCGGACAGAGCAAGAAAAAGGCGATGCCCAAAATCAGCTTTTGATAGCCAAAATAGATTCGCTTGATATTCAGAAAAAAATCGAAGTGAAAAGACATATCAGCAAAGCTTCGTATTATAGTATGGAAGCTCGCAAATTTGATGATAAGCTAGCTTTAGTTAAATTGAAAAAATATCAAGACGAAGTCCTAAAAAAACAAATGAAAACAAATTCGGCAGAAAATGCCAAAATACTTTCTCTTGAAGAAATGAGGCAGGAGCTGAAAGACAATCCGTTACGTAAAGATAAAACAGTAAATGTTGAAGTTTATGATAATCTTAAAGAAGTTTCAAACGGCTATTACTTAGTTTTAGGTATATTTACAGACGCAGTTGAACGCGACAGGTTGATTATGAAACTTATTGATGCGGGCGATTTTCACGCTAGTTTTTTCTTTAATATCAATAGTCTTTCGTATTATGTTTACAGCGACAAGTTCGAAAACATGGAAGAAGTGCTTTACAAATGCAAGAAAAAAGAAGAAGATGAGTTATATAAAGAAATCACTATCGCCAAGGTTGAAATTGACCTGAGGTAATTAAAAAAAAACAACAAACGGCGCGAATTTTGCTTTCAGGAAAATTTGTAATTAGTTTTTGAATTAGAAATTAAATTATTTTAAGCCATACTATGAAATATTATTTAACATTATTGTCTTTTGTCCTTTTTATTAATGCAACTGCTTTTTCTCAGGAAAAAGTGGTGAAATATAAAGTTTCGGCAGGAGAAACCATTAATCAGATTGCGCAGAAATTTAAGGTGACGCCTTATGATATTTACCAGCTGAATCCAGATGCCAGAACAGGTTTGGTTCCGAATTCGGTTTTGCTGATTCCGACCAAATCAGGAGAGGTTAAAAAAGAGGTTTCTGAAGCCAAAACTGCAACGGCTTCTGGTAAGGAAATTATTCACGAAGTACAGCCAAAAGAGACTTTCTACAGTATTGAGAAAAAATATGGAATTTCGGACGAAGCTCTAAAAGCGGCAAATCCGTTTTTAGAAAAAACAGGCGTTCAGATTGGTCAGAAACTCGTAATTCCAGCTAAAGGTTCTGCTCCTAAAACAGTGGCAAAACCGACAAAAGAAAAAGGTTATGAGAAATATGTATATCATGATGTACAGCCAAAAGAAACAAAGTATTCTATTGCAAAACAATACAATACGACAATCGAAGATTTAGAAAAACGCAATCCTGAAATTGTTGCTAGCCTTCCTGTCGGATATCGTTTGACAATTTCTGGAACTGCTCCAAAAACAGAAGCTACTTCGGCCATTTCAGTAAAACCTGCAGAAACCAAAAAAGGGACAGAAGGTTCTAAAAAAACGGTTTCGTACATGGAATATCAGGTAAAGCCAAAAGAAACATTGTATAGTTTGTCAAGAACTTTTCATTTGTCACAAGACGAACTGCAAGCGCTTAATCCTTCTTTATCTGAGGGTTTGAAGGAAGGAATGGTTTTAAAAGTTCCTGCGGGATATGTGGCTCCACAACCAATTGTAGCACAACAGCCTGTTGAGAAACCGGCAGAAAAAACTGAAACGCAACCAAGCGGAAATGGCGGTGGAATCAAAATTTTGGACAAAGTTAAATCTGAGGAAAACAACGCTGAGGTTGTAGCATTAACAAAGAAAAGAGGTATTACAGAACGCAAAAAAGTAGTTTTGTTGCTTCCTTTCAATCTGGCTAAAATTCAAAGTGACACGGCCGGAACAGCTTCAAGGCTTAAAACGGATAAATTCTTGAATATGACTCTTGATTTTTATTCAGGAGCTATGATGGCAATTGATTCGGCAAGAGCGCTTAAGCTTCCAATAGATGTTTCGATTTACGATTCGCAGGAAACCAAAACAACTTCGAATGTTTCGGGATTAATAAGTAAATTGCAGAATGCAGATGCTGTAATCGGACCGTTTTATCAAAGCAATGCAGAAGCGACTGCAAATACGCTTCGTATGTACAACGTTCCTGTGATTTCGCCTCTGTCAAAAGACATTGCAAACCCGATAGATAATTTGTATCAGACAATTCCGTCTATCGATGTGGTCAGAAATTCAGTTTTTGATTATATGAGAGCCAAAAACGGAAATATAGTGGCGGTTGTCGACAAGAAAAAAGAATCTGTAATCAATTATATCAAACAAAATCAAAAAGGAGTTGTTTTTGCTTCTCTAACCGAAACTGGAGCATTGGATGCGGCAAGTTTGAAAAGCCTTTTAATGCCAAACAGAATGAATTATGTCGTAATGGAAACGGCAAATACAGCAATGGTTAAGGCAACAATTAAGGCTTTGCTTGATTCTCAAAAAACATGTCAGGTGCAGTTGGTGATTTTAGAGCCAAACAGTACGCTTGATACAGATGAAATTAATTTTGAGAACCTGATAAAATTGAAATTAATGTTCCCTTCTGTGACACGTGAAAGCGATGAAGAGTCGGTTCTTGTTTTTGAAAAAGAATACCGTCTTAAAAATAAAGTAAATCCTAATACTTATGCAACAAGAGGATTTGATGTCACTTTTGATACGATGATGCGTTTGGTTCAAGGAAAAACATTTCCTGAAACGGCAGATCTTATGACAACGCAGCAGGTAGACAACAAATTTCAATATTACAGAAAAGAAGACGGCGGACACGCCAATAAAGGTGTTTACATCTTATATTACGATACTGATTTAACTTTAAAAGAAGCAAATTAATGACATCAAAAGTAACCTATTTAGGCGATTTAAGAACAAAATCAATCCACGTGCAATCGGGAAGCGAAATCATTTCTGATGCACCACTTGATAATAACGGAAAAGGAGAGGCTTTTTCTCCAACAGATACGGTTGCCAATGCGTTGGCAAGTTGTATGATGACGATAATGGGAATTAAAGCCCGCGATTTGGAAGTAGATTTTACTGGTTCTACAGCCGAAGTAACCAAAATCATGAATGCTGAACCAAGAAGAATTGGGGCAATCGAAATTGTTTTTGAAATGCAAGGTGTTGCCGATCAAAAGAACAAAACTATACTGGAACGCGCAGCGATGACGTGTCCGGTGTTTTTAAGTTTGAGTTCTGAGATAGAAAAGCGAATTACTTTTAACTGGAAATAATTTTTTTGAAATACATTTAAAAGGCGTCTAATTTTTTTAGACGCCTTTTTGTTTGTCATAAAAGTTTTTTCGCGAAAATATAGACTTTTTAAAAAATATTGATGTTTGTTTTTGAATTACAAAAAACTAACAAAGTTTTCATACCGAATTTAATGATTGACGAAAATTAATAGATAATTTTTGTATTGCAAAAAAAATGCAGACATTTGCATAAAATACGCATGCGCTTTTTTAAGTTCATATTCGAATCAATACAATACGTTCGTTATTGATAAAAGTTGTATATTTATATGTTGTTGATTGTTATTTGGTTGTGATGAAATATTCGTCATAATAATGATTCGCAAATATGAAAACGGCTCTTATTGGTCCAAATGCCTATAAGAGGTCTGAAAATTGCAAAAAAAATGCAAAACCAATAGAATTAAAAAAAATAAAATACTATATCATGTTAAAAAGTAAAATTGACAAAGCAACAGGATTCGAAAAACGATTCGAAAACATCAATACAGTTGTTTTTGAGAATTCAACAGATGCTTCAAAAGCAGTTGCGCAGGAAATAGCAAACCTGATCAAAGAAAAACAAAAAGAAGGCAAGCCTTGTATTTTAGGTTTGGCAACTGGTTCTTCTCCAAAAGGATTATATGCTGAATTAGTACGCCTGCACAAGGAAGAAGGTTTGAGTTTCAAAAATGTAATCAGTTTCAATTTGGATGAATATTATCCAATGGAACCGAATTCAATAAACAGTTATGTTCGTTTTATGAAAGAACTTTTGTTTGATCATGTCGATATTCTGCCTGAAAACGCTCACGTTCCAGACGGACTTTTGACTAAAGAGCAAATTGCTGATTATTGTGCAGATTACGAAGCTAAAATTGAAGCTTTGGGCGGAATTGATCTTCAGATTCTTGGAATTGGAGGTAACGGACATATCGGTTTTAACGAATCGGGTTCGCTTCAAAACTCAAAAACTCGTTTGGTGGCTTTAGATCATATTACAAGAGTTGCTGCCAGTAAAGATTTCTTCGGTTTAAATAATACGCCAAGAACAGCAATTACACTTGGTGTTAAAAAAATCATGGAAGCAAAAAGAGTAATCTTATTGGCTTGGGGAGAAGGAAAAGCAAATATTGTGAAAAAATCTGTGGAGGACGAAGTTACAAATCGAGTTCCTGCTTCGTTTTTGCAAGAACATGATGATGCGGTTTTTATTTTAGATAAAGAAGCTTCTTCAAAATTAACAAGAATCAACAAGCCTTGGTTGGTAGAAAAAATCATTTGGACAGATAAATTGACTCGTAAGGCAGTTTTAGGATTGGCATTGGATCTTAAAAAACCAATTTTGATGCTTACAGATGCAGATTATATCGAAAATGGTATGAGCGATTTGTTGGCAGATTCAGGTCCGGCTTATGATATCAATATTAAGATTTTCAATAAATTACAAAATACAATTACGGGTTGGCCAGGCGGAAAACCAAATGCAGACGATTCAAACCGTCCAGAAAGAGCAGAACCGGCTAAAAAACGCGTATTGATTTTCAGTCCACACCCAGACGATGATATTATTAGTATGGGAGGAACTTTTATGCGTCTTCAAGAGCAAGGTCATGAAGTGCATGTTGCTTACCAGACATCTGGAAATATCGCAGTTGCAGACGACGAGGCACTGCGTTTTGCAAGATTCGTAATTGATTATAACGAGAAATTCGGAATCAAAAGCGAAGAGGCTGATAACATTTACAAAAAGGCAGAAGCTTTCCTAGAAAACAAGAAGAACAGCGAAATTGATATTCCAGAAGTTCGTTACATTAAGGGTTTAATCAGAAAAGGAGAGGCGAGAGCAACAAGTTATTTTGTCGGACTTCCTGATTCTCAGATTCATTTTATGGAATTGCCTTTCTATGAAACCGGAACAATCGAGAAAAAACCAATCGGAGCAGAAGATATCCAGCTAACAGTTGATTTGATTGAGAAAATTAAACCACATCAGATTTATGCAGCTGGAGATTTAGCAGATCCACACGGAACGCATAAAGTTTGTCTAGATGCTATTTTTGAAGCCGTAAGAGTTTTAAAACCAAAAGAATTCATGAACGACTGCTGGCTTTGGTTGTACCGTGGAGCTTGGCAGGAATGGGGAATTGACGAAGTTGAAATGGCAGTTCCAATGAGTCCGGACCAAGTTCTGGCAAAACGTCACGGAATCTTCAAACACCAATCTCAAAAAGACGGAGTTGTTTTTCAGGGAACAGATGCAAGAGAGTTCTGGCAGAGAGCCGAAGACAGAAACCGCGAAACAGCTGACTTGTACCAACAATTAGGTTTGGCAACCTATGCAGCAATGGAAGCTTTTGTGAGATGGCATTATTAAAAGGCTCTAAGTTGCTAAGATTCTAAGATTCTGAGTTTTTTTATTCTTTTGATTTAATAATCTGTGTGAATCATTTTAATCTGTGGCAAATTAATAATAGCTTTGCAAAAGAAGCAAGAAAGAGAATTCTATATTCTTTGTTCTTGCTTCTTTTTTCTTTTAAAAATGGAACAAGACAAAAAACAACTCATAAAATTAGCGCACACCAAAATGCCTTTCGGGAAATACGAAGGAAAATATTTAATAGATCTTCCAGAGTATTATGTGGTTTGGTATCATAATAAAGGTTTTCCAAAAGGAGAATTAGGGCAGCAATTGCAATTGATTTATGAATTGAAATTAAATGGTTTGGAAGAATTGATTCGGAATATCAAGAAACAATATCCGAAACCTTAAATAATTAGATAATGGGAAAATTAGATAATTAGATAATGTTTAGAAAGATAATATTAAAATATTGCTTAAAAGTTAATTTAATTCATTGTTTTTTAATTATCACTTATCTATTTCTTAAATTTTCTAATTGAGACATTTTCTAATTTTCTAATTAGCAAATTGTCTAATTAAATTTGTACTTTTGCCAAGTTTTTTACACAACTACTTACAAACAACAACAGAATGAATCAAACAAAATATATTTTTGTTACAGGAGGTGTGACCTCTTCATTAGGAAAAGGGATTATCGCGGCGTCTTTGGCAAAATTGTTACAAGGAAGAGGATACCGCACAACTATTCAGAAATTTGATCCATACATTAACGTAGATCCGGGAACTTTGAATCCTTATGAGCACGGAGAATGTTATGTGACAGATGATGGAGCAGAGACAGACTTAGATTTAGGACACTACGAGCGTTTCTTGAACGTTCCTACTTCTCAGGCTAATAACGTTACTACAGGAAGAGTTTATCTTTCGGTTATTGAAAAAGAAAGAAGAGGGGAGTTTTTAGGAAAAACAGTTCAGGTTGTTCCTCATATTACAAACGAAATCAAAGACAGAATGCAGTTGCTGGGTAAATCTGGCGATTATGATATTGTTATTACTGAAATTGGTGGAACGGTTGGTGATATCGAATCTTTACCTTATATAGAATCTGTTCGTCAGTTGGTTTGGGAGTTAGGAGAAAATAACGGAATCGTGATTCATTTGACTTTAGTTCCTTATTTGGCTGCTGCTGGTGAGTTGAAAACAAAACCAACACAGCACTCTGTTAAAACTTTAATGGAGAGCGGTATTAAAGCAGATATTTTGGTTTGTAGAACAGAGCACGAATTGTCTCAGGAATTACGCCAGAAATTAGCGTTATTCTGTAATGTGAAAAAAGAAGCAGTTATTCAGTCAATTGATGCTTCTACAATATATGAAGTTCCGAATTTAATGCTTGAAGAAGGATTAGATGTTGTGGCTTTAAAGAAACTAGATTTGCCTAAAAAAGCATCTCCAGACCTTAAAAACTGGAATACTTTCTTAAAAAGATTAAAAAGTCCGAAGCAGACAGTAAATATTGGTTTGGTGGGTAAATATGTAGAAATGCAGGATTGCTACAAATCTATTTTAGAAGCGTTCATTCACGCAGGTGCTGCAAATGAAACAAAAGTAAACGTAATTTCAATTCACTCAGAGCATATTAATGCTGATAATGTGGAAGAGAAATTAGGTTCTTTAGACGGAGTTTTAGTGGCTCCAGGTTTTGGAGAAAGAGGTATTGAAGGAAAAATCGAAGCAGTTCGTTTTGTACGTGAAAACAACATTCCGTTTTTCGGAATTTGTCTAGGAATGCAGATGTCTGTTATCGAATATTCTAGAAATATTTTAGGTTATGCGGAGGCAAATTCAACAGAAATGAATGAGAAAACATCTCATCCGGTTGTAAGCTTAATGGAAGAGCAGAAAAACGTAACCGATAAAGGAGGAACTATGCGTTTAGGTGCTTGGAAATGTGATATTAAGCCTGATACTTTGGCATACAAGATTTACGGAGAAAAAACTATTTCTGAGCGTCACCGCCACCGTTACGAGTACAACAATAAATATGCAGATGAATTACAGAAAGCTGGTTTAAAAGCTTCTGGAGTTAACCCTGATACAGGATTGGTAGAAATTGTAGAATTAGACAATCACCCGTTCTTTATTGGAGTACAGTATCATCCTGAATACAAAAGTACGGTTGCCAATCCGCACCCGATATTTGTAAACTTTGTAGCTGCTGCTGTAAATACACACAAAAAATAATAATAATATTCTAAGAGGTTGTAACTTTTAAGCTAAAGACCTACTAATAACTTCTAACGAATAACTTTTTTAAATTAATAATGGAAGAAAAAAAATTAGACCTTAATTCAATCATTGGTTTTGTATTGATATTCGGAATTTTGCTTTGGATCATGTATCAAAATCAACCTTCTGAAAAAGAAATTGCTGCTGAAAAAGCCAAGAAAGAATTAGTAGCTAAACAAGAAGCACAAGCTAAAGCAGATAAAGCCAAAACAGCATCGTTGCCAGTTGCTGCAACACCTGGAGATACACTTCAGCTAGCACAATTGCAAAAAACTTTAGGCGGATTTGCTTATTCTGCAACACTTCCTTCTGCAAAAGAAGCTTTTACTACAATCGAAAATGAGAAATTAAGATTGAAAATCGCTAATAAAGGTGGTTATATTGTTGAAGCAACTTTAAAAGAATTCGAAAGATTAAGAAAAGGTTCAGGTCAATTAGTTGAATTAATCAAAAACAATAATTCAAACTTAAATCTACAGCTTCTTACAACAGACAACAGAACATTAAATTCTAAAGATTTGTATTTTGAGCCAACTTTAGAAAAAATTGGTGCAGATCAGGTTTTGTCTATGCGTCTGAAAGCGGGTGCCAACGAATTTTTAGAGTATAAATACATCCTTAAGCCAAACGATTACTTAGTTGGTTTTGACATTCGTTCTCAAGGGTTGAATAAGGTTCTGAATGGTGCTAAACCAATTGATTTGCAGTGGGATTTGAAAACTTACAGAAACGAAAAAAGTGTTTCGTATGAAAATCGATACGCCGAAATCTATTATGAGCATGAAGATGGTAAAATCAATTATGCAGGTTTAGGTAAACATGAAGAAGAAAGCGTTGACAAAGTGAGCTTTTTAGCTTATAAACAGCACTTTTTTACTTCTATTTTGCGAACAGAAAAGCCATTTGAAAATGCAAAAATAGAGTCGGTTAATCTAGTTAACGACGAAAAAATCGATACTGTTTTTACTAAGCAATTTAAAGCGAATGTTCCTTTAGCATTTAGTAATGGCGAAATTGATTATAAAATGCAATGGTACTTTGGTCCTGCAGATTATAAAGTCTTAAAAACATACGATAAAAATTTCCAAAAAATCATTCCATTAGGATGGGGAATTTTTGGATGGATCAACAAGCTGATTTTCGTTCCGTTATTTGCATTTTTAAGTTCTACAATCGGACTTTCATTAGGAATCGCAATCATCATCTTTACAATTATCATCAAATTGGCTATGTCGCCGATTACCTATAAATCGTTCCTGTCTCAGGCTAAAATGAAAGTTTTAAGACCTGATATTGCAGAGTTGGGAGAGAAATACAAAAAAGACCCAATGAAGAAACAACAGGAGACAATGAAATTGTACAATAAAGCGGGAGTAAACCCGATGGCAGGATGTATCCCGGCATTGATTCAACTTCCGTTTATGTATGCATCGTTCCAGTTTTTCCCTGCGGCTTTTGAGTTAAGACAAAAAGGATTCCTTTGGGCAGACGATTTATCATCTTTTGACTCTGTAGTGAAGTTGCCGTTCAGTATTCCTGTTTATGGAGACCATATCAGTTTGTTTCCGATTTTGGCGGCAATTGCGATTTTCTTCTACATGAAAATGACATCTGGAGATCAGCAAATGGCAGCGCCACAACAGGAAGGTATGCCGGATATGGCAAAAATGATGAAAATCATGATTTATGTTTCACCATTAATGATGTTGCTTTTCTTTAATAATTATGGTGCTGGATTAAGTTTGTATAACTTTATTTCGAACTTAATTACAATCGGAATTATGTTTGTAATCAAAAATTACATTGTTGACAGCGAGAAAATTCACGCTCAGATTCAAGAAAACAAACAAAGAGAGCCTAAAAAGCCAAGTAAATTCCAACAACGTCTTCAGGAAGTTATGGAGCAGCAGGAAGCGGCTAAAAAAGCTCAGAACAGAAAAAAATAATCTTCATAAAAAAATCTCGATTTATCGGGATTTTTTTATACCATTATAATTTACGATTCAGATTTTCGTTAAGCTTAAAAACATAATTTTATGATATCTAAAAAAATCATACTGGGATTGATCTTTATTCAAACGTTATTTTTGAATGCTCAGACTGCTTTGAACAAAGTCGATGCTGAAGGGAAAAAGGACGGACTTTGGAAAGGAACTTATGCCGAATCTAAACGTCCGCGCTACGAAGGAACTTTCAGCCACGGAAAAGAAACAGGTATTTTTAAATTTTTTGACGATACCAAAAAAGGAGATGTAATTGCTACACGTGATTTTAGTGCAAATGACGGAAGTTCGTACACTATTTTTTACGATCAGAATAAAAACATAGTGAGCGAAGGCAAAGAAATCGGAAAAGCAAGAGAAGGAGAATGGAAATATTACCATAAAGCTTCGAAAGTTTTGATGAGCGTTGAAAATTATAAGAACGGAGTTTTGCACGGAGCGAAAATTATTTATTATCCGAATGCAAAAGTTGCCGAAGAAATGAATTTTGTAAAAGGCATGAAAGAGGGGCCGTATAAAAAAATAGGACAAGACGGAACATTACTTGAGCAAGCGGTGTATAAGAACAATGAATACGACGGCGATGCGGTCTTTTATGATTCTGACGGAACAATCGCTTCTAAAGGAAAGTTTGTTAAGGGAAAAAAAGCCGGAATCTGGCAGTTTTACCAAAAAGGCAAATTGACAAAAGAGGTCAATATGAGTGATCCTAAAAATACCAATAAAGCTTCTGAGAAAGGACCTGCACCTAAAAAATAATGTTAGGCCAAACTTTATTATGACTATGCACTACTCTTGCTTAATTTTGAAAATAGCACGCGGATGATACAGATTCGCTAACGCGAAGACACGGATCAAAACGGATTTTGTATTAATCTGTATAAAATTTAGAGATAAAATCCGTTTGAATCTGCGTTTTTACGAAGTAAATATGTTTTATCCGTGTCATTAATACGTTTTAGTAATTATTAGTTCATCTAGCGTGTAGTCATAAAAAAATAAAAATAGGAAAAGGAATATTTTTTTACATTTGAGTAGCCAATTTATTCTGACCAATGGATATAAACGAACTTTTAGGACGATTTTTGCTTTTGTTTTTTTCAATTCTGGTTTTGTATTTTTTCTCCAACAGAAAAGATAACGAAACTATAAATCCATTGATGGTTATTGTTGGCCTTTGTACTTTTTCGCTCTGTTATTTGTTTACGAAAATCGAAATAGGAGTAGGAATAGGGTTTGGGTTGTTTGCTATTTTTTCGATACTTCGTTTTCGAACGCAATCTTTTACCGTAAATGCCATAATTTTTCTTTTTGCGACAATAACATTATCTATTTTAGATATTATGTATCCGTTTGAAAAGATTGAGCTGTTGCTTTTCTTTCAAACCATAATAATCGGTTTTTATATCATTGCCTCGATTATTGTCAATAAAAAAGCCTCAAAATACCTGAATTCTGTTGATGTAAAAATTCCGCTAGACGATAACTTTGCCTTAAATTCTGTATACATTCGTAAATCAATTCAAGAAAAAATTAAGATAGAAGAATTTGATTTTAGAATTGTGCTAATCAATACGGCAACTAACGAAATAGATTTATTGGTTTTCTATTAATCGTTAAACGGACGAACCTGTTTGATATATAAATCTCTTTTTTCGCTTACAATTTTAAACTCAATATCTACTGGTTGATTTTGATTTTTTCGCCAGTAACGATGCATTTTTTCTTCAATTTTTTTGCTGACATTAAATAAGTTACTCATTTCTTTTCTGCTCAATAAAGGCTCGTTGTCGTTTAAATTGGAGTTAGAAGTATAATCAATTTCAAAATCCTGGTCGTCTTTTCTGTCCTCAAAATGATAGGCCACAAATTGCTCGCAGATTTCACCTTTTTCTGGTTTTACAACAGAGTTTTCTCCTTTTTGAATATTTACAGTTATTCCGGGGAAGTTTGCTCTAAAAATATTTTTGGTAATAACAACGCCATTAGCCAATTCATCAGGAAAAGAGCGATGAACCAAAACGCCCATGGCAATATGTTGCTGATCGATGCCAAAAAGTTCTCTTTCGTTGTACGAAGCTTCATTCCACACACTAGCCCAAACTTGTTTGATTGCTTTTTCAAAAGTTTTAATAGAATCTCCTACAATCCCAGTCTTAGAATCGTATAATCCTGCACCGTTAAAATCGTTTAAATCTTCGGCATTGGTCGAAGAACGAAACCTGAAGTTCTTGAATTTAGCATCTTTAAAAGCAAGATTTAATTTGGAAATCAATTCAGGATTGATAGGTTCTTTTTTAATGGCCTCTCTAATCTTTTTCAGTTGGCTATTGATCCAAGCTGTAGAATCTTTTTTTGGAAAAGCTAAAAGTTCGGCAATTAATGGAGAAATTGATGTTTTCTGAATATGCTGTGTGTAAAAGAAAAACGGAATGGCATGTGCATTTTCTGGAACTTTAAACGGAATTTCTTTTGCGACCGCAATCAAGTATGCCATATTCTGTGCTTTAGAACCAATGTAGTTTACGCCATTTTTAGGAATTTGAGATAAATTAATCAATTCCGTTACACTATTATCTATTAGTAGTTTTTTCTTCTTGCCAGCCGATTTTATGCTAATTTTTTTTGTTGTTTCTTTGATGTAGAAAGTATCAACTGCAATTTTTAATTCTACTTTTTTAGAAAGAAGCTGTTTGATGTTTTTATCTTTTTCGACATCGGTATAAGCCATAATCGGAATTTTTCTATTCTTGCCAAGAAGCACCAAATGGCTTAAGGGAGTCTGCAGTTCATTTACGATAATTCCTCTTACGTTGGGCAGAATATCTGGAGTTCCGTCCAAAACAACAATTTCATCAGGATTTGGTTTTGTTGTTTCTAAGTCTTTGATTTTGTATTTCTTCAAAATTCCGACATTCGTTCCCGAAACGACTTCCTGATATTTCAATTCATCAAAAATATAATCAGATTTTACGCAGGGAATTTTAAATTTATCCTGTTGAAACCATTCCATCTTTTCGGGATTGTTCAGATAGAATTTAAGATCTTTCCCAATAAATGTTGATTGGATTACCAAATTATAAAAACGCTCAATGAGTTCAATCGGCATATGATCGGAAGCGGCGAGTTCAAAAATCCATTTATCTGTTCCCTTAATATGGTTCAAATTCCCGAGTAAAAAATCACGGTTTTTAGAGGTGTTGCTGTAGTTTTTGTTGTTAAAAGCTTCTAAATCATCGGGGTAATTTAGGTAATTAACTGCAAAATCAAAGTGAAGCGCAAAGAGTTTGCTGTTGAAATAGTACATTTTTCGGGTTCTCAAATCATAAACCAATTTTACAGATTCAATATTCGAAAATTTATCCGACAAAGGTTTTCCTCTAAAGGCTTTATAGGCTTGGTAACTGTCTAATGAGGCCGAAAAACGCTGCGCATTTAAAGCACTTAATGCAAACAAAAACAATAGTATCGAAATGTACTTTTTCATATCTGATTTGTGATGATTAAATGTACTCAAAAAAGAAATAAGTTTTATTTACTGAGGCATTACTTAAACTAATCAAAACAGTAATGTGATTTTCTATAATTTGGTTTACCTTTGCACCCTTGTAAAAATTAATAATTTCAAAATGAAACGAGTAGTAGTTGGACTTTCTGGCGGAGTAGATTCTAGTGTTGCAGCTTATTTATTACAGCAGCAAGGTTACGAAGTGATAGGTCTTTTTATGAAAAACTGGCACGATGATTCGGTTACAATTTCTAATGAATGCCCATGGCTGGAAGACAGCAATGATGCTTTATTGGTAGCCGAAAAGCTTGGCATACCGTTTCAGACCGTTGATTTGAGCGAAGAATACAAAGAAAGAATCGTTGATTACATGTTCAACGAATATGAAAAAGGAAGAACTCCTAATCCTGATGTGCTTTGTAACCGCGAAATCAAATTTGATGTTTTTATGAAAATCGCATTGAGTCTGGGTGCAGATTACGTTGCAACAGGACATTATTGCCAGAAAAGCGAAATTGAAGTTGACGGAAAAACCGTTTATCAGTTGCTTGCAGGAAATGACGTCAACAAAGATCAATCATATTTTTTATGTCAATTGTCTCAGGAACAGCTTTCAAAAGCATTGTTTCCAATTGGCGCTTTGACCAAACCAGAAGTGCGTGAAATAGCGGCAGAAATGGAATTGGTAACTGCCGAGAAGAAAGATTCGCAAGGATTATGTTTTATCGGTAAAGTACGTTTGCCTGAATTTCTGCAGCAAAAATTGCAGCCCAAAGACGGCCAGATTGTTCAGATTGATAAAAACGATCCGATTTTTGATAGAGAATCCGACGGACTTTCATTAGAAGAGGAATTAAAAGCAGCAGCTCAAAAACTGAATTACGCTCCAACAATGGGAAAAGTAGTCGGTAAACATCAGGGAGCACATTATTTTACTGTTGGACAGCGAAAAGGGTTAAATGTAGGAGGTACAACAGATCCATTATTTGTAATAGCAACAGATGTGGAGACCAATACCATTTATACCGGCTTGAGCAGCAATCATCCTGGATTGTTTAAAAAAGCTTTGTTTGTAGAAAAATCTGAGGTGCACTGGATTCGTGAAGATTTGACATTGAAACCAGGAGAAAGGATGGAAGTAATGGCCAGAATTCGTTACCGCCAGCCTTTGCAGAAAGCGGTTTTACACCAGTTTGAAAACGGAATGTATGTTGAGTTTGAAGAACCTCAGTCGGCTATTACAGAAGGACAATTTGTTGCTTGGTATCTAAAAAATGAATTAGTTGGTTCGGGAGTAATTTCTTAGCTTTATACTTTATTTGGGACTAAATCCTTAAAAGGTATAAATTAATGAGATGTAACCTTACTTTTCTTTTATTACTTCTTTCGTTTGCAGTATTTTCACAAGAAGATGCGTGGGTTTATTTTAACGGAAAGCCTAATGCGCAAGCTTTTTACGACAATCCGCTAAGCGAGCTTACGCAAAAAGCTTTAGATCGCAGAACGAATCAAAATATAGCCTTAGATTTTACGGATGCCCCTCTGGAAACTTCGTATGTAAATCAGATTGCTTCAAGCACAGGAATTATCGTAAAAGCACAATCAAAATGGCTGAATGCACTTCATGTTCAAGGAACTCAGACCAATATTAATGCTTTAAAATCGTTAGCTTTTGTTTCTAGAATTGAGTTTGCCAATAAAACTTTAAATACTACGGGAAAGAGAGTTTTAGAAATGGCTACTAATCAGGCTCATGACAAGTTAAAAACAACGATTGATTATTCTTATGGAAATTCTGCAAATCAGATTCAGATGCTGAATGGTCAAGTGCTGCATCAGCAGAATTATACTGGAGACGGCAAAATTATTGCGGTTTTAGATGCTGGCTTTCCAGGCGTAAATACAGCGCAGCCATTTGAAAACCTGAGAAATAATAACCGAATTTTAGGAGGTTATGATTATACCACGAGAAACGCAAATTTCTATGCAGGAGATGATCACGGAACCTTAGTTCTTTCTACAATGGGCGGTTACAAAGAAAACGCATTAGTAGGAACGGCTCCAAATGCGTCCTATTATCTTTTTATCACAGAAATTGATGCTGAGGAGGTTCCGTTAGAAGAAACGCTTTGGGTTGAAGCCGCAGAAAAAGCAGATGCCTTAGGTGCTGATATTATTACTACCTCATTAGGATATTTTCTGCAAAGAGATAATCCAAATTATGATCATGCCTATAGCGATATGAACGGAATCACGACTTTTATTTCTCGCGGTGCCGAAATCGCTTTTAGTAAAGGAATATTGGTTTTGGCCTCAGCAGGAAATGAAGGAACGCAAGTCGAAAAACACATAGGCTCGCCTGCAGATGCTGTTTCGGTGTTGGCAATCGGTGCTGTTAATGCGTCTAAAGTAAGAGCCAGTTCAAGTTCAATCGGACCTAGCTACGACGGCAGAATAAAACCAGATGTTATGGCGCAAGGCGTAGCAGCAGTCGTTTCTGATGAAAATGGAACTATTGGCAGAGCAAACGGAACTTCGTTTTCATGTCCGATTATGGCAGGAATGGCGGCTTGTTTATGGCAAGCTTATCCAAATAAAACCAATAAAGAAATTAGACAGATGATTTTGTCTTCTTCTGACAAATACACTACGCCGAATAACAATTACGGATACGGAATCCCAAATTTCGGAACCGCATTGAACGTCGATTCTTTTATTGCAGAAACAGCATTTTCTGTGTATCCGAATCCGGTAAAAACCAATGTTTCTTTTTCTTTTCTAAATGAAAATAGTACAGCAATGGTTGCTATTTATTCTGTTTTAGGACAGAAGATGCTTGAGAAACAGATTACTGCAATAGAACCAGACATCTCTTTGCAATCTCTTCAAAGCGGACTCTATTTTTATACTTTTGATTCCGACAATCTGCACAAAAGCGGCAAAATAATCAAACAATAATTTTGATGAATAAAATCACACAGCTTTTCAATATAAAATATCCAATTATTCAAGGAGGAATGATTTGGAACAGCGGTTATAAGCTCGCTTCTGCAGTAAGTAATGCGGGAGGATTGGGCTTAATAGGAGCCGGATCGATGTATCCTGAAGTTTTAAGAGAACATATTCAAAAATGCAAAAAAGCTACCAATAAACCTTTTGGTGTCAATATTCCGATGTTGTATCCTAATATTGAAGAAATCATGAACATCGTGGTAGAAGAGGGCGTTACAATAGTTTTTACTTCAGCAGGAAATCCAAAAACCTGGACTTCATTTTTAAAAGAAAAAGGAATAACGGTTGTGCATGTTGTCAGCAGCAGTATTTTTGCGCTTAAAGCGCAGCAAGCGGGTGTTGATGCGGTAGTAGCTGAAGGTTTTGAAGCAGGAGGACACAACGGACGCGAAGAAACGACAACACTGACGCTGATTCCAATGGTTAAAGAAAAAATAAAAATACCGCTTATCGCCGCAGGAGGTATTGCCACAGGAAGAGGAATGCTAGCCGCAATGATTTTAGGAGCTGATGGAGTGCAGTTGGGAAGCCGTTTTGCTGCTTCTGTAGAATCATCGGCGCACAATAATTTTAAAGAGCTGATAGTTAATACTAAAGAAGGAGGCACGCAATTGACATTGAAAGAGTTAGCTCCCGTAAGATTGGTCAAAAATAAGTTTTTTGATGATGTGCAAGCTTTGTATGAAAAATGTCCTTCTAAGGAAGATCTTGTACAGCTTTTAGGCAGGGCTAGAGCCAAAAAAGGAATGTTTGAAGGTGACTTGGAGGAGGGAGAATTAGAAATAGGCCAGATTTCAGGATTGATTCACGAAATTCTGCCCGTAGACAAAATTATTCAAGAAATGATGTCTGACTTTGAAACTGCTCAGAAAGAAAAGACTTCATTTGAATTTTAATCGCTTTAACGAAATATGATTTATTTTATCCGCATACTATTTATATTGTTTTGTCTGAATTTCGGACATCAAAAAGCTCATTCGCAATCCTATCGTTTTAAAGCTTCAGGTTTTAGCGTTTTAGAAAAAAATGAAAGAGGAAAGTGGGGTGAATGGTCTAACTTAGATCTCGTGAACCTTTCTGTTGTTTTAGATACAGACAAACATAGAATAGTGGTTTACTCTCAGGAACTACAGCTTTTTAATATTCTAGATTATATCGAAAGAGAAGAAAATGATACAGATATCGTCTATTCTTTTATCTGTAAAGATAATGATGGAAGAGACTGTAAATTATCGATAATTACCCGAAAAAAACAGGATTATCGAAAACAGCTTTATATTAATTACAGCGATCATATTATTGTGTATAATATTTTTATGGTTTAAAAACTAAAGCAAATTCCAATAATAAAATTCCAATAATAAAATTCCAAATTCCAAAAACCAAATTCCAATAATAAAATTCCAAATTCCAAACTTTTTGGGTGCAGTCTAGCTTTTTGGAATTTGGAATTTTTTAGTTTAAATTTATCAGTCCCTATTTTCATAAAAAACAAATTCCAAACCTATCAAAGATTTGGAATTTGAATTTTATTATTGGAATTTTATTTTATTGATAGGAATTAATAAATTTTTATTGTGTCACAATTACCACAATTTTATTAAAATCGGCAGCTGCATTAATTACTGCCTTATATTGGTCAAAACTCGATAATGGATAATTGATGATATTGTAAAATTCTGTATTTTCAATTACCACTTCGTTTTTGTTCTGCTTGTAGTTGCTCGTAAAAGCTGCTTCGGTTTTACCGTTTAGGTCTGTTTTGAAGTCCATTACAAACTTGTCTAAATTTTTGATTGTTGCACCTTCAGGAAGCAAAATTTTGATTTTTCTAGTGTAGTAATGCGGATAATCAATTTCGATCGGAAGCATACGTTTGTTTTCCTGATAAAATTCCATTTGACGACCGATAGTCTGGCCTACAGAAAATAAATAATTGTTTCCGGCTTTCTGAATCATTTCTTTTCCATCAAAAGTCAGATTCATTATATATGGTTTTTTGCCGATAAACTCAGTACCATCATTTTCTGTAGAAAGTGTCTTATACTCGTTTTGAAGCGTGTAATTTTCAGAGATTGATTTCAGCATGGTTTTGTACTGTTCGGCCGAAACAAAATCTTTTAATGGCTGGAAATTCATTCCAGAATACCCTCCATAAGTCATTTTGCTGCTCACTAGCGGATTTTCGATATCTTTGGTAAAATCAACTGTGATATCCATATAATCGTGCGTGATTTCGGTTCCCGGAATCTCGATAAAATTGATTTCTCCGATACCCATTGAAACTCCTGCAAAAACTTTTTCTTTGATGAAAAGGCCGTTATTATTACCTAAGAAATTAGGGAAAAGCGGTAAACGGTATTCGATTTCTGTGGGCGTAATATATTTTTTAATGGCTGGAAAATAAAACAAAAACTCACTTAAATTTTCGTGGCTTTCAAAATCTTTATCAAAAGGAATTTTATAGCGACTTGAGGTAAATACAAGATTGTGTTCTATTTTAAAATATTTGAAAACAGCAATATACAGTTTAACAATATCTGGGCTATTGGCTTGTTTAGACGAAATTACTTCGCTTAAAGAAGCTTTAGAATCAATGTATTGATCGTAAATAATTGTTTTTTTGATCTTGTTTTCGATGTTCCAAATCTGTTCCTGAACATCTTTAGATTGCGGAATACTGCCGCAGAAAGAAGCCAGAGCTTTTTCTTGTTTTTTGTCTAATATTGGATTAACCAGCTCGTATGTGTTAGTGGCGTATTCCTTAAAATTGTTTAGATTTTTGGCGCCAGTAATTAAATTGGCATCTAGTTTATATCGGAAAAGTTTTAGCTTAACATCCCAGTTTGAGTAAGCTTCGTCATCTTTTAGGGCAGGAATGTCTTTTTCTACAATAGACAACACTTTTTTATGCTCCAATGTTTTGTCGTCTAAAACCGGCTCGCTCAAACCATTATAAGATTTGGTTTTAAAAATAAGATGCTCTGGAGCAATCAAGGCAAAATTGTACTCCACAATAGGATATTCGTCTTGCATTTTGATGGTATTTCCTTTTAAATTCGGAAGTTCTTCAAAAACATATAATTTTTCGATTACAGCACCTTTTTCAAGACCATTTACAGCAAAAAAGTTGTATTTAACTCCTTTTTCCTGATCTACTTCTTCTTTGATATCTTTTTTGTCAAGCGTAATTACTTTTCCGTTTTTCAGGATAACGCGAGCTCTAGTAACTAAGATGTTCGCCTGATCTCCGAACGGAATATAAATTTTATTGTTTCGCTCAATTGCATCATCAGAATTGATGTATTTTTTTTCGTGAATTAAACGATACTGTCCAGAGGTGTTTTTATCTACAACCAATTCAATTTTTACGGTTCGATTTAAGATAACTTCTTTCTCGTTTTCGTAATTCTTCGGAACATCTACTTTGGTTTCAGAAGACCATTCATAATTTTTGAAACTGTAGTCCTGCGCAAAAGACACCGAAGTGCAGAGCAAGATGACAAAGGTTAAGAGCGTTTTGAATAATTGTTTTTTCATTATTTTTCTTGTAAGATTATAGTTTCGTTATAGTTGGTCTTTAATTTTTTGATTGTTTCATTCCAAGGCTCAAAATCAGGCTTGTTGAGCAATAATTTTTTCTGAGATAAATCTACGTTTAAAGACAAAATATTGTTTTTGAGCTCATACGAAAATTTGGCATTCATATAATCATTATTAAGCTCAAAATTCTTTGGAAGATATTTTATAGAATATTTCTCGGGAATCTTTAAATTATATTGCGTCGAAAACTCAGTTAAATATTCATATTCAAATTGGGCAATTCTGTCTTTTTCCAAAGTAGCCTTTTCGAAAAATTTATCCAAAAACAAATTGACATAAATTTCTTTGTCCACATTTACAATGTAGCTGTCGAGTTCAAAATTATAATCTACCACATACGGAAGTTCTTTATCGGTGATGTTGGCTTCTTTAAAATCAACAAGGTTAAATTTGTTATTCCCTTTCAAAACCAATGACTTAATCATTTCCTGACGCGCTTTGTTTGATGCGTCGCCAATCTGCATCAAGATGTGGCTGCGGTTGTAGCCCGTTCTTTCCATTTTTGCAGACCCTAATAGCTTGGTTCCCGAAATGCTTAGATTCACATTTTCTTTGACCTTGTTTTCAGAGGCAGGAACAATCGGCACTGGATAAATTTTGTATTGGTCGTTTTCGCTGAATAACACTTCTTTTCCTTGAATAAAAGCAGTTGGAATTCCGTAACGTGTTTCTTTATCTGTGCCATCGAGAAACACATAATCGTTGTCTTTTTTTAATATAGCAATCATATGATTGTCAACAGCAGGTGTCGCAAGATCCTTGTACGTATACGGAATACTGCGCGTGCCAATCCAGGCAAGGGTTACGTTTTTTATACCAGCATATTGCGACATACAGGTAATAATGCTTGCCATGTCTTTACAGTCTCCGAATTTTCTATGAAAAACCAAACTAGCTTCGCGAGGTATAAATCCTTCATAACCATTCTCAAAAGCAATATATTTGATATTTTGTTTTACCCAGTAAAAAATGCTTTTTACCTTTTCTTCTTCTGTAGTTTTATCTTTTGTGAGTTCTAGGGCAAGTGCTTTTAACTCTGCATCTTCGGTTTTATTTAAATCTTTTACGAATTGCTTGTAATAATTAAAAAGTTCGGCAACATCTCCTAAAACCGGAACCGTTTTGTTATTGGCTTTATACTCCTTAATGTAAAAATCAATGTGAGGCACTTGGTACAAATATCCTGGAGCACCGGCTTCATATTTTATTGGCTTGCTTTCGGTCACGGCCCATCTGTAAACCCATTTTCCTTTTTTTTCTGTTTTAGAAAAAGCTATCGTATTGTTCGGATCGTTAAAAATCTTGTAATCGATCACTACATTTTTGTCTGTTTTTACTTCAAGGGCCGCATTTTGTATTGGCATATGACTGCCAAATATAAATTTATGAAGCAGGTGCGGATCTATAAATTGTGTCTGGTAATTGTACACTTTTACAGCTCCCGGCTCCATGCTCGGAAAAATTAGCTGACGTTCTTTTACGTCGTTGTAAAAGATAGAACTTTGCTGCGATTGTTTCTCTAGCGATTGTGTAACTTTTAGTTTTTTGTCTTTTCCGTTTTCATTCAGCAATGTGTATGCATCATAACTTTTAAGACGGATAAGGTCAGAGTAAGAAAACGATTCTTTATTGTTGATAATACCGTTTGGCGTCAGGATCATCGCTTCATAATGATTATCCTGAATAACTTTTAAGGCATTATTCTCAATAGTGATATCGTACGATTCTGAATTATCAAGTATGATTTCATTATAATCAGGATATAAGTTTTTTATATCCTGAAATGATTTTTGTGCCGAAACTGAAATTGAACTTAAAACAAAAAAAAGCAATAAAAGTGTTTGTTTACCTGATGACATCAACCAATTCATCTGAATCATATTTTCTAGTTTCTATAAGTTTTCCTGCATTGTAAATCAGTGAATCGCCATGGAGCTCATCATTCTTAAACGAAATGCTCGCCCATAATTGTCCATTTTCTTTGAAATATTCCTGTTTACCGTCGTATTCGTTATGGTTAAAATGTTCTTTTTTATAAATTTTTCCACTTGGGTAATATTCAATACGATCGCCGTGAAGAACATTGGCGGCATATGAGCTTTCAAAATCGGGCTTACCTTCAAGGTTATAGATTATAAATTTACCTTCCATGTTTCCTTTTTCCACTTTAAATTGGATTGCAGTTTTTCCGTTAGGATATAAAGAAGAAATCTGTGCCGTCTGGTTTTCAATCATAACCTTCTCTGTCAATTCTCCAGTTTTGTTTTTCTTGATGTAGAATTTAGCGACACCATTTTCATATCCTACAATCAGTACTGGTTCACCTTTCTGATTATAGAAAGTTGTACTTCCGTCTTTTACATCATTCACATAGTTGGTCTCAGAAAGTTTCGTATTGTTGTTGTAATAGCGAATAGTTTTTCCGTTTTCTACGCCAAATGTATATTCTAAACTCAATTTTAAGTTCCCTACGTAATCGTAGTATTTGTTCAATCCGTTTAATTTACCAGTGTAATAATTGTTTTCTGTAAGGATGGCTCCTGTTGGGCCGTATTTTTTGTGTGAATTATGAAGCAATCCATTGAAATATTCAGTTTCTGATATTTTAGTTTTAAACTTGTCAAATGTTATGATTTTACCGTCTAAAACACCATTTTTATAGCTGTAGTTTTTCGTATAAGCTCCTTTGTTGAAAGAAATTGGAAATTGTCCGTTTTTGTTTTTATAATCGATTTCGTTTTCTAATTTTTCTTCAGTGTTATAAGTTTTAGCAGAGGTTGAGTAGCCAGCAATGTAATAATCGATACGCGAAATTTTTCCATTTTGTGTATACGTAATTTTGTTGTTGTTTACTTCATTATCTACTATAACACCCTCTGTACTGATTTTTCCGTCAGAGTAAAAAGTAGTAAACGGACCATTTTGCTGCCCTTTATCGTAATGATAAATCTGGCTTATCTTGTTATCTGAATACACTTCGTAAAGTCCGTTCAGATCGCCATCAGTCAGATTATAAATGCTGGAAAGATTTCCGTTTTCCTCGTAGTTTTTAGAAATTCCGTTTGCTAGGCCATTTTTATAGAGTTCTTTAAGTCTTGTAGTTCCCGAAGGATATAAATAGTTCCATTCTCCTGTTTTTTTGCCTTTTTCGAAAGCTCCAGAAATTTTGAGAGACCCATCGTAGTTTTTTACTTCAAAACCTTTTTTAGACAAATTTACGTCAGTTCCTTTCGGAGCTGCAGACGTAAACTGAATTCCAGATTTTAATTCACCAGATTTGTATTTTTCTTCAAAATACTTATTTCCATTAACGTCAAAACAATAATAGGTTTCTATCTCTTCTTTCTCATTATACAAGGTCTCGTATATTTTTTTGCCATTTTCTGCATATTCAATTGAAGTCTTGATTTTACCGCCAACATAAGTGTTTTCCTTTTTTAAGGATTTATTCGGATAATACGATTTGTAAGAGCCGTCTATGTTTCCGTTTTTGTAAACCGCTTCTGCTTTTAGTGTTTTTCCGTCATAGTATTCGGTGTATGGGCCGTCAATATTATCGTGTACGCAGTTATAGGTCTCTGTAATGTCTCCTGCCTCATTGTAAACTGTATATTTTCCATTGAGTTTATTGGCAGTAAATTGTGCTTCTCTTTTTTTGTTTCCATTTTCGAACAAGCAGATCAGCGTTCCGTTTTTTTCTCCATTTGTAAAATTGGCTTCGCAGTTTTTACCGCCGTTTGGATAGTAAGAAGTGCTAATCCCGTCCAAGATGTCGTTCTTGTAATTCTCAACTATAGAAATATTTCCATTTTCATAGTAAGTTGTTCTTGTGCCGTTTAGTTTTCCGTCTGTAAAGAATTTTTCCTCAGTTAGCCTTCCTTTGTCATCAAAGTATTTCTGTTGTCCATCAAGTTTGCCATTCTTAAAGTTCAGGTCGCCAGCTAAATTTCCAAACGAATTTAGATATTTGCATCTTCCTTCAAATAATTTATTTACTTGTTTTCCAATTATATAAGGTCTTTCGTTGTCTATAGAAACAATTACTTCTTCTGTCTGGCCAAACAGGTCAAGTTTTCTTTTTCCAAATTCTGACCAGAAATCGGCCTGCAGGTAATCGCTAACAAAAGAGAGGATTTTCTTTTTTTGTTTGTTTAATTCTTTCGATAACTGTTCTTCCATAGAAAGAAGGCTGTAATACGAAAAAGCTTCAAGCTGGTTTTTTTCAACCATTTGTTTTACCCACGGAATATAAGTAGTCTCAAAAAAACCATCTCCCATTTTGTGTTCTACCGCATATTCTGCCACCGCCTGCATTTGGCGTGTGATTTTATCGTCGATGGTCGATTTGATTTTGTAGACTTTTTTAAGCGGTAACTGGTTTCTAAGAATGGTTTCTATTTCTTCAAAGTTGTCTCCCGATTTAGAGAAAACCAGTTTATTTTCTGCGATATACTCCTGACCGTAATTAGCATTTAGCTGCACAATTGCCTGATTGGCGTATTGTCCCGTAGGAGCAAGCACTAAATAGCTCATTAAGGCAAGAGTACCTTCTGTGATTTTACCGTTTTCGAATGCACAAATACCCAACAAATAATGAGATGAAGCGTGATTTGGATTGTTTGTAACAATATTTTTTAGAATGTTTACAGCTTTTTGGGTTTCGCCTTTACGAACGTAAAGCAAAGCCAGATTATATTGGAAAGAAGAAGAATTACTTAAATATTTGTTGCCTTCTGTAAAGATTTTCTCTGAAGCCTCATATTCTTTTTCGTTGCTTAAGAAAATTCCGTACACCTGATAAAGCTCTGGATTTTCGGCCATTTTGCCTTTGTTGTATAAATCTTCGAGAAACTTTTTAAGTTCGGCTTTTTTTTCTTGTGCGCTCAGCGACAAGGCTATTTCGTACTGTGCAGTTAGATATTTGGGATCTATTGTGCTGATTTTTTGGTATTCTTTAATCGCTTCGTCGTATTTTTTATTGTTGTGAAGCGTAATACCTTTTTTGATGATTGAATCGTTATTGTAAACGAAAGCATAATCAGTTTGTGAGTAGTTTTTTGAAAATGAAACTAAAAAAAACACAAGTAAAATTTTTTTCATTGCACAGATTTAGGTTTTTTCAAATATAGAAATTTATACGAAATCTATGCCTGCTATAGGTATTTCTTTATTAATTTTTTTGTATATTATAAGATACCTTGCAAAATTATCATTATTCTGTAGGTTTTATTGTATTATTATTGTTGTGGTTTTTATGTAATTAATTGCTAATCAAATAACTGCGTAGTTGAGGTAAATTTTAACCAGTTTATTCAATGTCTTTTATGAATTCGTCATATTCTAAATAAAATATCTCAAGAGCATTCATTTTTTCAAAAAAGAAATCAAAAATAGCATCCCAGTTATTCCTGTTGCTAAAGCCAACACCTAATTTTTCGACCCAAATTCGACTGATTGTCTTGCCGCTTTCGAGTGTAAAATTTTTCTCAAAAACTAAGTCTTTTATATATTCTTCCTCAAGAATATTTCGCAGCGATTCGAGTTTTTCAAAATAGGCCATTCTTTTTTCTTCGCTTCTGTGTTCAATATCAATCAAAACCTGAGCTTTTTTATTGTCTACAAAAAACTTAAAAGAAAAATCTTTTATTTTGGTATCATAAAGAACCCATTTGCGTGGATATTTTTCGGCAAATGATACCCAAAATTCTCTTTTTATTCTTTGCGATTCTTCTCTGCTGTACATTTTTATGGTTTTAATTTTAGAAAATTTGCGACACCGCGATTTCTAAAGTATATTTATATTTTATTTGAAAGTACAAAAATAAACTTTGATTATGAATTTTCAAGCCTTTTTAAAGTATGTTCCTAATATAATTGAGACAGCATTGCCGGCCGTTGAGTCTCATCTTAAAATGGCGCCAAAGGAACGTATTGAATCCTTGAGAAATCTTGTTGTTGAAGACCTGAATGCGAGAAAGGCGGCTGTAATGATGCTTTTTTATCCTAAAAACGGAGAAACAAATCTAGTACTTATTGTTAGAAATACTTATAAAGGAATACATTCTGCGCAGATTGCTTTTCCGGGCGGTAAATATGAGGAAGACGATTTTAATTTTGAAGCGACGGCACTGCGCGAAACTCATGAAGAAATTGGAGTTGCTCCCGAACTTATACAAATTGTAAAGCCTTTTACGCCGATGTATATTCCGCCAAGTAATTTTTTGGTGCATCCTTTTTTAGGAATTGCAGAAAACGAACTTACTTTTTTTCCCGATTTGCGCGAAGTGGCCAATATTATAGAACTGCCTCTGAATGTTTTTCTGGATGATGAAATTATGATAGAAACCGAATTGTCAACCTCTTATGCTTCTGGTGTTTTAGTTCCGGCTTTTAGTATCCAGAATCATATAGTGTGGGGCGCAACGGCAATGATTTTAAGCGAACTGCGTGATGTTCTGCAACTCGCTTTCGCGGAAAATAAGCAAAACTTGAAAAATTAACAATTTGATATTCTTTTGAATAGCAGTAAATTGGAGGAAAATGTTAAGAAAGATTCCTTAAAGAATAATTTTTGTATGTTTGCGAACCTAACAAAAAATAAGACAAAATAGTTATGGGATTGTTTAAACGAAATCCTTTTGGACATATATTATTCATCAAGAAATGGTTGATCAGAATTCTGGGAGCCATGACCCATAGAAGATACAGGGGTTTTAACGAATTGCAGATCGAAGGTTCTGAGATCATTAAAACGTTGCCGGATACCAATGTCTTGTTTATATCCAACCATCAGACTTATTTTGCTGATGTTGTAGCAATGTTTCACGTGTTTAACGCAAGTTTATCAGGACGTCAGGATACTATTAAGAATATCGGTTATCTTTGGCAACCTAAGATGAACATTTATTACGTTGCGGCAAAAGAGACAATGCAAGCTGGATTGTTGCCTCGAATTTTAGCTTATGTAGGAGCCATTACGGTAGAGCGTACCTGGCGTGCAAAAGGTGTCGATGTAACCGAAAAACGCGAGATAAATCCAAACGACACAGAAAATATCAAAATCGCCCTGGCAGATGGCTGGGTAATCACTTTTCCGCAAGGAACTACAAAATCTTTTAAGCCTGTCCGCAAAGGAACAGCGCATATTATCAAGCAGCATAGACCAATCGTAATTCCGATTGTTATTGACGGTTTCCGTCGTTCTTTTGATAAAAAGGGACTTCGAATGAAAAAGAAAAACATCCTACAGTCTTTTATTATCAAAGAGCCTCTTGATATCGATTATGAAAATGATACTATTGAGCAGATTGTAGAAAAAGTAGAATACGCAATCGAGCAGCATCCTTCATTCTTAAAAGTAATTCCCGCAGAAGAAATCAAAGCGCAGGAAGAACTTAACCAAATGAGAAAGTGGGATTATTAAGGTTTTTTATTATTTTGTTTCAGGTTTTAGGTTTCAAGTTTCAAGTTTCAGGTTTGATGAGAAAACTTTGAAACTTTGTACCTCTGAAACTTTGCAACTTAAAAATCAATTTTCTTAAGTTCTTTATAATTAGCATACAACCTTCTCAAAAGTGTTCCGTAAATCAATCTGTAGAAACACCAGAACAAACCGAAGAACCCAGCAATTACCAAAATAAGAATTCCGAAAGTAAGAAACATTGCCGTGCCATTGGCGGCTAATCGTTCTCTTAAAAACTCCATATCAGGGTTGTATAGAAAAACGATAAAGAAACTTAAGATAGAAGTAATCACAATCATTCCGAGATTATACCAAACATAATATTGTACTGTTTTTCTGGTTCTTAAAATAGAACTCATGAGAGATTTGGTGGCAATTGTGGTCGAAATTGTTTTGTAGTTTTTATAAAACAAGACTACAAAAACAAATGCGACTATATAATTAAAGTACGTTAAAAATTCAAGAATTGTAACAATTTCAGGGTGATTCGCTTTTTGTAAAACTTCATCAGTATTGATGAAAAGATTAGAAAAAGTCGACAATGAAATCTCCAAAATGCTGATGATCAAAATCCATTTTACAATAGAAGATGATTTTTTATGAATCATTTTGTAGATTTCCTTCTCAGAAATTTGCTCAAAAGAATCCGAGTTCTTTTTCCAGTCTTTTTTTAATAAATCCAGTTCTTTCATAAATATTTTTTAGGGATTTAGTATTTTTTTAAGTTTCCCTTTAATTCTGTTCATTTTTACCCTTGCATTCACTTCGCTAATTCCCAGAGTCTCTGCAATTTCCTGATAATCCTTGTCTTCCAAGTACATAAAAACCAAAGCTTTTTCGATGTCATTTAGTTGATAAACAGCTTTGTACATTAGTTTAATCTGTTCCTCTTCTTCGTAATTGTAATCTACATCTTTTACAAAATGCTGGTGATTTTCATAATCTACGGTAGAAATGGTCCTTTTGGTTTTTCGGTATAGTGTAATTGCGGTATTTAAGGCGACGCGGTATGTCCAAGTCGAAAATTTGCTATCGCCCCTAAATTTTGGATAAGCTTTCCATAACTGAATGGTAATTTCCTGAAACAAATCTTTGTGAGCATCTTCGCCGGCAGTATACAACCTACAAATTTTGTGGATTATATTCTGATTAGCCTGTAATTGCGCAACAAATGACTGTTCTAGATTTTCGCTCATATAGGGATTAGTATCTGTAATATGGGTTTTGTTACATATCAAAAATAAAAAAAAAATATTTTTTTGACTTTATCCGTTTTCTGATTTTTTTTCTTTTTCTTCCCAACCTTTTGTCCGTAAAGTTCCTCTATAAATAAAAACACAGTTTATGAAAAAGCTACTACTATTTCTTTTTACATCTGCGATTGGTTTTTCTCAATCTATTTATAAGGGTAATGTGAACGAAAATGGTTTTCCGATTCCAGGTGCAACTATCTGTGTACTGAATACGCAACGCTGTACGACATCAGATTTTGACGGAAATTATTCCATCGAAGTGAGAAAAGGAGAGCAGCTCCAGATTTCTTTTGTGGGCATGAAAACGAAAATCATCAAAATCAGCAATCAGACTTTTCAGGAAGACGAGCTGGCTGTAAAAGAGCTAATAAGCAACGATTATATCAAAAAACTTGAAAAAACTGCCGATTCGGCCAAAGTTTCTAAACCATCTGGGCATTTTAATTTTAATCTCAATTCTTATTTTCAAAATGAAAACATCTCCCGAATCAACAGAAAGAATGATGGACTTTATGAGCTGAAGGATAAATACGATTACGATAGATTATCATTTGAAATTTATCATGAATATTCGGTTTCTGTTCCTATGCGTCTTCCAAAATATCAGTCATTATATGCACAAGGGCGCAGCATAAACGGAGATTTGGCTTATCAATCGCCTGAAACTAATGAGATTTTCAGTTGGGGACCAAATGTCAATTCCTTGCAGTATTCTTCAAATAGTTCAGCATATTATCCTCAGGGAAACATAGAGAACAGATCTTCTTTAAGCTCAGCTCCATTACAGCTTTATAATCCAAATCGTTTTTTTAGAAATTCTCAAGATAACAAAATCGCTTTTACGGGACAGATTGAAAACAGAAAAGGAAATTATCTGAAGTTAAACTTTTCATACAAAACAGGAAACATTACGATTCCAAATACGAGAAACAATGAAAGCACAACTTCTTTAAAGTATTTTAGAACAGTTTCTAACAACAGTAAAATTGAAACTTTGTTGACTTACAATGATTTTGAAAACAATTTCTCAAACGCAAATTTTGGGATAAACAAGGTTGTTTTTTCAAATGCCGTGACGCCAATACATTTTGATAATAAACTATCAGTTCTAAGCAATGGGGTACAGCGCAGTTATTCGGATTTTGAAAATAATCCGTACTATCTTACGCAGTATAATCTCGATAAGAATAAAAGTCGAACTATTTCTTTCAATTTCAATCATAAATTCAATAAAGGCAGAGTTTCTAATATTGCCAATACCGGTTTTCAGTCTTCGAATGTTGAAAATGAAAACGGACAGCCGTTTTATACTGCTGTAATTACTGAGCCCAATTTCAATCAGAGAATAGAAAAATTTAGAAACTTCTTGGTTTCAGATGTTTTTAAATACGAGTTTGCTTATTCAAAATATATCGAATCTAAACTTGATTTACGGTATCAAAACAGAGATTTAGAAAGAAATTTTTTCAGCGGATATAATTCGCTAGAGAATTTTCCAAAAAATGCTCTGGCACAAACTCATTTCGATATTTCGCAACATAGATTTGAGGCTTTTTTTAATGTAAATGGCTCATTTCTTATCGAAAATGCGCCTTTTTATAATAACGAAATGATTGTGAGAGCCAGCACAGATTTGAATTATTCTTCGACCGTAAAAAATGGGTTTATGCCCAGTTACTTTGTTTCGGCAGAATTAAGAAGACTTTTTAACGAAGATTTTACGTTTACCATCACCAATCGTTATACCAAAACAGAGCCGTCGCTGCAAAACAACAATCTTAATTTTAACTCGCTGCAATATCGTTTGGATCAGTTTAATCAGCTTCAGAATAATCTTGAACTCATTACGCAGAAAGATGCCCTTACAATAAATGAAAACAGCATCAATTTTGACCTGAATTACCGAATCAGCAGCAGCTGGAATTTGTATTTGAACTACAATTTCAAAAAAGTCGAAAATCTTTATGTGCCTCTTTATGCTGCAAATGCTGTCAGCTGGTCTCCAAATGTAGATTATAAACAAAGAGGAGTAGAATTCATTATAGAAAATCTGTCGTATTATAATAGGAATTTCAGATACAATTTTAATCTTAATTTCACTTATTACAGAAACGAGGTAACGGCAATTCATAATAACCAGAGCAGGATTTCTTTTGCGGGTTTTGCTGATGTAAATAAAAATTATATCGTCGGACAGCCTCTGGGAGTAATTGTCGGAAACAGTTATGGGAGAGACGCTAATCAAAATATTATTATTGATGCGGAGGGTTTTCCTGTAAAGAATCTAGAACCTAAAATTTTAGGAAATCCAAATCCTGATTTTGTGGTTGGCTTTTCCAATACGTTCCAATACAGACATTTTTCGCTATATCTCGGCTTTGACTGGAGCGAAGGCGGCAAAGTTTGGAATGGAACCCAGCAGACTTTAAATTATTACGGAAAATCGGAACTGACAGGCGAACAACGAAACACCACCAATTACATTTTTGAAGGCATCACACAATCGGGAGCTGTAAATACCAAGGCAGTTTCGTTTTATGATGTCAATCAGCCCGTTAATCAAAACCTATGGACCCGATACGGTATAGGAGGAGTAGACGAAGATGCTATTGAAGATGCGACTTATTTCAGACTCAATTCGTTAAAGTTATCCTATAAAAGCGGTTACAATCGCACAGACAAAAAATCGGAGTTTATAATTTCATTTTTTGTAAACAATGTTTTTGTTGTAGCCAAAAGCAAAACGGCCTTTGGTCTAAATGCTATGTTTAATTCAATAGAAACCAACGGACTGGATTATTTTAACGCTCCAATGATGCGAAGCTTTGGTTCTTCTTTAACATTTAAATTTTAAGATGATGAAAAAAATATACTTTCTGTTTTTACTGGCTTTTCAAGTTTTATTCTCTCAAAATGCTGAATCAGATTGGAATGCGGTTTATAAAAAATCAATCACAGAAAAAGTTTATTTGCAGCTTAACAATGTGTTGTATGTACCCGGAGACATTGTTTATTTTAGAGCTTTTGTGACGGAAAGCGATAACAGCCCGAGCTCGTTAAGTGAATATGTGTATGTAGATATAGTGGATAGTAGCGATAAAAAAATAGCAAGCCAGATGTATGCTATAGAAAATGGAGCTGTTTCTGGATCGTATTTTATTCCAGAAGATAAAGCTTCGGGACTTTACAAAATAATTGCTTATACGAAAATGCAGGCAAATTTGTCTGATGCAGTTTTTCAGAAAACATTTTTTGTTCAGAAAGTAGTTGCACCGAGAATCTTGATGACTTTAGATTTTAAGAAAAAAGCTTACGGCAGCGGAGAAATCTGTGAAGCCGATTTTGAACTTAAAAATCTCGAAAGCCAGCCCATTAAAAATTATAATTTTAAATATGATGTTTTTCTTGAAGGAAAAAAAATCGACTCGGCAGTAGGCGGAAAAACAGACGATTTAGGAAAAGCAGTAATCCGTTTTAAGCTTCCAGAAGATTTAAAATCAAACGACGGAATTCTGAATGTCATGCTGGATTATGATAATTTTAAAGAATCGGTAACACGTTCTATTCCGATTAATCTGAATTTTATCGACCTGCAATTTTTGCCGGAAAGTGGTTATTTGGTAGAAAACGAAACTTCTTCCTTGTTTTATATTGCTAAGAATGAATTTGGGCTTCCTATGGATGTCGCTGGATTTATTGAAGATGAAGACGGAAACAGAATAGCAGATTTTAAGAGCGACCACGACGGAATGGGAAATGCATTTCTAAAAACTGCTCCAGATAAAAAATATTTTGCTGTCGTAACCTCGCCTTTTCTGTCAAAGGAAAAAATAGCTTTGCCAGAGGCTCAAAAAAATGTTTTCGCCATTAATGCAAAAAAGCAAACCGAAAGCGTTTCGCTGAATGTCTATGCTCCGTTTGCAACAGATGCAAAAGTTTTGGTTCGCAATACAGCTAAAATTCATAAAACGAATAAGGTGAGTTTAAAACAGGGTTGGAATTCTGTTGAAATTAAAACAAAAGACCTTCCAGTCGGAATTCAGTCTTTTTCGCTGTTGGTTGCAGATAAAATTGTGGCAGAAAGACTTGTTTTTTTAAATTATCAGGATGGACTTAAGATTGAAATTAAAACAGACAAACAAAATTATCTGCCAAGAGAAAAAGTACAGGTTTCTATTTTTACAAAAGATAAAAATAATAATCCGATAGCATCTAGTCTTTCTGTGTCTGTGGTAGATGCGAAGCTTATCACTTATATAGATGACAAACAAGATAATATTTTATCGTGGCTGTTATTGGGGGCTGAATTGAAAGGCACTATACATGAGCCAAGATATTATTTTGATGAAAATAAGAAACAAGAAGACAGAGAAAAGGCGATAGATTTGCTTTTGAATACACATGGCTGGAGAAAATACAATCAGGATAATCTTCAAAATCTCTTTGGATTGGCCCAAAAAATACGACCAGAAAAAATCAATTCGATTCAAGGTTTTGTCTTAAATCATAAAGGGAAACCGGTTTCCGTAAAAGTGCTTCTTTTTACAGATCAAGAAAAAGTATATGAGACCAAAAGCAATTCAAGCGGTTACTTTGAATTTAGAAAAGTCAATTTTTTAAGTTTAGCCATGCTGGCGGCAGAAGGAAAAAACAACCGAAACTATAGTATCAAAAATTCCATCACCAACCAAGAAGAGTTTGCAGTGATGCGAGATACGCTTTCAAATTTTTCTTCGCCAAATATTGAATATCCGTACATTGAACAAAAAGAGAGCAAAAAAGAAAAAGGCAATATAAAAGGGAACTCCGTCTCTTTGGATTCTGATAATAATTCGCTTCAAGATGTTCTGGTCGTTGCGGGTTACGGCTCTGTAAAAAGGAGTTCGCTTACGGGAGCAATTGTTCGTGTGTCTGGACAGGAAATTTCAAACAGCCTTAGTGGCAGGGCGGCCGGAATTCAGATTTCACCATCATCGGGACAGGTCGCAGGAACGGATAAAATCGTGATTAGAGGTTTGAGTTCTATTTACGGCAGCAGGTCTGGAGGACAACCTTTAGTCGTTATTGACGGAATTCCGTATGCAGACAATGAAAATGCTTCTGTTTTTGGAAGTTTGCCCACCGATATGATACAATCGATAACTATCTTAAAAGATGCAAATGCGACTTCTATTTATGGTTCTGCAGCTGTAAATGGCGTGATTGTAGTTACCACAAAAAACAATTACTATTTAAGAAAAATTCTGTTAGGTAAAAATTACCGTTATGTATTTCAGTATATCAATAAAACGAATGGAAGAAAACTAAATGAAGCAGACGATTTTTATGTTCCTAACTACAAAACTGTAATTGCCGAGGAAAAAACCGATTTTAGAAGCTGTCTTTATTGGAACGCTGTAATTCAGACCAATAACAACGGTAAAGCAACTTTTGAGTTTTACAATTCTGATGAAAATACTTCCTTTAAAATTTTGGCTGAGGGAACTTCCTATAAAGGGGATCTTGGTAAAGCAGAAGCTGTTTATGTAGTAAAAGACATCATTCAGACCGATGTAAAAGTGCCTGTTTACGTTTCGCAAGAAGACATCGTAATGATACCGCTTTGGCTTAAAAACAATTCTGATGAAAATGTAAAATTAGAGAACAGCGCTTTATTTAACGATGAGAAAATCGATTTTCAAAATTCGATTGAGCTGAAGGAAAATGAATCAAGAACGGTTTTTATACCGCTTTCTACTGATAAAATTGGAAAAAATCAGCCTTTAGAAATTACAATTAGCGGAGAAAATTATCGAGCCAAAATAAAAAAGGTTATAGATGTCTATCCTAAAGGTTTTCCAAAGAATATTGACATCTCAGGTTCAAAATCCCAAACTGTAGATTTTTTGGTTACCGATCCTTTAGTAACTAGTATTGAGGGAAGCTTTAAATTATTCTATAATCCGTTTTCTTTCATTTTTGATGGTCTAGAAAGCATGATTCGTGAGCCTTATGGCTGTTTTGAGCAGGTTTCATCTTCCAATTATCCAAATATTATGGTCATGCAGTTGTCAAAGCTCAAAAATGTTTCGCCAGAGTTTAAGGCAAAAGCAATGAAGTTTTTGGAGAACGGTTATAAAAAACTAAAGAATTACGAGTCCAGAGGCGGAGGTTTTGAATGGTATGGTGGAAATCCCGGAAATGAAGCTCTTACAGCCTATGGCTTAATGCAGTTTTATGAGATGAAAGAGTTTGTTAATGTAGATCAGGAAATGATAAATCGCACTTTAGAGTGGATGAATTCAAGAAAAGATGAAAAAGGAGGATTTAAAATGAATCATGCGAAATATGGTTTTTCTGGAGTAAAATATGAAGTCAATAACGCGTATATCGTTTATGTGTTATCTGAAATTGGTGGTATTGATTTAGAAAAACAATATCAGGCCGCTTTGCGAGAAGCCTTAAAAAGTAATGATTTGTACCGTTTAACTTTGACAGCTCTTGCTTCTTTTAATCTTAAAAAAATCGATCAGTATAAAAAATTGATGGCTTTGATAAAAGTAGAAGTCAGCAAGAAAGGCATAATAGATTTAGAAGCAGAACAATCTGTAGTCTACAGCCGCGGAAAATCGATGAATATTGAAATAGCCGCACTATACGGACTTGCAATTTTAAAAGAAAAAGAGATTACCAAAGAATTTTCAGAAATTCTAGATTATCTGCAGACCAATAAAAGCAGCTACGGATTTGGCTCTACACAGGCAACGGCACTGACTCTGAAACTAATCGCTGAATTTACCAAAATCAATGTAAATACTAAAGTTGATGAAAAAGCAACACTGTATCTGAACAACGAACTGATCGATTTAACGCAGAAAGACCTAAATGGGAATGTAATGCTAAAGAATCTCAAAGTTAGCCCGGGAAAAAACAATTTTTCGTTTCAATCAGCCTCAGAAAGTGTTCCTTATTTGTTTGCTGTGCAGTATCAGACTTTTACGCCAGATAATTCAAAAAAATGCAGTTTGATTTTAAAAACAAAAACAAGGTCTGATAAAATCAAAATGAGTGAAACAGCTCGTGTTGAAATCGAGGTAGAAAATACAGAAAATAACGAGGTTTCAAATCCGATTGTGAGAATCGGGATTCCAGGAGGTTTGACTCCGGAACCTTGGCAACTTAAAGAATTGGTTGAAAAAAATGCCGCAGATTATTATGAGATTTTTGGCAATGAATTGGTGTTGTATTTCAGAAAACTCAATGCAAACGAAAAGCGAAAAATAAACATAGATTTTAAAGCCATTGTTCCTGGTAAATACAAAGGAATTGCTTCTTCTGCTTATTTGTATTATGAAAGAGAGCGCAAAAATTGGGATTCCGGAATAGAAGTAGAGGTGATTCCGTAAAAAAACTGCCTGATGGATTTCTGCAATCTGTCAGGCATTTCTTTTTTGAATAATCAAAATTCTTTTTCTCGATAATAATTGATCATCAAGTCTATAAACTTGCTGTAGCTTTCCATTCCGTCTTTTTGATTATTCGATTTTAAGAAATTGTCGTACAGAAAATGAAAACCTTTATCAATAAAAGTGTCGTATTTATTCCAGAAATCCTGACTTTCCTGATAATTTTTGAGAATTCCTGGATTTACTTGTTTTTTTAAAACCTCGAAGACTTTCTCATTTTTAAATTTCCAGATGCCCAGACAATAACGCAAGGCAAAACTATATCCAGAATACTGAAAATATAAATTATCGTTTTGTACACAAGCCAAAACGCCTATAAAATTGCATTCGTTCTCACTTGCAAAACCAATCTGATGCGCCATTTCATGAGAAGTAGTAAGCGGAAACGAGTACATAGGCAATAAGCCGTTTACCTGAGCTTCATTGGTAAACGGATTTAAATAACCTCCAAAACCCATATAAGTCAATGGCACACTGAACAATGATTTTTTAACGTTTAAGGTTTCATATGAAAAATAAGAATGCTTTTTAGCTAAATTATTGTACCCGTTTAAATTCAACTTAAAAACTTCTTTCTGAGAATACGGCAAACTGATTTTTTGGCTTTTGTCTTTTGTGATTTTAAACTGAATTTCGTTGGTCCTTGTAATAAGTCTTTTCGTAAAAGCTAATAGGTCGGCATCAGTATATTCTCTTTTAATTTCCATTTTTTGATAAAGAGGTATGCGATAGTAGTTGAAAGCCCATAACAGATGAAAGAAAAAATAAAAAACAGAAATTTTGCCTAAGATTTTTAACAAATGATTTTTCCAATCTGTTTTCCAAGTTTTTCTTATGCTCCAAAACCAGCTGATTATGGATAAGATTAAAATAGCGTAAATGCAGTCGCCAACCGAAAACGGAATTTTGCCCAATACAGTTCTAGAAAAATGAGAAATTCTCACAAACAAATTATTGCTGTAAAAGCCTTCGACAAAATCTGGAAAAAACGGAAGTATTTTATAAAAAATGATTTGTACTAAAAGAAATAAGGGTAAAATGTATTTTGATTTCACAGTAATTTTTTTGGATAAGTAAATATAAAAAGAAGTTAGCCACAAATTGCACGAATTTTCACTAATTGATTAATTAGATAGAACTTTGGAACCATTATAATTTGCGCTAATTTGTGAAATTCGTCGCAAAAAAGTGTTTAAACTTTGTAACTTTGAAGCTCTTAATTGTTAAACGTCAAACAAAAATATAATGAGTCAAGAAATAAGAAATCTGGAGCCAAAAGCACTTTGGAATAAATTTGCAGATTTGAATGCTGTTCCGCGTCCTTCAAAAAAAGAAGAGCGTGTAATTGAGTTTATGAAAAACTTCGGAAACAGTTTAGGTTTAGAAACTTTTGAAGATGAAATCAGAAATGTAATCATCAGAAAACCAGCTACTCCAGGAATGGAAAACCGTAAGCCTATTGTAATGCAAGGACATTTGGACATGGTGCACCAAAAAAATGCAGATACGGTTTTTGACTTCGATACACAGGGAATTGATATGTATGTCGATGGCGACTGGGTTCGTGCTCGCGGAACAACGCTTGGTGCCGATAACGGGTTAGGGGTGGCCGCAATTATGGCAATCTTGGAAAGCAAAGATATTCCGCATCCAGCAATAGAAGCCTTGTTTACAATCGACGAAGAAACAGGAATGACGGGGGCATTAAACCTTAAAGGAGGCATTCTACAAGGTCAGATTTTATTGAATCTGGATACAGAAGAAGATGATGAAATCGATATTGGATGCGCAGGTGGGATAGATGTAACTGCAACTCGAAGCTACAATGCCGAAGAGGTTCCAGAAGGCTCTGTTGGATATACTATTACTGTAAAAGGTTTGAACGGAGGGCATTCAGGAATGGATATTCATAAAGGTTTAGGAAATGCAAATAAAATCATGAATCGTCTACTTTTTGACGGTTTTGAAAATTTTGGACTGCAAATTGCCGAAATAAATGGAGGAAGTTTGCGAAATGCAATTCCGAGAGAAAGTGTTGCAAAAGTCATTATTTCTGAAATGTTTGACGAAGCGTATCTTTTTGATATGCAGGAAATAATCAACGATATCAAAGCCGAATTTAAAACTACAGAGCCAAATCTAGTTATCGAAATCGTAAAAAGCGATCTTCCTGAAAGTGTGATGGATTTAGGTGTTCAGGAAGGAATCATCAGAGCCATTTATGCTGCTCATAATGGTGTTTATAGAATGAGTGCCGATATGGCCGATTTGGTTGAAACGTCAAACAATATTGCTAGAGTAATTATAAAAGACGGCGAAATTTCAGTAGGATGTTTGACTCGTTCTTCGGTAGAATCTTCAAAATTTGATTTGGCAAATGCGCTGCGTTCTACTTTTGAACTTGTGGGTTGCGAAGTGGAACTTTCTGGTTCGTACCCAGGATGGACGCCAAATGTAAATTCTGAGATTTTGGATACTTTGGTTGGAATATATGAAAAACAAAACAACGAAAAACCAAAAGTGGTAGCTTGTCATGCTGGCTTAGAATGCGGCATTTTAGGAACCAATTATCCTGAAATGGATATGATTTCTTTTGGACCAACAATTCACGGCGCACATTCTCCAGATGAAAGAGCGAGTATTGTTTCTTCTCAGAAATTCTGGAAATTTTTATTGGAAATTCTTTCGAATATACCATCGAAATAGTCCCAGTTGTCAGTCATGGTTTTCAGTTTCTTTTGAGACTGAAAACTAAGATTGTGGCTGAATATCTGATTTCCTGGTAACAAAAGGCATTTTTTAAATTTTATGCTGCATCTTTTTCGTAGCCTTCATAATAATAGGACTGTTTAATTCCTTTAAAGATAATTTCCGTATTGTTAACATCATCTGTTAGATTCTCTTGTAATAAAGTTCTTAATTCTAAGTCATTAATCGGACTTCTGTCCATTGATTGTAAATAAAAAATTTTGTCAACGAATTGCCCTATGCCTATTGCCGAAATCCGTTGTAGTAGCTGTTAGCAGTAGCTTTTTTTATTTATTCAGTTAATCTATTTTGGATATCCATTCTTTCATGTAAAACTCTCACAATCTCAATTTCATTTTTTTTGTCTTTTTTGAAGAAAATTAAATGTGATTTTACTTTTGAATATTTATAAGATTTTCTAATTTTTCCGAAGTCTCGAGCCATTTCAAAATTCTGTGCTATGTATTCAATTTCGTCAAGAATTAAGTTGTAATATCTATCTGCTTGCGCAACAGACCAATTTTCCGCAGTATAAACCCAAATGTTGTTAATATCTTCCAATGCCTTTTCACTAATTATGTACTCTGTCATTATTTTTGAAAATTAGCTTTAAGCATTTCAAGATTTTTATTGCGGTCAAAATTTCTCACTTTAGCACTTTTTTCTCCAATTTTTAATTCATTGATTAGAGATTTTGTTTTTAATTCTTCTTGTTCAAATATCCTTAAAGCAGTTCTAACTACTTCGCTAACAGAACTATACTTTCCTGTGGCAATCTGTTCATTGATAAAATTTTCAAAATATTCGCCTAATAATATTGATGTATTTCGTGCCATAATTTTTTATATCAAAGATACCAATAGTTGGTATTAGATTCAAGTTTTTCTCGTTTTTTGCGTAAAAGTTACTGCAAACGTTCTCGCATTACACACAGTTTGGGATTAAATTAAGCCTATTCTTCGTTTTGCCACCCGAGCGACAGCGAACGGACGAAGTAAATCATACCAAATATAAAACCATGTTTGCATTAAGCCAATTGCCCAAATCCGTTGTAGTGACTTTTACCAGCAGTTTTTTTTGTACTTATTTCTTAATTTAGTTTCAATTTTCCGTTTCTACTTTGTCGTTAAATTCATTTTCTTCTAAAAGAATTTATTGAATATTAAACATATTGAAAGCGTAAAAAAAAGAAATAGAGAAACTAATAAAGTTAAGAATTTTGGAAAAGTTTGTTGCTCATATAGATTTAGTTTTCTTGTCAATTTAACTCCAATTAAAGCTAACAATAAAGAAACAACAATTATTAAACTTAGAATTAAGTATGAATTTTCATTTGACCTGATTTCGTTAAATTCTGGAATTGAAAAAATGAGACAAATTTCGGAAATACAATAACAAATAAAAAGCAAAATATTTTTTTCAGAATTTCCCGTTTTATTCTCTTTATTGGGCAATAAGCTAAGATTAGCTAATATGTCTAGAATTTCCGAAATCATAATTTTAAAGTTCTTTTCTGTTAATATTGCTGGTGACATTTTCGCGCTACACGCAGACTGGGATTATGCATTATTAAAATTTTCACCATATGTGTTTGAATGTTTAATTATTTCATCATAAACAGAACCTCCAAATAAAAAAACAAAAATTGTTACAATATATACAATTAAAAAGAACTATTTTAAGTTACAATTTTCATGTTTTATTAATTAAATTTTAGCCTTTTAGCTGTAAAATTACCACCCTTTTGTATATATAGTCGCTACAAAGTAGTCGCTATTGTGTAGCGCATTTTGGAACAAATATAAAATAATATTTTTATTACAAAATAATCAAAATGACTTTTTATTAGTTGAATACTTTTGGTAAAAACATTATAAACTAAGTCAGTTTTTTTAAACATTATATAAAATTCAAAATCCCTGACCACTTTTAGTAATCAGGGATTATTAATTTAGTTTCTATTAATAAAGAATTTGGATGCTTTAATTTCGTTTCAAGACCTTGTATTGTTCGTAACAAGCGCTGATGGCATCCATGATCTGAAGGTCGTTTGCTGATTGAATAAAAGCATCAGAATAATTGCAGCGATGCATGATTTCAGGAATTTCATCTTTTGTTATTCCTAACAAGACTGCCACGGTTTCGCGATCGTATTTTGATTCTAAAAGCGTACGAACCGTATCGTCTTTTTTCATCTCTTTTAATTTCTTGAGCTCTTTTCCATTTTTTCCAAAGAAATTATAAAGCATATCGGCGGGGTTGAAAATAGAGCCGAGGACTTTTCCAAAAGCATTTGGAGCATATTCTCCGGCTTCATATCCTTGTGTAAGTCCAGAAATGCTGTATCGGTAGTTTTCTTTTGTCGGAATCAGTTTAGAATCAATTTCCAGATAACCGGTTAAGCTAAATGGCGCGATTACGACTTCTTCAAGCGCAATTGCTTTTTCGGTAAGCTGAATTCTGGTCACTTTGTTTTTTATCCAGTCATTGGTTACCCTGATTCTCAGCGATTGAAAGCCTAAAATAGAGAAATGAAGCGTGTCATTGACCTGAACATCTATTTCAAAGTATCCTTTTTCATCAGATTTAGCACCACGCACTTTATTGGTGTTAATGATGTTTACACCAGAAAGAGGCTGTTTACTGTTGTCGTTAATAATATAACCCGAAACTCTTTGAGGAACACTTGGCTGCGTTTCTTGCGAAAAGCCCATGTTTGCTAGAAGTATAAAAAAGAAAACTGCGAAATATTTCATATCCTGATTTAAAGCTCTAAAAGTAGTAAATCGGGATTAAATATCTCGTAGTCTTGGAATTTAATTATAAGAAAATTAACAATGGCCAACTCGTATTGTTTGAATTGCAAAGCTCCTTTAAGAAATTTAATGCATTGTATAAAAAAATCCCAATTTCCAAGTATGTTTGGATTTTGGGATTTTGTACTTTAAGAAATTAAGATTGTTAATCTCTTCTAGATCTTCTTGGTCTTGGGCTATCTCCGAAGTTTTCAGAACGTCTTGAGCTTCTTTCAGAACCTCCTTCGTTTCTCGAAGATGAGTTTCTAAAACCGCCTTCTCTTCTAGAAGACGAGTTTCTGTCTCCTCTAAAACCTCCTTCTTTAGAACCAGAATTTCTGTCGCTTCTAAAACCGCCTTCGCGTCTAGGAGCAAAGTTTCCGTCTCTTCTAGAAGAATCACGTCTTCCGCCACGGTTGTTGTGGTCGCGTCTTCCTCCGCCGTCATTTTTAGAAATTTCAACATTAATACGACGTCCTTCTAATTGAACGTTGTTTAAAATATCCATTACTTTGTCTGTATGTTGCGGATCTGTGTTGAAGAATGAGAAGCCTTCTTTTACATCAACTTTGAAAACGTCGTCGCGTCCTAGGTCTAAAGTTTCTTTTAGGTAATCTTTTAATGACATCCAGTCGAAGTTGTCTCTTGAACCGATGTTTACAAAGTAACGAACAGCGCCGTTATTGTTGAATTCTCTTCCTTCAGAATCGCCTCTTTCACGTCTGTCGCCAGCAGATTGAGTAGAGATATCTCTGTTCTTTTTGTAATAAGTAATAAAACGGTTAAATTCTACTGAAACCATTTTCTTAATCAATTCTTCTTTAGATAAATCTTCCAGAACATTATTGATCGCTGGTAAATAGTTGTCAATTTCGTGATCAACCTCAGTGTCTTTAATCTTGTTAGCTAAATGCAATAGCTGAATTTCGCAGATTTCAATTCCTGATGGAATAGATTTTTCTTGGAATTTTTGTTTGATGATTCTCTCGATAGAGGAAATTTTACGCAATTCGCTTTTTGTAACGATTACGATAGAAGTCCCTAGTTTTCCAGCTCTACCAGTACGACCAGAACGGTGGTTGTAAGTCTCGATTTCATCAGGCAATTGGTAGTTTACAACGTGAGTTACGTTATCAACATCAATACCACGTGCAGCTACGTCTGTAGCCACAAGCATTTGGATTTGTCGTCCGCGGAAAGATTTCATTACACCGTCGCGCTGCGCCTGAGATAAATCTCCATGCAATGCAGCCGCGCTGTACCCATCTTCGATTAATTTCTCAGCAATAGCTTGTGTGTCTCTTTTGGTTCGACAGAAAACCACAGAGAAAATATCTGGGTTAGCATCTGCTAAACGTTTTAGAGCTTCGTAACGGTCACGAGCATTTACTAGATAAAATTCGTGAGAAACCGTAGAAGAACCAGAATTTTTTGTTCCTACAGTAATTTCTAATGGGGCGCTCATGAATTGTTTTGCAATTCTAGCAACCTCTTGCGGCATAGTTGCAGAAAACAACCAAGTGCTTTTTTCGTCTGGAGTATCTGATAAGATTGATACGATATCATCATAAAATCCCATGTTTAACATTTCGTCGGCCTCATCAAGAACACAGTAATCTATGTTTTTAATGTTTACCAAACCTCTGTTAATCATGTCTTGCATTCTTCCTGGAGTTGCCACAATAATTTGTGCTCCTCTTTTTACTTCTCTTGCTTGTTCTGTTATACTAGCTCCTCCGTAAACTGCTACCACATTAATACCTTTTTCGTATTTTGAGTAGTTTTTAAGTTCGTTAGTAATCTGTAAACATAACTCGCGTGTTGGCGATAAAACTAATGCCTGTGTATTTCTGTTGTCAGCATCAATTTTTTGGATTAACGGAAAACCGAAAGCTGCCGTTTTCCCTGTCCCTGTCTGAGCCAACGCAACCATATCCGTGTCTTTTTCCAATAATAGGGGAATCGCCTTTTCCTGTACCTCTGACGGATTTTCAAATCCTAGATCTAAAATCGCCTTCAGTAACGATTCATTCAATCCTAATTGTTCAAATTTGTTCATATGTATTTTTAAAATAGGGTGCAAAATTACTGTTAATTATTCAGATAAACTAATGCTTATTTAATAATTATATATTTGTTGTGATTTGATTATCAAAAAGTTACGTTTTTATTAAAATCATTTTTTGCACAATCGTCATAAATTAAACAAAAAAAACGTCGCAAAATCTAAAAAATCATCCCTAAATTGTTGTATTTTAAACAATTATTTTGTGCTATTCAGAAAATCAATTAGTTGCTTGACAGCTTTTCCGCGATGACCAATTTTATTTTTTGTTTCTAAAGGCAGTTGTGCAAAGGTTTCGGCGAAATTTTCTGGCTGAAAAACGGGGTCGTATCCAAAACCATTTGTTCCTTTTTTTTCGGTTATGATTTTTCCCTTCGCAATTCCGGTAAATAAAAAATTTTTTCCATCTAGGTTTAAAGCAATAACGGTCTTGAACTGGGCGCTGCGATTTTCTTCATTTTGCAATGCTTGTAGAAGCTTGTCCATATTATCATCGGCATTTTTCTGTTCGCCTGCATATCTTGCGGAGTAAACACCCGGTTCTCCATTTAGTGCCGTTACTTCTAGTCCGGTGTCGTCTGCAAAACAGTCATAGCCATATTTCTGAGTTACATAATCGGCTTTCAGGATTGCATTTCCTTCAATAGTTTCTGCCGTTTCGGGAATATCTTCATGACAGCCTATTTCTTCGAGACTTAATATCTGAATACTTGCGGGAAGCATACTTTGAATTTCGGCTATTTTATTTTTATTGTTTGATGCAAAAACGAGTTTCATTTTCTTTTATATTTTAAGGTGATTTTTTCGATAAGGGAAATGCATAAGATTCCAAATGTGTAAGCCAGTATATCACACCATAAAAAGCCTTGGCCTAAAACGTAACGTCCAAAAAGTGTCTGCCTTAATTCGATAATCCATGCGTCCTGATAAAGTTGCAAAAACTCAATACTATAACAGATTAAAAGCGAAAGTAGTATTACAGACAAAACATTTTTTGCTGGAAATATAATCCGAACAAATAAATAAATCATGATGGCATAAAGGAAATCTCCAATCCATAATGGCACGAATGAAATTTTTCTTGAGAGAACGCCAGTAAAAATAGTCAGTACAAAAAAAATGAAATATTGGATTCTGGATTTCTTCAAGATGAGTTGAATTAGAAAATTAATGCATTTTTGGTAGTGTAAAAATACAAAGAATCAGATAGGTTTACTTTATTTCATAAATTTATCATCTTAACAACTATCTAAACAAAAAAATAACCACATGATTGCAAGATTTTTTATTCCATTTGTTGCTTTGCTTTTGGCGACAAATAAAGGCCATTCGCAAAAAGAAAAAACGTTTAATGTTCAAAAGCAAATTGATTATTGTGCAACTCAGGCCTCAAAAACATTAGAAGTTATTCCAAACGACGGCACTTCTCCTAGAACAATTCCCAACGGAAGTTTGCAATGGAAATTCGTAAATTACAAGGACTGGACTAGCGGTTTCTGGCCTGGAGAGTTATGGTATTTATTTGAAGCGACAAAAGATAAGAAATGGGAAAAAGAAGCCGATAAATTTACTCGTTTCTTGACGCCCTTGTCTGTCACAAAAGCTGCAGATCACGATTTGGGCTTTCAGGTTTTTAACAGCTTCGGAAACGGATATCGTTTGACAAAAAACAAACAGTACAAAGAGGTTATTCTTAAAACAGCCGATACTTTGGCAACGCTTTTTAATCCGAAAGTGGGCACAATACAGTCTTGGCCTCATAATAAATTTGGCGGTCATAACACTATTATTGATAATATGATGAATCTGGAACTGCTTTTTTGGGCTTCTAAAAATGGAGGCAGTAAAAAACTTTACGATATTGCAGTAAAACATGCCGAAACAACGATGAAGAATCATTTTAGACCGGACTATACTTCTTATCATGTTCTGATTTACGATTTTGAAACTGGAAAAAAAATAAAGGGACAGACGGCTCAAGGCTACAGCGATGAAAGCATGTGGGCGCGCGGGCAGGCTTGGGCTATTTACGGATTTACAATGGTTTATCGAGAAACAAAAGATCCTAAGTTTTTAGATTTTGCTCATAAATTGACAAGAGTTTATCTAGATAGATTGACGACAGAAGATTTGGTTCCGTATTGGGATTTCAATGCTCCCAATATTCCGAATGAACCAAGAGACGCATCGGCTGCCGCGATAGTTTCTTCGGCACTTTTAGAATTAAGTTCTTATACGAAAGACAAAAAACGTAAAAGTGAGTATCTGCAAAAATCGAAAAAAATGATTGTCTCTCTTTCAGAGAACTACCAGAGCCGTGATGTTAATTCTGCATTTTTACTCCATTCAACCGGACATAAACCTGCCGGAAGCGAAATAGACTGCTCAATAAATTATGCCGATTACTATTATCTTGAAGCGCTTTTAAGGCTTCACAAAATAAAATAGTTGTAACTCGTTGGGTGAAATTATTTTCAACACATAGAAACATAGTTTAACTAAACTTAAAAAAGGCGTTTCACTAGTCTAAATGCCCATAGTTTAGCTATGTGTGGAAACTTGTTTGTTCCATTTTCTTTTTTCGGCACAAGAAACTATGCTTCTATGTGTTAAAATGCTTTTATTTTTTAATTACACCCAACGGGTTAGTTGTAAAAAGAAAGTGCTGCAAAAACGCAACTCTTCTTTATAAGCTTTTTAGAAGCAAAATAGCTGTAGCGATGGTAGTCTAGAAATATGTTTCGTCTTTAGGTCTTTCTTAATTTTGTTGAATTTTCGATATGATTTTTTAATTCAGATATAAAAAAAAAGAAGTAATTTTAGAAAACATTTTCAATTATAAAACAGTAAGAAATGAGCAGAAAACTTATCAAAATCTTTTTTGCAGTTTCAATTATAGTATTGATGACAAGCTGCAAAAACACCAAACAGAAACTTCAAGAATTTGTTCCGGCTTATAATGCTGGCGCTTCAGGTTTTAAAGCGCCACATGTTACGCTGACAACTGCAAGAGGATATCTAAAGGATAATAAAATTGAACTTCGTTTTGAAACCGATTTGGAACAAAATGAGGCAAATAAAAAAGAAGCCGAAAAAGTTTTTCCAGATGTGATGAAAGAACTGAATCTTAAAAATCCAGCCTTCAAGGAATTGGTAAATGAAGGCGTTCGGTTTGATTTATATTATTTGGCTGCCGATAATACTGTTTTTATAAAAGAAATTGTCACCAAAGAAACTGTTTCAGAACATTTAAAAGAATAATTGGCTGTAAAACAGACAGAAAAAATATTCTTACATTTAAAAAAGTCTCACTGATTTGCATTAGTGAGGCTTTTTGCTTTTCGGAACATTTTTTTGCTACAAAACATACGTTATGATTCTTACATTTTTTAAGTTTTTGTGCCTCTAATTGTTTTAAATTCAAATATTTATATCGTGTTTTTTGTGAATTATTATTGTTTTTATCTTATAAGTTTATTATGTTTGAGTTAAAAAGTAACCTAAAAACCAAAAATTTATGAAAAAAATTACCCAAATCGCATTTGCATTTGCTTTTGCATTATTCTTGGTGAGCTGCAAAAATACCAAACAGAAAATTCAGGAGCATGTTAGCAATTACAACAATTCGTCTTCGATAAAAGGTCACGGAATCACAAGTACGGCAGCCAAAGCTTTTTTAAACGACAACAAAATCGAAATCAGAATTGAGACAAATCTCGAAGAAAACGATGCCAACAAACAAGCTTATAAGGAATCTTTTCCTGATTTGCTGAAAGAAATGATAAAAAACAATCAGATTTCAGCAGAATTAATCGATGAAGGAGTAAGTTTTGATGTTTATTTTTTGGCCTACAATAATGTCATTCTTGCCAAGCAATTAGTAGACAAACAAGAATTAGCTGTTTTAGAAGGAGCTAAGGAAGAAAATAAAGAAACTGCAAAACTTTAATATGGTATAAAATTACACTTAAAAAAAAGCCTCTTTTTAAAATCTAAAGAGGCTTTTTTTTTAAGAAAACTGAGTGACGTTTTTCAGATTATCTGGGAAATAACTATCAGACAAATTGGCAAATTCGTCTCCACGCATAAATATATTGATATCGACATCTGCAAAACTGCTTTTACCTGCAGCGGCCAAAAGTTCGTTTGCGGCATGAAGCGTATTTTTATGGAAATGATACACGCGGTCCGATTTGTCTGTTACGACAAGACCTTTCATAAGCATCTTGTTTTGGGTGGCAACTCCAGTTGGGCATTCATTATTATGACAGCGCAATGCTTGAATACATCCTAAGGAGAACATAAATCCTCTTGCGCTGTTGCACATATCGGCTCCAAGCGCTACAGCATGTAAAATAGAATAACCAGAGATAATTTTACCGCTTCCAATGATTCGCATTTTATCTCTTATTCCTAGTCTAACCAAAGTCTTGTTGACAAAAATTAAGGCAGGTTCAAAAGGCATTCCGACACCATCGGCAAATTCAAGAGGAGCCGCGCCGGTTCCGCCTTCGGCACCGTCAACGGTAATAAAATCAGGATAAGTGTCTTCATTGATCATTTCTTGGCAGATTGCTTCAAACTCGGCAGTATTTCCAATGCACAATTTAAATCCGATTGGCTTTCCGTTGGACAAGTCACGTAATTGCTTAATGAAATGAATGAGTCCCTTTGCATCAGAAAAAGCATGATGACCAGGAGGGGAAAGAATCATGGTATGAGGCACAACACCTCTTATTTTTGCAATCTGTTCGGTATTTTTTGCGGCCGGAAGCACACCTCCGTGACCTGGTTTTGCACCTTGAGACAGCTTGATTTCAATCATTTTTACGTTTGGAAGATTTGCTTTTTCGGAAAACTTCTCTGGGCTGAAATTTCCTTCGGCATCACGGCAGCCAAAATAGCCAGTACCAATCTGCCAAGTAATATCGCCGCCTCCTTCAAGATGAAAATCGGTTAAGCCTCCTTCTCCCGTATTTTGGTAGAAATTTCCTTTTTTTGCACCAATATTGATGGCGCGAACGGCGTGCTCGCTCAAGGAACCGAAACTCATTGCAGAAACATTAAATAAGGAAGCAGAATAAGGTTGTTTGCAGTCTTTTCCGCCAACAATGACACGTGGCAGCTCCTCATTTACTTTTGCCGGAAATATAGAATGTTTTATTCCTTCGTAATTCTCGGTATTTAAGTTTAGTTGTGTTCCGAAAGGAGTGCTTGAGTCAATATTTTTGGCTCGTTGATAAACCAAAGAACGCTGATTTCTAGAAAATGGTTTTCCGTCGGTAGATCTTTCAATAAAATATTGCTGAATTTCTGGTGCAATCATTTCAAATAAATATCTGAAATAGCCCAAAACTGGGAAGTTTCTTAATATAGCATGTTTTTTTTGTGAAGCATTATACAACCCTACAACCAATAATATTGGCAGGATAATTACCAATAGAAAGCCCCGATTGGTGTAATAATAAATTGTAAGAACAATTAGAAACAATAAGAATCCGTAAATAAAGAATTTTTTTCTCATGTTTTTAGAACAAATTTGATAGGTAATAAATGCGATAATTTAGTTGAATCGTAAACGCACATAAACGTGCTTGATTCCTTTTTTGTCTGACTCTCTTTCATCTATTTCGAGAATATCGGTCAATGATTTTAGCATTGGCGTAAGTTTAGAATAGCCGTAATTTCGGGGGTCAAATTCAGGTTTTTTCTTTACAATAAGGTTTCCGACATCGCCTAAGAATGCCCAGCCATCATCATCTTCAATATCTTCAATTGTTGCTTCGATAAGCTCGATTGTTTGTTTGTCTACTTTGTGAAGTGCTTTTTCAGCTGGTTTCTCGACAGGTTTCTTAGTATCTGCAGCAGTAACTTTCGGTTTTTTCTTCTGAATTGCGCCATCCAGCACCTCAAGGTAAATAAATCGGTCGCAGGCAGCTATAAAAGAGTTTGGTGTCTTCTTTTCACCAATGCCAATTACTTTCATTCCCGATTCTCTCAGTCGAACAGCCAAGCGGGTAAAATCGCTGTCGCTGGATACAATGCAGAATCCATCGAGTTTTCCCGAATAAAGCAAATCCATAGCGTCAATAATTAAGGCAGAATCTGACGAATTTTTTCCAACGGTATAACTGTATTGTTGTATAGGTGTAATGGCATGTTCAAGCAGAACTCCTTTCCAGCCGTTGGCGTTAGGTTTTGTCCAATCGGCATAAATTCGTTTTGTGGTAGGCGTTCCGAGTTTAGCAATTTCCTCCATCATTCCCTTTACATTGCTGTAAGGTACATTATCGGCATCTATCAGAACGGCCAGTTTTAAATCTCTAGAGTTGGTCAACGGCATTTTGTAGCTATTAAAAATTAGGTAATCTCAAAGTTAGAATTAAAATTGGTTTTTATAAGAATTGAATGATGAATAAGTGATTAAGGATGCATTAATTATTTTCATTATAAATAAGTAGAATGGTTGTAAAATTTAATTAAAGATAAATTTGTCTTTTATAGAAAAAAGAAATACATTTGTATCAAATTAATCAACTGGTGTATGTTTTCTAAAGCGTGTGAATATGGAATTAGAGCCTCTATTTTTATTGCGACGAAATCCTCTAAAGGAATTCGGGTCGGCATAAAAGATGTGGCGAAAGAAATCGATTCGCCCGAACCTTTTACGGCCAAAATTATGCAAATCCTGACCAAGAACGGAATCATTCATTCTGCAAAAGGAGTAGGAGGAGGTTTTGAAGTTTCTGCAGAAGCATTAAAAACTATAAAACTGATTCAGATAGTAGATGCAATCGATGGCGACAAGATTTATAGAGGTTGCGGCATTGGGTTAAAAGAATGCTCAGAAGAACATCCTTGTCCTGTTCACTTCGAATTTAAAAAAATACGCGGTCTGCTTTTAGAAATGCTTTCCAAAACAACTTTAGAGCAGTTGGCTCTTGGCGTAAAATCAGGAGATTTTTTTCTTAAAACATTGAATACAAATTAAATTAAATACATATCAAAAATGAATACACAAACCAAAATTGCTGCATTGATCCTAATGGGATTTCTAACAATTACTTCATGTGGAAAAAAAGAATCTGGACAAGTTGGAGAGCCAGCAGATACAACAGAAACGTCTACAGAAGGAGAGGCGGCACCAGTTACATCAACAGCAGAAAATGTTTTAGTTATTGAAGGAAACGACCAAATGCAGTTCAACACCAATGAGCTAAAAGCAGTTGCCGGAAAACCGATTAAACTGACATTGAAACATGTTGGAAAAATTCCGAAAGAAGCAATGGGGCATAATTTAGTAATCTTGCAAGAAGGAACAGACCAAACAGCCTTCGCTTTAAAAGCAAATGATGCCAAAGCAACTGATTATATTCCGGAATCTGAAAAAGCCTCAATTATTGCTCACACTAAATTATTAGGTGGAGGCGAAGAAGATACTATCGAATTTACAATTGATAAAAAAGGATCTTATCCGTTTGTATGTTCTTTCCCAGGCCACGTTGCCATGATGAAAGGTGTTTTGATTGTGGAGTAAAAATAGCAAAAACTCTAATCTCAGGATTGGAGTTTTTTTAAAAACTAATAAAAGATAAAATTGTCTTTTATTGAATAATAAGTAAAGATGAAAAGAGAAAAAAAATTATGGATAGTCTTTGCATTAGTGATGATTGTCTCTTTTGCGGTTCTTGGTTATTATGGGTATGAAATTTACCAGCAGGCACCGCCTGTACCCAAAGAAATTGTTTCGGATTCGGGGAAAGTTATTTTTTCAGAAGATGAGATAAAAGACGGACAGAATATCTGGCAAAGCATTGGTGGTCAAGAAGTAGGTTCTATCTGGGGACATGGCGCTTATGTGGCTCCCGATTGGACAGCAGACTGGCTGCACAGAGAGGCGCTTTTTATACTGGATATTTACGCTAAGAAGGATTTTAATAAAAGATATGAAGAACTTGATGACGAAAAGCAATCGGCGCTAAAAATTCGTTTGCAGAAAGACCTTCGAGCCAATCGTTACAATGCAGATACAGGCATTTTGACGATTTCTGAAAACCGAGTTACCGCAATAGAAAATTTGAGCGAATACTACAGTGGTCTTTTTACAGATGATCCTCAATTTGATAAATTGAGAGAAGAATACGCCATTCCGAAAAACTCGATTACAGATGTGGAAAGAATGCATAAAATGAATGCTTTTTTCTTCTGGGCAACTTGGGCAACGGTAACCAATCGTCCTGATGCAGACATTTCCTATACACACAATTGGCCATCAGATGAATTGGTTGGGAATACCGCAACTACAGAACTTTTGGCATGGTCGGGAGTAAGTATTATTCTATTGATTTTAAGTGTTGGAATCTTGGTGTTTTATCACGCTAAATCTGGCGAGGACGAAGAGTTTCCGTTGCCGAAAGAAGATCCGCTTATCAAGCAAGGCAAAACAAAATCAATGGGATTGGTGACCAAATATTTTTGGATCGTGAGCTTGCTGATGGTTCTGCAAATGGTCTTCGGAATCATAACTGCGCATTACGGAGTAGAAGGAAATGGTTTATACGGATTTCCGATTGATAAAATACTTCCGTATGCTGTAACGCGTACATGGCACACACAATTAGCGATTTTCTGGATTGCAACCGCTTGGCTGGCGACAGGATTGTATATTGCTCCGGCTGTTTCTGGAAAAGATCCTAAATTTCAATGTTTTGGCATCAATTTCTTATTTATTGCTTTATTGACTATTGTCTTAGGTTCAATGCTTGGGCAATGGTTTGGCGTAATGCAGAAACTAAATCTGGTTCAAAACTTTTGGTTCGGGCATCAAGGTTATGAGTACGTCGATTTAGGTCGTTTCTGGCAGATTTTCCTTCTCGTAGGACTGTTTTTATGGTTGGCGTTAATGGTTCGCCCGCTGCTTCCGGTTTTAAAGAAAAAAACCGAAGAGAAAAACCTCATTATTTTGTTCCTAGTCTCTTGTTCTGCAATTGCAATGTTCTACGGAGCCGGACTGATGTGGGGAAGACAAACCAATTTAGCAATTGCAGAATATTGGAGATGGTGGGTAGTTCACCTTTGGGTTGAAGGATTCTTTGAAGTGTTTGCAACCGTTGTCATTGCGTTCTTATTCGTTCGTTTAGGGCTATTAAAAACGAAAACAGCGACTTTAAATGTGCTTTTTGCTACCATTATTTTCATGTTTGGAGGTATTTTAGGGACCTTTCATCACTTGTATTTCTCAGGAACGCCAACAGCTATTATGGCTTTGGGAGCAACATTTAGCGCTTTAGAGGTGGTGCCGCTGACTTTAATAGGATTTGAAGCCTATCAAAACTATAAAATCTCAAAAGCAACGCAATGGATTGCCGATTACAAATGGCCGATTTACTTTATGATTGCTGTGGCTTTTTGGAATTTCCTCGGTGCTGGAATCTTCGGATTCATTATTAATCCGCCAATTGCATTGTATTATGTGCAAGGTTTAAATACAACGCCTTTACACGGACATACTGCTTTGTTTGGAGTTTACGGAATGCTCGGAATTGGCTTGGTGCTTTTTGTGCTGAGAAGTTTATACCGTAATGTAAGCTGGAATACCAGACTGCTTAAAATCACTTTCTGGTCTTTAAATATTGGTTTATTTCTGATGGCGATTTTAAGTCTGCTTCCAATCGGAGTTTGGCAAGCAATTGAAAGCATCAATCACGGAATGTGGTATGCGCGTTCATCAGAATTAATGCAGCAGCCTGCCATGGTCACTTTAAAATGGCTTCGTGCAATTGGAGATTCAATCTTCGGAATCGGATTTATTACAATGGCTTGGTTTGTATTTGAACTGACATTAAAAAACAAAAAATAAAAACAAATTTAATATTGATTATCATGGAAAACTTAAAAAACAAAACAATAGGATCATTTGTGGCAGAAGATTTTAGGACAGCCGCTGTTTTTTCTAAATATAAAATTGACTTTTGCTGCAAAGGAAATCGCACTGTAAACGAAGTTTGTGAAAAACAGCATATTGATGCGGATGTTTTACTGGAAAATGTGCTTCAGGTGGTACAATCTGAAAACAATGGAAGCATCGATTTTAATTCATGGCCTCTAGATTTGCTGGCAGATTATATAGAGAAAACTCATCACAGATATGTAGAAGAAAAAACACAGACATTGCTGGCTTTTCTAGATAAACTCTGCAAAGTTCACGGAGCCAATCATCCTGAATTGTTTAGGATTAATGAATTGTTTACAGGTTGTGCCGGAGAATTGGCGCAACACATGAAGAAAGAAGAATTGGTTTTGTTTCCTTTTGTGAAAAGAATGACAAAAACCAAAGAAACTGATGGAATCTTGCACCAGCCTTCTTTCGGAACTGTTTCTAACCCCATTGCAATGATGATGCACGAGCATGATAATGAAGGGGAACGCTTTAGAGAAATTGCCGAGTTGACCAATAATTACACACCACCAGCAGATGCGTGCACTACGTACAGGGTCACTTTTGCAATGCTCAGAGAGTTTGAAGCAGATTTGCACAAACACATTCATTTAGAGAATAATATCTTGTTTCCAAAAGCTGTTCTACTCGAAAAGGAATTTGTTGAAGTAGAACAATAAATCTTTATTGTTTTAACAATGAGTTTTGCTCAAAAAGTAAAAAACATATAGTTAAGTTTTAAACCATATAAGTGATATAAGAAATGATAAGTTTTGCTCAAAAAGTAAAAACATATAGTTGAGTTTTAAACCATATAAGTGATATAAGAAATTATACGTTTTGCCTCAAAAAGTAAAAACATATTTACGTTTTAAAACCATATAAGTAATGTAAGAAATGATAAGTTTTGCTCAAAAAGTAAAAAACATATAGTTAAGTTTTTAAACCATATAAGTATAAAAGAAATTATACGTTTTGCTGAAATGAACTTATATTACTTATATGGTTTTATCTAATTTTATATGTTTAAAATTGCACAATATGAATTCTCAAAAAGCCTGGATACTCTGCTGTTTTTTTAACTTTCTGATTGCCTGCGTTTTTGGATTAGTGATGCGGTTTATGTATCTCTTTCCGTTAGATTTTCTAAACTACAGCTTCATGCTTCATGCGCATTCGCACGTAGCCATGTTAGGTTGGGTGTATATGATTGTGTATGTTTTGATCGTTCATTTTTTTATTCCAGAAGGAAAAAGACAGAAACCTATCTATAATCGGTTGTTTTGGCTGACGGAGTTTTCGGTAATCGGAATGATGATTGCTTTTCCGATTCAGGGATATGCTTTGTTTTCGATTATCTTTTCAACCCTGCATATTTTACTGAGTTACGTCTTTTGTCGTTTGGTTTGGAGAGACAGTTCAAGAGATGACGCATCATCGCAAAGGCTTTTATTGGTTTCGATTCTGTTTCTGATTTTATCGACGTTAGGTGTTTGGTGTCTCGGGCCAGCTGTGAGTACGTTAGGCAAACAAAGCGCTTTTTACCAGATTGCCATTCAGTTTTTTCTGCATTTTCAATTCAATGGCTGGTTTATATTGGCCATTTTAGCCTTGTTTATAAAACAATTCCATGATAAGATAGACGCATTAAAGTTTAAGAAATTTTATCTTTTGATGATTATTTCCACGCTCTTAACGGTTTGTTTTCCCGTACGGTGGTTCGTACAGAATAGTATTCTAAGCTATAGCAATGCATTGGGCGTTTTAATTCAGTTAGGAGCTTTTATTTATTTTTATCAAATGCTCCAGTCGCAAATTCATTATTTCAAAAGCACTTTAGACAAAACCACCAAAAAAGTCTACGGTTTGGCTTTGTGTTCTTTATTGCTGAAGGTCGCAATCCAATTACTTACTTTTTTTCCAGATCTTGCTGAGGTTTCTCATCAAATACGGAATTTTGTAATTGGTTTTATTCACTTGACCACCTTAGGAATCATAACCGGATTTTTGTTTGGAATTCTGCTTCAGAACAAAATGATTTCTGCTCATTCTTCAACACTAAAAATAGGAGTGAAGTGTTTTATTTTAGGATATATCCTCACGGAAGTTTTGTTATTTGTACAAGGATGGTTTTTCTTTTTTGCAGAAGGAAGTGTTCCAGGATATTTTCAGAGTATTTTGATATTTAGTATTCTTTTGGTCTTGGGATTGGTTTTGATAATGAGTTCAATAATTAAACGAAAATCATATTGTGATAGTAAGTAAGTCTCCGCGAACGGCATATTTATAGCAGAGGGATGAAGATATTGTAAAGCTTCGGAGAAGCGGAATATTTATAGAAAACGTTTGACGAAGATAAAAAGCTCCAGCGGAGCGATATATTTATACAATCATATTAGGATTATAATTTGTTAACCTGATAAATATTTCGCTCCGCTGGAGCTTTCTATGTAGATGCCTTAGATTTTTCTATAAATATTTCGCTTCTCCGAAGCTTAACTTGGCTTCTTATATAAATAAAACAAGAGCCGATTTTATCATAAATCTGCTCTTGTTTTCAACTAATAAAAAAATTAAAACTAAATTTTTCCTGCTTCCTGATTTATTGTTTCTATCGTTTTTTCATTATTAACACCTAAACCTTCCTGTTGAAACACCAATTCTCCTTCCTCATTAAAAACACTTATAATATTTGAATGCGAAAAATCTATTGGCGAAATCTTTTTATAATTAACGGCTAAAACTGCGGCAAATTCACGAGTATTTTCTTCTGTAGAACGCAGGAAAGTCCACGGTTCCTGATTCATATGATTTTCAATTGCAAAAGTTTTGAGCCTTTCGGGCGTGTCGGTTTTAGGGTCGATACTCACCAAAATCAGTTTTACGTTTCGTTTGGTGTTTTTATCAAGTTTAGATTCAATATCGCGCATATCGGCTACTAATCTTGGGCAAGCCGCTTTGCAGCTGGTGTAAATCATTACCATCACTAAAACATTGCCTTTAAAATCTTTTAATTCAATATTTTTTCCATCTTGTGTTGTCCATTTAGAAGGCAGATTGTAAATTGATAAATCGCTGATTTCTTTTTTGCTTTCTGGTTTGATTTCTTTCTTATCGTTGTTCTTGCAACTGTATAGCGAGAATAAAAGAGAAAAAACGATCAGTATTTTTTTCATTGTTAATTCGTTTAAATTAGATTTTAGGTTTTGTCGAGCTTGCGCATCTAAAACCAAGATTTCGTGTAGAATACTGCGCTTTGAGACTGCCTCTAAAAGCGTAGCGCATAAAAGCCGCATAATCCATTAAATCGGTTGCGTTTACTGAAGCGCTTCCGCAGAATAAGTTTTTATCAGTACTTTTATCTTTTCTGGATTCTCCCGACAGAAAAATACTGTTGAAGTCTGCTGTCCATTCCCAAATCAGGCCGTGCATATCATAAATCCCCCAGTAATTTTTAAAAGTCTGTCCGATTGGGTTTTCGTAGGTTTTGGATTTTTCATACCAAGACAAAATATATTCGTTAAATTCTTTTTTGGTTCGGGCATCTGTTCTTTTTTCATCTGCCATCGCAGCATATTCCCATTCATCCATTGTTGCTAAACGTTTTCCTTGGCATTCGCAATATTTTTTAGCGGCAAACCAAGACACGCTGGTAACAGGCGATTTCGGATGGGCAGTTCCCAAATCATAATCGCTTTTCCAGTATGACAAATAACTCTTTTCTGCAAAAATCCTTTTGATTCTAGATTTGCTGTACTCCGGATTTTTTTTAACGAATTTTAGAAAATCACTATTTGTAACGGGGTAAATATCCAAATAAAAAGAAGGCACAAAAACAGGTCTTTTGGAGGAGGCCCCGTAAAGAGGGACAAACGAACCCTCTTTTACGTGAACCATTCCAGCTTCCTGCGCCTGCAGTATTCCAGCAGACACAAGGAAAAAAGTAAAGATGAAAATGTTTTTTTTCATACTGAAAAAATTGCTGTTATCGTAAAGCTTTGACCATTTCAGGCGTAATTTCTGTTTTGTTATTGCCCCAGCTGCTGTATATATAAGTTAAAACGTTTGCAATTTCGTCATCAGATAAATTCTGAGCAGGCATAACGTTGTTGTATTTTTTGCCGTTTACTGTAATCTCTCCGGTTAAGCCGTGTAAAATAGTTTTGATGGCACGTTTAGAATCGGCATTTAAGTAATCTGATTTTGCCAAAGGAGGGAAGGTACTCGGAATTCCTTGTCCTTCAGATTGATGGCAAGCAAAACAAGTGGTTCCGAAAATTTCTTTACCAATTTTAATCTTTTCATTAAGTGTTCTTTTGGGCACAGTGGCTTTTGCTGTCGAATTTCCTGGCATTTTCTGGATTGTTCCTCCCTCTGGCAGATAAATGCCTTCTTGGATTGTTCCAGAATAAATGTTTTTATTTTCATTGCCTTCCACTTTCAGCATTCCTAACGCACCTTTATTAAATGCTCTAAAAATTGAGTGATCAACCAGAATAAAAGTTCCAGGAGTTTCAACTTTAAAATCTACAATTGCTGCTCCTCCTGCCGGAATCAAAGTGGTCTGAACATTTTTATTGATTGTACTGCCGCCTTCAACATGTACATTGTCGAATATTTCACCAATTACGTGGAAAGAAGAAACCAAATTAGGTCCTCCGTTACCCACAAATAAGCGTACTGTTTCTCCGACCTTAGCAGTCAGTTCGTTTCCGTTGGTCAAAGAGCCTACTTTTCCATTAAATACTACATAATCAGGAGTTTCCTTAACCGCTTTGTTCATGTCAAACGGCTGAAGACCTTTTGCGCCGTATTCACCTTGAGTGTAAAAATCGCCTTGCATTACATAATATTCCTTGTCTACAGGCGGAAGCCCGCCTTCTGGTTCCACCAAAATCAATCCGTACATACCGTTGGCAATATGCATTCCGACAGGAGCAGTAGCGCAGTGGTACACATATAACCCGGGATTGATTACTTTAAAACTGAATACTTTTTCATGTCCCGGTGCCACAAGAGAAGAAGTCGCTCCTCCGCCTGGTCCTGTTACAGCGTGCAAATCGATATTGTGTGGCAGTTTATTATCGGGATGATTTTTGAGATGAAATTCTACTTCGTCACCCACTCGAGTTCTGATGAAACTACCTGGAACAGAACCGCCAAATGTCCAGTACGTATATTTTACGCCATCAGTCATGGTGCCTTCCTGTTCTTTAATTTCCATATTGAGTTTGAGCTTCATGGCTTTTCGGTCGCCAACTGGCTTAGGTACAAAAGGTGGTGCAGTAAGTTCTGCGTTCATTTCGCCATCAGTTGTAATATCTGTATAATTTACAGCTTCATCTTTTTTGCAGCTTGCTAAAAAAAGTGTCATAAAAAGCACAGCTATAAAAAAAAGCATTTTTGTCGGAATAATGTTTTTCTTGTTCATAATCCATTGGTTTTATTTAGTTTATTTTGATTCAAAAATAAAAGACTAATTTGTCTTTTATTATGATAAAAGTCATGATTCGATTTTTATTATTCTTTTAAATTTAATTTTAAGGCTAAGAAAAACTCAATTTACAGAGCTGGCAATACATGCCTGAATATTTTTTAATAAAAATAAATGAGGGTCTGAATTTTAGAATAATAATGATTATTTTTGCACGCTGTTTACATTAAAATTATTACTACAACTATATTATGGTAAAAGATTTATTCGAAAGAATTCAAGAAAATAAAGGACCTTTAGGGAAATGGGCTTCGCAGGCAGAGGGGTATTATGTTTTTCCAAAACTGGAAGGAGAATTAGGTCCTAGAATGCAGTTTCACGGAAAAAACATCTTAAACTGGAGTTTAAATGACTATTTAGGGTTGGCAAATCATCCAGAAGTTCGTAAAGCAGATACTGATGCGGCAGCTCAATTTGGGGCGGCTTACCCAATGGGTGCGCGTATGATGTCTGGTCACACTACGTATCATGAGCAGTTAGAAAACGAACTGGCATCTTTTGTAATGAAAGAGTCTGCTTATTTATTGAATTTCGGTTATCAAGGAATGGTATCTATTATTGATGCTTTGGTTACTAAAAACGATATTATTGTTTACGACGTAGATTCGCATGCTTGTATCATTGATGGTGTTCGTTTGCATATGGGTAAACGTTTTACCTACAAACATAATGATCTTGAAAGTATGGAGAAAAACCTTCAGAGAGCTACAAAAATGGCTGAGGAAACTGGAGGCGGAATCTTATTCATTACCGAAGGAGTATTCGGAATGCGAGGTCAACAAGGTAAACTTAAAGAAATCGCAGCCTTAAAGAAAAAGTACAACTTCAGATTATTAGTTGATGATGCTCACGGTTTTGGAACTCTTGGTAAAACAGGAGCGGGAGCAGGAGAAGAACAGGGGGTTCAAGATGATATTGATGTTTACTTTTCTACTTTTGCAAAATCAATGGCCAATATCGGTGCTTTCGTAGCTGCAGATAAATCAGTAATCGATTATTTAAAATATAATTTGCGTTCTCAGATGTTTGCAAAAGCGTTGCCTATGATTCAGACAATTGGCTCATTAAAACGTTTGGAGCTTTTGCGTAATTCTTCAGAGATCAAAGACAAGCTTTGGGAAAACGTAAATGCACTGCAAAACGGATTAAAAGAAAAAGGATTCAATATCGGAGATACCAATACATGCATTACGCCAGTTTACTTAGAAGGAAGTATTCCTGAGGCAATGGTAATGGTGAACGATTTAAGAGAAAATTACGGAATCTTCCTTTCTATTGTGGTATACCCGGTTATTCCAAAAGGAATTATTTTATTGAGAATGATTCCAACGGCTTCACATACCTTGGCAGATATCGAAGAAACTCTAGCTGCTTTTGAGGCTATCAGAGAAAAATTAGTAAACGGAACTTACAAAGAAATTGCAGAAAAAACTACAGTTGATGTTTCGTAATTCCTAATCAAAATAAATTTCCAAAAGTGGGAATTATGTAAAAAAAATCCATTCTTTTTACGAATGGATTTTTTTTATTTGAAGTAACTTTATTTCATAATCAACAAAATAAAATGAAAAAAATATGAAAAAAGTACTAACCCTAACAGTAATTGCTTTGTCGATTTTTACATCATGTAAAAAGGAAACAACCACGACAGAGCCGATTCAAATTACACCAAATCCGCCAAAAGAGGCAGAGATTTTGGAGCCTGCAGGAGATCAGTGTTATGCTTGGAGAGCTAATGGAAATGTTATCGAACTGAGTTTTAATGTAAATTCACATCAAGAAGTAAACGGGAAACTGCGTTATGATTTAACAGGGAAAGATAAAAATGAAGGAACCCTTATTGGAAATATGAAAGGTGATACGCTAATTGGAGATTATACATTTTCCTCTGAGGGTGTTTCGTCGGTAAGAGAAGTAGCTTTTCTGCAAAAAGATGGCATGCTTATTGAAGGATCTGGAGATGTAATTGCTTCTAATGATAAAGTGACTTTTAAAGATAAATCAAAATTAAAATTTGATCAGAAAAATACTTTAACAAAAGTAGATTGCAAGGTAGAATAATTCAATTTTGCCTTTATAAAAAATCCATTCGTTTGGGGGCGAATGGATTTTTTTTTATGTAATGAGACTAAGCACTAAAAAAATGCTGGCCGAATACTATAGCATTAAAGATTCTTCAGATAAGTTTTTCTTTGGCAGTGAATAATAGGGTCAAAGTTTTTCCAAAGCAAGTGAATCGCATTGTTTTCTAACAACTCGGGAGTTCTGATGCAGTTTCGAATTCCTTTTTCTGAGAAAGTCTTATAATATTCATCAAATATAATTGCTGTGACACCCTTATTCTGATACTCAGGCTGAATTCCGATTAAGTAAAAAACAACATCCTTGCTGTGTTTTTTTGCTTTAAGCAAATGAAGAAATCCAAACGGAAACAATTTTCCTTTGATTTTCTGTAAAGCTTCGGTAAAACTTGGCATTACGATGCTGAAAGCGATTAATTTATCATTTTCATCAACCACAAACTTAATATACTCCGGGTTTATAAAACTGATGTATTTCTTTTTGAAGTATTCTTTTTGTATATCAGAAATTGCTACAAAAGAAGCGAGTTTGGCATAAGATTCATTAAACAAATCAAACATTTTATCCACATGAGGCATAATGTCTTTTGTTTTGGTAAAAGTAAGCGCTCTTAAGCCATAACGCTTTTTGATTAATGCCTGTGCTTTCTGGAAAAATTCTGGTTTTACATTCGAGAAAGGAAAGATGCTTTCGATATATTGCTTTTCGACTACAAAGCCTAATTGCTCAAGATGCGTAACGTAATACGGATGATTGTACCACGTAATCATAGTGCCGACTTGGTCATAACCTTCGGTTAATACTCCGACTTTATCTAGATTTGAGAATCCCATTGGGCCTTCTGCATGCTCTAGATTGTGTTTTCTTCCCAGTTCAAAAACCTTTTCGAGCAATGCTTTTGTTACTTCGATATCATCGATTACATCAAACCAGCCAAAACGAACCTTTCTTTTGTGCTGATTATTAACTTCAGACCAATTAATAATAGCCGTAATGCGCCCTACGATTTTATTGTCGCGGTACGCTAAGTAAAAATAAGCCTCAGCATTGTCAAATGCAGGGTTTTTGGTTTTATCAAAAGACTCTAATTCGTCAGCAATTATTGGAGGTACCCAATACGGATTATCCTTATATAGTGAAAAAGGGAATTTAATATATTCGGTTAATTCTTTTTTGCTTTTGGCTTCTTTAATTGTAATCATTAAGATTGAAGTGTAAGATGTCTTCTAATTTCTTGGAAGAAATGGGGTTAATATTATTCGTATTTAGATTTTCGTTTTCTTTCTTGTTCCTGATAGTCCGTTTCGCGTCGCTCCATTTCGTTATCTTTGTTCTTTTTGGCTTTTTCTTCAGCTTTTACTTGGCTTTGTTTTTCCTTATACCAGCCGTCGTAACGCCAGGAAACGCCAACTCCTCCATATAAAACAGACGGAGTGTTTTTGAAATTGGTGCTTATAGAGGCATCAATCTGCATGTTTGGACTAAGCAGGTAAGCCGCACCGCCTCGAACAATAGCGTCACTGTAAAAATCGCTTTTATATCCTTGATTTTCAATAAAGCCCGACCATCTGTCGTTAAATCCATGGGTCAAAGTTAATACATATCCGTAACTTGGGTAGTCTGTTGTAATGTAATCTGCAATAATATTGGTTACAAAAACCCATTTTCCGCCTCCAAAAAGGTTTTGGGTAACTAACACAACCTTTGGCGATATAGCTCCTTCGTTTGAAAAATAATACGGATTGTCTGCTGCTGTGAAGTTTGCTCCTGCAAATATAGATACTGCTGGAATCAAGGAATGCCAGTCAAAAGTATAATTGGCTTTCCAGCTGTAAATGTTTTTGGCTCTTTTGTAATTTCTGAAGGGGTCGTAAATAAGGTATTTTGCTCCTAAAACGGTCTGTCTGAAATTGTTTTTTTCGTAGCTTGTATAGGGTGTGTCAAATTTTTCCCTTTGATACTGCAGATCCAGTATAAACTCTAGTTTTTCAAAGAATGCACCGTAACGAATTGTTAAATCGGTACCGAGACCGCTGGCGTCATAATCTAGCAAATCATGTTTTTCCTTAATGCCGTAAACTCCAAATTCGGCCTGAATCACATTTTTTCCAACTCCAAAAGCCGACATCGTTTCGCCAGGACGATTAGAGTTGATCACATCGGTATATTGCGCAAAAAAAAGTTGTGGAATAAAAAAAAGTACCGGGGCAAGTAAGTTTTTAATTTTTAACATAAATATTTTTTTGGGATTAAAATCTAATAACGCATTTCAAATGTACATATTTTATTATTTATTTAAGATTGATATTTTATTTTTAAACAACGGATTTATTAATTTTGACAAAAATTATATAATTATGCAAGAAGCATCATTTACAGGTTTAAGATGGATAATTGGCTTGATTGCCTTTTATTATATTTTCAAATTTTTAGCGAGAATCTTTTTGCCAGTGTTGGTTAAAAAGGCGGTAGAAAATGCAAACGAAAGTTTTCAGAGACAGCAACAACAGTACAGACAAGATAATATGTGGCAAAGCACCCGTAATAACAACAATGACGAAATCATCATTAATACAGCAAATGCCAAAAATCCACGCGAGACCAAAAAAGTGGGGGATTATGTTGATTACGAAGAAATAGATTAGATTTGCATCCTGATTTTAGGATTCATCATTTAACCCAAACCAGCCAAAAATTGAAAATACTTAATAAGTTCTATCCGCATGCCCTTGTTGTCATGGGCTTTATTCTAGTTTCGTTAATTTATTTTTATCCAGTTCTGCAAGGAAAACAAATTTTCCAGTCAGATATCGCTCAATACACCGGCATGGCAAAGGAGCAGAATGACTTTAGAGCTGTAGAACATGAAGAGCCTTATTGGACAAACTCTGCTTTTGGTGGTATGCCAACCTATCAGCTTGGTGCAAATTATCCATATGATTTTGTTGGAAAAATAGATGATGTACTGCGTTTTCTTCCTCGTCCTGCAGATTACTTATTTTTATATTTCCTAGGTTTTTACGGTTTGTTATTGGTTTTAAAAACAGACCCTCTAAAAGCTTTTATTGGAGCAATTGCTTTTGGTTTTTCAACTTATTTAATCATTATTTTAGGAGTTGGACATAACGCAAAAGCTCACGCTATTGCTTATATGCCTTTGGTAATTGCCGGATTTATACTCGTCTTTCAAAAAAAATACGTCTGGGGAGGGTTGCTCACCATGTTTGCAGTGGCATTAGAAATTAATGCAAACCACTTCCAGATGACTTATTACTTATTGATTTTCTTATTGATACTTTCTGGGTATTTCGCCTTTACTTTCATTAAGGAAAAACAATACAAGCCTCTTTTAATTGCAACGGGAGTTTTACTTGCTGCTGGGATTTTTGCTATTGGATCTAATGCAGGAAATTTGTTAGCAACAAGCGAATATGCAAAATTTAGTACACGCAGCAACAGCGAATTAACCTATAATCCTGATGGAAGCAAGAAAGAGAACGAAAATGCTTTAAGTCGAGAGTACATCACTGAATACAGTTACGGAATTGCCGAAAGCTTCAATCTGATTGCTCCAAGGCTTTTTGGAGGTTCTAATCACGAAAATGTAGGCACAGACAGCAGTATGTACCAATTTATGATTGCACATCAAGTTCCGTCTTCAGATGCTGAAAATTTCGTATCGGCAATGCCAACTTATTGGGGAGATCAGCCTATTGTTGCAGCGCCAGCATATATTGGTGTGGTGGTATTCTTTTTAGCCGTTCTGGCTTTGTTTATTGATGATAGAAAAATAAAATATGTTTTTCTCGCTGGAGCTTTATTTTCGCTTGTTCTTTCGTGGGGAAAAAATTTCTCTTTATTAACCGACTTTTTTATCGACTATGTTCCAATGTACGATAAATTCAGAGCGGTTTCCTCAATTCAGGTTATCCTTGAATTATGTTTCCCTGTTTTGGCAGTTATGGGTATTCAGTCGTTTTTTAAAGCAAAAGACGAGCCTAAATTGCAACAGAAAGCGCTTGTGCAGACAGGAGTTTTTGGAATGGGAGTTATTGTGATTTTGGTGATTGCTAAAGGATTTTTCCATTTTACAGGAGTTAACGACAATTACTTTTTAGAAAGCTACGGTCCTGACTTTGTTGATGTTCTGAAAGAAGACCGCGTAACAATGTATTACGCAGATTTATTGCGTTCAGGATTTTTGATTGTGGTAACTTTTGTGGTTTTGTGGTTTTTTATAAAAAAGACATTTGCACAAACAACTACTCTTATCATTGTTGGTTTGCTCATGATTTTTGATTTGTTTTTTGTAGATAAAAAATATGTATCTGCCAAAGATTTTGTTAGTCCAGCTCAAATCGCGGCACCGTTTCAAGAAAGCGGAGCCGACTCAAAAATTCTCGAAGATAAATCGATTTACAGGGTTTTTGAGCTAAATGGCAATATGTCTAGCGCGCGTGCTTCTTATTTTCATAATTCGATTGGTGGTTACCATGCTGCAAAACCAAGAAGAATGCAGCAACTTTTTGATTATCAAATTGCTAAAAATAATTTTGAAGTGCTTAATATGTTAAATGTTAAGTATGTGATTCAGACAGATAGTACAGGAACTCCTACGCCTATCATAAATCCGGATGCAAACGGAAATGCTTGGTTTGTGAGTTCTGTAAAACTGGTAAATAAACCAGATGATGTAATGAAAGCATTGAATAGTTTGGATACTAAAAAAACAGCTGTTTTTAATGTTCGTGAGCACGAAGGCAAATTTAGAAATGCCAGAATGAAAAAACAGTGGGATACGACAGGTACAATTGCAGTAGAAGTTTACAAGCCAAACTATATCAAATACAAATCTAATACTACAAAAGATGCGTTAGCTGTTTTTTCTGAAATCTATTATAAGAATGGATGGAACGCTTACATCGATGGAGAATTAAAAGATCATTTTCCTGTAGATTACGTTTTGAGAGCAATGGAAATTCCAGGCGGAAAACATACAATTGAATTTAAATTTGAGCCTAAGGTTATTAAAACAGGAGGAACTATTACCTTGATTAGTTCGATTGGAATGTTAGTTCTTTTGGTTGGTGGAGTTTATTTTGAGAATAGAAAAAACGCTTCAAAGATTAAGTCCTAAAAAAAATATTAATCAGAAATTATTAAATGAAATTTTCGAATAGAAAAATAATTGTTTTTGTATTTGTGTTCTGTATTCCTTTGTGGAGTTTTAATTTTCCTGAAAATATTTTATTAAACAAAATATGGACTTTTGAAAAAGGAGAAAGAAATATTTCATTTTATAGAACAAAAAGAAAATTTGACAAATCTAAATTGTCCTTTCAGCTTTTAGAGGGAGGAAAACTAAAAATTCAGCAAAGTGGTTGGTGTGGAACCCCTCCGATTGAATATGAAGTTGTAGAGGGAACATGGGAAAAAATTTCAGATTCGGTTTACATACTTAAGAATAAATTTTGGGGTGGTGAAATGAAAAGAAAAATTAGGATTTTCAAACTCACAAGCAATAAATTAGAATTTAAAATTGATAACTCATTGAATGAATAATGTAGATGTTGAATTTGAGATAAGTGAAAAAGAACGTATTGCTGAAATGAAGTCGCTTTCACATTTAGAAAGACTAGAACGATTAATGATACTTATTGAAGTTTCTTATACGTTGAAAAAAATAAATGAAATCTCGATTAAAAATCAATCAAAATATTTTTATTTGTTATTATATCCTTAAATACTAAACCTTATTTTTCTTGGAACAAAAAAAACTTTTAATAATTACCTATTATTTTCCGCCCGCGGGTGGACCGGGAGTACAGCGTTGGCTGAAATTTGTAAAATACCTGCCAGAATTTGATGTTCAACCCATTGTTTATGTTCCAGAAAACCCAACTTATCCCATTGTCGACGAGGGATTGGTAAGCGAAATTTCAGATAAAGTAATTGTTCTAAAAAATAAAATTTGGGAACCGTACCAACTAGCATCGGTTTTTTCGAAAAATAAAACCAAGAAAATCAGTTCAGGAATTTTTCCGCAAAAGAAAAAACAGACATTTCTGGATAAGGCTTTTCTGTGGGTTCGAGGAAATCTTTTTATTCCAGATGCACGTGTTTTTTGGGTAAAGCCATCTGTTGCTTATCTTCAAAAATATATCAAAGAAAATAACATTGATACGATTGTTACTTCAGGGCCGCCGCACAGTCTTCACTTAATCGGTTTGGAACTGCAGCAAAAATTAGGTGTAAAATGGTTTGCCGATTTTCGCGATCCATGGACAACAATCGGTTATCATAAAGCACTTCGTTTATCTTCTTATGCCGAGAAAAAACACAAAAAATTAGAGTATACAGTTTTGAACGCTGCCGACGAAATTATCGTTACCAGCAAAACGACAAAAACTGAATTTGAGACGATTACAAACAAACCTATTACAGTAATTACAAACGGTTATGATGTAGAAAGTGTTGAAAAACAGATTTTAGACAGTAAATTTACCTTAGCGCATATCGGTTCCTTTTTATCAGATCGAAATCCGCATATTTTATGGGAAGTTTTGACTGAAATCCTAAATGAAACTCCCGATTTCAAGTCTCATTTAGAAATTAAATTAATTGGTGCCGTAAGTCAGGAAGTTCTAGATTCGATAAAAGAATTTGAATTAAATGATTATCTGAATCTTTTAGGATATGTCTCTCATAAAGAGGCTGTGGCTCATCAAAGAAAATCGCAGGTATTGCTTTTAATCGAAATAAATTCTGAGGACACTAAAAGTATTATTCCGGGGAAATTATTTGAATATATGGTCTCAAACCGTCCTATCATTGCCATAGGCCCGAACGGTTCCGATTTTGCAGACATTGTTACGGAGACCAACACCGGAGTATTTTTTGATTATTCTGAAAAAGGGAAATTAAAAAGCGTAATTTTGGGCTTTTTTAATCAGTATCTGGAAGGTAAACTGCAAGCACATGGAGTTGGTTTACAGCAATATTCGCGAAAAAACCTGACCAAACAGTTAGCACAGCTGATTAAGAAATAATCAATTTAAAATTATACATCTAAACTCAAGAAATGGGTATTGTCTTAAATCAGTCTTTTAAAAATACTGTAATTACATATATTGGTTTTGGTATCGGAGCCATTAATACACTTTATTTATATCCGATTTTTCTTGGATCCACTTTTTATGGTTTAACGAACTACATTACTTCCAGTGCAAATGTCATCATGCCGTTGTTTGCTATCGGAATGCAAAATACACTAGTAAAATTCTATTCTCAATATAAAACAGAAGATGAAAAATCTCGGTTTTTATCTTTTACAGTTTTATTTCCGATTCTATTAATAATTCCCCTGCTGTTAATAGGGCTTTGTTTCTATGATGAGATTTTGTTCTTTTTATCAAAAAAGAATGCGATTGTTAAAAGTTATGTTTGGCTAATCCCTTTTATAGGTTTAACGATGGCTTATTTTGAAATTTTTTATGCCTGGGCTCGCGTTCATATGCATTCGGTTTTTGGTAATTTTATTAAGGAAATAGGTTTACGATTGTTCTCTTTATTTTTACTGATAGCGGTTTACTATAACATTCTTAGCGTTGAAGGATTTGTATACGCAACTGCGGGATTGTATTTATTAGCATTTTTAGTTACGATGTTTTATGCATTTAACATTAAGAAGCCTGTGTTTCAGTTTACAAAACCTGAAAATACAAAAGATGTATTGGTATATTCCTTTTATATAATTTTGTCGGGAAGTGTTGCTAATTTACTTTTAGACGGAGATAAAATGATTTTGAATCAATATATGATTATTGACAATATTGCCTTCTATTCTGTTGCGACTTATATTGCCTTAGTGATATCGGTTCCTAGCCGTGCGATGCATCAAATTGTATATCCTATTACTGCTAAACTGATGCACGAAAACAAACATAATGAATTGAATCAGTTGTACAAAAAAACGTCTATCAATCTGCAAATTGTGGGCGGATTTGTAATGCTTTGTATCTTTGTAAACATCGATCAGTTGTACGAATTGGTTCCAAAAGAATATAGCGGAGGAATTCCAGTTGTATTTATGATTGGGCTTTCTAAATATTTTGATTTGATTTTAGGAAATAATAATGCTATTATCTTTAATACAAAATATTACCGTATGGTATTGTATTTAGGTCTTATGCTGGTTGTTTTGACTGTAGTTTTAAATATGATTTTCATACCTTATTGGGGAATTTTTGGTTCAGCATTTGCCACACTTTTATCTATTACCTTATACAGTTTGGCAAAACTGCTGTTTGTTGTTAAAAAACTCGATTTATATCCGTTTTCAAAGCAGACTATTCATTCATTAGTGCTCACTTTTGTGCTGTTTTTATTGTTCTATTTTTGGGAATTTCCTTTTTTCCAATTAATAAGCATTGCCTTAAAATCAGTTTTAGTTACCATAACTTATGTGTATCTGAATTACCGATTTAAAATTTCATCAGATATCAATAATGTAATTGATTCGCTGCTAAAAAAGATGAAAATCAAAATATAGCCGATTCTCTTGGTTAAAGTACTGTTTCTTACAACATTTTATAATTGATTATGGTTAAGTAATTGGTTATGAGTGATTAAATTTTAAAATTTAACAGGTAAATATTTTGTAATTAATTATATTAAAATTAACTTTAGTCTGAAAATTTAGCAGTGTTTAGATTAATCGCCTAAATATATGCTAAGAAAATGCCTAAGCGAAGGTATTTTGTATTTTTTTTAATCAAATAATTTTGCATGAAATTACGTTTTAATCAATACGTAAGGAACTAGATTAATTTAGGAGAATAATTATTATGAAAAGCAATCAACTTAACCAGGAACAAAGTATGCAGATATTTTCTAAGATGATATCTAACAAGGTTCGTAATGGATTTACGCTCGAAGAACGAAATGATGAACTGCTTTTTGCCGTACTTTCTAAAGGCGGAAAAGTGGTCAACCACAGTTTAAATTTCATGATTTTTTGTTTGACTCTCGGATTATGGTCATTTGCCTGGCTGTATTTAACTTTTGAGGCTTCAAAACAAAAAAAGGTTTTAGTAGCTATTGATGAAGAAGGCATTCCTTTTGAAGAAAGATGTCTTGTAGCTTGATAGAAATAGCACTTTGGAAAAAAGGCCGTAATTTTATGAATTACGGCCTTTTTATTTGCTTTTAGTTAGAGATTACTCATAACTTATCTTTCAAATAAATTCCTGTCACAGATTCTTTTGATTTGGCTACATCTTCTGGTGTTCCTTCTGCAAGTAAATGACCTCCATTTTCACCGCCTTCTGGTCCTAAGTCGATAATCCAGTCGGCACATTTGATTAAATCGAGATTGTGTTCGATGACAATGATGGAATGGCCTTTTTCGATCAAGGCGTCAAAAGAAGCTAAAAGCTTTTTGATATCATGGAAATGAAGTCCAGTTGTAGGTTCATCAAAAACAAACAGTGCCTTGTCTTTTGTGGCACCTTTTACAAGAAAAGAAGCGAGTTTAATACGCTGCGCCTCTCCACCCGAAAGGGTAGAAGAAGATTGCCCCAGTTGTACATAACCTAAGCCAACATCCTGAAGAGGCTGTAATTTCTGTGTAATCTTTGTTTGTTTGTTCTTTTCGAAAAAAGCTATGGCGTCATCAATAGTCATCGTAAGGACGTCATTGATGTTTTGGTTGTCAAAAGTTACTTCTAAAATCTCTTTTTTGAAACGTTTGCCTCCGCAAGTTTCGCAAGGAAGCGAAACGTCTGCCATAAAGACCATTTCGACATTTATAGAGCCTTCTCCTTTACAAGTTTCGCATCTGCCTCCATCAACATTAAAAGAAAAATGTTTGGCTTGATAGCCTCTTATTTTTGATAATTTTTCTTTGGCATATAAATCACGAATATCGTCGTAGGCTTTTATATAGGTCACAGGATTAGAACGCGAACTTCTGCCAATCGGATTCTGATCTACGTATTCTATATGCTTGATCTGCGAAAACGAACCTTTAAGCTCGGTAAACTGACCCGCTTTTTCTGCAGCACTTTCAAGCTTTTTCTGCATAGCCGGGAAAAGGATTTTTTTGATCAGCGTACTTTTACCGCTTCCAGAAACTCCAGTTACGACAGTTAATACATCTAATGGAAAAGTAACATCGACATTTTTAAGGTTGTTTTCTCTTGCGCCAATAATATCGATATGATTTTTGAATTTTCGTCTTTTCTTAGGAACTGAAATTTCTAAATTTCCATTCAAATACTGCGAAGTAAGTGAATCCGATTTTAAAATTTCGTCATAAGTTCCCTGAGCTACCAGTTTTCCGCCAAAAGTTCCTGCCTCGGGACCGATATCGATAATCATATCGGCAGCTTTCATTATGTCTTCATCGTGCTCTACTACTATAACGGTATTGCCCAAGTCGCGAAGTGAAAGCAACACTTTAATCAACCTTTCAGAATCTTTAGGGTGAAGCCCGATGCTCGGCTCGTCTAAAATATACATAGATCCAACCAAGCTGCTTCCCAAAGAAGTGGCTAGGTTGATGCGTTGCGATTCTCCCCCAGAAAGTGTAGCCGAATTACGATTTAATGTTAGGTAATCCAAACCAACTTCTGTTAGAAAAGACAAACGGTTATTGATTTCAACCATTAAACGTTTGGCAATTTGCTGTTCGTAAACATTTAATTCGATATTTTTGAAAAAAGTCACCAAATGCTTGATCGGCAAATCGACCAAATCAGAGACCGTTTTACCATTTATTTTCACGTAAGATGCTTCTTCTCGAAGTCGTTTGCCTTTGCACGCATGGCATTTTGTTTTGCCGCGGTAACGCGAAAGCATAACGCGGTTTTGTATTTTGTAATTTTTCTCTTCTAATTCCTTAAAAAAATCATTCAAGCCTTGAAAATACTTATTTCCTGTCCAAATCAAGTCTTTTTGTTCTTCAGTAAGCTGGAAATAAGGTTTATGGATTGGGAAATCAAATTTATAGGCATGTTTGACCAATTCATCTTTGTACCAGCTCATGCTGTCGCCTCGCCACGGATAAATCGCGCTTTCAAAAACAGATAATGCAGTATTCGGAACTACTAAATCTGCATCTATGCCTATAATGTTTCCGTAGCCTTCACAAACAGGACAAGCGCCGTAAGGATTGTTGAAACTGAACAAGTGAACATTGGGTTCAAGAAATGTTATTCCGTCAAGTTCAAAATTGTTAGAATAAGAAAACCTTTTTTCGCCATTTAATTCCTGCAGGAAACAAACTCCTTTTCCTTCAAAAAATGCGGTTTGCACAGCATCAGAAAGACGGTTGTAAAATTCCTCTTCTTCTTTGACCACAATTCTGTCAATTACCAACAAAATGTCTTTGTTGTCAAGCTGATGAATATCTTGCGGCGTAAATTCGTCTAAACGAATCATTTCATTGTCAATCAGAACACGAGCAAATCCCTGCTGCAAAAGTATTTTTAATTTATCTTCAAGCTGTCTTCCTTCTTCTAGGTGAATTGGAGAAAGCAAAAGCCATTTGCTGTCTATAGGCAATGTTTTTACATCTGAAACTACATCTGTAACTGTGTTTTTTTTAACCTCTTGACCCGAAATTGGCGAATATGTCCTTCCGATTCTGGCATATAAAAGTTTGATGTAATCGTAAATTTCTGTTGAAGTTCCGACCGTAGAACGAGCATTTGTGGTATTTACTTTCTGCTCAATGGCAATTGCGGGCGCTATTCCTTTTATGTATTCAACTTTTGGTTTGTCTAAACGTCCTAAAAACTGACGAGCATAGGAAGACAAGCTTTCTACATAACGACGCTGTCCTTCGGCATACAAAGTGTCAAAAGCCAAACTGGATTTTCCTGATCCCGAAAGACCTGTAATAACCACCAGTTTGTTACGCGGAATCACAACATCTACATTTTTTAGATTATGTACTTGTGCTCCTTTAATAATTATATTTGATTTAGGATCTATTGTAGAAAGGTCAATTTGCATAAAAAAAAAGTCAATTTTTACAAAAGTAATCAATTTTGAATTGAGTTTTGTTAAGGAGAATGTTCCAAATTTTAACTAATTTAAACTCGTTGGGTGAAATTATTTTCAACACATAGAAACATAGTTTAACTAAACTTAAAAAAGACGTTTCACTAGTCTAAATGCACATAGTTTGGCTATGTGTGGAAACTTGTTTGTTCCATTTTCTTTTTTCGGCACAAAAAACTATGCTTCTATGTGTTAAAATGCTTTTATTTTTTATTACACCCAACGGGTTAATTTAAACCTTTGGCTGTATTAATCGCAATTGAGATTTCTAGCTTTTTCAATTTGTGAATCGGCATATTTTTTATTAAAAAATTGTTTTTTCTTTATAAAATGAATTATTTTAGGACTGTTTTAGTACTAAATTAATTCAACGACCATTTTTGAAAACTAAATTTTCCTTCGTTTTTTATTTTTTCTCACTACTGCTGTTTTCACAGGAGTTTCCGCCTATTATGAAATATACATCTGCCGCTTACGGAGCGGGAAATCAGAATTGGATGATTTCGCAGGATGATCATAATTATCTTTATTTTGCCAATGATGAGGGACTTTTAGAATACAACGGCACTAATTGGCAATTATATCCAGCTCCAAATGAAACGATAATTCGCTCTGTGAAGGTAATCGGAACAAAAGTTTACACTGGATGTTATATGAATTTTGGCTACTGGATGCGAAATGCGGCCGGAAAATTAAAATATACTTCGCTCAGCGACAAAATCAAAGATAAGATTCTTGACGATGAGCAGTTTTGGAATATTCTGCACTATGATCAATGGGTTCTTTTTCAGTCCCTGAACCGGATTTATATTTATGATACCAAAACGGGAAAATTCAAGATAGTCGCTCCTAAAAATGGCGTTATAAAATCTTTTGCCGCAAAAAATGCCATTTATTTTCAAACCATCAAAGAAGGTCTTTTTGAAATTGAAAGCGGTAAGGCAAAATTGATTTCCAATCATCCGATACTTAAGAAATTTACGATTGTAAATGTTTTTCCGATTGCAGAAGGCTTACTGATTCAGACGCAGCTCGACGGAATGTACACTTTGATTGGAAATACTTTAAGCCGTTTTGCTACAGATGCAGACCAAGCCCTAAAATCGAGTTTTGTATATAGTAGTCAGATTCTAAAAGACGGAAGTTTTGCTTTAGGAACGGTTTCAAACGGAGTCTACATATTATCGGACAAAGGGAAAGTCAAATATCATATTTCGCAAAGCAAAGGCTTGAGCAATAATACTGTTTTATCTCTTTTTGAAGATAAAGATCAAAACTTATGGGCAGGTTTGGATAACGGAATAAATTGCATCAATGTGCAATCTCCTGTACACAGTTTTACCGACGATACGGGAGCCTTGGGAACTGTGTATGCTTCTGTTGTTTTTAATGATATGCTTTATATTGGAAGCAATCAGGGGTTATTTTGCAAAAAAACGCAAAGCAATGAAGATTTTAAATTTATCACCGGTACCAAAGGACAGGTTTGGTCTTTATTTGTTTACGATAATATGGTTTTCTGCGGACATGATTCGGGGACTTTTATCGTAAATGGAAGTACGGCAAAAAATATATTTTCGGGTTCAGGAACATGGAAATTGGAGCCGGTTCCAAATTCAAAAAACCTGCTTTTACAGGGGAATTATTATGGTCTTTCGGTTTTAGAAAAAAGAGACGGAAATTGGGTATTTCGAAACAAGATCAAAGGCTTTGACTATTCTTCACGTTTTTTTGAAATAGATGATGATCTGAGTATTTATGTAAGTCATGAATACAAAGGTATTTTTAGGCTTAAAGCAAATCATGAACTAACAAAGACCAATGGTTATTTTACCTATAAGGAACCTCGAAAAGGAAATAATGCAAGTTTGACCAAATTCAATAATTCGATTTATTATGCTTTTAAAGGAGGGATTTTTAAGCTTAACAAGCAGACGAAACAATTTGAAAAAGACAAAACACTGAGTTCTATTTTCGAAAAAGATGAATATACTTCGGGCAAATTAATTGTAGACAATTCAAATAAAATCTGGCTTTTTTCTAAAAACTATATCCATTATTTCTCTGCAAGCAAATTAAGCAGTGAGCTGAAGCAGAATATCATTCCGATTCCGTCTTCGCTCACCAATTCGATGCTGGGTTATGAAAATATTACCCAGATTTCAAAATCTACTTATCTAATAGGTACAACAGATGGTTATTATACCTTAAACATTGACGACTTAAGTTTTAAGAATTATAGCGTTTTGATTACCGATATCGCTGTAAACAAGCAAAATGAAAGTATGCACAATGTCGATCTTAAAAGCGAAGGCAGTTTTAAATCTACTCAAAATAACATTACTTTAAGCTATACAGTGCCAGAGTACAATAAATATATCAATTCTGAATACCAATATCTGCTCGAAGGCTACCAAAACGAATGGAGTGAATGGAGCAACAAAGCGACCATAAATTTTAAAAATCTTTCGCCAGGCAAATATACTTTCAAGGTAAGAGCGAGGTATGCAAACACAATTCTGCAGAATACGGCAGTTTATTCTTTTGTAGTCTTAAAACCTTGGTATTTCACGAATTTGGCGTGGCTGATTTATTTTTTATTAATGATTACGGCAGGTTATTTTATAAATAGAGCTTATCAGAATTTTTATAGAAGACAAGAAGCCAAATTGATCGAAGAAAACAATTTGCTATTGGAAATTCAGGAACTAGAAAACGAACGTCAGCTGATGATGCTTCGAAATGAACAACTATCCCAGGATGTCGATAATAAGAATCGTGAATTGGCTGTTTCGACAATGAGCTTGAATAGCAAAAATGAACTTCTGGCTATTATTAAAGAAGATTTGAAGAAAACTTCTCAAGATGATAATAAAGATATCAAATCGGTTATTAGGACGATTAACGATAATATCAGTGAAGAAGATTCTTGGAAGATTTTTAAGGAAGCTTTTGACAGTGCCGACAAAGATTTCCTGAAACGAATAAAACAATTACATCCGCTCTTAACACCAAACGATTTACGCTTATGTGCTTATCTGCGCTTAAACCTTTCCTCAAAAGAGATTGCGCCTTTATTTAACATTTCAGTAAGAAGTGTTGAGATAAAAAGATACCGCCTCAGAAAAAAGATGGATTTAAAGCACGAAAATGGTCTTACCGAATATATTCTAACTGTATAGTTTGCCGCAAATCGACTGAATGCACCTATACATTACCACAACATTTTTGTTTTTAACGATGTTTTAACTCAAAACGTTAATAAAATTAACATTTGGCTTTTCTTGTTTTTAAAGGCTTGTTTTTGTGATATATGAAATTTTAGTGATTATTTTTTATGATGTATGTTTTTTGTTGAGGTTAATTTTGCAGTATTCTTAAATAGAAAAAATAATTTTAGACTTCAATAAAAACTAACTAATTATGAAATCTAGATTATTACTAACAGTACTGTTGCTGTTTACATCTTTTGCCTTTGCGCAGAATCTTGATGTGAGCGGAACAGTATTAGACGCCTCAGGTCTAGCGTTACCGGGGGTAAACGTAAAAGTTAAAACTTCGTCGAAAAGCACAACCACTGACTTTGACGGATCTTTTAAACTAACGGATGTTTCAAACGGAACAGTCCTTGTATTCAGTTACATTGGTTTTCGAACGCAAGAAGCAACAGTTTCTGGAAACAGAATAACTGTTAAGCTAAGCGAGGACGCAAAATCTCTTGAAGAAGTAGTGGTTATTGGTTACGGAACTCAGAAAAAAAGAGAGGTAACCGGAGCAGTTGCAGTTTTAGACAGCAAAACCATCGATGTTTTAAAGCCAGCTAGAATTGAGCAGGCGCTTCAAGGAACTATTTCCGGTGTTAACGTTACTACACAATCTGGTGCGCCGGGTGCGCCACTTGACATCCGTATTCGTGGTGTTGCCACAAATGGAGAAAACAGACCAACCGTTATTATTGATGGCTATGTGGGAGATTTGGGGATTTTGAATCCTAATGATATAGAAAGCATTACTGTTCTTAAAGATGCGCAAGCCGCTATTTATGGAACCATCGGAGCAAACGGTATTATTCTGGTTACTACCAAAATGGGAAAAAAGAATTCAAAAACCAGAGTTTCTTTTAATAGCTATGCAGGTTTTCAGGAAACTTCACGTAAACTTCCGACTCTGAAAGCTACAGAATACGCACTTTTATTGAATGAGAGTTATGCAAATGGAGGAAGAGCATTGCCTTATCCAAATGTGAATGGTTTAGGAAACGGAACGAATTGGCAGGATGAAGTTTTTCAAATGGCGCCGATTATTAATAACGATCTTACCATATCTGGAGGTTCTGAAAAAATTACCTATTCCATAAGTGGTTCTCACTTAGATCAAGAAGGAATTGTTGGAGGAGACAAATCTGGTTTTTTAAGAAATACTGCCAGAATTGCTCTTGGAGCAGATTTGAGCGATAAATTCAAATTAAAAACCAATGTTATTTACACCTATTTTACCAGAAATACTTTAAATGAAAATGGTTTAGGATCGGTTCTTTTTAATGCGTTAAACGTTCCAGCTACTTTAAAGCCGTACGATGAAGATGGAAATTACACTTTGGTGCCAAGCACAACTGGATTGGGAACTGAGATTATCAATCCGTTAGCGCAGATTGCGAATACTTACAACGACTACAATTATAAAAAGCTGAATGGAAATTTTGGCTTAGATTATAAAATCTTTAAAGGATTTACTTTGTCAGCTTCTATTGGATTTAATACCGCAAATAGCGAGTCTAAAGATTTTTCAAAACAAATCAGTTACGGCGGAAAAGTATTTGATGTTCAAAGAAGTTCCGTAACACAAAAAGCAGTAAATGATAATGATTATTCATTTGACCTTTTCGGGACTTATAATGCAAAAATTGCTGAAAGCCACAATATTACGGGAACTATTGGAACCACTATTTACAAACAATGGGGTAACGGACTTTCGGCAACTGGATTTGATGTGCCGAATAATACTTGGGAGAATGCCGACATTTCGTTAACAAAAGGAATTTCAGAAACACTTACCAACAGTTCTTATGTGTATGATCAAAGAAGACTTTCTTATTTTGGAAGACTTCAATACGATTACAAAGGCCGTTATTTGCTTTCTGCCATGTTAAGACGTGACGCTTCTACCAGATTCGGTCCGGGTAATAAAGTGGGTTATTTTCCTTCCTTTACTGCCGGATGGGTAGTTTCTGACGAAAGCTTTTTTGGAGAGCCTAAATTCATTAATTTCTTAAAATTCAGAGCGAGTTATGGTACTTTAGGAAACGACCAGATTCCGAATTATGGTTATTTGGGTTTACTTAATGGCGAAGCAACCTATGTTTTTAACGGAACATTGGGCAATGGTGTCGCAATGGGTCAAGTGCCAAATCCTGATTTGAAATGGGAAGAAGCACAGAAATTTGATGTCGGATTAGATTTAAAACTTTTAAATGATAAAGTTTCTATCGTTGCCGATTATTTCGTAGACAAAAGAAAAGATTTATTGATTCCGAATATTCCAGTTTCTGGAATAAACGGTACAGGAGCTCCTGGAGCAAGCGCCCCGACTTTAAATGCAGGAACAGTTAAGAATTCAGGATTTGAATTTGCTATTGATTACAAAGAAAAACTTTCAGATTCTTTCAATATAAGCGTGGGTTACAATGTGACTTTGCTTAAAAATGAAGTTACAGAGGTTAATAACGGAACAGGATTTATAGAAGGTGGTGCTTTTGGTGTAGGTCAGCCAGCTCCTTCTAGAATGGAAGTAGGGAAACCAATAGGCTATTTCTATGGATACAAAACTGATGGAATTTTCCAGAATCAGGCAGAAATCGATGCGCATCCTTCTCAGATTGCATTAGGAGCCAATGCGGCGCCTGGGGATATCCGCTATGTAGATGTTAATGGAGACGGTGTCATCAATTCTAACGACAGAACAGATATCGGAAAACCAATTCCAGATGCCACAATGGGATTCAATATTCAGCTAAATTACAAAGCACTTGATTTTGCTGTATTTACATTTGCATCTATTGGAAATGATATGGCGCGTAACTACGAAAGAACACTTTCGGATGCCAATCGCCTTGATTATGTTTTAGACAGATGGACAGGCGAGGGAACTTCTACAACAACGCCAAGAGTTACAACGGGCGCAACAGCCAACAATGTTTTCTCAGATTATTTTATAGAAGATGCTTCGTATGTCAGAATTCAGAATATCCAGCTTGGATATACACTTAATTCCAATGTTTCTCAAAAAGTAGGAATTACAAAATTGAGACTTTATGCAGGAGTAAACAATCTTTACACGTTTACGAAGTATAAAGGTTTTGATCCTGGAGCATCTTTTGGTCCGGGTAACCGCGACAACGTTTCTCAGTCTCCAATTGGAGCGGGAATCGATTACGGTTTTTATCCGATTCCTAGAACGTATTTGCTGGGTTTAAACATTAATTTTTAATTTGAGTTAAAATGAAAAAATATTTCCTTACCACCATTATAACGCTAACACTGTTCTCGACCTTGAGCATCTCTTGTTCAGACGAGTTTGTGGATCCTAAACCAGAATATTCTATTGATTCCGAAAATTATTTCAATTCAAAAGAAGAATATGACAATGCTTTGATAGCCGCTTACGATTTGCTTCAGTCTTCGTATGTGAATGTGCTTTTGGGCGAAATTGCTTCAGACAATACACTTTGCGGAGGCGAGAGCCCGACAGATGTAATCGGTTTTCAGCAAATCGACGATATGATTCATACACCAGTAAACAGCAATTTGAGAGACATTTGGAATTGGATGTTTGCCGGAGTGCAAAGAGCTAATTACATTTTAGAATTTAAAGACAAAACAGATTTTACTGGAAAAAACCAGATTATCGCTGAAGCTCGTTTTTTAAGAGCTTACTATCAGTTTGAGTTAGTAAAATGGTTCGGCGGTATTCCAATGAAGGGAGATGCAAGATTTAAAATCGGGGATGAAAAAATTATCGGCCGCTCTTATGTTGCAGATGTCTATGCATCGATAGAAGCAGATTTGACTTTTGCGGCTGCTAATCTATCTCCAGATGCATCTCAGAAAGGAAGAGTCACTAGAGGAGCTGCTCTTGCCTTGTTAGGAAAAGCTTATTTGTTTCAAGGAAAATTTGCCCAAGCCGCAACAGCTCTTGATGCTGTCATTACATCAGGAAAATACAGCTTGGTAACAGATTACAATGCAATGTTTGAAGAAGCAGGTGAAAATGGAGCAGAATCTGTTTTCGAAATACAATATACAGATGTTGAGGGAGCAGGTTTTGGATGTCTTCAGTGTAGTGAAGGGAACGTAGCAGTTGGTTTTAACGGAATCAGAAATTATTCTGGTCCTCTTTTTTCTTCAGGATACAGTTTTAATATTCCTACTGCCGAAGCAGCTGCGGCTTTTGAAGCAGGTGATAAACGTAAAGATGTAGCTATTTTGGATATTAACGCATGGGCGCTTGCTAATGCATCTTATGACAACGGAAACGGTGTTACGTTCGGAAAAGGAAATGAAGATACAGGCTTTTTCAACAGAAAATACCTTCCAAGAAAAAGAAGTTCTGCGGCTCAAGGTGATTTAAACTTAACAAATCCAAACAATTACAGAGCTATTCGTTATGCTGATGTTTTATTAATGGCGGCAGAAGCTTACAATAGAGGCGGTATAAGCGATACAAAAGCAAAAGAATACCTGAATTTAGTAAGAAGACGTGCTTTTGGAGATATGAATCATGATGTGACAACAGTCTCAACAACTTTGACAGAAGATATTCTGAATGAAAGAAGAGTGGAGCTTTTAGGAGAAGGTCATCGTTTCTTTGACTTGGTAAGAACTGGTAAAGCTGCTGGAAAAATTCCGGGTTTTAAAGCAAATAAGAACGAATTATTTCCGCTTCCTATTGAAGAAATTCAGTTTGCTAACGGAAATTGGGCACAAAACCCAGGATACTAAAAAACATCAATTATGAAAAAGATACATTTTATTATACATATTTTCGTTTTTGCGCTTTTAATAGCCTGCTCAAACGATACGGGCGAAGTTGATTTGGACAATATCGCCGCTCCTGAAAACATTACTGCTCTGATAACTGTAACGCAGGACAATACAGGAAAAGTTACTTTTTTGCCAAAAGGCGAAGGTGCAACACAATACAAAATAAGCTATGGTGACGGAAGCCCAGATTCTGATTATTTTGGTGTAGGCTCTTCAGTTTCTCATATTTACAAGGAAGGAGTTTACAAGTCAAAAATCATCGCGATGGGATTGAACGGTAAAACTACTGAAGTAGAAAAAGAAGTGGTGGTTTCTTTTAGAGCTCCTGAAAATCTTGAAGTTATAGTTACAAATGACTTATCGGTTTCTAAAAAAATAACTGTGAAAGCTACAGCAGATTTTGCCTTGTTTTATGATGTTTATTTTGGAGAAGCCGGAAAACCTGATCCTGTATCGGCAAACAACGGTGAATCGGTTTCATATACTTACCAGGAAGCGGGTGTTTATACCATTCGTGTAGTTTCAAAAAGTGCGGCTATAAAAACAACAGAACATATTCAGGAAGTTACGGCTAAACTTGTGGTTGCTCCTTCATCATCTGCTCCAACGCCTCCAAACAGACAGGCAGGAGATGTGATTTCGATTTACGGAACTAAATATACCAATGTTGCCGGAACAAACTATTTCCCAGATTGGGGACAAGCAGGGCAAGGAAGCAGTTGGGCAGAATTTGACTTAAACGGAGACAAAATGTTGAATTATATCAAGTTGAGCTACCAAGGAATTGCTTTAGCAGACAATGTAACAATTGACGTTTCTGGAATGGAGTATTTCCATATGGATGTTTGGACGCCAGATTTGCAAAAAATCGAGACTTCATTAATCAGTAAAACAAATGGAGAAAAACCGGTTGTTAGAGACTTAACAGCAAATCAATGGACGAGTATTGATATTCCGATTTCTGCATTTACAAGCCAAGGATTAACAGTAGCAGATTTATTCCAACTAAAATTTGTTGGAACACCTTGGGCGGGCGGAACTGTGTTTATCGATAATATTTATTTCTATAAAACTCCGGCTGAGGCCATTACACTGCCAATTGATTTTGAATCTACAACACTAAATTATGCTTGGGGCGGATTCGGAAATGTTGATGCTTCGGTAGTTGCGAATGTTAATAAAACGGGAATTAATGTCTCTAATAAAGTAGTTAAATTGGATAAAAAGTCAGGAGCAGAGACTTGGGCTGGAGCAAGTTTAAACCTTGATAGTCCATTCGATGGATCAAAAGGAACTAAAATTAAAGTGACAGTATGGTCTCCAAAAGCAGGAGCGGCAATATTGTATAAAATGGAACTTTCGACTTCTCCTAAAGACGGAAACGGAAATCCAAGTGTCAATATGGAAGTGCAAGCGCTAACCACGACTGCTAATGCTTGGGAAGTCTTGACATTCGACCTTACAAGTGCAGCTTCTTTTAATGCAAGCATTAAATACGACAGAGTGATCTTATTTCCGGATTTTGGAAAATCTGGATTGGGCGAAACGTATTATTTTGATGACATAAAACAATCCAACTAAAAACAAGAAATCATGAGCAGAAAATTAATTATAAAAATAGCATCCCTATTTACGATTCTCTTGATGGCGGGTTGTCAAAAAGATGATTATACATTCGGATCAATAGACGCACCTTCAGAACTTAAGGTAACTGCCGAAATAGTGGGTAAAACAGCCGACGCTCCTTACGGAGACGGCTCAGGATCAGTAAAGTTTACGGCAGCGGCAGAAAATGCAATTTCATACAAATATGTGTATGCAGACGGCAGTTCTGATAACGCTCCTAACGGAAAAATCACCAAACGATTTACTAAAACGGGAGTAAATACCTATACGGTTACAGTAATTGCTTTTGGTAGAGGAGGTGTGTCTGCCAATACAACAATTGACGTTGAGGTTCAGAGTGATTTCAGCGATGATCAGGCAGTTCAGTTATTAACGGGCGGAACTTCAAAAAAATGGTATTGGGCCGCTGGAGAACCTGGGCATTTGGGCGTAGGACAAAACGATGGAGATGCTGAGAAAAATTTCTATGCCAACTATTACCAAGCAGGAGCTTTTGAAAAAGCGGCTTCGCCAAACAGCAGCTGTTTATACGAAAATGTATTGACTTTCTCTTTAGACGGAGATCAGTTGAAATTCCAATTAGATAATGGAGGCGCAACTTTCTTCAATAAAGATTTTGCTAGTGTTGCGGGTACAAGCTTGTCCGAAGATATGTGTGTGGCTTATAATCCAGGAGGTATTAAAAATGTTTCGTTAAGCCCTTCAGAATCTGTTGTAATGGCAAATCCTAAACATGCTGAACAAACTAGAGGAACTACAATGAATTTCTCTGACGGTGGCTTTATGGGCTATTACATCGGGCAAAGTTCTTACGAAATCCTTTCAATCACAGCGACAAGAATGGTCGTAAGAGCCGTTATGGGCGGTAATCCGGCATTGGCGTGGTATCATATTTTTAGTACGACTCCTCCAAACCAAAATCCGAGTACTGACTATACCAATTTAGTATGGGCTGATGAATTTAATACTGATGGAGCTCCTGATGCCACAAAATGGACCTATGATTTAGGAAGAGGCAATAACGGATGGGGTAATAATGAAAAACAGAATTATACCAATTTGGCCTCAAATATTGTAGTTCAGGGAGGATTCTTGAAAATCACAGCCAAAAAAGAAGCTTCGGGCGGTGCAGATTATTCATCGGCAAGATTAAAATCAGATGGAAAATATTCTTTTACGTATGGAAAAGTTGAGGTTCGTGCCAAATTGCCTTCTGGCGGAGGAACTTGGCCAGCAATCTGGATGCTTGGACAGAATTATGCTGTAAAAGAGTGGCCTGCTTGTGGTGAAATTGATATCATGGAGCATGTTGGAAACAGTCAGAACTTAGTACATGGAACTTTTCATTACCCAGGGCGTTCGGGAGGAAATGCAAATACTGCTTCGAAAACGATACCAAATGTATCGACAGAATTTCATGTGTATAAAACAATCTGGAGTGCAGAATCTATCAAAATTTATGTCGACGACACATTAATCCATTCGCTTCAAAACGATGGATCCTTACCTTTTAACAGCGACTTTTTCTTAATTCTGAATATTGCTATGGGAGGTAATATGGGAGGTAATATTGATAGCGCCTTTACTCAGTCTACAATGGAGATTGATTATGTACGTGTTTATCAATAGGTTGGATTTAATTAGTAATTTTAATGATAGAAGGTCAGTTTAGGCTGGCCTTCTTGATTTAGCAATTTTAGCATGATGAAAAAAATAATTTTACTACTACTATTGAGCAGCAGTCTGGGCATTGCACAGCAAAAACGAAAGCTGGTTTGGGAAGAAAATTTTAATAAAAAAACATTGAATGAATCGTTTTGGAACCACGAATTAGGAGATGGCTGCCCAGATTTATGCGGCTGGGGAAATAATGAAAGACAGATATATACCAAAAACAACCACGAATTTAAAGACGGGAAATTAATTATCGAAGCTCGTAAGGAAGGTGAAAAATATACCTCTACAAAAATAACCACAAAAGGCAAAAAGGAATTTTTGTATGGCAGAATCGAGGCAAAAGCCAAACTGCCGGTAGGTCATGGTTTGTGGCCGGCTTTCTGGATGTTGGGAGCCAACATAGATGAGGTAAAATGGCCGAAAACAGGTGAAATTGATATTTTAGAATATATAGGGCGTGACCCCCATATGGTCTATACAACCCTTCATACCCAAGATAGCCACGGAAATACCATCAATACTAAACGAACTCCTTTTCCAAATATCGAAGAAGGGTATCATGTTTATGCAATTGAATGGGACAAAGACAAAATTGATTTTTTTGTAGATAAACAATTGGTCTACACATTTAATCCAGAAACGAAAAACGAAAACACTTGGCCATTTGACAAACCTTTTTACATTATACTAAATTTGGCGATTGGAGGCAATTTTGGAGGTCCGGATGTAGACGATAAAGTATTGCCTCAAAAATATTACATAGATTATGTTCGCGTATATCAATAAAAATTTGTAATTTAAATTCAGAAACTAACAGATGTAAGGGCTTAGGTTGAACGTAAGTTAATTACATCTGTTTTTTCTACTAGCAATCAACATCAAAGACCTGATTTTCAATGTAAATTTTAAGTTTATTTTTTATTAATTAATGATTTACTGCTAATTATTATTGATTTTATTTGCTTTTTAAAATAAATATTTGTTAAATTTGGTCACAATATTAACATAACTCAAAAAAAGAAACGCCTATATAATAAAACTACTTTTTATAAAAATTACTCCAATTTTAAAATAAAACTAAAAAGTAGTATTATGGCTGATCTGCATATTCCAGACGCTCTATTAGTAAAAAATTATGTTGACGGCAACGAAGCTGCTCTGGCAACATTAATAAAAAGGCATGAGTCTAAGATATATGGATTTATATATTCGAAGATTGCTGATAGAGATATTTCAAATGATATTTTTCAAGACACTTTTATTAAAGTAATCAAAACTTTAAAAAGCAATTCTTATAACGAAGAAGGCAAATTCCTTCCATGGGTTATGCGTATTTCGCACAATTTAATCGTCGATCATTTTCGTAAAACTAAAAAAATGCCGATGTACAGAGAAACAGAAGAGTTTTCGATTTTTTCTGTAATGTCTGATGATGCGCTTACGATTGAAAGCAAAATGATTGTAGATCAGGTAGAGCTTGATCTAAAAAAACTGATTGAAGAACTTCCTGATGATCAGAAAGAAGTTGTGGTTATGCGTATGTATCAGGATATGAGTTTTAAAGAAATCTCAGAACTTACCGGCGTAAGCATCAATACTGCATTAGGGAGAATGCGCTACGCACTAATGAATTTGAGAAAAATAATAGACAAACATCAAATTATTTTAACCAACTAATACTATTTTGATAATTAGTCCGTTATACTACTATAAAACATTTGATAGTATGGCGAAAATTTACTCAAAAAAAGCATTAGCTTCTAAAGATCTTAAACCCAAAAAAGAAGTCGTTTCTTTTTTATTAAACTATTCACAAGCCCTTACGGTAGTGAAAGTTAATGAAAAAAGTTTTGAGATTATAGCTAATTAAACAGCCCACTATATTGTCGGATGTTTATCAAAAAAACCAAAATGGTCGTTTTTGGTTGAAAGACTCACTGCTAGTATGCAAATACAAGCAGTGAGTTTTTTTTTTGAATTAATCTTAGGCATAAGAACTAATGTTTAGAATTTTATAAGGAAATTACTTTGTTTTTGGTTGTTTTTTGTTAAAATTTAATATTTTGTTTGATTTTTTATTTTTATTTGATAATTAATCTTATTTTAGTTAAAAAGTAGTTTTTTATGCAGTAAGAATGCGTTTTGACTGTACTTTTTTTTGCTATTTCTCGAGTTGATTACTAAAAATAAAATTTATTAAAAACAATAGAGTGTTTAACCAATAACCAATAATTTATGAAGAAAAACTACCCGAATTCATTCTGTTAAGTTTACTACACATCTGATTTGCGCAGAAAATATCTGGACCAGAGAATATTTTGCCACAATCGCAATGGCTCATGATGATGTTAAAATCATTTTGCTGCGCCAGGCCTCAACAAACCAGAAAATCATTTAACACCAAAAACTTAACCGAAAAATGAAAGAGAATATTAAAATGCTAGCTTGCCTGTTTTTGGTCAATATGGGTGCATTTGCCCAAAAAGACCAAATCAAAGAGGCGCAATCACTATTTGATAAAGGAAAAAGCCAAGAATCTTTGGCGCTTTTAAATAAAACAGAATATCTTATCCTCAACGCTTCCAACGAAGATAAATCCGATTATTTCTTTTTAAAAGGAAATGTTTTAAAAGACTTGGCTGTAAAAAATATAGACGCAGCCAACAATTTTACAATGGCTTCACAATGTTATCAGGATGTATTTTTATATGAGAACGAATCAGGCAAATTTAAATTTACTGTAAAAGCCAATGCCGCTTTAAAAGAAATGAAATCAAGCTTGGTAAACGGCGCAATGGCCGATTTTAATGCTGGTAAATTCAAAGAAAGCGCAGAAAAAAGCTATAAAGTATATCTGTTTGATAAAAAAGATACGTTAAATCTTTTTAATGCCGCATCTTCGTCGATAAACGCGAAAGATTTTGATTCGGCTATCAAATATTACGAAGCTCTAAAAAAACTTAATTACTCAGGTAAAGGAGTTTTGTACTATGCCACAAACAAGAAGACCAAAGAAGAAGATATCTTTATTTCGCCAAAAGCAAGAGAATCTGCAATTCAGCAAGGGCTTTATGAAAAGCCAAGAACAGAATCGGTTCCTTCAAAAAAATTAGAGGTTAATAATAATCTAGCCTATTCTTATGTAGAGAAAAAAGAGTATTCTAAAGCAGAAGCCCTTTATAACTATGTTTTTGAGCTAAATCCAGATTATCTTGACGCATACATAAGCATGGCTTATCTTAAATTGCAACTCAAAAAAGATGTAATGGATGAGATTTCGTCTTTAGGAACTTCTCCTTCAGAAATGCAGAAATACGATAAACTGAATGCCCGCAAAGACGATATTGCACGAAGCACTATTCCGTATCTTAAAAAAGCCCTAGCCATTGAGCCTAAAAATGCAGACGCTACCAAAACACTCTTAGGAGTTTACCGCTCTCTTGATATGACAAGTGAATACAATGCCCTGAAAGCGGGAATGTAATTTGATTTTGCCCTAAGTTTTTTCATAAAAAAATCCGTTTACAGGCTTTGTAAACGGATTTTTTTTATGAATCACTATTTGCTCATCGATTCAATGAGTGATTTTTTGCCGACAGTTCTGGTAATAACATCTTTTTCTAAGCTCCAGCCTCTTGCGGGAGAATATTCTCGTCCGTACCAGATAATCTGAAGATGAAGGTCGTTCCATAATTCTCTTGGAAATAGTCTTTTAGCATCTTTTTCAGTCTGTGCGACGCTTTTTCCGTTTGATAAATTCCATCTGTGCATTAGCCTGTGGATATGGGTATCAACAGGAAAAGCGGGAACTCCAAAAGCCTGCGACATCACGACGCTTGCTGTTTTATGCCCAACCGCAGGAAGCGCTTCGAGAGCCTCAAAACTCTGCGGTACCTCGCCATTGTGCTTTTCAATCAGAATTTCAGACAAGCCGTAAATGCCTTTTGATTTCATTGGAGACAAGCCGCACGGACGTATGATTTCCTTAATCTCTTCTACCGACATCTTAACCATATCGTAAGGATTATCAGCTTTTGCAAACAACAAGGGCGTTATTTGATTGACGCGAACATCTGTGCATTGAGCAGAGAGCAAAACAGCAATTAAGAGTGTATAAGGATCTTTATGGTCTAGCGGAACAGGGATAGTAGGGTAGAGTTCTTTTAAGGTATCGATGACAAATTGTACACGAGCTTCTTTATTCATTTACGTAGATTTAACCCTGTAAAAATACTATAATTTTTATGATGTGCCTAATCCGGCTTTCCGTTTCAACTCCTCATTATGGCGGTTTTATTTTTAAGCATTTAAAAGAGCTTCCGTTGGTCGCTTTTTAAATGCAAAAAATAACGACCACCATAATTTCGGGGTTTTCACTTCAATCCGGGGCAAAAAAAGCTGAGAGTTAAAAGTTATGAGTAAAGTGTTAAGGGGAATGAGTTATCTTTGATGTAATCTAAATCTAAAATAAAATATGACAACATTAAAAATGGGAGATAAGGCGCCCAATTTTTCAGGGACCGATCAGGATGGAAAAAAACACGAATTAGCTGATTATGCTGGAAAAAAGTTAGTAGTTTTCTTTTATCCAAAAGCAAGTACTCCAGGGTGCACAGCAGAAGCTTGTGATCTTCGTGATAATTTTGAGCGTTTTAAAGCCAATAACTATGAGCTTTTAGGCGTAAGTGCTGATAGCCAGAAAGCTCAATCGAAATTTAAAGATAAATACGAATTTCCATTTCCTTTGATTGCAGATGAGGATAAATCGGTAATCAACGCTTTTGGAGTCTGGGGGCCAAAAAAGTTTATGGGAAAAGAATACGACGGGATTCATAGAACAACTTTCGTAATCGACGAAAAAGGAATCATTGATGAGGTTATTGAGAAAGTAAAAACAAAAGAACATGCTTCGCAGATTTTGAAATAGAGCTTTTTTGTTTCAAGTTTCAAGTTTCAAGTTTCAGGTTTCAGGTTGAAATCCTTGTGTAGTTTAACCGCAAGGCACGCTAGATTTTGTTTTTTTACTTAAAAATGCAAAGTTCGCAAAGCTTGGTCAATATAAACTTTGCGAAACTTGCGGATGTCTTGGCGTTCTTTTGCGGTTAAATTTTAATTTCCGTAGAAACCTGAAACAAAGAACTTTTAGCAAAAAAAAGTCCCTTTCTTTAGGGACTTTTTTTACTATGCATTTTGTTCTAACTCCTTTTGCGGATGATATCCAAAAAGATGATGTTCTTTTATAAGTTCTGAAACACCCGATGGCAACATTGGTTCCCAGCCAGATTTTCCTTGATTGATCATTTTTAAAACTTCGCGAGAGAAAACGGTTAAAATATTCGGATCATAATCTTCAATGTCGACAACTTTTCCATTAAACTTAAAGAATTTGTATAATTCTTTCATTCTTGGATGAACTTTTAAGTTGTTTGAATTCATTAATACACCGTCTTCGTCAAGCATTGGATATAAGAAAACCTTCATGTCTCTGTAGAATAATTTTCCGAATGCCTCAAGAATTCCTCCGCTTAGATGGCGGTAGTACTTTTCGTCAAATATGTCAACCAGGTTGTTTACTCCCATTGCCAATCCCATGCGGGCTTTAGTATAATTGGCAAAGTATTCAACAACTTTATAATACTCTTGGAAATTCGAAATCATTACGGTCTGTCCAAGCGAACAAAGTAATTCTGCTCTGTCCATAAAGTCACGTTCATCAATTTCGCCATCCGAACGTAAATTTGAAAGCGTGATTTCAAAAATTACAAGTGTATTGTTTTTTTCAACCTTATTTTCTTTGAGGAACATATTTAATGATTTCTCATACATGTCCATATTTACTTTCGTTACTGGGCGGAAACTTCCTCTCAATGCCAAAAGGTTCTTTTTATAAAGAATCGCAGCGGGAAGAATGTTTTTTCCTTCTGGATTAAACATTACCGCATCTGTCATTCCGTTTTTAACGAGTTGGAGACTCATTAAACGATTGTCAACATCGGCAAAACGGGGTCCCGAAAAGTTAATGGTATCGATTTCTAATTGATCTTTATCTAAATGATCATATAGATAACGAAGTAGTCGTTTTGGGTCGTTGTATTTGTAAAAAGCACCGTAAATTAGGTTAACTCCTAAGATTCCAAGTGTTTCTTGTTGCAGTCTTGCATCAGTTTCCTTAAAACGGATGTGAAGGATAATTTCGTTATAAGCTTCGTCAGGCTCAATCTGGTAGCGGATTCCGACCCAGCCGTGTCCTTTAAATTGTTTGGCAAAATCTATTGTAGCTACCGTATTGGCGTAACTGAAGAAAAGTTTCGTAGGGTGTTTTTCTCTGCTCAGACGCTCTTCGATGATCTGGCCTTCGTGGGTAAGCATTTTTTTTAATCGCTCTTCGGTTACATATCTTCCATCGCTTTCTACTCCATAAACCGCGTCACTAAAATCTTTGTCATAGGCAGACATCGCTTTTGCAATAGTTCCTGAGGAACCTCCGGATCTGAAAAAATGTCTAACTGTCTCTTGTCCAGCGCCAATTTCAGCAAATGTTCCGTAAATATTCTCGTTTAAATTAATGCGTAACGCTTTGTCTTTTATAGAAGGAATCTGTTCGATGACTCTGTCACCTTTGAGTTTTATTTCTGTACCCATTTTATTTTAAATAGATTTGTTACAAAGTTAGCAAATTAGGCTTCTAATGAAAGAGAAATAATCCTATTTTTGTAAAAAAATTAACTCCAATTGAAGATCTATTTTTTAGGGACCGGCACTTCTCAAGGCATTCCGATTATTGGAATTGACCATCCTGTTTGTAATAGTACTGATGCTAAGGATAAAAGACTCCGTGTATCCATTTGGATTACCTGGGGCGAGCATTCGTATGTAATAGACTGCGGCCCCGATTTCAGGCAGCAGATGCTTTCTTGCGGTTGCAGAAAACTCGATGCGATTCTGTTTACTCACGAACATTCTGACCATACTGCCGGTTTAGACGACATCCGTCCTTTTAATTTCAGACAAGGCGAAATTCCGATTTACGGCCACAAACGTGTCTTGGATAATTTACGAAAACGCTTTGACTATGTATTTGAAACCGTAAATAAATATCCTGGCGCTCCAAGTGTTAAAACGATAGAAGTCCGTAATAACAAGCCTTTTGAGATCGGTGATAAACTTGCTGTTCCAATTAATGCAATGCATGGCGATTTACAGGTTTTTGGTTACAGAATTGATGATTTTGCGTATCTGACAGATGTCAAGACCATCGATTTGACCGAAGTTGATAAGCTCAAGAATCTTAAAGTGTTGGTTGTAAATGCATTGCGCGTAGAACCGCACGACACTCATTTTAACCTTCAGGAGGCATTGGATTTTATTGAACTAGTAAAACCTCAAAAAGCTTATTTGACACATATCAGCCATGTACTAGGATTTCATGAAGAAGTGCAGAAACAGCTTCCCGAAAATGTTTTCTTGGCCTATGATAATTTAGAAATTACAATTTAATTATACACAAAAATGAAAAAATCCCTAATGCTTTATCTTCTGATTTTGGCTGTATTAATGAATCTTTTTACTTATATGTTTTACAGTCAGGAAGTGAAATTTGAGCAGAACAGATACGAAAAAACCACCAAAAAGTTAAGAGACAGTATCAATCTGGTAAAAGTAAAATTATCCGAAGCCGATTATTTCTCTTTAGAGCATAACGAAAATGCGCAGAACTATTTTGACAACAGTGCTTCTGGAGGAAAAGTAATTTTATATGAAAAACTGATTCCGGTCGTAACTGAAAAATTATTAGACTTAAATTCAAATCCAAAAGGAAATCCTTATACAGGACAAGATCAGATTGGACCAAACAAATTTATCATCAATAAAGTAAAAATTCTGAACCACAGATGGATTATTGCAGATTATAGTAATGGTGAACTTTGGGGAGAAGTCTTGTTAAAATACTTTGTTGATAACGACGATAATATTACCTTTGAAGTAAATCAAACTTGGTTATATCAAAAATAGGATTTTTTTAAATCCTATTTTTTTTTGCTCAATTTAAAACTATTAGGATTATGAAAAAGATGTTTTTGTTTTTGATTATTGCCAGTACATTTTCTTGTGCGAAAAAATTTTCGCAGGAAAGAAAAGAAAATAGTGTTCCAAAAGAGCCCAAGGAAGAAATGGTTGTCGGAGGAGATTCTGATTCTCACGGCTGTAAAGCTTCTGCTGGATATACTTGGTCGGTTTTGAGAAAAGAGTGTATTAGAGTTTTTGAAAATAGCACGAGACTCAATCATGCTCAAGATGGAAAAACATATACTACTGTTTCCTATGTGATTTTTGACGGAGATAAAGCAGAACTTTTCTTAGATACTCAAAAAGAATCCATCATTCTGGAAAGAAAATCTGAAGGTGATTCTTGGGTTAATGGTGATTGGCAATTAATTCCTTGGAAAGGTTATGTTCTGAAAAAAGGTGGAAAGATAGTTTATACTGGAGAATAAAAGTAATTTGAAAAATAAAAATAATAAAAATAAAGAAAAAGATTTAAAGGTTTAATTTTTAAATCTTATTCTTTTACAATACTCCTGTAAGAATAGTATATTTAGTAAGTTTTCGTTGTTTTTACTATATATCTTATTCCAGTTGAAAGTCCAAAAGATTGAGTTCTGTATGATCCTGAATTTTCATTAATTTTTGTTATACCAGCATCACCGTTGACTTCAAAAAATACAACAAATTTATCTTTTAAAATAACTTTATCAGCACCCAAAGCAAAAACAAAAGTTATCTCATTATTTTTTATTGTTAAATTTTGATTTACTTTTTCAAAAGCTGTCAGCTCATCGATATTTCCCTTATAAATATTGACATTGTCGATAAAATTATAACCAAATCCCATATCTGCATAAATCCTGAAATTATTACCTAAAGTACCAGACCTTCTATAATTTAAATTTAGAGATTTTGCTTTAAAACTATATTCTCCATTAGTTGTTTCGCTTTTTGACCCTCTTTTACTATTGGTAAATTCAAAATGAATTCCATTTGCGGCAGATGCCTTAGGGTCGCTAAAGTAGTACAAAACAGAAATTCCTTCATTTATATTCCAAAGTGCATCGCCTATGACAGCTCTACCTTCGCTTATTCTAGAGTTTGCGATATTAGTAAAACCATAACTTAAATTTACGCCAAATTCAAATTGTTGGGAGAATGCAGATTGTATTATAAAGAAAAATAGTAGGAGTAATTTTTTATTCATATGGAATTAATTAGTAAAGCAAGTTTTTTCGTAGTCAATAATAAAATTAATCAACTTTTCTTCGTTTGTAATTTTGATTTCATCAGCAGCTATCTTATCATGTAATGTTTTACAATCTGAAAATTTTTCTAACATTTCTTTCTGGGTTATAAGTCTGCTTAGCCCATTTGGAATCAAATATGTTAATTTTTCCGCATTTGGTTTTTTTATTACGAAAACACGATTTATTGCAAAATATGGACTTTGTCTAGTTTCTACTTTTATTAAAGTGTAATATAGTTTTACTTTATTAGAATACCATCTTTCCCCAAAAATGCTATCATTAATATTGTCGTATGTAACAACTTTTTTATTCTCCATCTTAATTTTAAAAGATTTTAAATCTTTTGGAAAGTACTCTTTTGAAGTGCCATCTTTTATAACAGTGATTTTTTCTTGAAGAGATAAAATTTTATTATTTTTAAAAATCATATTTCCTTTGATTAAAATCTGGACGCTTAAGGTATCATTTTGGTTGGTAACTATTTGGCCATAATAAGTTTGAGAAAAACAAAATGATGTACATAAAAGTAAAAAAGAAGAAATTAATAGTTTCATAAATTCGATATGTAAGTTGGAAAAATGTTAAAAGGTTAATTATTCAACCAATTCTTAAAATCAAAGAAATTCTGCGGAGCAACACCATGTCCTACAGGATATTCTTTATAAGTGACAGGGATGTTTAATTTTTCTAAAATTGCTGGAGTTTTCCTTGCCCATTCAATCGGAATGACTTGATCTACAGTTCCGTGGGAAGCGAATATTTTTAGGTTTTTAAAATCATTATTTTCAAAGCCTTCTTTGATGATTTCTTCATTGAAATAACCGCTCATTGCCACCACTCGCTGAATTTTTTCAGGATAAGAAAGTGCTGTTGCATAGCTTAAAATAGCTCCTTGACTGAATCCGATTAAAGTAACATTATTGGCATCAATTGGATAATTAGCAATTAATTCATCAATAAAAGAAGCAATTAAATCTCTCGAAGTTTTGGCTTGTTCGTTGTCTGAAAATTTATTCTGGTCTGCGTCAAAGTTGATTGCGTACCAAGCATATGCTCCGTATTGCAAATCGTAAGGAGCTCTAGCAGAAATAATGTAGTAATGGTCAGGAAGTTCTGAAGCGAATGAGAATAAATCGGCTTCATTGCTTCCGTATCCGTGCAATAAAAGCAATAATGGATTTTTATCTAAAATTACTTTTGGTTCTTTTATTTTATATTCTAAAGAGAGATTCATTTTTTTAGTGTTCAGTGTTCAGTTTTTTTTGGTGTTCAGTTTTGGAGTTTAAGTTCGTTTATCCAACAGATTTTAGCCATTTTTGATACAATCCGCCAACTAATGGCATTGGCCTGGTTTGGCCCTGAATGGCACTGAAAATTCCGTAAGCCCAAAGTACAGACATACAAATCCACATTGGAAAAGTAATATAAAAGCTGTCAAATGGACTCACAATTAACGCTAACGAAATAAAAGTAAGGGATAATCCTGCGGCCTGACGAATATGAAAAGAGGCAAAACTATTTTTATCCTCAGAGTTCATGCTCATGGCAATCAATACGCCAATGATTAGAATATAGCTGGTAATTGCAATTGATTTTCCTTCTTCGACTGTATTGTTCATTTTTATTATTTTGTAACAAGTTGATTTTGGTTGAAAATTCCATATACAGAACCTTTAATTTCTGTTCCTAAAAAAGCTGAATTTTTAGATTTTGAAAGGATGTTTTCTTTTGTAAAAGTTGATTTATGCTCTGGTGTAAAAAGTGTCAAATTTGCTTTTGCACCTTCTTCGATTGTATGGCTTTCAAGACCAAAAATAGTTCTTCCTGAAATTAGTTTTGCAACAACAGTTTCTAGCGGTAGAACGGTCAATAGAGCTCCAAAAGCGCTTTCTAATCCAATTGTTCCATTTTTGGCAGTGTCAAATTCCATTTTCTTGAATTCGATATCTATCGGGTTATGGTCTGAAGTAATGGTGTCGATAGTTCCGTCAGCAACTCCGTTTAAAAGAGCCTGTCTGTCAACTTCAGTTCGCAACGGAGGCGTAACTTTAAAACGAGTATCAAAACCATCCAGTTTTTCATCTGTTAGAACCAAATGATGTACCGATGCACTGCAAGTAACGTGCAAGCCTTTAGCTTTGGCTTCCCTAATCAATTCAACTGATTTTGCGGTAGAAATAGTCGGAATATGAAGTTTTCCGCCTGTATATTCTAATAAAAACAAGTTTCTCGAGATTTGCAATTCTTCGGCGAGATTCGGAATTCCTTTTAAGCCTAATCTAGTAGATACAATTCCTTCATTTGCCACGCCATTTCCTTTGATGTTCGGGTCTTGCGAATAAGCAATCACCAATCCATCAAAATCCTGAACATATTGCAAAGCAATTTTCAAAATATTGGCGTTGTCAATGCTTTTGTTATAATCTCCAAAAGCAATCGCTCCAGAATTTTTCATGTCAAAAAGCTCTGCCATATCTTTTCCTTCGCTAGCTTTTGTTAAAGCTCCAATCGGGAAAATTTCTGTAGCAAAACCATTTGCTTTATTTTTTACGAAATTTACCTGAGATTGATTGTCAATGATAGGTAATGAATTTGGTTGTAACGCAATAGCTGTAAAACCGCTTTTTGCGGCAACATTCAGTCCGTTTGCTATGGTTTCTCTATCTTCGTAACCTGGCTCTCCAAGAGAAACACTACTATCAAACCAACCTTGAGAAACATGAAGGTCGTCGAATCGCACTACTTCAGCATCGTCGTTTGGAAGAGAAATTCCTATTTTTTCTATTAAACCATCTGCAATTAAAAGATCAACAGTCTGATTGTGAAACGGACTTTTCGAGTCGATAATTTTGGCGCTCTTGATGATTATTTTCATATTTTGAATATTTATTTTATTAAAACATTAAATGTTTTTATTTACTGCGATTAAGAAATTAAGTTAATAAAGAAACTTAATTCTCTAAAACATCAAAATGTAAGTTCATAAAATAAAGCTTACTAGTCTTAATGTCTTAATGGTAAAAAAAATCATTTTACAAATTTTATAATCGCCATTTCTAATGCTAAAAATAACAGTGCAAAGATAACAAACCATTTCCAAATTTGGCTGTCTGTGCGCTCAGTTTGCAGCGTATTAAATATGGTCGAAATCGTATCGGCTGTTTTAAAATCTGAAATTATTTTTGTGTTGGCTTGGCTTAAATCACTCTCGGTTCTTTTGTAATTGAAGCTGACATTTTCTACCACTTCTTTTTTGTCAAAAATCCCATAATTTCCTGCCGTTTCTGGAAAATCATTAAAGGTTAGTTTGACTTTATTATTCATAATCTGCTGAATCGGAATGAAAGAATCTTCGGTTCCTTTTACTTCTAAAATAGCATCTTTTGTCAATAAAACATCGGCAAAATAAGGAACGTTGTTTCCTATTGTTAGGGCATTTACTCCGGTTTTCTGATTGCTTTGTCCAATTTTATAAAACAGTGGCACAATTAGTGGTGACTGCTGAAAATTTGAATTCGCCGTATTAATTGGTGCTGTAAATAGGGTAATTCCCGAAACCGGATTTTGGATAGAAGTTACAAAAGCGCTTTGGTCTTCATAAGATAAAACTGCCGGATACGGACTAGCGACAGCAAATGATGAATTTGTTTTGGGATATTGGAAATTGCTAATCTTATTTTCAAAAACTCCCGAAAACAAAGGATGATCAAAGTTGATTTTTGTAATCTGTTTTGGATTCGTTTCTAAGTTTTTAAACTGAATTTTCCCAAAATTCCCTAAAAAAGTATTTAGGTTTGAAATCGAACTTTTCTCTGAAGGAATAACCGCCAGATTCCCACCTTTAGAAATAAATGCTTTTAAAGTGGTCTGCAATGCTTGCGGAATTTCAATTAGCTCGTTTAAAATAATGGTGTTTTGTTTTTCTAAGCTATTGTAATCCAGTGCGCCAATTGGATAATTGTGGTAATTAAATTCAGAAGGAGTATAAATTCTTGATAAGAAGCTACTTTTTTCAGGTTCACCAATGCTGATTACATTTGTTTTTTTGTTTTTAGAAATGCTGAAAAACAATTTGTTATCGTATGTCAGCCCATTATCTTCAATGGCGGCATAACCGTGAAATGCTTCTTTTGGAATAGTGAAGTTTATTTTCTTTTTCTTCGAATCAAAATTAATAATCGTCTTGGCAATTAGTTTGTTCTGATTGTATAAAGCAGTCGAAACGGGTTTGAAATCTTCGCCATACGCCGATAAATCAATACCGATTTCGTAAAAATTTTCTAAGGTCTGAACAATATAAACACTGTCGATAGAAATATTGTTTTTTTGTTCGGCTTCGGGAACTATAAAATACGGACTTTCATCAAAATCAATGTTTTTAATGTCGTTTTCTTTTAATCCGATGGCATCACTAATAATTACGATATCCTTTTTATGAGCCGATTTATGAGCTTTGATTTTAGCGGCAATCGACGAAAGTTCAAAAGGTGTAGCGCTGTATTTCAGGTTTTGAAGAGCGCTTTTGACAGATTTAATATCGGTATTCCAAAAGTTTTCGGTATTGGTTAAAAGTGAAAACTGCATATTTTCAGGAGTATTTTCTAGTAATTCCTGAACAGCGCGTTTCAGTAATTCTCCTTTTTTGCCTTTTGCCTGCATGCTGAAAGAATTGTCTAATACAATATACATTTCGTTTGAGGCATTTTTACTGTCCTTGGCTTCAAAAAAAGGCTGTGCAAAAGCAATAATTACCACTGTAAGCAACAATAAACGTGTGGCCAGTAAAAGTCGTTTTTTAATTTTTGAACTTTTTCTAGTCTGGATGGCTAGCTCTTTTAAAAAGCGAACATTGGTAAAATAGGAAGTTTTAAAACGTCTTAATTGAAATAAATGAACCAAAATTGGTACAATCAATAAAAACAGAAAGTATAAAATCTCAGGGTGTTTAAAATGCATTCCGGCTTTGATTTACTTCGTTACGTTTTGTTTTTCGCGAAGATGCTCGTCAAAAATACAAATTTTAATTGAATGTGTAATTGTTTTATCACATAAGTAATACAGGTATTGAGTTGTGCGGCAAACCGTGTTCTATAAAAACAATCTATTAAGTTAATAACCAATATTTTTAAAATGTAACTTTTCTATTTTGAGTTGTAACGATGAAAATGTTTTAATGTGTATTTTAGCTGATTCAAAAAACAAAAAATTATGAAGAAATTAAATACGCTGTTTTTTACAGCTTTAGCCTGCATGAATCTCCAAGGGCAGCAGAAGTTTAATTTGCTGATAGGAACGTACACCAATACCTGTCAAAGCAACGGAATTTACGTTTACGAGTTTAATGCCGATTCAGGTTCGTTTAAACAGAAAAATTCAACACAAAATATTATCAGCCCGAGTTATTTGTCGGTTTCAGCAGATAATAAATTTATTTATGCTGTCAATGAAAACGGAACCAAGAGTGCAATAAGCGCATTTGGCTACGATTCTAAATCGGGAAAACTTAATTTTTTAAATACGAATGAGTCCCTTGGCGCCGACCCTTGCCATCTTATTAATGATGATAAAAATGTAATCGTAGCCAATTATTCAGGAGGTAGCATTGCTGTTTTTAAGAAAAAAGCCAATGGCAGCATTACTACAGTCCAGCAGTTAATACAACATGAAGGAAAAGGTCCTAATGCCGCTCGTCAGGAAAAAGCCCATGTTCATATGGTACTCTTTACACCCGATAAGAAATTTGTGTTGGTGAATGATTTAGGAGAGGACAAAATTTTTATTTATAAATACAATCCGAATTCTAAAAATGAAATTTTGACTTTAAAAGAAAGCGTGCAAGTAAAATCTGGAAGCGGACCAAGACATCTTACTTTCAGCAAAGACGGAAAATATGTTTATTTGATTCAGGAGTTAGACGCAACACTTACGACTTTTGCCTACGATAAAAGCGGTAGCTTAAAAGAAATTTCAGAAGTTAGTATATTGCCAGAAGGTTTTAAAGGAGCAACCAGTGCTGCCGCGATTAAAATTTCGCCTGATGGAAACTTCTTATACGCCTCTGATCGTGGAGATGTTAATATGATTTCGGTTTTTAAAATCGGAAAAGCGGGAAATCTCGAAAAAGTAGAACAGGTAAGCACTTTAGGAAAAGGCCCTAGAGATTTCGCCATCGACCCAACCGGGAATTTTCTTGTGGTCGGACATCAATACACAAACGACGTAATTATTTTCAAAAGAGATAAAATTACCGGAAAACTAACCGATACCGGTAAAAAGATTGAATTGTGCTCTCCAGTCGGGCTTTTGTTTACGAAAATATAGCTGGTGTAGTTGCTAAGGTTCTAAGGTGCTAAGATACTAAGCTTCTAAGTTAAAAAAAGTGTAAAGATTCAAAATGAATCTTTACACTTTTTTTAAGTGAGATAAGGAACCTCAGAACCTCAGAACCTCAGAACCTCAGAACCTAAAAAAAAAGTTATTTTTTCTTCTTCTTCTCATTTCTGGTCTTCAGCATATTTCTATTTACAGAACCATGAGTTTTCTTTTTCGTTTTTGAAGGACCACCCAGGTTGACTTTCTGGTTCTTTTTAGATTTTTCGTGAAAAGCGCCTTCACCTTCCAGTTTTGGTTTTTTCATTAAAAACTTTCTTGGCAATTTGTCTTTTTCAGGTTCGATTAATTTGTCTGAGATTTCAACTTCTTCTGGAAAATCAGCAATTTCAAGTTCCTGATCCATTAGTAGTTCTGTTTCTATTTTGTATTCCTCTTCTCTTGGAGAAACAAAACTGATGGCAGTTCCCGTTGCGTCCGCACGACCTGTACGACCAATTCTGTGCATGTACAATTCTGGTTCGTCTGGAAATTCAAAGTTGATTACATGCGTAATATTGGAAATATCCAAACCTCTTGCCATTACGTCGGTTGTAATCAAGCCGCGAAGATTTCCTTCCTGAAATTCAGCCATCGTGCTCAAACGATAATTTTGAGATTTGTTGGAGTGAATAACACCAAATTGCCCTTCAAAAAGATCATCAATACGATTGAAAAGCATATCTGAAATCTTTTTGTTGTTTACAAAAACCAAAATACGGCTCATGCTTTCGTCGTTTTCCAATAAATGTTTCAGAAGATTCACTTTTGTATTGAAATTCGGAACGTTATATGTAAGCTGCGTAATTTTTTCTAGCGGTGTTCCTGATGGAGCCAATGTAACTTCTTCAGGAAAATCAAAATAATCATTTAAAAGATCATCAACTTCATCTGTCATTGTTGCAGAGAACAAAATGTTTTGACGTTTGGTCTTCATCATTGCAAAAATAGAAGTAAGCTGGGGTCTGAAACCTAAATTCAGCATTTCGTCAAACTCGTCTATAACTAGTTTTTGAGTTTCATCAAAACGAACCACAGCGTCAAGCGCTAAATCCATTACACGACCAGGAGTTCCTACCAAAATATCCACACCTTCGTAAACCGCTTTTTTTTGTGTATTGATGTTTACACCACCATAAATTCCCAGTGTTTTAACCGACATGTATTTGGTCAGTTTTTCGACTTCTTCTACAACTTGAACTACTAATTCGCGTGTTGGAACCAGAATTACGATTTTTGGCGTATTAGTATGTGTAAATTTATAAAGCTTTAAAAGAGGTAATAAATAAGCAAATGTTTTACCGGTTCCCGTTTGCGCAATTCCCATCATATCACGTCCAGACATGATTACAGAAAAAGATTTTTCTTGAATAGGAGTAGGCGTAACAAATCCTAATTCGTCAACTGCTTTTTGTAATGATTTTGGAAGATTGAATTTTTCGAAAGTGCTCATTTGCGTAATTTTTTTGCAAATGTACGTTAAAATGATGGTTAGATAACCAGAATTTTCGAATCATCTCATGAATTAATTGTATAATTGTTTGATTTTCAAATCTAAAACCCTTCAAAAACCCCTAGCCCAAACAAAGCAAAATCATATTTTACAGGATCTGAAGCATCCATTTCACGAAGTTTTTTATCTAATTCGTTTAATGCTTTTGCATCATTTTGTTTTCGTTCTAAAATTCCCAGTTTACGGGCTACATTGCCAGAATGTACATCCAACGGACAAGATAAAACAGCAGGCGAAATAGTTTTCCAGATTCCCAAATCGACTCCTTTTGCGTCTTGACGTACCATCCAACGCAGGTACATGTTGATTCTTTTTGCTGCGGAATTGTTTAGCGGATCTGAAATGTGTTTTTGAGTTCTGGTCAAATGATCGATTTCGAAAAATATCTTTTTGAATTCACTGATGCTTTTCTGCAAACTGTCTTTTTCTTGATTTTTAGCAAATACAGCTTCAAGTCCGTTATGGTTTTTGTAAATGTGCTGCAAGCCTTTTATAAAACCTGCAAAATCATGTCCGTTGAAAGTTCTGTGGACAAATGTTTCCAGTCTTGCCAAATCTTCATCAGAATGCGACATGACAAAATCATACGGCGTATTGCCCATTAATTCCATCATTTTATGCGAATTCTTAATGATCATTTTACGATTTCCCCAAGCAATCGACGCGCTTAAAAAACCGGCAATTTCAATATCTTCTTTTTGAGTAAAAAGATGCGGAATCTGCACAGGATCACTTTCTATAAAATCCTGATTATTATATTGAATGACTTTTTCGTCAAGAAATTCTTTGAGTTCCTTTTGATTCATGTTTTATTTATCGGAAATACAGGAGATAGTATAATCTAGCTACTAATTACTGATTTGGCCATCAACCATAACAAGTTTTCTATCAGCCATATTGGCTAATTCTTCGTTATGAGTTACGATTACGAATGTCTGACCGAATTCATCTCGCAATTTAAAGAATAATTGATGCAAATTTTCTGCAGAATGAGTGTCAAGATTTCCAGAGGGTTCGTCGGCAAAAATAACATCTGGCTTGTTGATCAAAGCCCTCGCCACGGCAACACGCTGTTGTTCTCCACCTGAAAGTTCACTTGGTTTATGATTGATTCGATGTCCTAATCCCAGGTATTTCAATAATCTTTTTGCTTCTGCTTCGGTTTCTGCCTTTGGCTTATTGGCAGCAAAAGCAGGTATGCAGACATTTTCCAGCGCTGTGAATTCGGGTAGCAACTGGTGAAACTGAAAAATGAATCCGAGATGCAGGTTTCTAAAATTGGATAGAATTTTGTCCTGATTGCTTTTCTTTTTAAAATAACGCAGTATGTAAACCAAAGCTAAGATAAGAGGCAAAACCAAAGGAAAAATGCTGATTCCTCGAATTACTTCTTGAAATTTGATTTTAAAAAACACGATAAAGACAAGCAACACGATAAGGTAAACAGAAACTGTCCAGCTTACGATTTTAAAATTTCTTTCCTCTTTAGAATTGTCAATTTCGACATCTTGCAATTTTAATACATTTTCGCCATTGATAAGTAATGAAGATGACGCATTGCTTTCAGGTTTGTCCAAAGTTCCCAAAATATGCAATAATGTTGTTTTTCCGGCACCTGAAGCGCCTACAATAGAAACAATTTCTCCTTTTTTGATATGTAAGTCGACTCCCTTTAAGACCTCAAGCTTGTCGTAGAATTTATGTATGTTTTTTGCCTGTATCATTTCTTGAAACTGTTTTTACAAAGAAACAAAGATTATGCGGATTTAAAAACGGCTTGCAGCAGAATTTTAAGAATAAGGCAAAAGCTTGTTAATATGAAATTTTAAGATGGTAACATGTAATTTAGCAATCCATTTTTATTCTAAATTTATAGAAATTTTTTTCAGATGAAATTCAAAATCGCACTGTTTCTAATCGCTGTTTTGTTGCTTTTTACCAACGCAGCAAAATATGATAAAAATGCTTTTGTGGTTTACACAGTTAATCCTAAAAAACAGGATTTAAAAATGTATTGGAAAAATGAGAAAGGAAAGAATTTTGCAAGTATTCAGAATTTGAAAGTTTGGCTGGAAAGCAAAAATCTGACTTTGGATTTTGCTATGAATGCGGGAATGTATAATAAAAAAAGCGCTCCGCAAGGGCTTTACATCGAAAAGAGAAAGACTTTGACATCTCTGGATACCTCTAGTGCTGCGGGTAATTTTTATTTGAAACCGAATGGCGTATTTTACTTAACGACAAGTAATGTCCCTAAAATATGCAAAACGGAAGACTTTGCGAATGATGGAAAAGTAGAATATGCGACACAATCGGGTCCAATGTTGGTAATTGACGGAAAAATTCATCCCGAATTTAAGGAAGGTTCTTCGAATGTGAATATTCGAAACGGAGTCGGAATTCTGCCAGATGGAAAAGTAGTTTTTGTTTTGTCTAAAAAGGAAATAAATTTTTATGATTTTGCCAGTTATTTTAAAGAATTAGGCTGTAAAAATGCCTTGTATCTTGATGGATTTGTTTCGAGAGCATATGTGCCTTCTCAAAACTGGGAAGAGACCGATGGAAATTTTGGTGTGCTATTTGCAGTAACAAGAAAACGATAAAAAATCAAACGATGAAAACAGAAGAAACAATTGTTGAAGATGATGATAAAATGTCAAAATTAATCATAGGGTTAATTTTGGACGGAATCGGAATGGCTACTTCTGCCATCACTATTTTTGGGGATTTTGCAGACATAATATGGGCTCCAATCGCTGCTTTTATAATGACAAGAATGTATAAAGGAAGAGTGGGAAAGGCAGCTAGTATTTTGACCTTCATTGAAGAAATCCTTCCTATAACAGATATTATACCGTCGTTTACACTGACGTGGATTTACACTTATTTTTTTCAAAAGAAATAAAAAGGCGGTTCAAAAATGCACCGCCTTTCGAAATTTGTTGGGGCAAATTTACTGGATAATTATCTTCTTCACATACTCCGATTTTTTGGTTTGAGGATTGATGACTTTAATTAAGAAAACTCCTTTTGAGTGTAACTGAATATTTTCCTGGGTTTTTGTTTTGATTTTTTGTTTCAAAATTTCTTTTCCAGAAATATCATAGATTTTAAGGTCGGCAGTATCAAAATCTTCGTTGTCGGCAAAGACAGAAAATGAACCGTTGCTAGGCATTGGCCATACTTTAAAAGAATTTTGAGGTTCCTTAAATTCTTCTGTTTTTAGCAATGACTGGCCACTAACAATGTTTACTTTTCTTTTCATTGAAGCTCCCTCAGAATCTGTTACAGTAAATTCAAATGAACATAATCCGTTAGCGGCAGGCGTAAACGAAACAATATCTGAGTTTAAGACGGCATTTCCGTTTATCACATTCGAAAGTGCATATGAAACACCAGTGGTAAAACCTTTTGATAGTTTCTGGATATTGATGTCGATCTTGTTTCCGTCAGCCGATTCGTAATGCGGTAATGACATCCACTGTAGGTAATTATCAAGATTAGTATAACCATCATTATCGTTGTCAGCATTTGAGTCTGAGAAATCTCCAATAGCAGAATTTAAATTAGTGCCGATAATGGTTTCCCACCAATTCGGTAGTCCGTCCTGATCGCTGTCCCAATTGGCATCGCGAACAATAACAGGATAATCCTCAAAACCACCCACATCGGCTTCGTTGTCAGGAAATCCAGGTTTTCCGGTTACGCTTCCAACTGCAGAATAGGTTCCGTTTAAGGTTTCATTCACAATTCGCTGATCGTGAGTATCAAATTCTGGTTGCGTGCATCCCACATCTGACAATACCATTTTATAAGCATTTTTTGCAGTTTGTGTTGTGACATAAGACGGGAAAAAAGGAGTATTGACAAAGTTTTGATAAGAAACCGTGTTTCCAGAAGCTTTTCTTCCGATGGTCTGATTGGTTTCATCAAAATAGCCAGGCATTACATTTCCGCTGAAATAGCATTGCTGCATACCCGTACCAACTCCCTCATTCTGCTGGTTGAACGCAACAAATATTCTAGAACCCGCTCCCGGTTTGTAATAGTTATTAACGAAGTTAACTTCTTTGGTTCCGCCGTCGGTCGTTCTGCCTCCCCAATTGTACACTACATTATTGGTGATATCCATTCTTCCAGTGTAGGCGCCGTTTCCGTCTAATCCTCCTCCTAAGCTCCAGTTACGCCCATAGCAGTGTGCCAAAAGATTATGATGAAAACTTCCGATATCGCCTCCAATCGTAGCGGCGTAACCATGTTCTGTTCCCGCAGGATAATTTTGATGATTGGCAGCATTTAAAGCTTCCGAAATTAGTGTTCGTTGTAATGTTATATTTTTACCAGATCTGGAACTGAAAGATTCGTCAATAGTCCAGCTGATGGAGCAGTGATCAATAATACTGTGGTCTGCACCTGTTAGTCCCATACCGTCAAAAGTTGCTCCGGCGCCCAGCCTCACTCTTATATGTTGCACCACTGCGTCATTTCCTGTCACGCCAAACGGAGCGGCACGTATCGTAATTCCTTTTCCAGGTGCGGTTTGTCCTGCAACCGTTACATATGGCTGGCTTAGCACCAAACGTGAATTTAATTGAATAATTCCAGAAGTATTAAAAACAATTGTTCTCGGACCGATATCATTGGTGACTGCTTCGCGAAAACTTCCCGGCCCGCTGTCGTTCAAATTGGTTACAGCGACAACTTTTCCGCCTCGTCCTCCTCGAGCAAAACGGCCGTAGCCTTCTGCATCAGGAAATGCGAGTTGTGCGGGACGAAATTTCCATAAGGTGCCTTTTTCGACCTCGCCATTATTCAAAACTTCATCAATACGCCAATAGTAGGTTTCGCCCGTATATAATCCGTTTAACTGATAAGAAGTATTGGCCAAAGGTTTGTTCCCTTTAAATTCAGCTGAAGAAGTGGTTGCGTTGCCGACCGCTGTGGGATCTGTACCGAAATAGATGTTATGCGAAACTGCATTTGAGGCCGCTGTCCATTCTAATAATCTGCTGCCAGAATTGAGTTCAACATGTTCGTTATTGTGTTTAGGATTCGGATTGGTTGCCTGATATGCAATATTAGGAGTGTTTAATTCGAAACCATTTAGGATAAAGTTCTTTATTGTTTCTGTGCCTGAGGTTTCTGCGGCAAACAAAAGTACGACATCAGTATCTGCAACAGCTTGAAATTTTAAATAAGCAGATCGAGCATCGGCGGTTTTGGTTGCTCTGATGGTTGGTATTAAATTGTCAATTACCAGAGTTCCGTCAACAGAAATGTCAATCGGACTATACGTTCCCGCAGTAGGGCTATCTACGTTATTAAAAAATCCTAAAAACGAATGCTGACCTGCAGCCAAACCTTTAATCCTTAGTTCTATTATGGCGCCTAGGTTTGCATTGTTTCCTTTTACTGTTATTCCGTCGCAGACTAATCTGGCGTAATAGGGTGCTTGTATGCCTGCTTTGTACCAGTTGGTTCCTAAAGCATCGCCGTTTGCGCCTTTTCTGGTAACAGTAAAAGTTATTCCGTTTTCTACATAAGTGCTAGTGTCACCCGAGCCGATAACCCAAGCAGTATAATCAGGTTCGTTTACTTCGGCTTTTGGCCTTCCTGACTGATCAAAGTCAATTTTAACAATCGGATTTTGGGCAAACGTTGAAAGTAATGGAATAATGAGACATAAGGCTGTCATCATTACTTTGGTCTTTAAGTAATTTTTCAGCATTTTAGTGGTGGTTTGGTTAGTAAGTAGAGTAAAAAATCAGCATTAGCTAATTGTAAATCAATTAATGTTTCTGATTCCTTTTGCTGTAAAGATTGATAAAACTTACAAAACAACCATCCTGCACCATCCTGTTTTTAATGCATTTTTCGTATTTAATGTTTGTTTAAAAAATGGTATTGATTTTTTTAATCTTAATTTTTTGTGTAAAATTCATTTGCTTTCTAAATATTAAGCGAATTTCATATTATCTAAGTGGAATATGACACAGAAATTAAGGAAATGTGATAAAGGAACTTTTAGGATTAATCCTTAAATAAAAATCCAAGTCCCATTCTTTTGAGCATTTTCTTTTCGAAATTCCAAAAAAAGCGGAATTGACCAAAAATAGTGCCTATTGCAACCAGAAGAACCTGATAAATTGGTAGTATAATGAGCAAACGAATTAAGGTAAACCAACTGCCAAAATCTTCTTTGTGAATTCCAAGCCAGTCACAAAAAGGTCTAGAGAGCCATGCAGATGCCGATCCGGTGATGGCAAAAACAATAAGTATGATAATAGCCTGCAGATTTGAGGTGATGCCCCAGCGTTGTTTTAATTTGTTCATTAGTTATTTATAACGATTACAAATATAATAACATTATTGTTGCGGCACATATCCTGCGAGCTTTTGTTTGAAAGTATTTTGAAAATAAATCATATAATTGTAAATAAGGTAATTTACTTCATACCCATAATGAATCTCAGGTCTGTAGTCAATTGTCATTTCATAAAGGTTGGGGTTGTAACGATGGGGTTGCAGGACTCTGTTGTTCCATTCGGTTACGTATTGGTAATTTTTGTTTTCGAGATAAGCAAGTGTATAATAGTTTCTCGGCAACGCTCGTGAAGCAAGCCAAGTATTGAACCCGTTATCTATTATGATTACTTCGTATTCTAATGAGTCGTTTGCTATTCTGACAGTATCGCCACTTTTTGCTTTTCTGGGTTGTGAATTATCCGCAATATTTTTTGATGCCGTTGAGCAGGCAATTACGGTCAAAATAATAATTAATATGAAGACAATCTTTTTCATGACTTAAAGTTAGTGAAAAAGTTGCAAAGGGGCAAAGGTTCATGGTAGCAAAGTTTTTAGAATTAAAGAGTTGAGTCTTAAATTGCTATGAAAAAAACAAAAAGCCTCTCATGGAGGTTTACAATAATATAGAATGTCATCAATTTTACGAGCTAGATTTGCCAAAAAGTCTACCAATAAATCCAGAAATACCGCCTTTGCTTTTGGTTACAACCAATACATCTGCAACATCTACTTTTCCGTCATTATTTTGGTCAAGACCAAACTGCATTCCGTATTTAGAAATCGTCTCCATTAATCCCGATGCTTGATTGCTGTTTCCGGAAATTGCTGCAATAATATCAGAAATTTGAAAACTGTTGTCGTTCGGATCTTTTGCTTTGTTGACCAATGAACTTAAGATTTGTGGAATCATACCTGATGCAACTCCTGAAGAATCTGAACTGCTCATTCGGAATTTTTCGCTCAAATTGCCGCTTAATTGATCGGTAAGTTGTTTTACCACAGGATTGTCTTTGTCTATAGGAGAATTGCCATTGAATAAACTAGCAAGTTGTTCTCCGCCACCTTCAGAAGCCAGTTTTTGTAGTCCAGAAAAAATAGAAGAACTCGTTTCGCTTATTACAGCTTCGTTGTGTTCGTTGGGAACTGCGCTATTGTTTACAACAGCATCGCTTCCGTATTGCTTTACTAATTGGGTTAATTGTTCAAACATGGTTATAAGAATTTAGATTAGACTCCAGAATCAATAAAAAAAGAAGGGATTTACTATAAAGCAGTAAATCCCTTCAAAATTAATCTATTTTTTAATTGTTAGCTCAACAAGGTGATAATTTGTGAAGCTAGTTCTGTACCAATTCTGTCTTGTGCTTCTCCTGTTGCAGCTCCGATATGCGGCGTTAAAGAGATTTTAGAATGCATTAAAATTGCCATTTCCGGTTTTGGTTCGTTTTCAAAAACGTCTAAACCTGCAAAAGCAACTTTTCCTGAGTCTAAAGCTTTTACTAATGCTACTTCGTCAATAACACCTCCACGTGCACAGTTTACGATTCCCACACCGTCTTTCATGATTTCAAGTTCTTTTTCTCCGATGATGTAACCATTTTGAGCTGGAACATGTAATGTAATGAAATCAGCTTCTTTGAATAAAGATTCTAAAGACTGAGAAACGATTTTAGTAGTGATTGACTGTCCGTCGAAAAACTCAACTTTTACATCAACTTCAGGAATAAAACTATCAGCAGCAATAACTTTCATGCCTAAGCCTAAAGCCATTTTTGCAGTTGCCTGGCCAATACGTCCGATACCTACAATTCCAAGAGTTTTTCCTCTTAGTTCTACACCATTTGCATATGCTTTTTTAAGGCCGTCAAAATTAGTGTCTCCTTCAAGAGGCATATTTCTATTAGAATCATGTAAAAAACGAACACCATTGAATAAGTGTCCAAATACCAATTCAGCAACAGATTCTGATGATGAAGCTGGTGTATTGATTACATGAATTCCTTTGCTTTTAGCATAATCAACATCGATATTGTCCATGCCAACACCACCGCGACCGATGATTTTGATACCAGGGCATGCATCAATGATGTCTTTACGAACTTTAGTTGCACTGCGCACTAAAATTACGTCTACATTATTTTCATTAATAAAGTTAGCTACTTGTTCTTGAGCAACTTTTGTAGTTATTACTTCAAATCCACCTTTTTCTAAAGCAGCAATTCCGCTTTTAGAAATTCCGTCATTTGCTAATACTTTCATTGTATGTGTATGTTGTTTTTTGTTTCTGTCAAAGAAACGGAGTTAGATTATTTTTTTTCTTTTTGATAAAATATCCTTTAGACTTTAGTTTCTAAGGCTTTCATTACATCAACCAAAACCTGAACGCTTTCAATTGGCATTGCGTTGTAGATAGAAGCTCTGTAACCGCCCACAGAACGGTGACCAGGTAAGCCTGAAATATTAGCTTCTTTCCATAAAGCATCAAAAGTTGCCGCGTGGTCTGGATTGTTTAATAAGAAAGTAACGTTCATGTTAGAGCGGTCTTCAACAGCTGCAGTTCCTTTAAACAATGGGTTTCTGTCGATTTCATTGTAAAGTAAAGCTGCTTTTTCGTTGTTTAATTTTTCAACAGCTGCGATTCCACCTTTAGATTTGATCCATTGTAAAGTCAAAAGAGAAACGTAAACAGCAAAAACAGATGGCGTATTGTACATGCTTTCTGCTTTAATATGTTTGGCGTAGTCTAACATACTTGGGATTGTTCTTCCGTTTTTCTCAAGAATTTCTTCTTTGACAACTACAAGAGTAGTTCCGGCTGGTCCCATGTTTTTTTGAGCTCCAGCGTAGATTAAATCAAATTTGGAGAAATCTAACTGACGTGAAAAAATATCAGAACTCATATCGCAAACAACAGGTACATTTGTTGTTGGGAATTCTTTCATTTGAGTTCCGAAAATTGTATTGTTGCTTGTGCAGTGAAAATAGTCTGCGTCGCTTGGTATTGCGTAACCTTTTGGAATATGGTTGTAATTTTCTTCTTTTGAAGAAGCCACTACAACAGTTTCTCCGAAATATTTAGCTTCTTTTATAGCTGCAGTTGCCCATGTCCCCGAATCTAAGTAAGCTGCTTTTCCGTTTTCTTTCATTAGATTGTAAGGAGCCATTAAGAATGCTGTGCTAGCACCGCCTTGTAAAAACAGAGCTTGGTATCCTTTTCCTGTAAGTCCAAGTAATTCTAAAGCCAACGAACGAGCTTCATCCATAACAGCAACGAAATCTTTGCTTCGGTGCGAAATTTCAAGAATTGATAATCCTGAATTATTAAAATTTAATACTGCTTGTGATGCCTTCTCAAAAACTTCCTGAGGTAAAATACTTGGTCCTGCGCTGTAGTTGTGTTTTTTCATGGTTGTTGTTAATAGTCGAAAATTTTAAAGACGCAAATTTCGTTAATAAGACACGAAAAAGCGTTAAAATATTCGAAATAATTAAACATTTTTTTACTTTGTTGTTAACAAAAACGTTATAGTATCAACGTTATCTGCGTAATCCCACAATTGCGGTTTTTGAGTTTCTCCAAAAGCAATGCTATTGGCAGTCAAATTTGAACTCACGATGCATTGAATTTGTTCTGAATCGTCTGCAAGACGTTTTTGCAGCTCGTCAAGGCTTTCGTAATATTCGTAAAAGACGCTCGAAATAGGAGAGGCGTAGCTGGAATCTTCTTTTAAGGTCAGAAAACCGTTATCGATCAGTTTGAAATTGCTCATTAAGAAAACGGCTTTGTTGTAATCGTAATTATTGGCGTATTTTTCGTATTGAATAACGTCCTGATATTTAAAAATGGCTTGGAAAAAATCATCAAAAGAATACTCTTTCGGAACAAAAAGTTTAGAAACATTTCGGCATCCTAAACCAAAATACCTGAAAATGTCTTCTCCTAAAGCCTCAAGTTCCTCATTGGTTTCTTTTCCGGTCAGAATTGCGGCCGAATTTCTGTTTTTGCGAATAATCGAGGGTTTGTCTCTGAAATAGTATTCAAAATAACGAGATGTATTATTGCTTCCTGTTGCAATTACGGCATCAAAATTTTCTAGTTTTCCGTCCACAAAAGTGATTCTGTCTGCAAATTCGGCATTAACAGCAATAATATATTTCGCTAAAAATGGCAATAAATGCTGGTCATTTGAAGATGTTTTGATTAAAGCTTTATTGCCCGTAATCAAAACAGATAGAAAATCGTGAAATCCGACAAGAGGAATATTTCCGGCCAAAATTAAAGCAACTGTTTTTTCTGGATCGTTGTCATTAAAAGTGTATTTTGAAATCCATTGTGCAATGTTTTCATCCGTTAAGGCTTCTGCCCAAGACTGCACTGCAAAGTAGACCTGCGCAGGAGTGTACCATCCATTATGAGATTGCGATAAATGAATCAGTTTTTCGAAATCATCAAAAAAAACATCGTTATGCAAAACGCCTGATTTTTTTTCGGATCCGCTTTCAGAAAACTGACTTAAAAATTTTCCTAATTCAACAAAAACACTTTTTTTTGTTTCTAATGTCATAATGTTTGCTTATGAATTGTTTTGATTGTAATTTTGCACAAAAATAAGCTATATTACGTTATAAGGCAAAGCAGATTAAAATCTTTGGTATTTTAAACTTTAAACTTGTAACTTTAAACTAAGAAACGAAGAAAAAGATGGCAATAATTATAACTGACGAATGTATTAATTGCGGGGCTTGCGAACCAGAATGCCCAAATACAGCAATTTATGAAGGAGCAGATGACTGGAGATACAAAGACGGAACAAGTCTTTCTGGAACTATAGTTTTACCTGACGGAACTGAGGTTGATGCTGAAGAAGCACAAACTCCTATTTCTGATGAAATCTATTATATCGTACCTGGCAAATGTACAGAGTGCAAAGGTTTTCATGATGAGCCTCAATGCGCTGCTGTATGTCCTGTTGATTGTTGTGTGCCAGATGACAATCATGTAGAAGATGAGGAAACCTTACTAAACAGACAGTCTTTCTTACACGGAGAATAATCTGAATAAAAAATATTTTTCTATAAAAACCTGAGCTAAAACTCAGGTTTTTTTTGTCCCTGATATCAGGTATTTTTAAAAGTTAGTTTCTTGATAACGAATGTTTTATTTTTTGGCTGTTGCTTAATTGTTAAAAAATTAATACTTTAGTTGAAAATTTAATAACGCTTATGAAGAAATTGATACTTTTATTTGTCGTATTATATAACGTTAACATTTCCGCACAAAATCAGGAATATTCTATAATTGTAAAAGATATTGAGACACTCGAACCCATACAAAATGCCACGGTTATTATAATGAAAACCCAGCAGATTTTATTGAGTAACGAAGAAGGGAAAGTTACTTTTATGCTGACTGGCGGCTCGAATGTTCAGGTTTCTGAAACTAATTATGAAGATATAACCGTACGATGGACCTCTTTAAACGGAGATCAAAAATTTGTTATTTACTTAAAAAGTAAAAATAATAAACTAGACGAAGTTGTGTTGTCTAAAGAATCTCAAGATAAGATACTTCAGAAATTGGTAAACAATTCTACAAAAAAAATTAGCATTTCGCACAGACAGAAAGTCTATGTAAGAGAGTTTTTTATGATGAATAATCAGTATTCCTATTATAATGATGGTTTAGTGAATTTTCAGTTTGATAAAAATAATAATGCAACCACTTTACTTGTTGAGCAAAATAGATCTTATGGATTATTAGAAGCAGATGTAAGTCCTGATTTAAGAGGCTATAATCTGAATAATATTATGGAGAACTATTCGAACTTCAAATATTTTGATCCGTTGCTAGATTCAAAATCAAAAAAAGAATATGACTTTAGTATAAAAGGACATTCCAAAAACAAGGATTATTATGTGATGTCTGTTACTCCTCTAGACAAAGCAAAAGAAGCAATCGATAATTTTGAGATTGTCTACGATCCCGAAAAAAAGTTAATTATAGAATTCGAAATTACCGTAACTCCGCTAAATCTTGATAAAGTTGAGGAAAAGACCGGTAATGGAGACAAAAATCTTACCAAATCATATGTAAAAGTAGCCTATCGATGGGACGGAAACGATTATTATTTTTTAAGTTCTAATGAAGAAGTTGCTTATGATTTGATTGCGAAAGACAAACCGAAAAAGAATATTCAGGTTCGAAACAGTTTTGTGACCACAGAATTTACGAAACAGAACTTTACCTATAGCGATAGCGATGTTTTTAAGGAAAAATCGCTTTTTAATAAAAAGAACAAAATTCTCACTAATTATTGGGATCTTTCAGGATTTACGGCAACCGAAGAAGAAAAAGCGATTATTGCTTCTTTAGAATTTAAGATGTAAACAAATTATACCTAAATTTAAAAAATCCTGAGTTTCTGCTCAGGATTTTTTTGCTAGTTAAAATTATAGTTTAAAAATTAAATCCAAGTCTTGCATAGTAATAAGCGCCGCTGAACCCCATCTGAACAGCATCCCAGTATCCTCCGGCTTCTGTGTTTCCTTGTTCGTCTTGTTTGGTTGGATAGACATTAAACAAGTTGTTGCTTCCAATGCTTAACTTTAGACTTTTGGTAAACTGATATCCTAGAGTCACATCGGTTACGAGTCTCGGATTGTAAACATCATCTTCATCAGCATAATCGACCAAAACAACTTTACTGAAACGTGTAAAAGCTAATCCCGCATCAAACTTCTTTCTGTTGTAATTCAAATTTAGCCCAAATTTATTGTCAGGTGCCGAAGCCAATAAAAAAGCTCTCTCTCGTTTTCCAAAAAAGGTGTCTTCGTCTAAGTTTCCATTTTTTACGCGATCAATTTTCATATCATTGATGTTTCCGACCAAAGTCGCACCAAATTGCGATTCGCCAAACTTCTTTTTCCATGAAAGAACCAAATCAAGGCCATGTGTGCTGGTATCAACACCATTGGCAAAAAACTGCGCTTCAGAAACGCCAAGATTCAATGACGATGCGTCAAAATAACCCGTTAGTACAATTCTGTCTTTTACATTAATATAATAGCCGTCAATAGTTGCAGTAAAATCGCCAAAAGAAGCTGTTAGTCCCAAAGAAGCATTCACGGCTTTTTCCTCATTCAGTTTCTCGATTCCAAATGCGCGAGTAACAGGGCTATCGTTGGGAGCCAGTAAAACTTCTGTTGCGCCGCTTGCATTAAAATTGGTAAAGCGCAGGTTATAATATATCTGTGCCAAAGAAGGAGCTCTAAAACCTGTACTTACAGAACCTCTCAAGTTAATATGGTCTGAAAGCTTAAGTCTTGAGGCTAATTTTCCGTTAACGGTGCTTCCAAAATCACTATAGTTTTCAAAACGTACCGCTCCGCTGACCATTAAGGCATCGGTAATATCGAGTTCCGCATCAGCATACAATGAGAAGTTTGTACGGTCTTTATTGACTTCGTTTGCCGGACTGTAGCCTGGAAAACCTTGCGAACTTCCTGGTCTTGGCTCTCCTGTAACCGGATCAATTGGTGCGCTTTGTGTTGTGGGGTCTGTAATTGGCTGTCCGTTGGTGTCGTAAGTTGTGTACGAACCCTCTTCGCCCGCAAAAATTTCAAATTGCTCAATTCTAAATTCAGTTCCAAATGCGATATTTAGACCGTTTAGAACACTGTCATAATTTTTTGAAACATCAAAATTGGTGGTGTTTTGTAGTAAGCTATGCCCTCCGGCATCAAATTCAAGAGGAGAATTCTCCTCAAGCGAAGCATTGATGGTTCCTTTAATATCATATTGAAATTTATTTTTCCCGAAAGTGTTGCTGAAATCAAATTTCCATCCTCCAGATGATTCTGTTCGTATTCCGGCAGCAACAGAATTGTCGTTGATTTTTGAAGTGATTCTAGGAGTATATCCTCCGGGATATACAGATTCTACAACCCTTTCGCCATCATTTCGAGTAAAGGCATAAGCGTCAGTATCTCTAAAATTGCTTCCTCCAAAAGCATAAAATTCAGTTTTATCGGCAATCGGAATGGCAAGATTGGCAAATAAATTTACGCCTTTCATTTCGGCATCACCAAAGCCTTTTCTAAAATCGTAACTCGGCCTAAGTGTTTTGTTTTTGCTCAGAAATTCTCCAGTAATATTTACATAACCGCCTTTTGATCCAATTCCAGTTCCATAATTGGCGGCTACTCTCACAGAACCACCATCAAAATCTTGGTTTTTTCCGTACGAATTTCCATTTCCGTGCTGATCCAAACGATAACCTTTAGTATTTGGAGTTCCTGGCAAGAAATCACCTTTTGCATTTGCATTAAAGGCACCATAGGTAATAGAGCCCGTAAGCTCGTCAACATTATCATTTGTAACGATATTGATTACGCCAGCAATTGCATCTGACCCATACTGAGCAGAAGCGCCATCACGCAGGATTTCAATTCTTTTGATAGAAGCGGCCGGAATAGCATTTAAATCTGTACCCGTATTTCCTCTTCCTCGTGTTCCGAATAAGTTTATTAAAGAAGATTGATGTCTTCTTTTTCCGTTAATCAAAACCAAAGTCTGGTCGGGTCCCATACCTCGCAACGAAGCGGGATCAACGTGGTCGGCACCGTCAGAGCCAGATTGCTTGTTTGCATTAAAGGAAGGAGCAACGTATTGCAGTAATTGGTTGATTTCGATTTTACCGCTTTGTGTGGTTACATCTTTTACATTGATTACGTCAATAGGAACGGCGGAGTTTACTACAGTTCTTTTAGCATTTCTTGAACCTACAACCACGACGTCGCTTAAAATCTGACCGCCGTTTTCGTCTAAGATAACATCAATTTTAGAAGAGTTTGTTGCTTTTTCTAAGGTTCCAAAACCAACATAGCTGAATACCAGAATAGCGCCTTCTTTGACTTTAATAGAATAACTTCCTTCAAAACTGGTAGAAACCCCGTTATTGGTCCCTTTTTCTAAAATATTGACACCCGGCAATGGAGCGCCCGACTTATCGGTGACGACTCCTGTTATTTCTTTTTGGGCAAAAAGAAAAGCTGAATTGAGAAACAATAAAAATAATGCAATCTTTTTCATGGTTTAAGGATTTTTGTTTGTTGTTTGGTTTGTTACGGTACTAAAAGTAATCTTTTTTAACAAAAACGTAACGAAAAGTTTAAAAATTTTTAAGATTTTACTGTAATTTATATTAATCGTCATTTTTACTTCGCTTAAGAGGGATTAAATCTTATATTTGCAAAATTTTAAAGCCAAAAAATATCATTTTGGCAGAAATAGATTTATACATAAAGAGTCTAACAATCAGAGGCTCAACAGAAAATAAATAGAAACAAACAGATGAAAGCAGGAATTGTAGGATTGCCAAATGTTGGAAAATCAACATTATTTAATTGTTTATCTAATGCAAAAGCGCAGAGTGCAAACTTTCCGTTTTGTACAATCGAACCCAATATTGGTGTTGTAAACGTTCCAGATCCAAGAATCAATAAACTAGAAGAGCTAGTAAAACCAGAGCGCGTTCAAATGGCAACTGTAGATATTGTAGATATCGCAGGTTTGGTAAAAGGAGCAAGTAAAGGAGAAGGTCTTGGAAACCAGTTCTTAGGAAACATTAGAGAGTGTAATGCTATTATTCACGTTTTACGTTGTTTTGACAATGATAATATTGTACACGTTGACGGAAACGTAAATCCGATTCGTGACAAAGAAACTATCGATATCGAATTGCAGCTGAAAGATTTAGAAACAATCGAAAAGCGTTTAGAAAAAGTAAAACGTGCTGCAAAAACAGGAAATAAAGAAGCTCAGACAGAAGAGGCTTTATTAAACAGAATTAGAGAAGCGCTTTTGCAAGCAAAATCTGCAAGAACAATTGTTCCTCAAAATAATGACGAAGAAGTTTTGCTAGAAAGTTTCCAGTTGATTACAGCAAAACCAGTTTTATACGTTTGTAATGTTGACGAAAGTTCTGCAGTAAACGGAAATAAATATGTAGACCAAGTTCGTGAATTAGTAAAAGATGAAGATGCTGAAGTTATCGTGCTTTCAGTAGGAGCAGAGGCTGATATTACAGAGTTGGAAAGCTACGAAGAGCGTCAGGTTTTTCTTGAAGATATGGGGTTAGAGGAACCAGGAGCGTCAGTTTTAATTCGTGCAGCTTACAAATTATTAAAACAGCAGACTTACTTTACTGCTGGTGTAAAAGAAGTCCGTGCTTGGACTATTCCAATTGGAGCTACAGCACCGCAAGCGGCTGGAGTTATCCACACTGATTTCGAAAAAGGATTTATTCGTGCAGAAGTAATTTCATACGATGATTACGTTCAATACGGTTCTGAAGCAAAAGCCAAGGAAGCTGGAAAATTCAGAGTGGAAGGAAAAGAATATGTTGTTAAAGATGGTGATGTGATGCATTTCCGTTTCAATGTTTAATTTTTTTTTTTTTAGAATATAGAAAATAGAATAGAGAGAATAGATAAACTGCTGGAGGGATTCAGCAGTTTTTTTTTTCCGAAAAGTTAATATTCATATTGGTGTGCGTTATAGTTTTTGTACAAAATAGAATAAAAGTCCGTTCAAATCCGCGCTTTCGCGAAAGCGAATCAGTAAAATCCGTGTCCCGATTTGCAATTCGAAAATTTTTGGCTCAAAAATTGGTTACAGAAAAAATAACCAATTACTAATCTAAAATCAACCAATTAAAATGCTAAAAAAATCATTCAAAATTATCGGCTGGACACTTTTCGGAATCTTTAGTTTTCTTGCTTTATATGTTACGGCAGTTCTTATTATTTCAAAAATTACAGTAAATTCAGATGTCGCTAAAGTCGAAGAACAAAACGCAGTTCCGATTTACATTCTTTCTAACGGAGTTCATACCGATATTGTAGTTCCCATTAAAAATGAAATAAAAGACTGGCGAAATGAAATCCAGTTCAGTCAAACAAAGTCAAAAGATTCTTTGATGAATTATATCGCTTTTGGCTGGGGAGACAAAGGTTTTTATCTGGATACTCCAGAATGGTCAGATTTAAAAACAAGCACGGCCTTAAAAGCGGCTTTTGGAGTCAGCTCCTCTGCGATGCATACTACATTTTTTAAACAGTTAAAAGAAGGTGATGACTGCAAACGTATTTTAGTTTCAAAAGAAAATTATCAGAATTTGGTCAATTATATTTCTAATAGTTTTAGCGACTCTGTTCATCCACAATGGATTGAAGGACATAGCTATGGAATGAAAGATGCTTTTTACGAAGCCAAAGGAAGTTACAGCTTATTTTATACTTGCAATACTTGGGCAAACAATGCTCTTAAAGCAGCGAACCAAAAAGCAAGTTTATGGACAGTTTATGATAAAGGCATTTTTTGTCATTATAAATAGCCTTATCATGAAAAAGACAGCTTTAATTATTTCCGCAATACTATTAATAGTTTCCTGTAAGAAAGCAGATGCGCCTTTAGAATGTGTTTATGGATGTGCGAATTTTTATTTTCAAAATCCACAACCAGATAAAGATTCGGAATTAAATAGCTTTCCTAGTAAATTCAGAGGACTATATGTAAATAATGATTCAACTTTTATTAGAATTGAAGAAAATAGAATTCTAGAAGAATACTTTTATAAATTCAAAATCCATAAACTTGCACTTGATTCGTTAAGGGAAGAATATGATATCGTTGGGGATAAATTAATAATGAAGGATACGAAAGGTAAATATAATATTTTATCGAAAGGCGATTCGATAGAATTGCTTCAAAAACGTATAGATACTTTGTTTAGATTTTCACTTTATCAAAAAGCAAAACGTATTGCTGGGCAATTAATTTTGAGTAGAAAAGATTCCATATTTTGGAAGGTTCAGTTTGTGTCTATTGAAAAAAACATGCTGAGATTTAAAAACCTACACGATATTAAAGATTTGAAAAAGCTGGATTCTGTGACAAAAGTAAAAGGGACAAAGCTCGATTCTATTTCTTACTTAATAAAACCATCCAGAAGTGAATTTAGAAAGATATTTGAAATTAAAGATTTAGGATACGATCTAGAATATAAAAAAGTGTCTAAATAACATGGAAAAAATATAAAATCCCGTTAAAAACCAAGAATTACCGATTTTCTAATAATGCTTAAATTTGAGTGTAACTCAAAAAATCAGCAAATGAGAATCAAAAATATTTTTTCAAAAACATGGTTTCTGCTTAAGAATACTTTTCTAGAATTTAATGATGACAATGCCATAAAGCTAAGTGCTGCTTTGTCTTATTACACCATATTTGCATTGCCTCCTTTATTAATTATCATCATTACAGTTTGTGGTTTTTTCTTTGGAGAAGAAGCCGTTACCGGACAGTTGTACGGACAAATTAATGGTTTGGTTGGTAATGGTGCAGCAACACAAATTCAGGAAGCAATAAAAAATGTAGAATTGTCTGGAAATAATGTTTTTGCTACCGTATTTGGAGTGGTAATGCTGCTTATTGGAGCTTCAGGGGTTTTTGCGGAAATTCAGAGCTCTATCAATTTTATTTGGGGATTGCGTGCTAAGCCAGATAAAGGAGTCAAGAAATTTATTCAGAATAGGTTAATGTCATTCTCCATGATTGCTTCTGTTGGATTTTTAATGATTGTCAGCCTTTTCATCAATACCATTTTAGATATGGTCAGTGCTCGTTTAAAAATTTACTTTCCAGAAAGCACTGTTTATCTGTTTTATGTGGTCAATATTGTAATCGTATTGGCGAGTATTACACTTTTGTTTACCATAATTTTCAGGACATTGCCCGACGGAAAAATACGATGGAAAGATGCTATTATTGGGTCTAGCGTTACAGCAGTTCTTTTTATGGTAGGTAAATTTGCAATAGGTTTTTATTTAGGCAGTTCGACTGTAGCTTCCGTTTACGGCGCGGCGGGGTCTGTGATAATTATTTTGGTATGGGTTTATTATTCGGCAATTATTCTGTATTTTGGAGCAGAATTTACTAAAGTATATGCGAAATCATACGGAGGGAAAATCTATCCTAACGAATATTCAGTAGAAATAGCAAAAGATATTTACGAAATTGACACCCCAAATACAGAACAACAATCAAACAAATAAGATATGAAAATAGTAGCCTTTGGAGGAAGTAACAGCAAACAGTCTATCAATAAACGTTTAGCAGCTTACGCAGCAAGTTTATTTCAAAATGCAGAAGTCGAGGTTTTAGATTTAAATGATTTTGCAATGCCTTTGTTTAGTGTAGACCATGAAAAGGAAATTGGTCAGCATGAATTGGCGCAGGCATTTCTAAACAAACTTAAAGCAGCTGATCTTTTGGTGGTTTCAATGGCAGAAAACAACGGAAATTATTCGGTTGCTTTCAAAAATGTTTTCGATTGGAGTTCAAGAATAGAAAAGGATGTTTTTCAGCATAAACCTATGTTGTTGATGGCAACTTCTCCAGGAGGCAGAGGTGGGTCATCTGTTTTAGGAATTGCTCAAAATCTGTTTCCTCGTTATGGGGCAGAAATTAAAGCAAGTTTCTCATTGCCAGCTTTTGGCTCGAATTTTGATTTACAGGAAAATAAGATTTCTAACGTTGAGTTAGACAATGAACTGAAAAACATTATTAAATCAAGTTTTTAAATGCCACAAAAAAAGTTTGCCCTTATTTTTCTCTTACTAAATATTTTTTTTATCAATCTTAGTTTTGCTCAAAAGGTTAGCGAAATAGATAAAATAGTTGCGAAATACCCTAAAAGTTTTGATAGCACGGAGAAATTAGCCGACAGAATCGAAAAAGACTTTGACTCCGACGCTGATCGAGCACGAGCTATATACAGTTGGATAGCTTTTAATATCAGATATGATTATAATGCCTATCTGAATCCGCCAAAATCGCAAGGTTTCAGTTATTCTTCTGAAGCAGAAAAACAGCGAAAAATTAAACAATTAAATGACAACCTGATTCAGAAAGCTTTCAAATCTAAAAAAGCGGTTTGTGAAGGTTTTACTGCCTTGTATCAACATTTGGCTTCCTTGATGGGAATTAAATGCGAGATAATCCGTGGTGATTCTAAAATTTCAGTTAGAGATATCGGTCGCAAAACCACTTCATCCAACCATGCCTGGAATATGGTTCTGATTGATAAAAAATGGCGTCTCCTCGATGTAACTTGGGGGCAAGGTTATTACGACAGCAGTAAAGGAAGAATGGTGAATGATTTTAATCCTGTTTACTTTGATACAGATCCTGATTATTTTTTTGCAAAACATTTTCCGGATTCGGGAACTTTTTTAGGAAACAGACTAAGCAAGGAAGATTTTCTAAATGGTCCTTTGATTTACAATACAACAATCGAAAACGACTATAAGATCAAGTCGCCTGATTCTGGAATAATCGAAGCCAGAAACGGAGATAAAATTACAGTTGAAATCAAAAACTTATCAAAATCAAATCAAGTTTTCTACTTAAATAAAAGAAATCAACCGGTTAAGGTTCAAAATCCAAAAGAGAAAAGAGGAGGTTTAGAATTTCAGATGCTAATTGATAACACGATAGGCGATCATATCACTGTTTTTGTAGATGGTAATAGTGTTGTTTCCTTTAAAATAGTTTCAAAATAGTCGATTGAGATAGGGTAATTTTCATCTTTTCTGAAATAGCCGTATCTTAGCAAGAACGATTAGAATTTGTTTGCCATGGAAACCACATTTTTGAAATCGATTTTAGACAATGATTTCTACAAATTTACGATGCAGCATGCTGTAATTAAACTTTTTCCAAAAGCAAAAGTTCGATACGGATTCATAAATCGTGGCAAACACATTTTTCCACACGGATTTGCAACATTACTTCGAAAAGCTGTGGATGAAATGGCTAATCTTCGTTTAACAAAAGAAGAAAAGAATTATCTAGCGCATTATTGTCACTATCTCGACCCTACGTATTTAGATTTTCTTCAAGGTTATAGTTTTGATCCAGCTGAAGTTCAAATCAGTCAAGAAGGCTCAGAAATAAAAGTTACAGTTGAGGGATTTTGGTACAGAACTATTTTATGGGAAGTGCCTTTGATGGCTCTCATTTCGGAACTTTTTTATAAGTCCAATCATTTGATTCGTCTAAACGATGAAGCTGTAAAAAAACTTACCAAAGAAAAAATCGATAGTTATAACAAACTCGGTGTTTCAATTTTAGAATTTGGCACCCGACGCCGTCATTCTTACGAAGTGCATGAATTGGTGAATGAAACGTTGCGCAATTACGGCGGACATAGTTTTATCGGAACAAGCAATGTGCATTTTGCAATGGTCAATAACAGAAGGCCTTTGGGGACGCATGCTCATGAATGGTTTATGTTTCATGCTGCGCAATATGGTTTTAAAATGGCAAATTCAATTGGTCTTGAAAATTGGACCAATGTATATGGCGGAGACCTCGGAATTGCTCTAACCGATACCTATACAACCGATATCTTTTTCAATCAGTTCGATAAAAAATATTCAAAGCTTTTTGATGGTGTCCGCCATGACAGCGGCGACCCGATTGAGTTTGCCGAAAAAGTGATTGTGCATTATAGAAAAATGGGAATTGACCCAAAATCAAAGGCCATTGTTTTTTCAGATTCCTTGAATTATGATAAAGTAAAAAGGATTGCAGATTTTTGTTCTGATAAAATAAAAATATCATTCGGAATAGGAACAAATTTCACTAACGATGTCGGACTTCCTGCTATGAATATGGTCATCAAATTGACCGATACAAAACCCGATACAATACATTGGCAAGGCGTTGTAAAACTTTCTGACGAAAAAAACAAAAACACGGGAACCCCCAAGATGATTGCGCTGGCAAAAGAAGTTCTCGGAATCAAATAGTATTTTTTTGCTGAAAAAGCAGTTTTTCATAATTTTACAGACCGTTTTGTTTTAAAATCAAGTTAAATAGATTTTAAACTGTTATTATTCATAACAAAAAGGAAAATACACTTTCATTTTTTGTTAAGAAATGGTACATTAGCCAAAAATCCTAAATTCATATATGCTAGAGCAAAATCAATATACCGAAGATAATATTCGTTCGCTTGATTGGAAAGAACATATCCGTATGCGTCCCGGAATGTATATCGGAAAACTTGGAGACGGATCTGCTCCGGATGACGGTATTTACATTCTTCTAAAAGAGGTTTTAGATAACTGTATCGATGAGTTCGTAATGGGCTCTGGAAAAACTATTGAGGTAAGTATCAAAGAAAAAACGGTAACCGTTCGTGACTACGGACGTGGTATTCCGTTAGGGAAAGTGGTCGATGTAGTTTCGAAAATGAATACAGGAGGAAAGTACGATACAAAAGCTTTCCAGAAATCGGTTGGTTTGAACGGTGTCGGAACAAAAGCAGTAAATGCGCTTTCGACTTATTTCCGTGTAGAATCGGTTCGTGATGAAAAACAAAAGGCGGCAGAATTCTCTGCAGGAAATTTGGTTTCAGAAGAAGATATCATCGAAACGACAAAACGTAAAGGAACAAAAGTAACTTTTACGCCAGACGAAACGATTTTCAAAAATTTTAAATTCCGTTTAGAATATGTAGTAAAAATGGTTAAAAATTACTGTTATCTAAACAATGGTTTGACGATTATTTTTAACGGAGAAAAATACTATTCAGAAAATGGACTTCGTGACTTATTAGAAGAGACGATTAATGCAGAAGATTTAGAATACCCAATTATACATTTGAAAGATAATGATATTGAGGTAGCATTAACGCATAGTAAAACCCAATACAGCGAAGAATATCATTCTTTCGTAAACGGTCAGAATACAACGCAGGGAGGAACGCACTTGGCTGCGTATCGTGAAGCGGTTGTAAAAACAATTCGTGAGTTTTACAATAAGAATTTTGATGCTTCTGACGTTCGAAAATCGATTGTAAGTGCGATTAGTATTAAAGTGATGGAACCCGTTTTTGAGTCTCAGACCAAAACCAAATTAGGTTCTACCGATATGGGTTCTGATGACGGAACACCAGCGGTTTCTGTTCGTACTTTCGTTAACGATTTTATCAAAACGAAGCTAGACAATTACCTGCATAAAAATCCGCCGACAGCCGAAGCTTTATTGCGTAAAATTCTTCAAGCAGAACGCGAAAGAAAAGAATTATCAGGAATTAGAAAACTGGCAACAGATCGTGCTAAAAAAGCCAATCTTCACAATAAAAAACTAAGAGATTGTCGTGCGCATCTTCCAGATACCAAAAACCCAAGAAACTTAGAAAGTACCCTTTTTATTACCGAGGGAGATTCGGCTTCTGGATCAATTACCAAGTCGCGTGATGTGAATACACAAGCAGTTTTCAGTTTGCGTGGTAAACCTTTGAATTCATACGGAATGTCTAAAAAGATTGTGTATGAAAACGAAGAATTCAATTTATTGCAAGCGGCATTAGATATCGAAGACGGACTGGAAAAATTACGTTACAATAACATCGTAATCGCAACCGATGCCGATGTCGACGGAATGCACATTCGTTTACTTTTGATTACGTTCTTTTTGCAGTTTTTTCCAGAATTAATCAAAGAAGGACATTTGTATATTCTGCAAACACCGCTTTTCAGGGTTCGAAACAAAAAAGAAACGATTTACTGTTATTCTGAAGAAGAAAGGAAAGACGCGATTGAAAAACTAAAACCAAAACCAGAAATCACCCGATTCAAAGGTTTGGGAGAGATTTCGCCAGATGAATTCAAGAACTTTATTGGAGACACAATTCGCCTTGATCCAGTTATGATGGATAAACATACTTCGATTGAGCAGTTGTTGTCTTTTTATATGGGGAAAAATACGCCGGACAGACAAGATTTTATTATCAAGAATTTGAAGGTGGAGATTGATGAGCTTGAAGAGGCTTAGGAGATAAAATAAAGTAGAGTGTCAGACGGTCTTCAAAATAAAGTCATTTTCCAGCAAGTTGCCGAGTTATTGCAAAATGCCCGACAACAGGTTTTACGTACCGTAAATTCAACTATGACCATTACCTATTTTGAAATAGGGAGAATAATTGTTGAAGAAGAACAAAATGGTAATGATAGGGCGGGATATGGTAAACAGCTTTTAAAAAGTCTTTCTCAGCAATTGACAAAGGAGTTTGGTAAAGGTTTTTCAGTTGATAATTTAAGTAATATGAGGAAGCTCTTTTTGACTTTCTCAAAATCCGAGACACTGTCTCGGATTTTACAAATTCAAAAGCCTCAGTCACTGACTGAGGAATTCAAATCTCAAAAAACGCAGACAGTGTCTGCGAAATTTGATAAAGTGGATTATCAAACTTTGTCTTCATTTTTTAAATTGACTTTTAGCCATTATATTTTTTTAATGCGAATTGAAGATGAGAAAGAAAGACGTTTCTATAAAATCGAATCTGAAAAACACAATTGGAGTGTTAGAGAACTAAAACGTCAATATGATTCGGCACTTTATACAAGATTAGCGTTAAGCAGAGATAAAGAAGGAATTTTAAAACTTTCAGAGCAAGGACAAATAATTGAAAAGCCAAAAGACATTATTAAAGATCCTTATATACTTGAATTTTTAGGATTGCCTGAATTGCATCAATATTCAGAATCTCAATTAGAGGAAGAAATTATTAATAAACTGGAGCAATTTTTATTAGAGTTGGGTCATGGTTTTACTTTTGTTGCAAGACAGGAAAGAATTACTTTTGATGATAAACATTTCAGGATTGATTTGGTTTTTTATAATAGAATATTAAGATGTTTTGTTCTTATTGATTTAAAAATTGGCGAATTAAAACATCAGGATTTAAGCCAAATGCAAATGTATGTGAACTATTATGACAGAGAAATGCGCTTGGAAGACGAAAATAAAACTATCGGGATTGTTCTTTGCCAAAATAAAAGTGAAGCTGTAGTAAAATATACATTACCAGAAAACAATGAACAGATTTTTGCCAGTAAATATAAAACCGTTTTGCCAAGTGTTGAAGCTTTAAAAGAGTTGCTTGAAAATAATTAAAACGATATGAAGAAAATCTTTTTTTTGATTATTATTGTCTCGGTTGTAATTTCTTGTCATAATAAAAAGACAAAGAATTTACCAGTAGGAGAGGAAGGTATTCCAATTGTCAAATCGATTAGCAAAATAATTCATAAAAGAGAATTTCCAATAAATAATTTTTCTAAAATCGAGGTGGTTTCTTATTATGATAGAATAATGTGGGATACTTTAGAATACAAAAATGAACAGCCATTTCGCAAAGTATTAGTAGATAATTATAAATTAACTTTTGATAGTACCAAAATAAAAGAGAGGGTTATTTTAAATAAAATGCAAGAGAAAGAACTTCTTAATTTAATGATTTGTGATACTTGTGTTCCCGAAGAACTTTCTGCAGCATGTTATAAACCTAGACATATGATTTTATTTCGTGACAGCAAAAATAGAATCATAGGTTATGATGAATTTTGTATAGAATGTGTAGGCTCAAGAAACTCGGATAATTTAAATGGATTCCAAAAATATTGTTATTCTGATATGCAGGAATTATTAAAGAAATTTGGGATTACTCTTTTTATTGAAAGTGGAGATGAGAAGAGGGTAAAAGAAGAAATTGATTTCATTGAAAATATTCAAAAATCTAAATAATTAAATAGAAAAATACTGAAATAAATTCAGCATAAAAATGAAAGACGAAGAAGACGATAACATAATTCCAAACGATGACGAGAATAATTCAGATGACAATCTGGATAACATTCAGGATGGCGATGATGATGTGATTGAGGGTGAAGGAAAACATTTTGAAGGTGCACATTTTTACGAAAATCAGGAAGAAGAAGGCGAAGACGTTATTACCAAAGTAACCGGAATGTACAAAGACTGGTTCCTGGATTATGCTTCCTACGTAATTCTGGAACGTGCGGTTCCTGCTATCGAGGACGGATTCAAACCGGTTCAGCGTCGTATTATGCACTCTTTGAAAGAGTTGGATGATGGTCGTTATAACAAAGTCGCCAATGTAGTTGGTCATACCATGCAGTATCACCCACACGGAGATGCGAGTATTGGTGATGCCATGGTACAAATCGGTCAGAAAGATTTATTGATTGACTGTCAAGGAAACTGGGGAAATATCTTAACTGGTGACGGTGCAGCAGCGCCCCGTTATATCGAGGCACGTTTATCTAAATTTGCTTTGGAGGTTTTGTATTCTCCAAAAATCACCGAATGGGGACTATCATATGACGGTAGAAAAGCTGAACCGATTAATCTTCCTGTAAAATTCCCATTGCTTTTAGCACAGGGAGCAGAAGGCATCGCGGTTGGACTTTCTACAAAAGTGCTGCCTCATAACTTCAACGAATTAATTGACGCTTCGATTAAAATCTTAAAAGGAAAATCATTTACGCTATATCCCGATTTTGCCACGGCTGGTATTGCCGACGTTTCAAATTACAACGACGGAATGCGTGGCGGACGTGTGCGTGTGCGTGCTAAGATTTCGCAATTAGACAAAAATACATTGGTGATTACGCAGATTCCGTTTTCGACCAATACTTCGAGTTTGATTGACAGTATTTTGAAAGCCAATGAAAAAGGTAAAATCAAAATCAAGAAAATTGAAGACAATACAGCAGCCGATGTTGAGATTTTAATTCATCTTTTCCCGGGAGTTTCGCCAGACAAAACAATCGATGCTTTGTTTGCATTTACAGCTTGTGAAACTTCAATTGCACCTTTGGGATGTGTAATTGAAGATAATAAGCCGCTATTTATTGGTGTTTCGCAAATGTTGAAGATTTCAACGGAAAGAACAGTTGATTTGCTTAAACAAGAGCTCGAAATTCAATTAGAAGAGCTGAAAAATAAGTGGCATTTCTCTACTTTGGAGAAAATCTTCATTCGTGAAGAAATGTATATCGACTTCAAATTGTATGGAGATAGGGAATCACTTTACAAATATTTGTACGACCGTTTTGAGCCTTTCAAAAAATCATTCGTGAGAGAAATCAACGATGACGATTTACAGCGTTTGACTCAAATTCCGATGATTCGTATCACTCGTTTCGATTCTGATAAAGCAGATGAATTAATCTCTAGATTAGAAGAAGAGATGAAAGAGGTAGAATACAATTTGGAGCATCTTACCGATTTTGCTATTGCTTATTTTACCAAACTGAAAGAGAAATACGGAAAAGGTCGTGAGCGAAAAACGGAGCTTCGTGTATTTGATAATGTTGAAGCTACGAAAGTGGTTCTAAGAAACACAAAACTATACGTAAACCGTGAAGAAGGTTTCGTAGGGACAAGTTTGAAGAAAGACGAATATGTTGGCGATTGTTCTGATATTGATGATGTTATCGTGTTTTTACGAGACGGTAAAATGATGATTACAAAAGTCGATGCGAAAACTTTTATAGGAAAAGATATTATACATGCTGCCGTTTTTGATAAAAACGATAAGCGTACCATTTATAATATGATGTATCGTGATGGTAAGTCGGGGCCGTCTTATATAAAACGTTTTAACGTTACGGGTGTTACACGTGATAAAGCTTACGATTTAACCAATGGAACAAATGGTTCTCAGGTAGTTTATTTTTCACATAATCCAAATGGAGAAGCTGAGGTCGTAACGGTTTTACTGCGCCAAGTCGGAACCATTAAGAAGCTTAAATTCGATATTGATTTTGCGAAGCTGGCCATTAAAGGACGTGGCTCTAAAGGAAATTTAGTAACCAAATATCCAATCAAGAAAATCGAATTAAAAGAAAAAGGAATTTCGACTTTATTGCCGAGAAAAGTTTGGTTTGATGATACCGTAAAACGTTTAAATGTTGATGCAAGAGGAGAACTGTTAGGAGAATTTAAACCAACAGACAAAATCTTAGTCATTAGTCAATCTGGAAAACTGAAAGTAATCATTCCAGAATTATCGACTCATTTTGATGAGGATATGATTGTTTTGGAAAAATGGAAACCTAAAAAACCAATTTCTGCAATCTATTACGATGGTGAAAAAGAGCGTTACTTTTTGAAACGCTTCCTTGTGGAAAATGAAGGAAAAGAAGAAAGTTTTATTACAGACCATCCAAATTCGCAGTTAGAGATTGTGTCAACAGATTATCGCCCGGTAGCGCAATTGGTTTTTGCGAAGGTAAAAGGAGTTCAAAAAGAGGATTTACATATTGATGTAGAAGACTTTATAGCCGTAAAAGGTTTCAAAGCTTTAGGAAATCAATTGACGACTGATAAGTTGAGACAAGTAAATTTATTAGAACCGCTTCCTTATGAAGAGCCTGTTGAAGAAGTTCCTGAAAAACCTGAAATTCCAGAAGACGATTCAGTAGAAACAGAATTAGACGACGACGGCCAGATAGGTCTGGTTTTAGAATAAAAAATGAAAAACGCTAAGATTAATTTCTTAGCGTTTTTTTGCTTTTTTCTTTAATTTAATTAGAAAAGGTCTATTCTTTAATCCATTTGACCTCATTATTTTCAATAAGAACAGAAATCGTATCTCCATTTTGTACTTCGCCAGAAATTATCTTTTTTGCTAATGGTCTTCTCAAAAGGCTTCTTATAATGCTCTTTATTGGTCTAGCTCCATACTGGACATTAAATCCATTTTCGACAAGATAAAGTTTAGTTTCCGATGGAATATTGACCGAGATATTGATGTTTTTCAATAAATCTGTAAACTCTTTTTTAAGATGTATTTCGAATATTTTTAATGCATTTTCTTTACTGATAGGTGCAAAGGGTATGATTTCAGTTAAACGTCCTAAAAATTCTGGCCTAAAGTAATTTCCCATAATTTCCATTAATGAGCTTGGAGTTGGAATTTCACCATTATTAAAAGTATTGACAATATGATCTGCACCAATATTCGAAGTAAAAAGAACGATTGCATTCGAGAAATCACCTTCCTTTCCTAAGCGATCATGTAGTTTCCCTTCATCCATAATCTGGAGGAAAATATCAAAAACAGAAGGATGTGCTTTTTCTATTTCATCAAATAAAACAATCGAATAAGGCTTTTGTCTAATTTTGTTTATTAATACGCCACCAGCGTCATATCCCACGTATCCTGGGGGGGAACCAAGCAATAAAGCTACGGAATGTTCTTCCTTAAATTCGGACATATCAAAACGAATGATAGCATTTTCATCCTGAAAAAGAAAGTCGGCTAGAGATTTTGCTAGTTCTGTTTTTCCGGTTCCAGTCGGACCGAGAAAGAAAAATGACGCAATTGGCTGTCCGGCTTTGCTTAATCCAGATCTTGATTCTAATATAGATCCCGAAACAGTTGCAATACAATGATCTTGTCCTATGACTCTTAAGTTTAAAACTTCTTCAATTTTATTCAATTTTCCGATTTCCTCATTTTTAAGCTTTCCTACAGGAATTCCTGTTTTCTTAGCTATAATAAGCGAGAGATCTATCGGCTCAATATGAAATCGTTTATCTAATGCTTTTTCTTCAGTCTTATTTATTAAATTTTCAATATAGGCTATAATTGATTCTGATGTATCAAATATTCTCTTTTCATTTTGCTCCTCAGCATCAATTAGAAATGATGTTTTGTTTGTTAAATCTATTAAAAACCAATTACATTCTTTCACTAACTGCTCTTTTGATAGTTCTAAGTCGTTATTTTTTAAAGTGTTAAATTTTTCAAGAATTGATTCTTTTTCTTTCAGAAAAGTTTCTCCCGAAGTTTTTAAGACCGACATAGTATGGTCAATTAAACTAATAGCTGATTCGGGAAGGCTTTTCTCTTTTAAATATCGTCTTGATAATCTAATTGACTCTAAAATAGTGTCGTCATCAATCTGTATTTTATGATGTTCTTGATAGGATTTGATTGATTCACGAATCATTCGGAACAAATCTTCGTCATTAGATTCTTCCAGTTTTACAATTTCAAACATTCCTGAAAGCCCTTGTTCTTTCTCTATTTTTTTGGAATATTCATCAATTGTTGAGGTTGCGATAATAGTTAACCCTTTTGACAGCTCATCCTTTAAAACATTTGAAACACCTGAATCTCCGCCATTTTTATCCAATAATGAATGAATTTCCTCGACAATTAAAATGGCTTTAGGATATTGTTTTAATTCCTGAATACAATTTTTTAGGCGATCTTCGATTTCTCCTTTGTATGACGCTCCTGAAATTAGTGAAGACAAATCGAGTTCAAAAAGCTGTGTTTTATTTAGGACTTCTGGAACTTGGTCATCAATGATATTTTGGATTAAAGTATTGATTAGGATTGTTTTTCCGATACCGCGATCGCCAATTAGCAAGACATTTGGTTTAGAAAAACGACATAAAATTTCTTTGATTGTATTTAACTCCGTTTCGCGTGCAATTGCTAGAACTCGTTTCTTCTTTTCGATATTTCTATGAATGCAATATTTATTCAAAAAGCCTTTTTTTAGCTCTTTTTGTGAAGTGATTTCAGTTTGTGGATGTGTTTCTTTTTCATCCAGAAGCTCATTTCTGGAAATTGGATAAGATTTCATCTGATCAAAACTAAAAGCCACCCCAGGCGAGCTTAAAGCGATAATGATAGCATAGAGACTTATTTCATCTTCATTTAGCGTAACCCTTACAGATTCGGCTTCCTTGATAATATCATCAATAATGTCACTTGGTTCTGCATCGAGAACGTTGGTAGTTTTTGGTTCTTCTTCCATACGCACTTCTGCCCATTCATCAAGATAATAAACATCTTTACCCATTTGCTCAAGACGTTTTAAAAGTGACAAATCGCGTGCTAGTATGGCTTTTAGCAGATGTGGGGCTGAATAAAATTTATTTAAATTGGCTTTAGCAATTTTTCTAGCAATTTCAAAAGCAGTCAGCAATTCTGCACTGAAGATATTTTCTTGTTCCATAGTAATTAATCTTTTACCCAGATCATGTATTTTTTCACTTTATAATTAATAGACAGTCCCTTTACACAATTAGTGGTCTTATCCTTATTAAGACGAATAGATTCTATTTTTATCTTTTTTCCTTTAATGCTAGAACAAAGCTGTGCAAATGTCAATAAGTCTTTATCGTTTTTAACCACGGGAATTTCGAGGTCTTCACATAAAAAATCAGTAAAATCGTCTTTTACTTTACTGCCTTCAGCGACTTTGTTTAATAAGATTTCAAATTGGTCTTCGGATATTTTTGGAGCTTTTTTGATGTTTTCGATGGAATCTTTTTGTGTTTTGGTTTTGGGAGCTACAGGAACATATTGTAGCATATCTTCGAGCGGATCTTTTTTTACAGAACCTCTGGGTAGAGAAAAAGATTCCGCATTTTTTTCATAGACATAAGAAGTCACATCCAGTGGATTTGTTTTTTTAATTACTTTCGGATGTACATAAATCACTTTTTTTGCCACACGGCTAAAGTCTCCATTTATAACAAGCGTAATTGTTTTTTCTCCAGATGAAGTAAAGGTGTAAACAGGATTTGAGGAGTTTTCTATAATGCCTCTTCCTTCGCCAAATCCCCATTCCCATGTCTTAGCTTCTGGCGAGATTGAACTGAAATAAGTAGGTTGGCCAACCGTAATAGTTTTTGAAGTAATGATTTGTGGAGTTCCTAATTTATCAAGAAGATATTTGTCTTTTAAAATCAGCTCTCGCGTATGAGTACATTCGCCATTTATTGTAAGCGTTACGATGTATTTTCCGGGATTTTTGTAGGTATGAAATGTATGTCTTCGAACATCGGCAGTTGAGCCGTCTCCAAAATCCCATTTCCATGATTTCGCATTATGAGTTCGGTCATAAAATTCAATCGGTTCCTCACTTTGAGAATGATCAGATAATATATAGTACTTCACATCATCGCAATCGACATGTCTAAAAAATTGTATTGCAAAAGATACAATTGCTATAAGTAGAATAATACTAAAAAAAAGTAAAATTCGGGTATCTATTCTTCTAATGTTCATTGTGGCTGGTATATATAACTATGACAAAAATAGCGTTATTTATTTTAATATTATATGTAAAATCTTATAAAAAATTAAAATATTATTTTATATTTGTAAATATATACTTATTTAGTATAGCTGATTTCAATATGAGAAATACCACTTCTATCTCATTTTCCAGTTAAAAAATAATTCTTACATACAATTTTCTAAACATTAATACTATAAAATGAAGCAGTTATTTATTCTGTTGCTTGTTGCTATATGCATAGGATGTAGTGGAAAAAAATACATTTCACAAATTCCTTTTAAGTACAATTACTCATTAGAGCTGCTTAAAAAGGAAGCAGAAATGGAAGAAAAAGGTTTAAAAAATAAAACTATTGTAAATGATAATTCTGAAAACCTAAGTGACGAGGTCTTGTATCTCAAGGAAAAATACTCAATTGTGCTTGCTGTTATGCCCAATAAAATAACAAATTATAAACTCTATTCTTATTTTGATTCCTGGATCAACACTCCTTATAAGGAAAAGAGTTTTTCTAAAAAAGGAATTGATTGCTCTTATTTTCTGCAATCCTTATATAGCGATGTTTATAAAGTAACACTTCCGAAAGACCCAGCTGGAATGTGGAAATCCAAATCGATTCAGATTTTCACAGGACGCACGTTTTTGGCCGAAGGAGATTTGGTTTTTTTTAGGTACGACAAAGATCATCCTATTTCAGATGTGGCTTTATATCTGCATAATGACAGAATTTTAGCCTGTACAGACAAAGGTCTAGGGATATATAATTTTAATGATGAATATTTTCAATTACGTTACATAGGTGCAGGCCGTATAAATGAAGACACAAAGAAAAAATAAAAAAAGCCTCGAAAATCTGGTTCAAGAAATAGAAAGTATTCCCTATGATATTCGAGCAGAAATTATAGTTAATGAACTTGTTGAAAATCATGAGATTGATGTAGATGAAATTACGGTTTCCAATCAAGGCCAGTTTTCGCGCGCATTTAGAAGGGATGTTTTAGGAGCAGTAATTCAGGATGATAATTACATAAGACACGATTATGTAACGTTGCTCCTTTCAAGAGATAGTATGTACGACGCACTTCCCGAAGGATTTGTACATAGCTTAAGCGAAAATAATGCTGATAAGTCTGTTCGGCAGATGATTAAAGAGCATAAACATCAGAAAAAACAAGAAAATGATGCGCGAAACTTCTTTAATCCGTTCGAAAATGAAGTTTTTCATTATCGAACCAAAATTGAAAGTATCGAGAGAAGCTTTTTATATAAGTTAAATGGAAGTAAACCGCTTGATTTTTTCTATGATTTTTGGGGTTTGTCAAAAAATTACCCAGCAGTTCTAGTTGCAAAATTTATTCAGCTTCTGCCGTATGCCTATAAGATTGTGGGAGATATTGATTTGTCATGCCGCTGTCTAGCTAGCATTATAGAAGAAAAAGTAGCGTATAAAACAACAACATCTAAAGAATATAATGAAGAAAATGAACAGATTAATTTAGGAGAAAACAGATTAGGAATCGATTTTATCTGTGGAAATAAATACACAGATTACTCGCTGAATCTAACGGTTGAAATAGGTCCGTTAAGGAATAATTCTCTCGAGCATTATATACATGATGGATCAATCAAGAGATTTATAGATTGTTTTTACGAACATTTTTTCCCGATGGAAGTAGAGCCAAAAACGATTCTAATCATAAATGAAGAAACAGAGGAATTTAATTTTAATAAACAGCCTTTATTAGGGTATACAACAAGAATTTAGAAATGGTAAAAAAGCATTTGTTAGCACTTATCGATGTAAAACTCATCGTTTTTTTGGTTGTCGTTATAGCGCTTTGCAGCATACTTACGTTGCTGTTTAGTGACAAAGTAAAAGAGTTTTCTACTCAATACAAAAAACAGTTTTATATCTATGTTTTTTCTTTCGCACTCGTTTATGCATTAGTGGCTTTCTTGGGTTTTAACAAATTATTCAATGAACTTTCAGATGAGTTTGTGTTTTACCAAATAGCCACTCTATTGTTCGGAATATTGCATGTCTGGCTGTATCGCTGGCATTTTAAAGAGTTTAATTCCAGAAGTGTTGTGGTAGAAGTTCTCTTTGCTGTTTTGGTGGTACTTTACTCCAGTGTATTGTTTGCTCTTATTTATACTGCCTTAAACGGAATTGAGATGACTTTTGTAATGTGTTCTCATTTCATATTGTTTTTTGCTCCTACTGGAATTTATATTGTTTTTGAGTATATGATGCAGATACCGCCAAAAGAATATGTTACATGGAAAATACCCGAAAGGAAAGATCCATTTCCAGAGATTGAAAATGTTCAGATGAAGGATTTGTTGTTGGTTACATTATTAATCCAGAAAAAAGAAAGTGATGCAAAATATACTTCAATACGATCAAAAGGTCCTGTAAGGATAGATTTCGGCGTATTATTTTATCATACTGTTACGGGATACAACGAGCATAATGCCGATAGTAAAATTGATTTAAAGCAAGATGGAAAAAATTGCAACTGGGTATTTTTTTTACAGCCAAAATGGTATGAAACGGCTAAATATATAGATGCTAATTACACCTTGAGTATGAATGGTATTACCGAAAATTCAGTTATTATTTGTAAAAGACAGAAGGTTAAAGAATTGGATTCGGCAAAAAAAAGAGAAGGAAAAGATTCAGAATTTATGTTTGAGCCTAAGCCTAAAACTCAAACAAAGGAAAAAGAGACAGAAGTTTAATTTTTTTTGAGAAAGTATGTATTACAGAAATCAACCCGAAGAGTCGTCATACGACAAGTTTCGTACCTATAAAATCAAGAAAGGGGATACACTCGAAAGTGTCGCTCATAAACTTGGTGTAGATGTACAAGAGCTTAGGAGATATCATAATATGTACTGTGAAATTCCGGATTTGATTGAGGGTGATTTTAAAAGCCATTTAGAGTTTCTGATTCTGGCTCCTGAAAATAGTGATATTAATACAAATGATGGAATAAAGAAAAAGAACAAAAAAGTCAATTTGGCAAGCAATTTTAGATTGCCTTTTTTACCTGAACAAACAAACGGAAGTTACAAAGTAAAATATACTTATGAAGTTGAAGATGAAATGGATGTTATAGAAATGAACGTATCCGTAAAATGGCTGGCTACAGATCGAAATAAGTATCATCTTTTTCAAATCAACAGGTCGCCAAATATTTATGTAAACGGCAAATTGACAGATACATTGATTAGCGGATTAGCTGGACAAACAGCCGAAGTTTTGTATCCGTTAAAAGTGGTTGTTGATGAATTTGGTAAATGGATAGCTCTTTATAATTATGATGAAATTGATGCACGCTGGGGAGAGACAAAAAATAAGAAACTGGACTATTATTATGGCGAATTCACAGAAGCTTATATTGAGGAGACAGAGTATGCATTGAAGAGTTCAGATACTTTATTTGATTCTCTGCGTTCAGATTATTTTTTAAGAGCTTTTTTCAATGGTATTTATGTAAGTCATACAGCTGATTATTCATTCACAGGAGAAGTTTCATTTCCAATAGAAAAAGAGGACGAAGCTATTTTTAATGTACAGCAAAAAATAGCTCCTTTTGTAGATGACTCCGATTCTATAAAAGTAGAGCAAAAGGGGAATTATGCAAATTTGGGCCTCGGTATTTTATATGGTTACGATGCATCAAATGTGAATTATGATGCGGTCTATATTCTAAATTCTGATACTTATACGATAGAAAAATTAAATATTGAAAGCTGTGTTAAGCATAATAAACCTATAAGAAATACCATTGCAATTGAGCTTTTAGAAAATAAAAAAGCAATAGTTAAGTTGAAATAAGTTTTAAAATTTAAATAAGGTAAAGGTCATGAGTGGAAAACATGTAGTAGTACAAGGCGCGACCCTAAAATGTAAGTTTAGTGTAGAACCCCAAACAGATGTATTAAAGGTAAAAACGCATAATAAGCATTATGCCAATGATAAAGAGGCAGAAAAAAAACTCATCGCGACCGATAAGGAAATTGGGCAGACCTTAGAGAAAAACACCTTTGGTAAATGTAAACTGCAACCCACTGGAAATGGTAATTATTTACCATGTCAGGCCGTAATTACGAAGTGGAGCGGTTTCTATGAAAAAGTGACATTATCTAATAACGGAAAAATACTATTAGAAGATAACAAAGCCACTTGCCCAATTGGAGGAACCGATTGTATTACTATTGACAAACATGGACAAAAAGCAGAAGTAAGCAAGCAGAATCTAGAGAGTCTCAAGCCTGAAATACAAAAGCAAATCAATCCAATGGTAGATGTAAGAAACCTGTTAGAAAGGGCATATACAGACGAAGGAACAATATACAGTTAAAAAATAATACAGTTATTTTCTAAAAAGCATTCAAATGGCAAAAGGGGTAAAAAATATTAAGAGGTTATCAAACAGTTTACAACCAGATGATTATTTCAATTCTGGTGACATAATTTGTATAAATCCAGATCAAGAAGCTAAGTTTATTGTTGGCGAATGGTATAATGAAACTACTGAGGAAGAAAGAAGAAATACTACATGGCTGTGGATGGATCAGAAAAAGAGAAAAACGTTTAACAAAATAACAAAACCATCAGGAGTGCCTTATGGTGTTACCCTTACTAAAAAGCTATGTGGAATTTATGCTTTCTATTTAGAGGCCAGTTTACATGGAGATCGTGAAAGAAACACTTGGGTATATGTATTTGGTAAATGTGAAAACAAAATAACTTCTTCCTCTTGGAGTAAAAAAGAAAATACAGCAGATAACAGTGAAATAAATTATGGAGATAAGCTATTTATTACATTAGAGACAGAAGGTTTAAATGGCAATACATTAACAATAGAGTTGTATGGTGGTAAAAACGATGCACTTTTAGAAAGTGAAAAAGCAAATTGTATAGATGGGACAATTATAGCGACGTTTAAAATGAAATCTGTTTATAAGGAATTTCCGGGGTTGCCTGGACCAGTAGAGGGTTTTTATATAAAAGTAAAATTAATTGGCACTAAAGAAAAGTATATTAAAGATGCAAATGGAAACGACAAAATACTTTCGTTTAATATAATAAAAAAGGACAGTATTATCACAATACCCGTATTTCAAGCGCCAATTAATACCACTCCTTTAAAAATAAACGACACCCCACAAGAGGAAGAACTAAAAGAAGAGGGCATTATTACGGCCTATTTTGCTAAAGAAGAATTTTCGCTGGAAACTTCAGAAATTGATGGACAACATGAATATGTTTTTAAAAATCCAAATGTTAACATTAATAAAGATAAGATAGCCAAGATTATTAAAGACCAAGTAGATGCAAAAGTAAAAGCAGAAAAAAAATATGCCAGACTGGAGGATATTAAAAATGCACTTACGGAAGATTCTTATGATAAGGGAAGATCTGTATCTTTTAATTTGTGCAAACTAGGAGCTAAATTTATAAAGATAAATAGCGCTCCACTAGAAGAGGAAGTATATGTCGTAGCAAAAACATTTTTATTGGATGGAAAAGAAGTAACCATTACCATACAAGAGAAAGAAACTTATTTGGTAGATGAAAATACAGCTGTACCCGTTTTAGAAGCCAAAGAAGATGGAGCAGAACTTATAACACTAAAAGCAACTGTAGAAAATGGTTTAGCAAAAGTAAAAGTAAAACTTCGTCCAAAAACAGATGAGGATTTAAAAACCTGGAAAGAAAAACTTCTTAAAGGAAAAAAAGAAGGAACTTACGACTATACATTTAAAAGCGAAAAAACAACTATTGATGATGGCAACAAAAAGCAATTTGCAACAATAATACTTAATAATGCAAAGGAAGGAAAACAAGGTAATACAAAAATAGAAACTGGAAAAACAGCTTTTGCGGAAGATGTAGAAAAAGCATTAGTAGAGGGAATTTATAAAAGTAGAGATACTATTAGTTTTGATCTCTATAAAACACAAGCTGAAAATCTTTGGTTACAAGCCAAATGCCAAGGCGACACTGAAAAACATGAAGGAGAGTTTTTGAAAAAGGATGGGGAGTATTTTGTGATTGGTAAAAAATGTGAATGCGAAGCTAAGATAAGAGCATTTTTGAGAGTAATAAGGATTGCAGAAGGAACAGGAGAATACATAAAAGGAACTAAACAGAAAAGAGACGCCGAATTAGGATATACAACGTGGTTTAGTGGAGCAGGGAACAATTTTACTTTATCAGATGATCATCCTAGAGTAATTAATACTAATAGCACAAATACTATAAGATCATCGGCAGCTGGAGCTTATCAATTTATGAGTTGGAAATATGATAATCTAAATGGTTATACACTAGAATTTAAGGATGGATATTTTCGAACAAAGATTCCTAAAGAATATATTGAAAAGTATGATCTGGCTAAAAAGTATAATGCAAAAGGATTTTCGCAAGAATCACAAGATAAGCTGTGTGTTGCTATATTAAAAGATGATTTAAATGTGATAAATGATCTTCAAAAAAATGATATTAGGAAAGCAATTTCAAAATCATGTGGAACATGGGTAAGTCTTCCTGGAGCAACAGCGGGGCAACCGACGGCAAAAATGCAAGAGACATTAGATTACTATAATGAGTTTTTAAAAGATGAGTTAACGGGAAAAAGTAATCTACACATTAAACAAGGGTTTTTAAAAGATTTTAATATTAAATGTAATTGTGGGAATAATGAAAGTACCTTAGAAACAAATGAATTTGGGTTAGTTCAAGTTACTAAATTAGGTAATGTTAATATCATAAATAGTGGTATTGAAGATAGTTACTCATATATACAAAAAGATGGAACTAGTTCATCTGTTGGTAAACATGGAGATGATTGGATGTTGCCAGAAAAAGCAAAAGCTTTTTCTGAAGCAGTTGATAAATTAGTTCAAGAATATCCTAAGCAAAAAATATATTTAGGTGATTGTAGTGCGTACAACCCTAGTAAGAATTTAGGACACTCTGCTAAAGGAGCTCATTCTAACGGTAATGCTTTTGATTGTAGATTTCTAAAATCTGACGGTTCAGGTTCTAATGATATTAATAGTTTAAGCGATGAGGAAATTAAATTAAACGCTAGATTTATTGCAATACTCAAAGAAAGTGGATTATTTACAACCTTTTACACAGCAAATGGTAAAATTCCTGGATCTGTGCATGCTGCCGATCATGCTGATCATCTTCATGGAAATTAAATTTAAAAAACAATGATAAAAAGAATTTTAATTTTAATTGTATTGTTGACTTTGTTTAGTTGCAAAAAACAAAATGGAAACATCAATATTCTAAATAATAGAATATATACTGTATCAACAATTACTATAAAAACAGAATGCAATTTGCCTCAAGAAATTAAGAGTTACATTGGTTCTAATACTGATTTTGAGTTATTAACAATCAAAGATTTAAAATTGTTGGGTAAATATGTGAATATCTCTTTATGTTCAATTTATACTAGAGGGGATTTTAATCACAATGGAAAAGAAGATATTGCAATTATTTTAAGATATAAAGGATATAAAAATGAAGAATATCCTAATTACATTTTTCCCTTTTTAGTCATCTTTAATGATTACAAAGATGGAGTTACGCCTACTATTGTATTCAAAACTGGTCATTACTCAGATGAATCAGAAAAAAGTGTTATTTATGATCAATTCGAAGAGGGAATTTTTTCTTATATCGAAAATGATAAGGTGTTTAATAATGAAGTGGTTAAGGTTGTTTTGCCGGAAAAATCTACTTTTTATGTTTATTGGAATTCAAATAAATCAGTTTATGAATTTATTAATTCTTTAGATGAAGATTTTTACAAAAAAATAAAAGGCAGTAATTCATATGGAAAAGAGATAATAAAAATAAAAGATAATAATTTAGGATCATTATCAGATAATTTTTCAATTAAAGGAAGATGGATAACAAGATATGCTAAAGAAAATCTTCCAAAAGAAATTAGATATAACAATGACAAAGGTACTTTTTTTATGAGGGATTCAGAAATTATTATATTCGACAATAATACAGGTATTTTTTTTATGAAAGATTCAAAAGGAGGTTATATAGCCAAAATATTAGTGGAGTATAATATAAAAACTAAATCTATAGAATATTTGGAAGCAACAATTATAGATACTAAGTATAAATACTTTGATTGGAATATTGATATAAAACCAAATACGCCAATTGCAGTAATAAAAAAAGGAGACAATAAGAAGATATATTTAGAATGGAAAGGCCTTTATAATAGTAAAACAAAAAAGATAGAGTTTTCACAAAACCCATTTAATCAAGCTACTAATACTTTCATTTTATATAATTGTGATTATTAGTATGTAAATTAAAGTTATGGAGCCCCCGCTCCCGCAAGAATCCTTTCGTGTGGCATTATGCTGGTGAAATTTTAGTTTTAAAAGGTTTATTATGTTAAAATGAGTAGAAATTATAAATTTCATAATCCTGAAGACTTGTATTTTATAAGCTTTGCTGTAGTAGGTTGGCTTGACGTGTTTACGAGAAATGAGTATAAAGATTTATTTTTAGAAAGTTTAGGATACTGTCAAAAAAATAAGGGTTTGGAAATCCATGCTTGGTGTATAATGACAAGTCACGTGCATTTGGTTTTTAGAAGTATAAATGGTCAGAATCCTGAGTTGCTAATAGGAGATTTAAAATATTTACAAGTCAATCAATAGTGAAAAGTATCCAGGAAAATCCAAGAGAAAGCAGAAAAGAATTCTTGCTGGATTTCTTTAAAAAAGAAGCTGAAAAAAGTTCTAACGTAAAGCACCATCAATTTTGGCGTCATGATAACAAACCAATTGAATTATGGAGTAACAGGGTTATTCGACAAAAAATAAATTATATACATGCCAATCCTGTAGAAGAAGGATTAGTTTATAAAGCAGAAGATTATGTATATAGCAGTGCTATAGATTATTCAGGGCAAAAAGGATTAGTTGATGATGTAATTGTTTTTAGAATGTTTGATATCTAATCAGAAGGTGCCACACGAAAGGATTCATGCGGGAGCGGGGGATAGTGATAAACATAGAAAATTAAATAAATATCAAATTTTTGATAAAGATGGCTATTGTAATTTGAGGAAATACAGTAATCACCGCTCCCGCATGAATCCTTTCGAGTGGCATTATGCTGATAAAGTTCTAGTTTAAAAAAAATGGTTTATTATATTAAAAATAAGTAGAAATTGTAAAATTCATAATCCTGAAGGGTCTGTATTTTATAAATTTTGCTTTAGTAAAGCTGGCTAGATGTATTTACAAGAAATGAGGATTTGGTATACGATGACAAATACTATCTATGGCTTTTAGAAGTAAAAAATCCAGAATTATGAATTGTTGATAAATATAGTAGTAAAAAAAAGAATTATAAAAAAAACTTAAAATTTGTAAGAAATTTTATGTAAATTGTTTCCTGTAACTTCTGCCCAAAATACCACCAAAATATTTCCAAAAACAGATAAACGTTAATTACTAAGTCCGATGCTGGTAATTACAAAAAACTTATGTAATCCAATTACGTGAGGCATTTTACTATGGTATTAAATCAAACAATAATTATATAATGAGAATAAATTTTTTAATGTCCTTTTTAGCGCTAACAATTACAGGAAATGTAATGAGTCAAAATATTTCTATACAAGTTTTGTCAGCAGTAGAAAAAGATAAAGTATTAAATAATGCCGAGGTAATGATTCAGCGTAACGGAGAATCATCAGCCAAAAAGTTGACCAATAGTCAAGGTAAAGCTGTAATTAATGGTGGTTTTCAAGATGACTCCAATACATTGTTAATCATTAAAAAAGAAAACTACTCGAGCTTGGTTGTAAAGTGTCCTTGCAATGATTTGACATACGCATTAAGTCCGGTGATGAAAAACTTGGACGGAATGAGAATTGTTTTGAACTGGGGCAGGTATCCAGCAGACCTAGATTCGCATTTAAGTTTTCCAGGAAACCATATTTATTTTCAGAATAAAATAGGAAGTTCAGCCAATTTGGATGTTGATGATACAAATAGTTATGGGCCAGAAACGGTAACCATTGAAAAGAAAAAGTTTGGAAAAACCTATCATTATTTTGTTCATGATTTTTCGAACAGAGAAAATCCTAATTCTTTTCAACTATCAAATAGTGATGCAAAAGTATTTGTGTATGTGGGACAGTCACTAGTTAAAACTTATTACATTCCAAAAAATAAAAAAGGAAATATTTGGAACTTATTTAAAATCAATGGCAATGGAGAAATTATAGACATCAACACTATAATTTCTAAATCTCAGCAGGAAATAGGTATCGAAAGCTCTTATGATAATACTGAAGAACAGGTTTATGTTTCAAATGATGATAAAAAGAAAGCACTGCAATTAAACCAAAAAGGTGACTTAGCCTACCAAAACAAAGACATTGACCTAGCATTAAGTTTTTATAAGCAAGCTGTAGAATATTATCCAACTTTTGGACAGGCTTACGGAAATTTAGGATTGATGTACATAAAAAAAGGTTTTAAAGCAGAAGCCATATATGCCAATCGAAAAGCGATAACATACGCTTCTGGAAATTCTGTAAACACAACTAAAGCTAGTGCTTATTTCAATATTGCTAAAATATTTGAAAACGATAATGATTTTGAAGGAGCATTAAACTATTACAAATTAGCTAAAGAGTTAAAAGAAAATACTGTTTATGATAATGCTATACTTAGAGTAGAAAACAAATTAAGAGGACAGCAATAAAAAAATAATTGTTTTTATACTAACTATCATACAATACCACTACAAAAAATTCCAAAAACAAATAAACACTAATTATTAGTCAACACTAATAAATATCTAAAACCTCATTTAATCCAATTACATGAGGCATTTTGCTATGGAGTAAACTAAATAAAATTATAAGCAATAAATCATGATAGAAAAATTAAATCATTTTCCTGTAAACTGGATAGATGGAATGAAAATCAATAAAACACATTTTTTGGCAATGCAGGACAACGTTTCTGAATTGGTAAATGATGCTATTGGAATTCACACAACACCTATAAGCTATGGTTTGCTGGATTCAGGAAACCACAGCAAAGAATCGACCAAGATTACTTTGGGGATTGACAATCATAAACTATTAAGAGTACGGGTAGAAGAATGTCATGCCATTACGCCAAATGGTTCCAGAATCGAAATAAGTAAGGCAAATACAGATACATTGGATCTTCAAGTCCCGTATCCTGAAGATACTTATGAAATAAAAGAGGGAGAATCGATAGAACTGCTTGCCTGTATTTCGGTTAATTCCAAAAAAAGAATTCCGTTTGGAGAACCCGATCCAGATGAGGTTCCGCCGAGATATCCGTTTACACAGCCAGAATACAAACTTCATTTAATTAAAGCAGATGAGTTTCGTTCAGGGGTTGGGTATGGTGGTTTTTATCTCGCAATCGGAAAAATTCTAATTGGAGACACAACAATTTTGGATGAAAATTATATACCGGCTTCAGTTACCGTTAGCTGTCACTCCAAACTAGCCGACATGCAGGCTGAAATTGCAAGGTCATTTGGTCAGATTGAGATTTATTCGGTGCAAATTTCCCAGAAAATCAATCGATTCCAGCAAACTGGAGTATTGGCCCAAACCGTGATGGAATTATCAGACAATACAAGTTATTTCTTAGGGAATTGTCTAACGCAGTTTCGTTGGTTTTCGTTGCATCAGCATCCGGCTTCAATGTTGAGCACAGTGGTTTCTTTCGCTAGAGTGATGAAGAATTTTATCGATTCTAAAGCCGGAGCAGGAAAAGAAGAACTTCTAAATTATTTCGCAGAATGGTGCGATTTGTCCCAAGGCGATCTGGAAGTGCTTTTTACAACCCTTATCAATACAAATTATGATCATGTTCATATAGATAAAACAGCAAAATTGACAATGAATTTTCTAGTGAAAATAGAAAAGCTGTTTGAAACTTTAAGCAAACTGGACTACATCGGAAAGAAAAAAGAAAGCATCGAGTTATTCGTTGCCGAGACAGAGAAAAAAGACATTGTTCACAATCCTAAAAGACACGGTTTTTTCATTAAAGATTAATTATAAGAAGTAAATAGATTATGGAAGTATTAAACAAAGATGAACGCCGAAAAGCTTTCTATGCTTTTCTAACAGCATTTCTAGTCACTTTTGCAGTGATGTTTGCAGCCTTAGCCTTCAACCTATACCTGCCTACAGCAGAAAATAAAATATTGAAAGCAGAAAATGAAATGATGAAGAGAGAATATGATTATCAAACCAATTTTTCAATAAAAATTGACAGTGTAAGAATGACAATTGATTCTATCAATTCGCCAAAAGTTGATAATGATTTTCAGCAAAGATTAGCAAATGTTATGGTGGCTAATATTTATCAGAAAATTCCAAAAGATTCTACAGAGAACAAAAAACTGTATAGCAACATCATTTTGGCCTACAAGAATATCATCGATTATAAAAAGCAAATTAGAAGTCTTACGCACAATGCGCACTTGATAGACAGTTTAAACCAATCTGCCAAAACATACAAAGAAGAGCTAGAGAAAGTAAGCAGAGATTTAGATGTATGCCGTCAGATTTATCAAAATCAATAGAGTTCAATTAAAATGAAAGAATAATAACCATTAAAAATCAAAATTATGTTGTCGAATTACGGAATTGGAGGAAATGAAGTTAAACTGGATGCAGATGAAGCAATAATTGCAATACCACAAAACAGAACCCTTGTCGCTCAAAAGTTAACGGTAGATGCACCAATCAAGCCAGAGTTGGTAGAAGGAATTACAAATGTTGAAAAAGCATTTGAACATTTTAAGCCAGAAGTAAAAGTAAATTTCGAAAATGCTGATGGCGCTACAAAAGTAGAAGCTTTGAAATTTAAGAATTTAGGAGATTTTGGCATTAAAGGAATTACAGCTCAAAGCAGTTTTTTATCTGATTTGGAAACAGAAAAAGATCAATATCAAAAAATCATCCGCCAGTTAAAGTCTAATAAAATTCTGAAAGCTGCATTAGAAGATCCAGAAGCTAAAAAGGCTTTGTTGGAAAGCCTTGGAACCTTGATAAATGAATTAAAAGAAAACAAATAATTAAAAGAAAAGAAATATGTCTACTAAACAGGTACAGCAAAATACTGAAGATACTGCCGTTTTGGAACGCAAAGTATCTGGAAATTCAATTGAAAAAAACGTAGAGAAATTAGCCAAATATGGAGGATTTGATTTGCTGGAAATGGCAATCGAAGGCGTTCAAAACCTAAATCCTGACAGAAAGGCAAGAAGAAAAATTTTTCTTGGAGAAGTCAACAAAACTAAAGAAAGAGAAACTTTAAAAAAGACTTTAGAATTATGGTCTTCTGTTTTGAGCGACAATGAAGCCCTGACTGATATGGTGGCACAATGTGAGGATAAATGTAAAGAATCTGAGGCTTTACTGAAAAAGAACTTGGCAAAAGCAATTGAAGATACGAGAGAAATTGAGGCAGCATACAGAACTGTTGCGTTATTCTTTAAAAATACAGAGACTGATAAAGTGAAGAATGTCACTATTGTAAATGCTGATATTGAACAGCTGAAAGATTTAGACAATACTCGTTTTATTGATGCTATTCATTCAGAATTGGTAGATAATTATGATCGTTTAGATCTTAAAAACAATTATGGAATCTTAGTTATTCCTGGCTATTTAGGATCCAATAAAGTAGTCGAAAAATGGGCAAAAATCGCGCATGAAAACAAAGTAATGCTGGTAACTGATTTTGAACATCTTGACGAACCAGATGATGTTATGGAAATGTTTGATGCTGCATCACTTACCGGAGGAGATGTCTATCGTTCTAATGTTATCATGACATGTAACTGGCTGGTAGGACGCGGCAGATTTGATGAGATAGGAGAAAATGAAGATTTGCATATTGCGCCATCTGCAGCATTGGCAGGAAAAATCTATAAAACCTTGATGTCTCAAGTTACGGCAGGTAAAAAGTTTGGTGGAATTAACGAAGTCGACGGCGTTAAGTTTGATCTTAAGAAGAGCGAAATAGCAAATCTTGAAAATCTTGGTTTAGTGCCAATGGTAAACGAATACGGAAAAGTAATGGCTTTTTCTGCTAAAACATTGTTCAGCGGAGATAATCTTGGTCTGCAGACTTATTCTGTAGTTCGTGTTTTCGATTACGTTACAAAGGTATTAATGGATTTTCTTAATCGTCGTGCTTTCGAAAACTTCACTGCAAAAACACGTAAGGAAATCATGAACCAGATTGTGGCTTTCCTTGATGGAATTACGGGGCCAGATAAATTGATTGAAAATTTTGAGATTAGAAGATTTGAGCAAGATCCTATACAGAAAGATAGAATTTATATGGACATTCATATGAAACCTTATTTTCCAGCCAAAAACTTCCTTATCAAAATGGATGGTCATAAAGGAGATGACGGAACAGAATGGGATACAGATTACGAGCAGAAGTAATTGTCTTAATACCTAAAAGGAAACACAGTTTTTGTGTTTCCTTTTAAATAAAAGCATTGATTTTTTCAATGATTAAACCAAATGATTTAAATGCATGAAAGCAATTCAAGTTTTACTCTTATTCATATTATTTTCCCATTCATATATTGTATCGGCACAAAAAACAAACTCAAATGATATTTTAACTTGTTCTATATCTCAAAACGAATTATTACTTGATAAAAAGAATTTTGCAAGTGCTCCACCAATATTACTGCGTGTTTATAACGAAGATTTCGAGTATGCTGTTTGGCAACTAGGAAAGCGAAAACGAAAAATATATCTCTACTTTAAAATTTTTACTGACAATGTATGTGTCAAACAAAAACAGCCATTAGCACTTTATTTCAAATCGGGAGATAAGTACATTCTTAAGAACTCTTTTGCTGTTAATTGCGATGGAACCGCTGCCCTTCAATTAAGACGAAAAGACATAAAAAGAATAATGGCAAACGACATTAATTCAATCAAATTCTTTACGCTTAAAAAAGATTATGAGTTTAGTCCCAATAGTAAAGACAATCAAAACATTAAAGAATATCTGAGCGGTCTAAAATTGTACAAAATAAAGAAACGTTAACCTAAGTTTTACTCGATTTGTAATATAAAATATGGCTATACCAGAATTAAATCTTTCGTTAGGCTTAACAGATAATAAGGGTTCTGTTTTTTATGCTGGAAGTGGAGAAGGAAAAGTAATTGTTAGAACAGACTCAGCTTTAAAACAACATACAATTGATATCGTAATTTCTGAAAAGCAAGTTGGAACCGTTAGTTTGAAAACCAACATTGAATCCGATGGAATTCCGTCAGAAATAGAAGTTCCGACTTATCAGATGATAGTTACCGATGATAAAACAAATGAAAAAGAAGTTTATCAGGTCACTCGTGATACTTATTTTTTTAAAGAACAATCAACCAAAAAGAATTTTTGGGCTTTTTTCGGATTGAGATTTCTTGCTTCCAAAATTTTTGTGTTTGAAAATGTAGTATTTGAGCCTTCAAAAGAGGCAATAGAAACTTTTGACATTTCTAAATACAGAAAATTAAATCACAACGAACTTGAATATAGTTTTCAAAACGGAAATCAAAAAATAAAACTTTATGCTGGCGACATCAATAAACTTCATGTAGATAAAGAAACAAGCTGTTTTGTAATTGTGGACGAGAAGAAAGGACAACGTTTTATTGGAGATATTTTGTATCGTGAAAAATTTCTTAAGCTTACGCCAAAAGTGAAACTTCATATTATCAAGCGAAAATTAGTTTCTAATCTTGCCGAAACCAATAAACAGGGACAAATTGAAAAACTGATTTACATTTAAAAAGACATAATATGAAAGGAGCTTTTTACAAATTGCCAATAGACTTTAGTGCTGTAATTCAAAAAAAAGAATTAGAAAGAACATCAATAGAGCATTCGATAGCGCAGCAGATAATATTGCTGGCTACAACCACTTTTGGAGAATGCAAATTTGACGAAACTTTTGGATCAAAAATTTGGGAAATAGATTTCGATTTATTGATGAATGAAAATACATTGAAGGAAACAATTTCAAAAACAATGAAACAGTCATTGCTCTTGCATGAAAGACGGATAGAACTTAATGAGTTAGAAATTGTATTGACTGAAAACAAATATTTTGTAGACAATATTAGCAGATCAAAAAAAAGAGTTGACATTGTTATCGGTGCAAAGATAAAAAGCACCAATAGAAATTTTGATTTTAGAGGCTATTTCTTCGTAGGGCCTTTGTCATATAACTAATAAATGCAAAATTACATTTTTATAAGTTTTATTTTATTTAAAAATATTATATTGTAAGAAATAATTTATATATTTACGAGATAATTAAATAAATTAATAACTAAAAATTTTTATTATGTCGTTTTTAACATCATTGACAGTAGCAGGAAAAGAGTACAAAGTTCTTAACGTAAGTTATGATTTAGCTCAGGAAACAGACGCTTCAGGACGTCCGTCTACAGTAACTCGTGGAGGTAGAATTATGCTTGAAGTAGAATCAACTGGAAGTACAGAATTGTTCGAATGGATGACCAATAATTTCGAAAGAAAGGATGGGTCAGTAAAATTTATCAAACGCGATTCTAATGCTACCTTAAAAGAGCTAAAGTTTACCGAAGCTTACATGGTAAAATACAAAGAGAACTTCGATCACAATAGTGATAATCCGTTAACGGAGACTTTTATGCTTTCTGCTCGTAAAATCTCAATGGGTGGAGGTGAGTTTGATAATGCCTGGGTTTAATAGCCAAGTACTTTATCGAAGTTAATTAAACTTGAAAACTATTAAAGGAAGTCCATCTGAGGGCTTCCTTTTTTATCACTATGCAAACTCTATACAATTTATAAAACAGTAAGATTTAAATAAGACAATTATGAGTTTTTTATCAAAATTACACATCGACGGAGAAGAATACAATGTACTTGAATTTAATATCAATTTCAGGCAAGATATTGACACAGCAAGCAAACCTACTGGTAATGCAAAAGGCGGCATAATAAATATGACAATTGAGGCAACGCACAATAGCCTTTTTTTGTCGTGGATGCTCAATGGGGAATTAACCAAAGACGGGAAAATTATTTTTTATAGAAGAGATGCATTAAGTAAAATGAAAGAACTGACTTTTGTGAAGGCGTTTTGTATTAACTATCATGAGCAGTTCACCAGTACAACAGAAATTCCGATGAAAATTACAATGGAATTGGTAGCTAAAGAATTAACCTTTGGCGATGCTAAATTTTTGAACAACTGGATTGAGTTAAATTAAACAACTTGTTAAATACTATATTATGTCAAAGTTCTCCGAGCAAGTTCATATTTCAATAAGTTCATTTGAAAAAAATGTTATTTATTACGACCTGCAGCTTTCGCAAAAAATGGCAGATCACCATTATTTTTCTTTTGTGTGGCAATATAGCGGAAAAGCAGTAATCGATCCCGAAGACGAGGCTAAGGCCATCGCCAAGTACTCAGGAAGTGAAGTTATCTTTACCTTCAAAGTCAACGGAATTCGAGTGATGTCCAAGGGGATTATCAATGGACTGAAATCGGTCTATCTGCACGGAAGCGCCGCCGGGCTTCATGTCTTTGGCATAAGCCACACCATAGCAATTGACGATATGGAAAAGTCGCGAATTTTTCTGGGAAAAAACCTAAAAGAGATTGCTTTGGAAATTTTTGCCGAAGAAAGCTCAGGAGAGTTTTACCAGAGAGAAGCTATCGTGCCAACCTACACCAAAAGTTTTGCCTATAAGCCACAGTATAATGAAACAAATTTTACATTTCTAAAGAGGCTTGCAGAGCGCTACGGGCAATGGTTTTATTTTGACGGAATGCGCATGCAGTTCGGGCAAACCAAACACAGCGACGTTAAGCTCATCAATGGATCGTCTCTGCATAAATTTACAATCGAAGCCAATTTGGTTTCGCATAAGGCATCTTTTTCAGGCTATGATTACAACAGTGCCGGAAATATCAGAAATGCTGCCGAAAAAACAGAAACTGGAAGCCGAGACCGTTTTGCAGTTTCTATGGGATGGAACCAGCCTTCTGTAACCCGCCAAGGATTAAATCTGGGCGCTTATACCAACAATGCACAAAATAAAGAAGAGATAGACGAAATGGTAAGCCTGCAGACTGCGGGTAAAGATGCCAACAGTGTTTTTTACAGCGGCACTTCTTATCTGCCTATCGGAGTAGGGCAGGTTTTCACGATTCAAAATAAAACAGTGGAGCATGAACTGATAGCCGTAGAAGTTGTACATCATTCTGATGTAAACGGCAATTACAGTTGTGAGTTCAGGGCAATTCCGGCAGACGTGTCAGCGCCTCATTATACCAATGTAAGAGCATTTTCGTATGCAGACAGCCAGCCCGCAACAGTTATTGACAACAACGATCCTGAGGGACTCGGCAGGGTAAGAGTAAAGTTTTATTGGGCAGGCTGGGGAGCAGAAAGCGACTGGATGCGTGTAGTACAGTCTTATGCCGGAGCAGGAAAAGGAAATTATTTCAGGCCTGAAATCGGAGAAGAGGTTCACGTAAGCTTTGAAGGTGGCAATGCCGAATGCCCGTATGTTTCAGGAACGTACTACAACGGAAAAGAAAAACCGGAGTTTTTTGATCCCGAAAATAAGATTAAAGGCTGGAAGCTTCGTTTTGGAATGCTGTTTAAGTTTATTGAAAAAGTGGGCATCTGGCTTTCTGACCCTAGTGGGAATGAAATTCATTTGGATGAAGAAAACAAAAACATAAATGTGACTTCGCCGGAAACAGTGACCATACGAGCTAAAAATATTGTTTTTGAGGCTACAGAAAGTATTACATATAAGGCAGGAACTCATATTTCTGGAAGCGCTGGGAAAAATATAAGTCATGAAGCAGGTAATGATATAAACATAATTGCTGGCGGTAAACTATTAGAAAATGGAGATGAAAAAATAGAGATCATTGAAGAGAAGATAACTATAAACTCAGCAGAACATATTGAAATGGCAGAGCAAATTAAGATTAATGCTACGAAAGGCGATATGACACTAAAAGCATCAAAAACGATTCATGCCAATAGTGGAGAAAACAGCAATTTTAATTAAAAAAATATGACAATTAGAAAACAAGCCAAAAACAGCATATTGAAAGTAAATAAAAAACATGTTGTTATAGCTGGCGAAATAGAAAAAACTGCAGAAACCATAAAGCTGGTCTCAACCTACGGAAACATAGAATTATACAGCGTTAAAAAAATTAAAAAAAATGGGAACATCAATTAGTCTTGGCGATTATGAGCCAGAAAGAATACCAGAGCCTTGGGAAAAACATCCAAGGGTTAATCTAAAATGGGCTTATTACACTCAAAGTATTTCGATGAATATAAATGGGAAGTCTCATTGTGTAACAGCATTAACAAGTTTGAAAAAATATTCTGGATATGGAGATGAAAAGGGAGATGGTTTTCCTAATCAACAAGACAAAGATGTATATGCAAGTGCTCTAAATATCTACATAAATAATATTGGAGAAGTAATTGGCGGTGATTGTGTACGGACAACATATAGAACTATTGCAGATGCAAAAGGTATAGAAGAACTCGATAGAAGTTTCGGTGTAAAAAGAGAAAAAGATATTTTAATAGATGGTCCGGAATTACATCGTCTTATAGTTGAGAAAGGAAGAGTAAGATTTAGAAATGGAAAGGAGCATATTTTAAATTCTTTCCTTAACTATATTAGAGAAGCAATGATGATTAATAGAACACTAGATCAAAATTATACACGTATAATAATATCAGAAGATAAATCAAAAATAGAAAAGATATTAGCTAGAATTGGTATAGCAGGTGGATTAGTAGGATTTATACCTTTTTCCGAAACTGCTGGAGTTGCTATTGTAGCTAAAGAAGTTGTTTCGGTATTTTGTTTTTTATTGGGTCTGGAACCTGAAATTAATACATTGGATAAAGCTTTTCCAATGTATGACATATATCAAATAGGTAAAAAATCCTATCATCAAGATTATTTGGCAGTGCAAGGACAAGATGGTGAATTTTACCAGCAGAAAGATGGTATACAAGAACCAAGAGAAGAAGATATTTTAAAAGGAATTGAACCTGTAATAGAATTTAAAAAAAAGATTAAATAATGAAAAAACTATTATTAATATTCTTGATTTCAGTTATTTCTTGTACTAAAACTGATAGAATCAATCATTACATAAATCAAAATTTAAGCGAACAAGAATTGCTCGATAATGGGTTTTACAAATATCAAAGAATAGTATATGAGGGAATAGTTGATGATCATAAAGATACTGATTTATCATCTGAGCCCACAGTTGCATCTAAATTCAATCAAGTAACGATTGATGTTTTTTCTAATGTTAGGCCAAGAAAAGTTAATGGAATTCCTAAAGGACCGATTAATATATTCAAAGATATTCCAGAAAACGATATTAAGGGGAAAATTGTCACCTACTTTTTTAGAAATAAAAAATTATTTTATAAAAGTATAATGACGCATCCTTTCAACAATGATGGAAAAAAGGAATTATTTAAAACAAAAGAAGATATTAAAAAATACTATAACAATTTAAAAATAAACAATGAAGAAGCCCCACTTGAAAGACTTCGAAATCATAATGACAGTATTGGATTAAGAGTAAAATTTATAATAAATAATTATGAATCCTATTTTTATTTATCAGATAGAAATGAAATGATAACATATTATTTAAAAGAAAAAATAGGAAATGAGGATCACCTTACTTGGGATTTTTACGATGAAAACTCACTTTACAAGTTTGTTGAATAGAATAAGTTATACTTTACATCATACATAAGAGCAAGACAATCTTGGCAAGTATAAGGTTTGGTAAAAAAATATAAGAAAGAATATTTAAATCAATGTAACTATGAAAATTAAAATTTCAGTATTAATAGTTTTATTAATTACTTTCATCCTTGATAAAGAGGTAATTAATCATTATCTACCTGAAAAAATAACCAGTAAGGAATTACTTGATGATGGTTTTTATAAATACTCATTTACAGAAGAAGTTGATAATGATGAAAATGAATATGAGAATATTTCCAGAGTCATTCAGAGGTATGAGGTATATTCAAATATAAAACCTGAGATGTATAAAGGGAAATTCCGTCCCATGAATGTACCAAGTTTTATTAATCAAGACACAGGCAGTACCAAAAAAAGACAAGATTATCTTCGAAACGAATTAATGAATAGAACTTTACTGTATGTTTTTAGAAATGACACTTTGTTATATAAAAGCATAACCGTTATCCGTCCACAAACTGAAAATAATATTGCAGACTTAACGACTTCCGAAAAGATTAAAAGATATTACGATAGTTTAAAAGTTCCAATAAAAGCTATAATAGATAGAAACCAATTTAGTACACAAGAACATCCTACAATATACCTAATAAATAATCTTAGAACGGAAATTCAATATAACTATTCTGGTTATGATATGATTACTAATTATGGTAAAGAAAAAATGCCTGGATCAAATACTGTTTATCAATGGTACAGTAGAAGTGAATTTGTTGGAAGTAAAAATTTGAGTAAGGATAATTAAATTGTTCCCTCTGCTCAAATATTCAATCCGTAAGCAGAATTATAAAATCTTGCAACGAATAATAATCTTGCAAAAGTATAAAGCTACTACATACGATTCAACAGACAATTTAATTACAGACACTCACGTCTAGTATTGCGGAGATATTATTGAAACAATAGTGATTACATCAAATGGTGAAAAAAAATAACGGTTCAAACTCTCAAGACTACAAGATTACAAGATACGATAGAAATGGTAACTTGTTAGATAAACAAATATGGAATAAAGCTGGAATCGGCGGTCCTAATAAATGAATCCAGACTAGATAAATTAAGAAATAAACTTTAACTAATATTTTTAAAACTTCTACAGGCATAAGTATTTTGTAGTACAGTCTATTTTTCGGCATTGTAAAATAATAATCAGAGCTATAATAGAATCTAATTGCAAAATCTTAATGAGGCTTATAACAATCTTAATGGCAATTCTTTTACTCAGTTGTACACACGACAAGTTTTCTGGAAATGTGTATGACTTTGATAGCAACAAACCTATTCAGAGTGTATGGGTAAGTATTAATGAAAAGGCGACACAAACGGATAGTTCAGGATATTTTTGTTTAGATGTAAACTCTAAGTCAAGTTGTATTCTGACATTTAGAAAAGTAGGTTATTCGAGTAAACAAGTCAGCAGAAAACCTGATGCGTCAGAACAAGATAAGAATCTAAAAATAAAAACCAGAACAATTTATATGTTTAGAAAAGAAAGTGATTTTATGACAAAAAAGTAACTAGTATACCATGAGACAAGAGAGAATAAAAGATAGAGTGCTAAAAAGAGCAGCAAGGGCATGGGGATTTTCGGATGTTCAGATGGCAGAATCGTTTGATCCAGTGGTGAACATGATGCTTAATGCATTATCGTATGAACTCGAAAAAATAGCGCACGAACTTGAAGATTCTAAAACTAGAATTGTGGAGAGAGTTTTAGAAATTATGTTTCCGCAAGTTGCCTCCGAAGCCAAGCCAGCCAGAGCAATCATGCATGCTTTGCCGATTGAAAACAATAGTGCGATTTCTCTGCAAAACCAAATGATGGTAGAAAGAAGACTTCATAATATCTATAATCCGTTGGAGCCAATTACTAAGGAAATTGCTCTTTCTCCGACATTGGAAGTTAAACTAGCTGCGTGTGAAATCAAATACATAGCTTATGAAAGAAATTTGCTTAAAATATCGAATCTGTTTTATAAAGATGCAGTGAGAGATTATACCAATGTCTTACCTTCTGGAGAAATTGTTTTAGGAATAGAATTAAAGAATGCAAATGTTTTGGAACTGCAAGATTTGATGTTGTATATTGATATTAAAAACACACATCAAAAAGAAATGTTTCATTACTATTTAAAACAAATGAAATGCTTTCATGATTCAGTAGAGATTAAGGTCGAAGAGGGCTATAATATTCCGATAAATAATTTGGATGTCGACAATATCATCAATAGAAATTATACTCACTTAAACGAAATCATACAGGAAGTAAACGAGTATTATTTTGATAATTTTTACACATTAAAAGGTATTCTTAAGTACAAACCAATAGACAAATATAGCGCCGATTATCAAGCTTTTGAAGAGATTACAAAGAATGAAGAAAACAATATCATCTGGATTAAATTGATTTTTCCTGAATCTTTGGTGCCACAAATCATAGAAAATGTTTCGTTTACGGCAAACTGTTTTCCCGTAATCAATAAAAAAAAGCATAGTATTGGAAAAACATTTGGAACCTTTTTGTCTTATGTTTCATTGGATACCGGAAATAATATCTATTTGGATCTGGAGTCGGTGATTGACCCCTTTCATAATCATTATGAAATAAAAGAATTTAAAGAGGGGGTTGTCGAAGAGGGAAGCGCGGTTCTGCGAACTGGGGGAGTTTCGAGATTTGATGCTAGAAGCGCATCAGAATTATTGCAGAACGTCCTTGATGTTTTAAAAGACGAGAGTTCATCGTTTGCAGGTATTGGAAAAGATTTTACAAGCAGTGCTTTAATCGAAATAAACCAATTGTTAGAATCTGTACACCAGCAGGCGAAGGAAAGTAGCTTTACTAAAAGCAATGATCCTTATTTAATGATTAAACCTAAAAATGATGATAGTGTTGGGAAAAACTTTTATATTAATTATTGGTCGACATGTGCAGAAGAAGGCAATGATATCAAAGCCGGAACTACTTTAGACTCCAAAGACTTTATATTTGAAAGCAAAAGCATAACGCTTATGACCAATACTGTTGGCGGACTTAACAAGCAGAATAACAAAGACCGAATTCTGGCGTATAGAAATGCTTTGCTCACAAGAGGGAGAATTGTGACTTTTGCCGACATCAAAGCATTCGGATTTAATCATTTTAAAAGTACTATAGAAGACATTAAAATAGAAAAAGGAACTCGAAAAGAGATTTCGGTAAAAGCTGGTTTTAGTCGGACAGTGGATATTTTTATAAAAACGAATCCTGAAGAAAAAAAACAACTCTCAGATTCAGAGTGGAATTATCTATGTGATAGCTTTCTGAAAAATCTTAAAAATAAATCTTCAAACGTATTTCCGTATCGTATGTTTGTAGATTAAAAAAAACGCCGAAAAATATACTTTTCGGCGTTTTTGTTTGGTTGAGGTTTTATTCTGTTACTGGTATTTTTTATCCGTAAGCGTTTTCATAAAAGCAACAAGCGCTTTTTCTTCTTTTACCGTTAAATTCAGTTTGTCGAAGGGAAGCGTCTGATTTTCTACTTCGTAACCCAAACCAATTCCGCCTCCCTTATTGTAAAAAGAAACGACTTCTTCCAGCGTTTTGAAAACTCCGTTATGCATGTATGGAGCTGTAACAGCCGAATTTCTAACCGTTGGCGTTTTGAAAGCACCAACCAATTGTGGCATTTGATTGTAGATATAGCGGCCTTTATCTGGACTTAAAGATTTTCCCGAAGCTTCGTTTGGAGTTCCAATAACTTCGTGTTCGGTTTTAGAATAACTTGGAGGAACTGTTCCGTTAAACAAAGGCGTAAAATGACAAGTTGCGCATTTGGCTTTCCCCATAAACAGGTTCATTCCTTCGATTTCTTCATTGTTTAAAGCATTTTTATTTCCTCGCATGTATTCATCAAATCGAGAATCAAAAGAGTTTAAAGAGCGAACATAACTTGCGATGGCATTTTGTATCTGCCATGCTTCTGGTTTAGAAGTTTTTGGATAAGCTTTTTTGAAAAGATTGATGTACTCTTTATCGAGCTGAATTTTAGCATGAATATTTTCCATTGAACCATGCATTTCATCTTTGTTCTGAATCACATCAACGCTTTGTTTTTCTAAATCCAATTGGCGCATATCCCAAAATTGGGCATTTTGCAAAGAAGCATAGGTTAGGGTTGGCGTATTTCTGGCTAGATTCGAACCCGTTAATGAAACGTTCGTTTTTAGTCCGTCTGTAAAAGCTTTTTGAGGATTATGACAAGTTGCACAGCTTCGGTCGTTGTTTTTGGAAAGATTTTTATCGTAAAACAATTTTTCTCCTAAAACTGCCTTTTCTTTTGTAAAATTGTATTCTTCAGAAAGTACAAAAGCATTAACATCAAAAGCATCTTTATCGAATATAGTCTCGACTGTTGGCTTTAACGGACTGTTTTTCTTTACAGTTTTAATGTTTTCTTCTTTCTGAAAAGCTTTAATCTTTTTCGAAATCGGATTTAAAAATTCGGTTATAAAAAAAGCTCGGTCAAAAGCATTAAAATTATCATTCTCTTTGCAATACTGTTGCGCTTTTCCAATCAGAACTTTTAACTCAGACAATGATTTGCTATTGCTATTTATTTTTTCTAAAGATTTAGGAATCGAGATTAGACTTTCTCCAGCTTCTGGAATCGAAGATTGCAGAATCGGACTGTCAAAACCTGTAATTCCTAAAGCAATTACACAAAAAACACTTTGCTGAATAGCATCTAAAATATAATCATCGCTTATGGTAATTACTTCAAAAGTGCTTTTGAGGTGTTTGATATTCGATTGAAAAATGTTGAGTTCCCTTGTTAGGTCTTCCTTACTTTCAGAAACGTATTCGGGATAAATCATTTCTTCCATAACCTGAAATCCGTGCGGCTCAAAAGACCTGTTTTCTTCCAATTCCATTTCGTCCAAAGCAGGGCCGTTCATAAATCTGGCGGTTTCAGGAATGAAATATTCAATGGCCCATTCGATTTTTTTATATGCTAAGCGAGATTTCTTGAACTGCTCTACAATTTCTTTTTGAGAAGAATTATTCTTTACAAGTTTTTGAAATTGAATGATTTCATTATTGAGTTTGGTCAAATCAATAAGTAAATCTTGTTTGATGGTTGCTTTTGAAGCTTCATTTTCTTTACATGAAAACAAAAAACAAAGCAGTATAAATACAAAAGTAAAATGCTTTAATTTCATAATGGTATTTTAATGAAAACAACCCTTATCGAAGAATAAGGGTTGTTGCTAGATTTTTGCTGTAATTATTATCTCTGTACGTTTCTGATAATTACAGTTTGTCCTCCCTCTTTGTTAGTTTGAGTTCCAGAACCATCAGCATTTTTAAATGCATCACTCTGCCAAGTGTGTGGGTGAATGTTTACTGTAAAAGTATCAGGAACACCAATGATGTCTGAAATATCTTCCATAGCCCCAAACTCCCAGCTTCCAAATCTCATTTCGCCCGTTTGGTTATAAAGAGCATTCCAGGCTGTATCTGTTCTTTTGTGGTTCATGTTCAACCACGGTTTGTTTTGTTTTGTAGCAATGTTGTACTGCCAGATGTATGAATCGTGTTGTGCAGCAGCGTAGTAGCTGTCTCCATCTTCCTGAATGTATACATAATTTTCAGTTACGCACAAGTTATCTGGATTAATAATTCCGGTTCCTGGAGTACTGTCGCCTTCAACAGCCAATTCTAAAGTTCCTTTTAGCGGGTTGGCAGCATCTAATTTCAGTTTGTAAACTCTTCCCCACATCGTGTATCCGTCAACGGGAGCATTGTTGGTTGCCTGACCAGTTGCTGTAAAATAGATTTCTCTGTTGTTGCTTGCGCTTCCTTTTCTGTAATCTACATCTTCAACTCTTGAAAAACGAATCGCTTTTAAATCGTTTACAGTAGTATTGATTACAGCTCCAGTTAAGTTTTTAGCATTCGGAATTTCAACAAATTCTACTGGATATGAATTGTTTAAAGTCATAGAAGTTTCAATCTGATTTCCGTCAGTTCTTTTTAAAGCATATAATTTTCCGTTAGATAAATCTCCAACTGTACTCACGTACATAATTACCTGTCCAGCACTTACGTGTGAAGTGGCATAAGATTGGTCTTCTCCAATCAAAATAACTGTTTTTCCAGGGTAAGCCTCTTTTGGAAGCGGAACAGCGTTTTCCATACTAGCTTTCCCTAAAGCTGGTAAAACTCTGTCGGTTCTGCTTTTGTCTGAAGATTGTCCAAGCGGATTTATTCCGTGAACCATACTTTCTTGTCCGCTTTCTCCGGCAGTTAAAAATATTGGTCCAAATCCGTGGATTTCTGGAGTTGCCAAAGTTGCAGAACATAAACGAGTTAAACCTCCAACGCCGTCAACAATATAATCACCTTTTACTGGTTTGAAAGTTTTATCTAAATAAACTCTTGAAACAGATTGCAGGATTTCGTGGTTGGTAATCATGATGTACCCTTCTCCTGTTGGATTTTTCATTAATCCAGCTCCATCTGGCTGTGCACCGTAAATAAATGAAGGAGATTCTGGCAAAACATCAGAACTCGCAATTAAAGTGCTGATTTTTAGATTTTCAAATCCGCTCATCGGATAAACAAAAGCAGGAACTTTTGAATGTGATGTAAAATCGATGTCATTATTAACACCATTTGACGAATCCTTCTTGTCGTCATCATTACAGCTTATTACAGCAAATCCTGTAAGGCCAAGTAGTGCAAGAGATTTTAAAAAATTTAGTTTCATAACTGTTTTTTGTTTTTTTTGATAGGACAAATCTATCTTTCTACAACAAAATACAGGTTATGTTAATTTTTTCTTAATGCTAATAAATGTAAGTCTTGTATTATGAAATCGTAAACTAAAGGTTTTGAATGTAAATTTAAGATTCATAAAATATTAAAGCGGTTTAAAAAGCTGATTAAGATTAGTGGCCTTCTTTTCTTTGAGTTTTTTTACAATTTTCAGAAATGCAATGGCTGTAATATAAGCATCGCCCAAAGCGGTATGCCTATCTTTTTTAGAAATATCAAATTTATCAGCTAAATCGTCTAAAGTATAATGATCTTTTCGTTCAAACAAATGCGATTGAATCAATGTCTTTTTATACAAATAAGCCGTATCTAATCGATGGTTTTTTAATTCAGGAAGACCATTTCGCAGCAATGCCCTATTAATCATGGTTACATCAAAAATAGCGTGATGTGCAATAATTATCGAATCGCCTAGAAATTCTAGAAACTGTTGTAAAGCTTCTAGTTCTGTAGGCCGCTTAACAAGCAAATCTTTTAAAATGCCGTGAATCTGTGCTGTAGATTTATCATAATGTTCTTGTTCGAGATACACTTCAAAACTTTCCTGAACGTTAATGATTCCGTTTTGAAGAATCAATGCTCCAATGCATAAAATTCGGTCATTATCATAATCAAAACCCGTCGTTTCGGTATCTAAAACCACAAAACGGGTTTCTTCGATGGTCGTATTTTCATCGAAAAGATTTTCTTCTTTTTTCCAAAAATTGAATAAACTCATTATTATACCAGATTTGAGATATTAAAACGAACCGAAATTAACTCCTGCAGTTCCTTGATAGTTTTAAAGGTACGTTTCAACTTAATTTTCTCCATTTTGGTTAAAGATTCCAATTCGATAAACTGACCCGAATCATGGTGCAGTAATCCCTGTTTGGTTCTGAATTTCAATAGAGCTTTAAACGAGTACGAACAAGACAAATACAATTCTCTATTGTTCGGTTCTAGTTCGGCTAATTTTTCAAAACGTTCGGCTGTATTGCTGATTCCCTTGATTGAATGCGACAAAATCAAAACGCGTGCAGCATCTGTAAGAGGCATCAAAGCTCTTCGTTTGATGTCAAAATTATCCTTATTAGCGCCATCTTGTTCTACCAAAAACTGTCTAAAGAAACCTGTAGGCGATGGGCTCTGCAGCGCACCGCTTACCAAATGCATATAGAAAATAGGATTGACTTTTATGGTTTCAAAAATATAATCAGACAAATTGCTTACAATTTCGGTATCGCCATATGTAGAACTGTAATCAAAGAAAATAAACGAAAGTAAAACCTCATTTTTGCCAGGATTGGTGATCCAGTATTTTACTTGTTCCTTCCATTCATCCAAACTCAAGCACCATTTTGGACTAGAAGCCATCATTTCTGCAGGACAGTAGTCGTAACCGATATCATATAGACCTTTGTTCACATGACCCGCTAATTTTAAGAAATAAATCTTGGTCTCATCTCTAAAAACTTCATTTACATTTTCGTAAACAATTGCATTGTCCTGATCGGTATGCAGCATTTGTTCGCCTCTTCCTTGGCTTCCAAGTGCCAGCCATGCAAATTTTACAGGCGGCGGACTGCTCATTTTCTCCAAACAGATTTCTATGACACGAGTAGTACAAGCTTCATTAAGTTCGGTAATGATTTTGGTAATCAATGTCATCGGAATATTTTGATCCAAATAACCCTGCAGCAATTGCATAATTTGATTTCGGATTGGTTTTATTTCCTTGATTTTTTTAGTTCTTTTCAACGCTTTGATTAGCACAGCCGGATTGTTTCCTAAAGCCACCATAACGTCGTGTTTTGATAAAATTCCGACTGCCTTGGTATTTACAGTACCGTCTTTTGTTAAACACAAATGACTGATGTCGCTTTTCATCATGGCCATCTGGGCTTCAGTAACCGTCATTTTTTTAGGATACGTTATTACCGGTTTTGTCATGATTGTTTCGGCAGTGGTAGTTATCGGGAAGTCGCCGCTTACGATTTTGTTTCGAAGGTCTTTATCTGTCAAAATGCCAATCGGAAGCATTTCATCAACAATCAGAATCGCTCCAACTTTTTTCTTGCTCATGATTTTTGCAACATCCTTGACCGTGGTCGACGGACTGCAGGTAACAATTTTCTTAGAATACTTGATAGGAGCTAAATCAAAAGAATGATTGCTAGAATGCAAATTTTCGTCTAAGATATCATCTCCGTATAATTTATCTTTATGAATATCCGAATACGGATTTCGGGTGTTTGAAGCATAACTTTCAATCAGGAAATTCCCAATATTTCTATTCTCGAGAGCGTAAGGCTTAAAAACCGCAATCGGAATCGCATACAAAATACTTTCTTCATGCGCCACCGCTTCCATAATATAATTTTCCTGTGCCAATAATGGGCGAAGACCAAAAATATCACCTTCGTCGCACATATCTAAAACGGTATTTTTTGTGCTTTTTTTCAAAGCCACCGCGCCCTTATGCACCACGTAAAAAGAGTCGTGTGTTTTATCATTTTCGGCAAATATTACAGCATCTTTTTCTTTGTAAATGATAGAAATCTGCTCCGAAAGTTTTTCTAAGTCCTTTTGATGCAGGAAATTAAACGGCGGATAATTCTTTAAAAAGTCGGCTACTCTTTGCGAAATGGTATTTTTCATGTGGCTAGATTAAAGTTCTAAAGTACTATTTAAAATAGAAATGTAAAAGAAACACATTATAATAATTTGCCACAAAGGCACAAAGTCACAAAGAAATAAACCCTTGGCGTCTTTGTGCCTTTGTGGCAAAAGGTTTTATTGTTTAATCGACTCTATGGACAGTGCCTCGTTGTTTTTCTTCAGAGCCAACCAACCCGTATTCAAAAGTATAAGAATCCTTAGAAGTAGTTAAAATCTTCATGCTGATGGCTTTTTCTTCGGCCATGTTTTTTGGGTGTTTTTTCTGCAGTACATATTCGCAGTCGCTTACCCAGCGAATGGTTGCTGTATCTGTCTTTCCTTCAAAAGTTTCGATTTCGATGTCTTCTCTGCGCTCAAAATAAGTTGTTTTTTTAACACCGTTGACTTCTGTTTCAAACTTGAATTTTCCGGTTTTAAAATCCTTGCAATTGCGCTCTGCATTGTAACAAGATACAAGAGCAAGGACAGGAAATAAGAATATAATTTTTTTCATTTTAGATAAAGTTATTTAGGAGCTGATCCTGCTTTCCATTCCAATCTTTTTATTTTTTAAAGGAAAAAATAAAAAGGATTTCCATTTCAATCAGGGCTAGGGTTTTAGGATAACAAGAATGAGTTTTGTTATAATCAGACTTTCTGTATATAAAATTCTTTTAATTTTTTTGATTCTTTGATTTCTTCACTGCTTTCTTCTTTAGATTCACTTTTTGAGGTTTTGGGCCAAATATGAAATCCACCATGTGTCCATGCTTTGAATTTCTTGAAGATCTCGGGCTCCGATTTTGCCAAGTCGCTAAAATCTTCGGGATTATCCCAAACACCCCAAATGCCATTTTCGTCAACGTCTCCTTGATAATTGATGATGTGTGTTGGATATTTTTTAATCATTTTGATTTTGAAATGCTCTAAATCATAACTCCCATTCCAGATAAAAGAGTCAACATCGTCAATTCCGGAACCAGAAATTACAGAATTTGAAAAACGCAATTCAATAGACATTTTATGCTGCTGTGGTGTGCTAGAGTAACAATAAAATCCTTCCCATTCACCGCTAGGCAGAAAATGATGCGTTTCGTCGTTTGAGGCCATGGTATATTTCTAAGTTAATAAAGAAATGGTTTCAGAAAACTATTTTAACTCGTTGGGTGAAATTATTTTCAACACATAGAAACATAGTTTAACTAAACTTAAAAAAGGCGTTTCACTAGTCTAAATGCACATAGTTTAGCTATGTGTGGAAACTTGTTTCTTCCATTTTCTTTTTCCGGCACAAAAAACTATGCTTCTATGTGTTAAAATGCTTTTATTTTTTAATTACGCCCAACGGGTTATTTTAATCTCTCTAATTCATCGTCAGTAAAGTTCTTAATTTCTTTTTCTTTGGCAAACTTTTCAGCATTGTAATTTACCGATTTATTCTTCGGAATCGATAAACTATTCCATTCGCTGTTTTTCAATTGTTTGGCATAAAAAACAATCTGGCCAATATGATACGGATAATGCGCCAACTGACGGTTTATGGCTTCAATAACGGTATGACCTTCGTTTCGTATATAAATAATATCAGTAAGCTGTTCTGGGTTTAAATTTTGAAGAGCATTTTCAAGATAATTCCAGCCTTTATTCCAAATTTCTAAAACTTCTTCTTTAGAACTTAAATCATTTTCAAATTCGGCATCGCGGTTTCTCCATTCTTTTTCGCCGTCTGTAGTCAGAAAATCGGTCCAGCGAGAAAGCATATTTCCAGAAATGTGCTTTACAATGGTTGCAATGCTGTTGGTATCTTCATTAAATGATACAAAAAGCTGGTTTGGCTCGAGTTGACCAATTGCTTTTTCGCCAAGCATTTTGTAATATAAAAATTGTTTTTTAACGCTTTCTAAATAGGATTCATCGGTTTTCATGTTTCAAAGGTTTTAGATTATAGCTCAACTTTATTGGTCTCAAAAACAGTTTAAAACTATGCACTTTAGTTTATTTCGTTTTCAGCTTCTAAAAATTTATTAACCTCAAATTGTACAAATTATTGGCGAAAATTTGTGCAATTTGTGGTTGAGATTAAGCTTTGCAATCTTGCAGACTTTAAGTCAAATCTATGGACTTCAAGTCCATTGTGGTTTAGTTTCAGAAATCAATATTTTTCCCCAGTCATTTAATTTCCAGAGTATTTCGACTAATTGTTTTCCTGTTTCAGTAAGTGAATATTCTACTCTTGGAGGAAGTTCATTAAACGATTGTTTTATCAAAATACCATCGGCAACCATTTCGTTCAATTGCTGATTCAAAACACGACGATCGACTTTTGCAATGCCTCTTAAAAATTCACTAGGTCTTTTTTTACCTTCATTAATCTGCCATACAATCGGAATTTTCCATTTTCCGCTAATCGTATTCACGGCAATTTCCAGCGGACAGATTTTATTTTCCGTGTTTTGTTCCTTTGTTTGCATAAAATTGACTTTTATTTCCCTATGGGATAAAAATGTGCGGTATTGCTGGGCAAATCCCATTTTCCGACCTTTACAAAAATAATCAAAATTTTAAGCATAATAGAGGATTGATCCTGTCAAATTGAAACTATGAACGAAATAAAACGTAAAGGAGCACGATCGACAAAAGATATTCCGACTTCAATTTTAGAACAGCTAAATAAAGGCGAAATCGAAACAGTCAATTTGGTTGAATGGCTTGCTGTGAATCAAACGAAGCTTTTAGAAAATGTATTGAAAGAGTCTCATCGAATGGAATATTTGGAGCCTATTTTAACCGATATCAGCAATTTGAAAAAGCAAACCGTAAATACGATAAATGAAGCTATAGGAACAGGATTATTAACCGAATCAATTCTTAATAATGATGCTGAGATACTTTCGATAATCTCAAGACATAAATCGGATCTGGTTCGATGTTGGTTTGCTTATACCATTGGAAAAAAAGAAGAGTTGACAATTGAAGAAATGTTACAGCAAATTCAATTCCTGTCAGCCGATAAGCATTTTGGTGTAAGAGAAATTTCGTGGCTGGCCATTCGTTCCAGTATTATAAAGAATTTAGACAAAAGTTTGGAAATTTTATTGCCCTGGACTTCCAGTGAAGATGAAAATATCAGACGTTTTGCAACTGAATCGACAAGACCAAGAGGAGTTTGGTGTGAACATATTGAAAAATTGAAAAAAGAACCAGAATTAGGCTTAAAGATTTTAAATGCTTTGAAGTCGGATCCTTCCAAATACGTTCAGGATAGTGTAGGAAACTGGCTCAATGATGCCAGTAAAACGAGACCAGATTTTGTAAAAGATTTATGCGAAAAGTGGAAAAAAGATAGTCCCACAAAAGAAACACTTTACGTTATTAAAAAAGCATTGCGAACAATTGAAAAGTAGTTTTTTGTTTTTAGCCACTAATTGCACGAATTTTCACGAATTACATTTTTCTTTTAAAAATCATTTAGCTATAATTTGTGTAAATTCGTGCAATTAGTGGCAACTTTTAAACAATTTTAATATCATATTTATCCAAAAGCCCTACAATACCTTCTGTCGAAAATTGCGCTTTTCGCATCGCATTAAATTCAGGATCGATTTTGTAATTGTAGGCCGTTCTGAAATCTACAGAAGCCAATTGTGTTTCGTTAAAAATAGCACCATCAAGATTACAATTCTCAAAAACAGAACTCGTTAAGTTCGTTCCGATAAAAGTAACTTCTCTTACCGAAGAATTGATGAACTTGGTTTTGGGCATTTTTTTATTCGAAAACAAGGCATAATCTAAGGTGCAATCTTCAAAATAAACCTGAAATAAGAAATCGTCACATTCGTTAAAAGCGATTCCAAGAAGTTTGCAATTTTTAAAAGTAACATTCTTTAAACTCGTTCCAGCTAAACTGGTCATAGACAAATTACAGTCAATAAATTCGCAGTCTAAAAATGTATTCGAACCAAAATTACTGCTCGAAAAATCACAGTTTTTAAAAACACAGTCTTCAAATTCACGATTATTGATTCGTTTATCAATGTAAACGACTTTCTCAAATGTTTTCTGAATGTGAATTAGACTTTCCATTTTTTATAAAGTATTATATTTTGAAAATATTCTTTCTCTAGCTTGGTCTTCAGTGTAAAATTTTCCATCCTTAATAGCTTTAATGGAATTTTCTAAATCTAAATTATAAGAATTAACAGAATCAATATTAGGGTAATGAATAGACTCAAGAAGATTTTTTAGCTTTTTAATAGTTTGTGGATTTTTTATTTTATCAATTTCTTGATGAATCCATTTAATATCTTCTTCCATATTCAAAAAAAGATTTAAAATTAGTCATTAAATATCCCTTTCATAATAATTTTCAATCCTAAAAAGATCAAAAACATTGAAGCTAAACAAGCCACAATTCCGATTCCTAAAACCAAATAGTGCCAATTCGTATGCTGATTTTGAAATGCGTTGTAAATTACTGAAGGACCAATAAACATTAACGGTAGTGCGCCAGTTAAATATTTTATTCCTTTCATAAGTAATGGTTTATTTGTTGCCATGTTTTTTGTTTCAAGTTTCAGGTTTTTTTAGTTTCAAGTTGCTGGACTTGTATTTAACCGCAAAGTTCGCAAAGTTTTTTTACATTAGAACTTTAATAAAACGCAAAGTTCGCAAAGCTTTAGAAAAACTTGCGAACCTTGCGTAAACCTTAGCGTACTTTGCGGTTAAACCAAACTGCAATGCAAAATACTTTTATTTTTTATAATTATCAACAGCATTTCTCACACTGCCGTATTTTTTTAATAATTCTGAAGCTTCTTCGTAAGAAACCGGAATTTCTCCCATGATCATCTTGACGCCACGATCTACCAGTTTGATGTTGCTTAACTGCATATCAACCATTTTGTTTCCTTTTACTTTTCCGAGCTGAATCATCGTTGCGGTCGAAATCATGTTTAAAACCAGTTTTTGTGCTGTTCCGGCTTTCATTCTCGAACTTCCGGTTACAAATTCTGGTCCCACAACTACTTCAACCGGAAATTTTGCGGTTAAAGCCAGCGGACTTCCTGCATTATTCGTGATGCATCCCGTTACAATATTGTTTGCATTACAAGCTTCTAAACCGCCAATAACATAAGGTGTAGTTCCAGAAGCAGCAATTCCGATTACAATATCGTTTTGATTAATGTTGTGCGCTTGCAAGTCAATCCAAGCTTGTGTTGCGTTGTCTTCGGCATTTTCTACGGCACGGCGTATCGCAGTGTCACCACCGGCAATAATTCCGTTGACCAAATCAAACGGAACCCCAAAAGTAGGAGGGCATTCAGAAGCATCAACAACTCCCAGGCGCCCTGATGTTCCTGCGCCAATATAAAAAATACGGCCGCCCGATTTTAAACTTGCAACAGTCTGTGTTACCAAAGCCTCGATTTGAGGCAACGCTTTTTCTACAGCTAGAGGAACGGTCTTGTCTTCGTTGTTAATATTGGTCAGCAGTTCGTTAACTGACATTTTCTCTAAATGTTCGTATTTTGAAGATTGTTCGGTTGTTTTTGTAAAAGCCATTTTTTGTTGAATAGTGATGCTTCAAAATTACTCTTTTTTATTTAATTGTATTACTGTGTAATCGCTTTCTATTATTCCTTTAAAAAGACTAAAACAGTATATTTGTTTAAATTTTTAGCTTAATAAATGAATAAACTAGATTTATTAACCGGAATAGCAAAGAAAGTAACCGATTTGCTCGTTTAACGGTGGTTTACAATTTTGGAAATACTAAAATCAACGTAAAAGAGCGTGCATTTGGAAATCAGGATGAGAAGAAGAGAACGGCGAATTAAATTAGATAATTAGTCAATTTGATAATTAGATAATGATTCGTTTCCTAACAGGTTTTAAAAACCTGTTAGGTATTTATTATACATTTTTTCGCGTGAGGGATAGGAAGAATCCGCCACCGCGGACTGGATAGCCCGACCGAATTTGCGGAAGGCGCACATAAGCGGTTTGTTAAATAGCGCCTTTTGTAAATTTGGGCACGCCCTGCTATTCCTTACCTTAAATGTTTTTGAGTTTACTATCCTAAAAGGTTTTTTCAACCTGTTAGGTATTTATGTTTTAGAACTTTAAATTTATACCTAACAGGTTTTTGGAAACCTGTTAGGATATCTATAAAAAGAACGCCAATAAAATTCCGAGAACAATCATAGACACTTTGGCGATATTGAATTTATGTCCTTCACTGCTTTCAAAAATAATTGTCGATGAAATATGGAATAAAATCCCGATTACGATTGCAGTTATTTCGGTATAATACTCGTTTAGTATTGGCAGATACTGAGATGCTATCGTTCCTAAAGGCGTCATTACGGCAAAAGTCAGCATAAAAGCAAAAATTGCTTTTTTGTTTAAATCGGCATTAATGAAAAAAGTGGTGAGAATAACGGCAATCGGTAAGTGATGAATGGCGATTCCGATGGCTAGACCCTGATGATGGCTAACGGGAAAGCCCTCTAAAAAAGCATGAATGCATAAACTGATAAATAAAAGCCACGGAATCTGAGACATTTTTGCGTGTCCGTGAACGTGTCCGTGTTCGGCACCTTTCGAGAAAAATTCTAATACAATCTGGAATAAGATTCCGACCATGATGAAGATTCCGATTTTATGATTGTGAGAAGAATAAACTTCTGGCAATAAATGCATCACGGTTAATGACAATAAAAAAGAACCGCTAAAGGCCAGCAGTAATTTTAAATTGGTTTTGTTTTTTGGTTTTATAAACAAAGCCACACTATATCCTAAAAGTACAGAAAATAAGGGTAATAGATAGTTCATCTTTTTTGTTTAATCGTTTTTTGTTTAATTGTGTAATCGGTTTTTAGTCAATGTGTCAAAACAAACTGATTTAACGATTAAAGCTATTTAAAAATCATGATTAATCTTTCGCTTTCGGTTTTATGGAATTTTTTGAGTTTGTAATCTCCAAAAATATCCAAAAGGAAAATTCCTGCTTCGTCCATTAAATCCTGAAAATCTTTTAACGTTAAGGCTTTTACTTTTTCTGTGAAATGATATTTTCTTCCCTTGTCTTCAAAATCAATTTCTTTGAAGATGTGTCCGTCTTCAACATATCTTCTAATGTGGAAATCAATTTCGTCAACGGTTTTGGTTTCTTCCGGAACAAGGTTTTCAATCACATTTGTTACGTTCATAAAATCGATGACGGCAAAACCGTATTCTGAAAGGCTTTCTTTGATTGCTTTTAAAGTAGTCAAGTTGTCATCGTCGTTTTCGAAATAACCGAAACTGGTAAACAAATTGAAGATGGCATCGAACTTTTCTTCAAAAGGTTCGCGCATATCGTGCACTTTAAAATGCAAGGTGTCGTTGCTGTTTTTGCTGGCTTCTGTAATGCTGTTTTCAGACAAATCGGCGCCCAGAACATCATAACCTAATTGATTTAAATAGATAGAATGACGGCCTTTTCCGCAAGCTAAATCCAATACTTTTGCTTTTTCGGGCAGATTCAGATAATGCGTTAAGTTGTCCATGAAAACCTGAGCTTCACGATAATTACGATCCTTATAAAGAATATGGTAATAAGGTGTATCAAACCATGAAGAATACCAGTTTTGATTATCACCTTCCTGATTCGGAATTGATTCGTTATGCGTTACAGACATTTATTCTATTTCAATTAATTTAAAGTCCGGCAAATTTAGTGTATTTTTGCCGAAAAATAACTATTAAGCAACGATACATTGTTGCATTATGTGAGATGTAGTATTTGTTGCATCTTTAAGTTTTAGTTTTTTTTAATTTAAAAGAAAAGATGGAAGAAAATTTTAAGATGATTGCCAAATGTTTTTTTGGCTTTGAAGAAATATTAGAAAATGAATTACGTGCACTCGGAGCTCAGGATGTTGAAAAAGGAGTGAGAATGGTGAGTTTTAAAGGCGATAAAGGTTTTATGTATAAAGCCAATTTGTCTTTGCGTACGGCTCTTAAAATCTTAAAACCAATTTATTCTTTTAGAGCAAACAATGAACAGGCTTTATACAAAGGTATTTCGGGTTTGAACTGGTCTAAACATTTAAACGCCAATCAGACTTTTGTGATAGATACAACGGTTCATTCTACTTATTTTAATCACTCTGAATTTGTTTCTCAAAAATGTAAAGATGCTATCGTAGATCAGTTTAGAGAAAGAACTGGTCAGCGCCCGAGTATCGATAAACAGTATCCAGATTTACGTATTAATATTCATATCGATAAAGATCAGGTTTCTGTGGCTTTGGATACTTCTGGAGCTTCACTTCATCAGCGTGGTTACAGAACGGCTACGAATATTGCTCCAATTAATGAAGTTTTAGCGGCAGGAATTTTATTATTGTCAGGCTGGGACGGACAAAGTCATTTTCTAGACCCAATGTGCGGTTCTGGAACTTTTTTGGCAGAAGCAGCAATGATTGCCTGCAATATTCCGGCAAACATCAACCGAAAAGAGTTTGCTTTTGAAAAATGGAAAGACTGGGATAATGATTTGTTTGATAAAATCATTGACAGTTTGATGAAAAAGACAAGGGAGTTTCATTACACAATTAAAGGTTTTGATAAAGCTCCAAGTGCCGTAAGCAAAGCAAAAGACAATATAAGAAATGCCAATTTGGAAGATTACATAAAAGTGAACGAGGGCAACTTTTTTGATAGTGAAAAAGAAACCGAAGGAAAACTTCACATTGTTTTCAATCCGCCTTATGATGAGCGTTTAGATATACACATGGAACGTTTTTATGCAAATATCGGCGATACGTTGAAGAAAAATTATCCTGGAACAAACGCTTGGTTTATCACAGCAAATCTAGAAGCGTTGAAATTCGTAGGATTAAAACCATCAAGAAAAATCAAACTTTTTAACGGAAGCCTTGAAGCGCGCTTGGTTAAATACGAAATGTACGAAGGAAGCAAGAGAACGAAATTTCAGATTTAAGGCGCTAGGCTTCTAAGGTTCTAAGCTTCTAGGTTCTAAGCTTCTAAGCTTCTAAGGATCTAAGGTTCTTAGGTGCTAAGAATTTTAGTTAATTAAAAATAGAATAAAGAAAATTTAAACAATTAAGGTTTCTGTTATTTAAGATTCAAAGGAAAACTTAGAACCTTAGCATCTCAGAACCTCAGCAACTAAAAAATAACAATTAAGCTTCTAAGAAGACAAGGTGCGGAAAAAACTTAGCATCTCAGCAACTTAGAACCTTAGCAACTTTAAAAAAAATGTCAAAACTACAAGTAAGAGCTTTTTTATATCAATTAGGATGTTTTGCAATCCTATTTATTGCTTTCCGATTTTTAATCGCGGCTTATACAGGCTTAACAGGAATTTGGATTCCGTTTACGGCTTTTGTGATAGGAACTATTGTGGGGCCTAAATTTCAGGCTGTTCGAACAAAAGACGGCGAAAAGCTTTTTATGAAATGGCTTTTTGTAAAAGGAGTTAAAGAAATCGGGTAATTAAAAACAATGTAATTTATGAGGAAAATTGGACTTATCGGCGGCATCAGCTGGGTTTCGACATCAGATTATTACACTTTAATTAATAAAGGAATAAATGAAAAACTCGGCGGATTAAATTTCTCCGAATGTTTGATTTACTCGTTTAATTACGCCGATATCAAAAAGAATAACGATGTCAATGATTGGGAATCGACTTTTCAAATGCTTTTCAAAGGTTGTGAATTCCTAAAATCGGGCGGGGCAGAAGCGATTGTTTTATGCGCTAATACGATGCATTTGATTGCTGATAAACTGCAGGATGCAATTGATCTTCCTGTTATTCATATTGCAGTTGAAACGGCCTTAGAAATCCAAAAGCAAAAAATTAAAAAAGTAGGCTTACTAGGAACAAAATTCACTATGGAGCTTGATTTCTTTAAAGGCAAACTTTCTCAAAAAGGAATTGAAGCACTAATTCCAGCTTCTGAAGAAGATAAAAATTTTATTCATTATACTATTTTTGAAGAATTGGGAAGAGGTGTTGTAAGTGACGAAACTAAAAAGCGTTATTTGCAAATCGCCAACCAACTTATTAAAAATGGTGCTGAAGGCATTGTTTTAGGTTGTACAGAAATTCCGCTGGTTATCAAGGCAGAAGATTTGTCTGTTCCGATTTTTGATACCACTTTAATACATGCTAAGGCCGCTATCGATTTTCAGTTGTCCTAGAAAATAAGGAAACATAAAAAAGCCATGAACTTCCTAAATTCAAAAGTCATGGCTTTTTTGGTTTCCGATATTCTCTAACTTTTACTGAGATTTTTTTGTGCCAAACAAATTGGCTAAACATGTAAAACGAACAGTTTTCTCATTTTAGAAATTTACTTCTTTGGGCTTTCGTTTATCAGTGCCGGTACAATTGTTTTTTTCTTGTAAATCGGAATAAAGTAAGAAACAGTATAGTTAAAACCGACACCAAAACTACCGTCATACGTTCTGTTGAAACCTGGAATGTAAAGATTGTCAAAACCTGATGGTTTGTTGTTCATCGCCAGCAGTTTTAACTGTACACCAAAGCCAACAAAAACATTATTAAAAACTTTTGCCTTAAGTCCCAGTGCAACTTCAAGCCAGGCTGCGCTTAATCCGTTGTATTTTTGGTTGACTTCCACAGGAGGCAGTTCTCCCCAGTACGGATTCGGGTTGTAGATTTTATAACTATTCAAGTCCTGACTAAAAGCACTAAAACCACCGCGAAGACCTATAGTGATAAGGTTTTCCATATCGAGCCAGTTTTCGTAAAAATTATAATCAAAACCTCCCTTTATATATGTTCCGGTTGCAGTTGTGTTTAATCGATCGTCTTCTGTTGTTTTGTCCTCAAACCCAAGTTCTGCAGCGATATAGTACTTTTTTGTCAAACGCCAGTCGGCAACAAATTCTATTCCTTTGTAGTTTTTATCGTAAAATGCCCGAGTAAGCTTGAATAAGTCAACACCAACGCGAAGACCATAACGGTCTGTTTTTACGAGACTGTCTTTTACAGTTTCGTTGGCTTCAGGTTTTTGGACTGTTTTTTTTTCTGCAGTTTCTTTTTTTACTGTTGGTGTTTCTTGAGCTTCTGCCAAAAACATTGAAAACAATAAACAAATACTAAAAAAAGATTTCAACGTGTGTTTCATTTTCAGTTTCAATGTTACGAATTTTTACTTCAGTATTTTTCATCCATTCTCCATCGGTGCCAGCGCTATAAACAACGTCGTTTGTAGTCGGAAGCTGAAAAGTGGTTTTGTAACCGCATGCCCTTGATACATAAGTGTTGGTGCGGGAGTAATTAATTGTCAAAAGATCAGTATTTGACTGAGCCGTGTTCGATGCATTATAGATAAATTTATAAGTAACCGTATCGGCATCTACTCGTAGAGGTACAGAAACTGTGCTGGCACTTGTAAGGTATCTTGTCGTCGATGTGCCGTTTTCATTAAAAATAATTCCTTCTGGCTGATCAACACCATCTACAACACCTACCACCTTCATGTTGGAAACATTTCGTACAGTCGTAGGATTATCGTCATAGTAAAAAGTAATCACTAATCTTGGAGTTGTCTGTGTGTTGGCATCACAGATATCGTCTTTTTCACAGCTTGACAGGCCAAAAGTAAAAAGCAGTAAAACAGCTATTATTTTTTTCATCTAAAGTTTATTATCGAAGTTCTAAAAGTACGACATTTTCGACATGGTGAGTCTGTGGAAACATATCAACAGGACGCACGCGCGTTACTTTGTATTTCTCATCCATCAAAGCCAAGTCACGTGCTTGAGTAGCCGAATTACAGCTTACATAAACAACTTTTTCTGGAGCTATTTTTAAAATTTGTTCCACCACATCCTTATGCATTCCGTCGCGAGGCGGATCGGTAATGATTACGTCTGGCTTACCATGCTGCGCAATAAAAGCTTCGTTAAAAACCACTTTCATGTCTCCAACAAAAAACTCACAATTGGTAATATTATTGCGTTCGGCATTAGCTTTTGCGTCCAAAATCGCTTCAGGAACACTTTCAACTCCAATAACTTTTTTTGCTTTTTTAGAAACAAACTGGGCTATGGTTCCAGTTCCGGTATACAAATCGTAAACAGTTTCGTTTCCGGTAAGGCCAGCAAAATCTCGAGTTATTTTATACAATTCATAGGCCTGGTCAGAATTGGTCTGATAAAATGATTTAGCATTGATGCTGAATTTCAAACCTTCCATTTCTTCCAGGATATAGTCTCTTCCTTTATAAAGAATTACATCTTGATCGTAAATAGTGTCGTTTGGTTTTCCGTTTACGACGTATTGCAATGAAGTAATCTGCGGGAATTTTTCGTATAAATGGTCCAGGATTAACTCTCTGTTTGCTTTGTCTTCTTCAAAAAACTGAATCAATACCATTATTTCGCCAGTAGAAACTGTGCGGATCATAACCGTTCTCAATAATCCTGAATGTTCTCTCGGATTGAAGAATGCTAAATTATGCTCATTGGCAAAGGCTCTGATTTCGTTACGTATCGCATTTGAAGGGTCTTCCTGCAGATGACATTTTGTAATATCAAGAATTTTATCCCACATTTTCGGAATATGAAAGCCTAATGCGTTTCTGTTTCCTAAATCTTCTGTACTTCCAATCTCTTTTTCAGTTAGCCAGCGGCTGTTCGAAAAAGAAAACTCCATTTTATTTCTGTAAAAGAACTGTTTCTCAGAACCTAGAATGTTTTCGAATTCAGGAAGCTCTATTTTTCCAATTCTCTGTAAATGATTTTTAACTTCATTTTGTTTAAAGGCAAGCTGTTGGCTGTATTTCATATTCTGCCATTTGCAACCTCCGCAAACCCCAAAATGCTCGCAGATTGGATCTACTCTGTAATTTGAATATTCATGAAATTTTACCGCTTTACCTTCGTAATATGCTTTTCTTTTTTTTAATGTCTGCACGTCAACTACATCCCCCGGAACCACATTCGGAATAAAGATTACTTTTCCGTCGGGCGCCTTGGCCACCGATACTCCTTTTGCTCCAGCATCAAGCACCTCAATTTGATGAAAGACGACTTTGTCTGTATTTTTTCTTCCCATAGCGCAAAAATAAGGCTTTGAAAACTTTTACAAATTTTATTTTGAAAATATTTTAGAAATTATTTAAAATAGTGGTTTAATTAACTTTATAACTTACCTTTGTTTTGTAATAAATCCAAAAAGTTACAATTTTAACCTACTATTGACGTATTTTATGAAGTTGTATCATAAACTTTCACAAATCGGCTTTTTAAAAAAAAGTTACGCTTTCAAATTCCTTTTTGTAGCATTTATAGGTATTCATATCCCCCTTATCGGAATTTTATTCTTCGTTTTATATTACAAGCACAGTATTTCGCCAACATCTATTTTGGTTTTTTCGTTAATAATGACGCTTCTCGCCACGGCAATTACACTTTTGGTGTTAAACCGCTTGATAAAGCCTATCCAGACTGCTTCTAAAGCTTTAAACGATTATAGAAATTCCAGAAAATTATCGGTTTTGCCAACAGAATATACAGATGAGGCGGGGCTTCTTTTATGCAATATTCAGGAATCTATTTTTGAGGCCGAAAGTTTTATCAACGAAAAGCAGGACCTCATTTATATGCTTTCGCACGATTTGAAAAACTTTGCAGGAAATCCGAATGGACTTGCTAAATTGATTATAAGCGAAAATCCGCCTGAATCTATACGAAATCTCGCGGAACTAATCTGTGAATCGACCGATCTTCAGTTTCGCTATATCGAAAACTTCATCAAACTTTTGAATGAACAGGATCAAGAAGTGGCAAAGGTTAGTACCGAGTCAAGGATAATTACCTTTGGCAGTATTATTCCTTTTATAAATGAGCAGCTGGAACAACGTCTTTTGGACAAAAATATTAGACTGACTATAGTTGTTGAAGCTCAGGAAGCACTTCTAAAAATAGACGAAGGATTGCTGATTCAGGTTTTAGTTAACTTGATAAGCAATGCTGTTAAGTTTTCTTATTTTGACAGCGAAATAAAAGTAAGGATTTATACTGAAGATTCATCTCTGGTTATTACAGTGACAGATTCAGGTATTGGTTTTGACAAGCATCAAATTGAGGAATTGTTTAAGAAATTCACTAAAATGAGCCGTTTAGGAACTGCAAATGAAACTTCAACCGGAATCGGGTTGTATCTCTGCAAAAAAATTATCGAAAGAAACAAAGGCCGTTTAAGCGCTGCAAGCGAAGGTAAAAATAAAGGCGCTGAGTTTAAGATTGAATTTGATGTTTAATATTTAATAAAGAGCTAAACCATAGTTTTGCCTAATTAAAACTATGGTTTAACTTGTTGTTTCATCAACGAATTAATCATTTGTAATTTTTCCGCCTGCTAACAGTATATTGAAAATTTCTTCTTCATGTGGAGGATTAATGTCTGCCCAATGTTGAATGTGGAAATCTGTTATTTGACCAATTACATTTATAGCGAACAATTGATAATTCATATCCCAATTTTCTGCAGTAAGTTTAATTAAAATCTTATCATACAAACCTGAGTTGGCTAGTACCCATTTACGCATATTTGTAGTTAGTCTATCAAAGAACATACGTGCTTGAATATTGTTCTCCTCTATAGGGTCATCCAAAACTGGGTATGATGAAAAATCATAACCTAATGTATAGGGTTGTCCCATGTAGTCATAAGGATTTTCTGGAGCTTGGTGGGTTACATTTGGAATTATTGAGGGAAGTGTGTTAGGGTCTATTATAGTGAAAGGTACTGACGTATCTGGGGCATCTAAGCAATTTACTTCAATAAAATCATAAGAGAGGACCAAATGTTGTCCTACAACTTCTTTCTTTTTCACGAATTCATAACATTTGTTTTTTGCCTGTATAATTGTTTTAGCACTACTTTTTAGTTTTGAATTTATTAATTTGGTTAAGTCGCTTAAATTCGTTACCTGTGTTTTATTAGTCAAATTTATATCTTCATTATTACTGCTAATTTGTGTTATATCAGAATTTGTTAGATTGTATTTGACTAAATAAGAGGCATTTGATCCATCTGCATTTATTTGGAGGACGAGATTTTCAACATATTGACTGTTTTCAGATCTATAAATTGGAAATGTTAGGGTAGTAGATTTATCATGATTGATTTGTAAAATTTTATCTGTGTTGATAAGAAAAATAAATGTGTCACCAAAAAGCTCTGAATTTCGTAAGTTATCTAATTGAAGTTGAAGTTGTTGAAATTGTAAATATGTACTATTGTCGTTTTTTAATTCATCTAAATTTATAAATTTTGAGGTTGATGAAGATTTTGTACCAGTGGAGATTTCATTAGAATCATCCTCTCCGCAGGAAAACAATAGGATGAATAGACATAAGCTTAATAAAACATTAATTTTTTTCATAGGATATAAGTTAATTTTTTTAGAATTATAAATATAAAAATTAACTTATTTAGTTTTGTTTATTTGTAGTAAAAATATTTATTTTTATTAAATTGATATTTTAAAGATTCTTTTTTTGGAGCAAAATCAAAAAAAGTCAATTAGAGTATTTTTTAAGTAATTTCGTGTAAAAACTAAAACATGTCTTTATTCGTGTAAATGGACTTCAACCGGAATCGGGTTGTATCTCTGCAAAAAAATTATCGAAAGAAACAAAGGCCGTTTAAGCGCTGCAAGCGAAGGAAAAAATAAAGGCGCTGAGTTTAAGATCGAATTTGATGTTTAATTTTTGTGTCAGAAAATAAAAAAAGGTTGTGATTTTGCTAAATCATAACCTTTTTTTATTTTGACTTATAGAAATTGTTTAGTGTAAATTATGATTATAAACAAATTTGGGTTTCCCATCAACACATTCTATTGTTGGTGGTATTGCTGGAGATACTGAAAATTCAGCGCAGAAAATACTCCATTTTATTGTATAAGCTCGAGAAGATTCATTGTATTGTTGTACTTTTTTTAAAAATTGCTCTTTATTTATTTTTTTTGAATACAAAAAAAATTGTCCTCCGCATGAGTTTGACAATGTTGTATAGGTCCACTCATCTGGATTGGTACAGGTTTGCGTTTCCTGACCTGAGAGTACGACCAATTCGGCGTGCATTTTAGACAGTTTAGCAGTATCTTCTTCTTGTGTTGTGTCATCGTCATTGCTGCAAGAAGTAAAAGTGGTTACGACTGCAAATAATAAAATACTTAGTTTTTTCATGGTTTATTAAGGTTGGTTAATTCGTCTGAAATTGTTTTGCGTATACAAACCGTGGTTTGTTCTCGTAACATTCGATTCCCGAAGGCGGGCCCCAATATATTAAATAAGCGCCACACATAAACCCCCACTTCTTTTTGTATCTTTCAAAGTATTTGCGATAAAGATTTGCTTTCGTTAGAAACGCTTCGGTATTTATTTTTTTAGAATAAAGTATGTTTTCTTCGCCACCACATTTGTCGCCTATTTTTACGAATGTCCATTCTTTCGGGTCAGTACAGCTATAGTTGTCAACCTGAGAAAGCTCTCGCAGTTCTTGGTGCATTTTGTTGAGTTTGTCAAAATCTTCTTGCTGTGTGGTTTCGCGGTCGTTGCTACAGGAGGTAATAGCAAAAAAGGCACCTAAGAATATAATTATACCTAGTTTTTTCATTGGTTATGATTTAAAGGTTAGTTATATTACAGATGCATTGATAAGCAATTGGTTGCGTCTGAAAAGAAAAAAAAGCTTCACAACTTTAGATTTAGGAGTTGAGAAGCTTTAAAAAAAGATTACCAAAGCTGATGAACAGCCGGTTTTATGAGTTTTTCATAAATTTTATTCATTTCCGAAATTTGTTCTGAAGTTAATGGCGGACTATCATAAACGGATAAATTCGATAAAACATGATCGGTTTTTGAAGCTCCCGGAATAATGCAACTGACTTCGTTAAAACTTAAAATCCATTGCAATGCGATAGGAGCTAGGTTATCAGTTCCGGGGACTAATGCTTTTAAAGCTTCAATTGCCTTTAGTCCAAGTTCGTAATCAATTCCAGAGAAGGTCTCGCCTTTATCAAAAGCTTCTCCGTTTCGATTAAAGTTTCTGTGGTCTTGAACTTCAAATATTGTTTTGGAATCAAATTTGCCAGTTAGAAGTCCGCTTGCGAGAGGAACTCTTGCAATGATGCCGATATCTTTCTTTTTTGCTTCTGAGAAAAACAATTCTGAAGGACGCTGGCGGAACAAATTAAAAATAATCTGAACCGTTGTCACATTCGAATATTCGATTGCTTTTAAGGCTTCTTCGACTTTTTCGACACTTACGCCCAGATTTAGGATTTTTCCTTGATCTTTTAATTTATCAAAAAGTTCAAAAATTTCAGGACGATAATATACTTCTGTCGGCGGACAGTGCAACTGAATCAAATCTAAAGTTTCTAAACCAGTTCTTTTTAAACTGTCTTCGACAAATTTCTGAAGAACTTTTGGCGTATAGCCTTCATTTACATGCGGATTAATCTGTCTCCCGCATTTTGTAGCTACAAAAATGCGCTCAGAACGAGAACGAACGACTCTTCCAACTGCGGTTTCGCTTAGTCCGTTTTCATAAACATCGGCTGTATCAATAAAATTAACGCCGTTGTCAATTGCGGTATTCAAAAGTTCATCAGCGGTTTTGTCATCAAAACCCGATCCCCATTTTCCGCCAACCTGCCAAGTTCCCAGCGAGATTTCGGATATAGTAAAATTTGTTTTTCCTAGTTTTCTGTAGTTCATTTTTTTTCTTTTTAGTTACAAAGGCTCAAAGAGACAAAGTAACAAAGGTCTTTGTTGATTTAAAGTTTTTTACTCAATTTAGAAACCTTTGTTACTTTGTCTCTTTGCAACTTTGTCTCTTTTTTAATCAAATAAATCCGAAGACAAATAACGATCTCCTCGGTCGCAGATTACAGCTACTATAACTCCAGATTCTAATTTTTCTGCTATTTTTACTGCTACTGCAACAGAGCCTCCGCTGCTCATTCCGGCAAAAACGCCTTCTTCTAGAGCCAGTCTTTTGGTCATTTTGCGTGCTTCTTCTTCGCTTACATCTATCACAGTATCCACTTTTGAAGCGTCAAATATTTTTGGGAGATATTCCTGAGGCCATTTTCGGATTCCAGGAATCTGAGAGCCGTCGCTCGGCTGTGCTCCAATAATCTGCACGTTCGGATTTTTTTCTTTCAAAAATGTCGAAGTGCCGATAATTGTTCCTGTAGTTCCCATAGCCGAAACAAAGTGAGTTACGGTTCCTTCGGTATCGTTCCAGATTTCAGGACCCGTTGTTTTGTAATGCGCCTTCCAGTTGTCATCATTCGCAAACTGATTCAGCATCAGATAACCGCCTTGAGCCACTTTTTTATCGGCATAATCTCTTGATCCGATAATACCTTCTGCTGCAGGAGTCAAAATAACCGTTGCGCCGTAGGCACGCATGGTCTGTGTTCTTTCCTTTGTAGAATCTTCTGGAAGAACCAATTCGATTTCTATACCAAACAATTGCGCAATCATTGCAAGGGCAATTCCGGTATTACCGCTTGTCGCTTCAATTAATTTATCTCCTTTCTTAATATCGCCTCTTTCAAGTGCTGCCGCAATCATGTTATAAGCCGCACGATCTTTTACGCTTCCTCCAGGATTATTTCCTTCAAGTTTCAGTAAAAGTTTTACATTTTTATTTTGAACCAGATTGACTGTTTCCATCAGCGGAGTATTTCCAATCAGGTTTAATAATTTCTGTGGTTTCATTTTATTTTTTTTCTTTTATTTTAACTTCGGTCGTAGTGGTGTTGAGCACAATAGAATCGGCAGGTATCGATTTTGTAACCCAAGAGTTTCCTCCAATAATGCTGTTTTCGCCAATAATAGTTCCTCCTCCAAGTATAGTAGCATTAGCATATATGCATACATTGGCTTCAACAGTTGGATGTCTTTTAGCATTCTTCATTTCCTTGCTTACACTCAAAGCTCCCAGTGTAACTCCTTGATAGATTTTTACATGTTTTTTTATTACGGTAGTTTCGCCAATGACAATTCCCGTTGCATGGTCGATGAAAAAAGGTGATGCAATATCTGCACCGGCGTGAATATCTGTTCCCGTAATCCTATGCGCATATTCGCTCATAAGCCTCGAGAATAAAAGCAAATCTAAAAGATACAGCTCATGGCTTAGTCTGTAAATAGCAATGGCATAAAATCCGGGATAACCAAGATAGACTTCTTCTATGCTGTTTGAGGCTGGATCATTTTCTAAAATGTATTCAGCATCCTGATTTAGCTTCTCTAGAACCCCAGGAAGTTTCTCTAAAAAACGATCCCAGATGGATTCGCATAAATTCTGAGGTTTTTTGCATGCTAAAACGGCAATTTCCTTAAAGCATATTTCAAGTTCGTCTATACTTTCTTCTAGATTCGCATTTGAATCAAAAAGGGTGTAAAAAAGCTTTTCTGTAAAATCTTCTGTTTTGGTTTTGATGCCGTAATTTATATGAGAATAGCTTTTTAAAGCCTTGATATTTTGTATGATAGTGTCTTTTGTCACAATGGTAAAAATGAATGAATAATTTTGAAACGTTAAAAGTAAGGTGTTTTTTGGAAATACGAGCACGAATTAACTAAAGAAATTTTCTGTAAAAATGCTCATTTGTGATAAAAAAACGATTTCGAAAGCAACGTGTTTTTTATCGATTTTGAAGCTTTTATTTGTTTAAATTAGCTTGTAAATTCAATTAAAATGAAAAACAATCCAACTTTTAAAAGCGCTATTTCGGGACAGCATTTTGATGAAAATGAAAAAATCTACGGCAAAGCAATACATGATCCAGTTTTAGGATTGATTAAGGAAGATTTTCCCGACTTTAAAGATGAAGACTGTATTGCTGTGAACGAACTGAATGTTTACCGCCAGAAATACATATCCAATTATCTTTCGATGGAAATTGGAGCGCTCTCTGATCTCGAAAAAAATGTTATTTCTTCTCTCAAAGACGACAAATCAATAGTGACAATTGCTGAAGACGACGAAGATGTTCGAAATTTTGGACAAAGAGTGGCTGATAAGGTGGCAGATTTTGGAGGAAGCTGGACATTTATAATTTCGTTCGTGGTCTTTATAACCGTATGGATTTCGTCAAATGTTTATATTTTTATGAATAAAGGTTTTGATCCGTATCCTTTCATTCTCTTAAATCTTATTTTATCCTGCATTGCGGCGCTTCAAGCTCCGGTTATCATGATGAGTCAGAACCGTCAGGAAGAAAAAGACCGAAATCGAGCCAAAAAAGACTATATGATTAATTTGAAATCTGAACTGGAAATCAGGATGATCCACGATAAAATCGATCATTTGATCATGCATCAGCAACAGGAATTAATCGAAATTCAGAAAGTACAGATCGAAATGATGAATGATATTCTCAATCAAATCAAAAAATAATCAGAGCATATTAAATGGAATAATTTTAAAAATCTGCTTCATTTTTCATTACAATAGAATCTGCATTATCTGCAAAATCTGCGGGAGAAAAATAAGACCAATTATTAAATGAAATGTTTGTAAATGTAACCGCCAATCATAAAAGCTAGATTTACAAAAGCGACCTGCCAGAATAGTTTTTGATGTTTTTTAGATTTGTTAAAAAAATGAAATGCAGCGAATACTAAAAAAAATAACGAAGTAAAGATTGCCGGATACATCTTAAAAGCGCCCAAAAAATCTCCTTTAAAAAGTAAGAAAACCGATCGCTGAAAACCACAGCCCAGACACTCAAAACCAAACAGTTTTTTGAACAGGCATGGAATCATGTATTTCTCTAAATTCATCTCGCTTCTTTTCTGCAATTTTAGCAAAAAAAATCGACAATCATTTTTTGAGGTAGTTACTGCTACTTTAAAGTTTTATATTTTTGACTTTTAAACTTTGAGATTTATGAAAGCTTTTAAAATTTTAATAATGATTCTGGCCATTTCTGTAGCGCTTTATGAGCAGGTTTCAGAAGAAAAAAATATCTATATTATGATTATCGCCATTGTGGTTTTCATGTATGGAATGATGCAACTTAGCGCAAAAACACCAAGTAAAAATCAAGATAAAGAAGAGTAGGATGTTGACCAAAGGAGATAAAGTATCGGTGCTTGACGAGGCGATAAACGGGACAGTAGTTTCTGTTAAAAACAATGAAGTTTTGATAGAAAGCGAAGACGGATTTATGATGACATTTTTTGTCAATGAATTGATTAAAATTCAAGAAACCAGTGATTTAATGAATTCTATTAAAAGAATTGATTTAAATGAAGCTTCAAAGGATAAGATAGAGCCAAAACCGAGAAGTTTCGTAAAAGAACGAAAAGAAAAACGTGATGCAGGAGTGCCCGAATTTGATTTGCATATCGAAAAACTCGTGCCCAATAAACGCGGTATGTCTAATTTTGATATTTTGACATTACAAACTGAAACCGCTAAAAGACACATCGAATTTGCGATTCGAAATCGCATTCCGAAAATTGTTTTTATTCACGGAGTCGGCGAAGGAGTTTTAAAAGCCGAGCTGGATTTTTTATTAGGTAGATACGACGGAATCGATTTTCAGGATGCCAATTATCAGAAATATGGTTTGGGTGCAACTGAAGTTTATTTTAGGCAGAGTAATAAATAATGTTTTTTCTGTTGCTGTAAAAATGAATTTTAAGAAAATAAAAAACATCCGTTTTTTGAGATAGGTTTGAAGTTAAAACCAGTCTGAAAAAACGGATGTTTTTTGTAAGAAAATAAAAGGGTCTAGCCGCTTTGTTTTTTTAAGATATTTTTCCGAGAAGAAAGTTGGTTGGAAGTGAAAAAGAACTGTTTCCTTTTCTCATCTTAACAGCTTTTAATGTAATGGTGTGATAGAAAACTCCAGCAACTTCTTCTGTTACCACTTCAATAATACCGCTTTGACCTTCTACGCCGCTATCGGCAGTAAAATCCAAATCAATTCCAGGAGTGCTTGGAAATGATGTTCCGTTGCAGAAATATGCACGACTAAATGAGCCTGTACTTTCCTTCACTGTTCGGTAAACAACTCTATTGGTTGTGGTGCCTACTAGTTGTCTTCTTGGGCTTCCTAAAGGAGTAACTTCATTTTTAAGTAAATCAGGACTAATATTATCAATCATTATAAAAAATGAGGTAGTAAAATTATACACGCGATTTTGGTCATCACATTTATAAGCAGTCTCGGGAGTAGCAAATACTAAACTCGCAGGGATCGATAAGGTACTTGAGAGGTTTCCAAACGGATATGTCGGATAGGTTTGTTCCTTTCCTGATGGAAGTAAAAATGTGATATTAGTAAAATTGATGCTGTGGTTATAGCCTTCAATTTTAGTACTTCCGTCTTGGGCAGGTGCAGAAGTTTTTTGTTTTGAAGTTATATTGATTACACCAGAGGTAGCCAACCATTCTTCTGAGACTTTTGGTGTGCTTGGCGGAATTGTGCCACAGATGTTATCGGTGGCTACGGTGCCGTCATAAGCTCTGTATACTACGCGATAATTTCCTTTTCCACCTGGTTCAATGTTATACTTGTATGTGCTGTCGTCTTCTATAATTCCAGCATTTTCTACTAATTGTAATAATAGTGCTTCCTGATTTTTAAGTTTGTAGATTAAATTTTCGTTTAGTGTACAGCTTTGAGAGTTGACACTTTCAAAATCTATTTGATCTACAGTCAGATCTCCATCATCACAGCCGTTTAACATTAGGGCAAACAATAGGAGGTATGTGAATTTTTTCATCGTAATTTTAATTTCCGTCAAAAATAGTGAAAAAATTGCCAAATGATATTTAAGTTTTCACAATTGATATTTCTTAACTTTGCGACAATGAAAAAAGTATATCTCGACAACGCTTCTACAACATCCATTCGTCCTGAAGTTATTCAGGAAATGGCCAAAATAATGGCCGAGGATTTTGGCAATCCGTCTTCTCCACATAGTTTCGGACGCAATGCTAGAACTATTTTAGAACTTTCCAGAAAAAGCATCGCAAAGCATTTTAACTGTACTGCACAAGAAATTCTATTTACATCTGGCGGTACCGAAGCAGATAACTGGATTCTGCGTTCGGCTGTTGAAGATCTTAAAGTCGAACGCATAATTACGTCTAGAATTGAGCATCATGCCGTATTGCATACCGTTTGGGCTTTGCAGGAGGAATATAATATTGAAGTTGAATATGTAAAAGTAAATGCAGACGGAAGTCTCGATCTTACTCATTTGTCTAATATCTTATCTGATGCTAAAAAGACTTTGGTGAGTCTGATGCATGTTAATAATGAAACGGGGGCGGTTTTAGATCTTGAACGCGTGAGCACAATCTGTGGCCAGTACAATGCATTGTTTCACTCAGATACGGTACAATCTGTTGGTAAGACAGAAATTGATCTACAAAAAGCTGCAGTAGATTTTATAGCGGCAAGTGCTCATAAGTTTCACGGACCTAAAGGAGTAGGTTTTGCATTTATTCGAAAAAATTCTGGGTTGCAACCATTGTTTTTTGGCGGAGAGCAAGAAAAAGGCCTTCGAGCCGGAACCGAAGCAGTTCATCAAATAGCCGGTATGGCGAAAGCTTTGGCTATTTCATATGAAAACCTAAACGAAGAGAGAGACTATATTTCAGATTTAAAGAGGTATCTTATCGGGCAATTAGAGATTCATTTTCCGAATTTCAGAATTAATGGAAAAGCAGATGATTTTTACAATATTATCAATATCATACTTCCGTTTTCATCAGATAAGACTTCCATGCTTCTGTTCAATCTTGATATGAAAGGAATTGCCGTTTCTAGAGGAAGCGCGTGCCAGTCGGGAAGCATCAGACCTTCGCATGTTTTAAAAGAAATGCTTTCAGAAGATGATTTGAAACTGCCCAACCTCCGAATTTCCTTTAGTCATTATAATACCAAAGAGGATATAGACTGGCTGATTGAGAGCTTGAAGAGTTTTTGAGTTACAGAGGCTTTGAGATTCTAAGATTCTAAGTTGCAAAGTGACAGAGTAACAAAGTGACACAGTGATAAATACAAAAAAAAAGTCCGAATCAAATTTTAATTTGATTCGGACTTTTTTTTTGTAAAATCTAAAATCTATTTTCGGATTATTTTTACCTGAGAATCGTTTGTTAGTTTAATGATAGTTGATGGTTTTCCGGCAACTTTGTCTTGATTTAGCTTCACTACATAATCAACCCCTTTAATGATTTCGGGATTAATTTCTTTGAAGGACATGGGAGTCGGTTGTCCCGAAATATTTGCAGAAGTAGAAACTAAGGGCTTTTTCATTCTTTCCATCAATTTATAGCAAAACGGTTCTTTTACCAACCGGACCCCAAGAGATTTGTCTGCTGAAATAACATTATGCGCTACGTTTCTTGCGTCATCCAAAATTAAAGTGGTAGGTTTTTCAGATAAGTCCAAAATCTGCCACGCCACTTCAGGAATATTTTTGAAGACATTATACATCATTTTTTCTCCATTCATCAAAACAATCATGCTCTGCGTTTCAGCACGCTGTTTAAGTTTGTAAATTTTAGCAACAGCATCAGGATTTGTAGCATCGCATCCAATTCCCCAAACGGTATCTGTCGGATAAAGTATAATGCCGCCCTCTTTTATAACTTCGTAGGCGTTTAGGATTTCCTGATTTAGTAAAGAACTAGAATTTTCGGCCATTTTGCAGTATATTTTTTAAAGACTTCAAAGGTATTATTTTTTATCAGTTTTATAAAATTGTTACTGTTTTTCTATTATGTTTAAAATCATGTTAAGTTATGCAGCTGTAGCGGTGTGTTATTCTTAATAAAATAATTAAATAAGGTAAAAAATCACTTAAAGTTGCGGCATTTCAGAAATAAGCTATCTTTGTTTTACCCAACAAAAACTAAAAAAAGACATGAAAATTATACTGGATTCGCAGGCTTTTGATATGCAGCAGTATGGAGGCATTTCCAGATATTATACCGAAATATTTTCTGTTTTATCTCAACGAAAAGATGTAGAAATTGCGATACCATTGGTTTACACACGTAATGTCTACTTCAATGAAAGTGTCTTAACTAAGAATAAAAAAAGCATTAATGTTTTGGGGTTATATCTTTTGGAAAAGGTGGGTGTCAGCATTCGAAAAAAAATCAAGAAACGGAACTGGGCGCAAATCAAAAAAAAGCTCTCAAAACAAGATTTTGACATTTTTGTTCCAACATATTACGATTCTTATTTTTTAAAAGACCTTAATCATAAACCATTTGTTTTGACTGTTTATGATATGATTCACGAACTTTTGCCACAATATTTTTCTGATGCACCCGAAGTAGCAGAAAAGAAATTATTTCTAATCGAAAAAGCGACACGCATTATTGCCGTTTCTGAGAATACCAAAAAAGACATTCTGAAATTTTATCCCCATTTAGAAGAGTCTAAAATCGATGTCGTCTATCATGGAAGCTCAATAAAAATCAATAATGACGCAGTAATTGATCTTCCTGAAAATTATATTTTGTATGTGGGATCTAGAGCAAATTACAAGAATTTTGATTTTTTGGTTCAGGCTATAAAGGAAATTTTAAAAGACAATCCTGAGCTGTATCTGGTTTGCGCTGGAGGTAAAGAATTCAGCAAGAACGAAATAGAATTTGTCAAAAGCCTGAATCTCGAAAAACAGATTATTCAAAAAGATTTTGATGAAAAGGCTCTTGGCAGTTTTTATAAAAATGCAAAATGTTTCGTATTTCCGTCGCTTTATGAAGGTTTCGGAATCCCAGTGTTAGAATCTATGGCTTGTGGTTGCCCTGTGGTTTTAGGAAATCACAGCTCATTTCCAGAAGTTGCTGGTGAGGCAGGGATCTATTTTGACATTAATGACAACAGAGATTTAACAGCTAAAATTAATAATATAATTCAGAATCCAGCTGTTCGAGACGACTATGCGGCAAAAGGATTGCAGCGAGTTCGTCAATTTAATTGGGAACAGGCCGCAGAAGAATGTTTGAATGTTTATAAAAAAGCATTAATTTAATTGACTCTATAAGAGGGAATTTTATTGCGTAGTGTAGAAATAATGGTTTAGGAAAATATAACAACTTAATAAATGCCAAAAATAGCTGTAATAACTGTAAATTATAATGACAGGGAGGGTCTCAAGAAAACTTTGGACAGCGTCACCAAGCAGTCTTATAATGATTTTGAATTTATCGTTATAGATGGTGGCAGCACCGACGGAAGCAAAGAAGTCATAGAACAGTACAAACATAAAATTTCTTATTGGGTAAGCGAGAAAGACAATGGTGTTTTTCATGCCATGAATAAAGGAATAATGGCTTCGTCTGCAGAGTTTGTCATTTTTATGAACGGAGGTGATTGTTTTTATAACAATACTGTGCTGGAAGATAATGCAGAGAGCCTAACTGCGGATTATGATATTTATTATGGCGACAATTATAAACAAAAAGGAAACTCCAAAAGATTAAAAACCTATACCGAAAAATTGAGCTTTTCTTTCTTTTACACCAGTTCTATAAATCATCAGTCAACGTTTATTAGAAGAAGGCTTTTTAATGACTATTTTTATTATAACGAAAATTACAGAATAGCTTCAGATTGGGAGTTTTTTGTTTACACAATCTGCCATCAAAATGTTCCGTATAAGTATTTAAAGAATACGATTGCAGTCTATGATTTTACAGGAATTTCTTCAAATCCTAAATTTAAAGACTTGTATGAGCAAGAAAAAAGGCAGACATTTCTAAAATATTTTCCAGCCATAGTAGACGATTATAAAGAAGTTGACGTTTTAAATTCTAAGCGCTTTTTGCAATTTCAACATATTAAAAATTATAAAATAGCCTGGAAATTATTGAAGGCTTTTATAAATTTATTATTGCTATTTTTGCCAAAAAGAGAACAAAAACAAATTTGATAAATAATATACCGAGTATAAAAATTATATGAAAAAAATCCATGTAGGCTTTTTGTTTTCACATGATTATGAAAAACTAAAGTTGTCAATACCACCTGTTTACAATGCTTCCGATAGGATTTTTATTGCTATTGATGAAAATTATTTGACCTGGTCAGGAAATAAATTCGACGTTGACCCTACCTTTTTTGAATGGTTGAAAGAATTTGACGTTGACAACAAAATCGAAATTTATCGAGATAATTTCTATATTCCATCAATGACTGAAATTGATATGGATTCTCGTGAACGTCATTTGCTTTCTTTGAAAATGGGAATCGGCAACTGGTTGATTCAGGTAGATAGCGATGAATATTTTTATGATTTTGAAAAGTTTGTTGCCGACCTAAGAAAATTCGATCATTATCTCGATAACCCAGAAAAGAATAAAATACAGATAGCTGCTTTTTGGATTATCTTGTATAAATACACCGAGAAAGGAATTTTGTATGTTGATAAGCCTATGAAAGCTGTTTTTGCGACAAATTATCCAAATTATACCTGCGCGCGAAGAACAAAGGCAAGAGTTATTTATACCGATAATATTATTCTGCATGAATCCTTATCGAGAACAGAAGAAGAATTACGTTTTAAGCTCGAAAACTGGGGACATAAACGCCAAGTAAATCCGGATTTCTTAAATAAGTGGATAAAGGTTAATGAGAACAATTATAAAGACTTGCGAAACTTTTACTATATAGAGCCCGAAAGATGGAAGAGGCTTAATTATTTTCCGAGTACAAATCTTAAAGAAATCAAAGAGTTTATCATCAGTTCAAAAGTACTTCGAATTCCGAAAATTTATCTGGCGGGAAAAAACTTCGGACAATGGTTCAAGTTTTTATTTAAAAAATAAACTGTTTTAAAAACTAAAGAGGATAAAATTGGCTTTCCAACTTTATCCTCTTTTTGTATAAAGGTTTTTTATCCTAGTATTTTCTGATACACATCTAAATATTCAGTTGCCGATTTTTTCCAGTCAAAAGAAGCAGCTCGTTCTCTTATAATTGCTTGCCTTTCTGCTTTATTGATTTCATAATCATGTAGTCCTTCAAAAACTATATTTTTCATATATTCCGGATCAAAGTTATCCCAATAAGTTGCAGCATTGCCGCCAATTTCAGGAAGAGATGTTCTATTGGCTAAAAAAACTGGTTTGCCAAAGCTCATGGCCTCGATAGGAGGAAGGCCGAAACCTTCGCGGATAGACGGAAATAGGAAAGCTGTACAATTTTTCATGAAAAACTGTTTTCCTTCTTCATTTACTTTTCCGGTAAGGAAAACCCGACTAGACAGTCCGTTGTCAATAATTAGTTTCTGAATTTCTTCGCCATATTTTTTATTGTTGTTTCCCGAAATGATGAGATTAAAATCTGTTATTAATTTCATCATATTGACAAGCGCTTCGTAATTTTTTCTGTGCAGAAAATCTCCGATTGTATAAAAAAACGGTCTGTCTACAGGAACATTCGGCAAAAATAGAGAAGTGTCGATGAGCGTAGAGACAGGATTCCCATTATAAATAACATATTCTGGCACATCAGGCACATTAAAATATTTATGTGTCTCCGCTTTTGCAAATTCTGAGATATAGGTTATTGCAGTCGATTTTTGAAGCTTGGCGCAAAAAAGCTTGTTCAGTCTATGCTCCGGGTCTGGAGAAACCTCGTCTATAAAATGCACATCATGAATGGTGAGCAAATATTTGTTGCAGTAATAAGGCTCTACTTTTGTATTCTGATTTACAGAATGCCATAAATCGTATTTTTTTCTGATTCTAAACAGTGAATGCCTAGAAAGTGTGCTATAGCGATGATATTTGAATTTATCCTTAAATTCTTCTTTAAGGAGTTCAGGATGAGAAGTATTAAGTGTTAATTCATAATTTTTAAAATCCAAAGAAGACAACCCTTTAATTAATTCATAATTAAAAGTTCCTAAACCGGCCGCTCTGTTGTTTATATTATGTGTTTCAAGAAAAATACTCTTCGATGACATTTTTGTTTTTTTACGAAAATACAATAATAATTTGAAGTGTTAAATCGTATATGTATTTTTGTTGTTTATAAAAAACAACTGATGAACTTTAAGGTAAATCCTCTTTTCGAAAATCATTCGGCCTCTATACTTGAAACTATCAAAAATTTCGAAACCTCTGGTGAACTTTTTGGCAACGGCGACCGCAATAAAATAAAACTTTTTGATTTTCAAGGAAAAACGATTAATATAAAATCATTTAAGATTCCGAATCTGATCAATAAGATTGCGTATCGTTATTTCAGAAAATCAAAGGCACAGCGTTCTTTTGAATATGCGGTTACCTTGTTAGAAAAAGGAATAGGCACGCCTCAGCCAGTTGCTTACCTCGAAAATTTTAGTTTCTTAGGACTAAAAAACAGTTATTATGTAAGCGAACATTTGATAACCGAACTGACCTATAGAGAATTGGTAGAAATTCCCGATTATCCGGATAGAGAAAATATCCTCAGACAGTTTACCAGATTTACATTTGGCCTTCATGAAAAAGGAGTTGAATTTTTAGACCATTCTCCAGGAAATACCTTAATCAAAAAAACAGGCAGTAACTACGAATTTTTTCTGGTCGATTTAAACAGAATGATTTTTCACCAAAGTATGAGTTTTGAGCAGCGAATGGTAAACTTCAGCCGTCTAACTCCTTATGAAGACATGGTGAAGGTGATGAGCAACGAATATTCAAAATTCTACAAAGAACGCTCAGAAGAAGAAATTTTTAAAAGCATGTGGCAGTTAACTGCAGCCTTTCAAGAAAAATTTTATAGAAAAAAACGTTTAAAGAAGAAACTCAAATTCTGGAAGAAATAATACGGTTCAGTTCTTTATAACGAACATACACGCTATAGGCATTGAGGTAACAAATAACAATTCCTCTTGCACCATCCAAAAAACCAAATCTGATTATAAACTGATATAAAAATGTATAAGTTGGATGCAAAAACAAAAGAAATTTAGATTTGTTGTGTTTTTTCTTAAATTTTTCATTTGCCTTAAAAATGCCGTAATTGTACATTTTTAGTTTATAATCATTGTAATTTGAATAGGAGTAATGAATGAGCTTGTTTTTTAATACGGCAGTATTTCCGTTTACAAGTAACTTTTCATGCACCATTCTGTCTTTGCTGTAAAAGCAGTCGTTTTTCTTAAAAAGCCTGAAAATTTTGTCTGTTTGCCAACCGCTAAAGCGTAGCTTACGGTTTTTAAACATAAAGGTTCGGTAAACCAAGTAGGCGCTAACGTTGTTGTTGCTATTTGCGGCAATCTCAATTTCTTTTTTGAGAGCTGGCGTTATGCGTTCGTCGGCATCAATAAACAAAACCCAGTCGTTTTTTGCCTCTTTTAAAGCAAAATTTCGTTGAGAAGAATAATCTGTAAATTTATGTTGAATTAGTTTTACAGCCGGAAAAGATTCGATTATTTCTACAGTTCTGTCGTTGCTAAAAGAATCAACTATAATGATTTCATCAGCAAAATCAATATCATCGAGCAGTTCCTTAATAAAACGCTCTTCATTGAACGTAATTATTAATACAGATATTTGCTGCTTCTGAATAGTATTCATTCGATTTTGGCTTTTCAGTTTTTGTATTCCTGAAAATAGGTTTCTAATTTCTTTAAAATCAATTGCAGCGGATATTCAGCATAATATTCAAAAGTATGTTCTTTGATGTATTGCTCAGTATGCTTTTCGTAGATTTCTGGTTTTAAATCTTTTAAGTGTATTGAAGCGTTTTTTGCTTCATTTTCGAATATCTGCCAAGTTTCTTTTCTAACAGATGGAGTAAAAATAGAAAAAGTCGGAACTTCTAGGGCCTTTGCCATATTTACAGCACCTCCTTCATTTCCAATCAACATTTCGCATTGCGAAAGTAAAGCTAAAAATTTTCGAAGATCGGTAGCATACAAATCAAAGACAATATGTTTTTTTGTTTCTTCTGCACAATGATTATAAACTTCTAGAGCTTGTTCTTTTTGATTCGGAATATAATTAAAGAGAATAGTTGCGTTTGTTTTAGCTACTGTAAAATCAATAATCTTTGCCATTCCTTCTAGCGGATAGGTTTTGTAGTGTTCGCTTCCTAAAATTCCAAACATAATTAACGGCTTCTCGGGATCGATGTTGTAGCTGTTCAAAAGGTTTTTCGCCTCTGTTATTTCAGATTCTTTTAAAAAGATTTTCGGTTTCACATTCGTTATCTTCTCAGAAAAAAAAGGTTTCAGTAATAACAGTCTATTCTCTATTGCCAAGCCATGTTCTGATTTAATGGCGTCAAATCTCTCGTAACTGTAATTGTAGAAAATATTAGAGTACCATTTATGATACGATACTTTATACTTTGCACCAGAAAAAAACGTGATTAAGTTGGTCCCTAATTTGCTGTAGACATCGATTACCGCATCATATTTTTTTCTTCGAATCTCAAAAATAAATTTAATGAACCCAAGAGTCGACTTCCTGATTTTATTGGTCATCGGAACAATATTGTCAATATTTGGGTTTTCTTTTAGCACATCAACAGAATTGGGATAACACATATAGTCGATTACCGAATCAGGGAACTTCGCTTTTAGGTTGTTGCAGATTATTGTACTGGTTAATACGTCTCCAATTCTTTTTTGTTGAATTACTAATATTCTCATTTATTTTTAAAGTTCAATTTAAAGGCTAAATTACAAACTATTTTATAAAGAGCACGCAGTATTTGCAGATTGCAATTGAACTAATTAAAAAAGTTTTACTTTTGTGGTTAATAAATTTAATTTAGAATGAAAATTAGCGGTCTGGTTATTACTTTCAATGAAGAAAAAAACATTGGAAAATGTATTGATGCTTTGTTTAAGGTTTGTGAAGAAGTAATTATTGTAGATTCTTTTAGTAAGGATCGTACAGTTGAAATTGCTAAAGAAAAAGGTGCGATAGTTATTGAACAAGCTTTTTTGGGAGACGGACCACAACGAACTCATGGTTTGCCTTTTTGTAAAAACGACTGGATTCTAAATCTAGATGCAGATGAGTTCTTAGATAAAGATGCTGAGCAATTTATCCTTAACGGAAAATATTTAGAGGGCAATTATGATGCTTTTAGCTTTAGAGTAAAAAACTTTCTAGCAGATAAATTAATCGATTTTTCTGGCTGGTATCCAGATCATAAAGTTCGTTTTTTCAACAAACAGACAGCTCATCCTTCTGCATCTAAAGTACATCAGAAAATCATTACGCAGAATGAAAATAAAGTAGCAGTGCATATTTTGCACTATGGCTGGGATTCTTTAGATCAGATTATTGCAAAAAAAAATCAATATTCTGGCTGGCATGCGCAACAGCTCTTTGACCAAGGGAAAAGAATAAATGCATTTAAGCCTGTTTTAAACGGAACTGTTGCCTTTATCCGTTGTTATTTTTTTAAGAAAGGAATTTTTAACGGAATTGATGGGTTGTCGATTGCTATGATTCAGGCTTTCTTTTCTTATATGAAATATGCAAAACTTTTGAAGCTTCAGAAAGAAAAATAAAATTGCGTTTTGTCAAAATAAAAAATCCAAATTCCATCATGTGACGATGAAATTTGGATTTTTTTAATTGAAAATTATATAACTTAACTCATTGGGTGTGATTCCTGTTTCTATTCAACAGATAGAAACATAGATTTTATATCTATAGAAGACACTAAAATTTAGTTTCTAACAATCGGTAGCCATGTTTGTTTGCAACAACTGAAACGCCTTCGAAATTCATAGTTCTTATGGGTTCGATTAATTTCACCCAACAGAGTTATAATTATGTATTACACAGCTACATCGTATTCACGAAGTGCATTATTTAATGAGGTTTTTAAATCTGTAGAAGGTTTACGAGTACCAATGATTAAAGCACATGGAACTTGGAATTCTCCAGCAGCAAACTTCTTAGTGTAGCTTCCTGGAATTACAACAGAACGTGCAGGTACAAAACCTTTCATTTCTACTGGCTCATCGCCCGTAACATCTATAATTTTTGTCGAAGCAGTCAAACATACGTTAGCACCAAGAACAGCTTCTTTACCAACATGCACACCTTCTACCACAATGCAACGAGAACCAATAAAAGCACCATCCTCAATAATTACTGGAGCAGCTTGTAATGGCTCTAAAACACCACCAATACCTACACCGCCACTTAAGTGTACGTTTTTGCCAATTTGTGCGCAGCTTCCAACAGTAGCCCAAGTGTCGACCATTGTTCCTTCGTCTACATAAGCTCCAATATTAACATAACTAGGCATTAAGATTACCCCGCTTGAAATGTAAGCGCCATAACGAGCAACCGCATTTGGGACTACACGAATTCCTTTTTCAGCATAATTTCGTTTAAGTAACATTTTATCGTGGTATTCGAAGATACCAGATTCCCATGTTTCCATTTTTTGGATTGGGAAATACATAACAACTGCTTTCTTAACCCATTCGTTTACTTGCCATTTGTCTCCAACTGGTTCAGCAACACGTAATTTTCCTGCATCAACCAATTCGATTACTTCTCTAATAGCGTCAGTTGTAGTTGTTTCTTGTAATAAAGCTCTGTTTTCCCAAGCTTGTTCGATTATAGTCTGTAAAGAATTCATAGTTTAAATTTTTGGCAAAGATAGCGTATTTACAGAAATGCAAAAAAGCAAAAACTATTCTAAAAAGTTACAGGTATAACTTTTTGTGTCAAATTTGATAAATAAATAACTAGTCTTTAAAATAGTCAATTTTAAAAATTACCCCTAGAAGTTTTTTTTATATCAAAATATGACAAAAGTCAGATTTTGCAAATTTAATTGTGAATAGTTTTGCATCGTTTAAAAAAGGAACCATTCAGAAATAAATATATAAGCACTGTCTAACATGAATCTAGAAAATCAGAACAACAACAGAGTAATAATTGATAAAGAGGTAGCTTGGGATAAGACTCGGGTTATTATGAGCAAAACAAATGCTTTTGGTATAATTGAATATGCTAATGAAGTTTTTGTTGATGTCTGTGGTTACGAAGATTATGAGTTGATGGGACAGCCACACAACATTATTCGTCATCCAGATATGCCAAAAGTTATTTTTAAAGTGCTTTGGGAGAATCTTAAAAACGGGAAAAACTTTCATGCTATTGTTAAAAATCGTGCCAAGTCTGGAAGATACTACTGGGTTATTACCGATTTTGATATTGCCAGAGACGAAAATGATGTCATCGTCAATTACTTTGCCAGAAGACAGTCTGTGCCACAAGAAGTAATTGCTATGCATATAGAGCCTTTGTACAAAAAGTTATTGCAGATTGAAGCCGCAAGCGGTGTTGAATTCAGCGAAAAATACCTTATAGGATTTCTGGAAGAAAAAAACAGGTCTTATGTAGAATACATTAAGGAGCTGATTTACGAGCACGAGAAATCACAAGCGAAATTTGCCAATTATTCTGAAGTAGAAGAAGACGAACACGAAGATCAAAGGGGGTTCTTCGGTCGTCTATTTGGCAGATAGATTATTGGAGTGAATTTTTTTAGTTTTTTAATAATTGGATATGGATTAATCCGTTTTGATTTTTCAGAACGGATTTTTTTGTGAGTTTTTAAATCTTGAAATCAAACTTAAAATGGTATCTTTGTTTTGTAAAAAGACGTATGATGGAAGCTATAAGATTAGAATTTCAGCCTGAAATAAAAGAAAAGATCTTAAAATTGCTAAGTTCTTTTTCTACTGACGAATTGAGAATTGTAGAAGAAGATAGTTTTTCTGATTCTAATTTTGAGGAGGATAAGAAAAAACTGGAAATCGCTTACGCTAAATTAAAAGGTGGTGGTGAAAAGCTATATTCGGTTGATGAAGCGAGTTCAATTTTGGATGAAACATTTTCAAAATATGACAATTAAAATTTCTGAAACATTTCTAGAGTTGCTGAAAGATCAGGTCCGTTATATTTATAAGGACAAACCAAAAGCTGCCTTAAAATTTAGAAGAGATTTTCTTAAAAACATCAAAAAAGATTTAAAGCATCCCTTTCATTTTAAAAAATCAAGATATTTTGATGACGAGAATATACGAGATTATGTTTTTAAGGGGTATGTAGCTGTTTATGAGGTGAATCCTGAAAAAAATATGGTCGTTATTTTCGGTTTTATAAAATATAAAGAAACCCTTTGAAATTTGTAAAATTCAACTCTATTTTTCTAATAAAACAAAATGCCAAGAATCCTTTCTATAGATTACGGTCAAAAGCGCACGGGTATTGCTGTGACAGACGAAATGCAGATTATCGCATCGGGATTGACTACTGTTCCAACTCATACTTTGGTTGATTTTTTAAAAGATTATTTTACTAAAGAAAAGGTAGAAGCCGTTCTAATAGGCGAACCTAAACAAATGAACGGAAATCCTTCTGAGAGCGCTTCGGTAATCAACGGGTTTGTTAAGCACTTTTCAAATATTTTCCCAGAAATGAAAGTCATTCGCGTAGACGAACGTTTTACATCAAAAATGGCATTTCAAACCATGATTGACAGTGGTCTAAGCAAAAAACAGCGTCAAAACAAAGGCTTGATAGACGAAATTTCTGCCACTATTATGCTTCAAGATTATCTTTCTTCAAAAAAATAATGCCTTTCGTCATTATTTTTGCTTTTAATTTAATGGTTTTTAGAAAATCCTAACTTTTATCATGTAAAAATTAGTTTTTTTTTGCAATTAAAAAAGTACCTTTGCACTTTAAAATAAAATACTGTTATGCCTGACGAAACCATACGTTCAAATAGTGATGTAGTACTTATAGGAGCTGGAATAATGAGTGCCACTCTTGGAGTAATTTTGAAAGAATTACAACCTGATATAAAAATTGAAATTTACGAAAGATTAGATGTTGCTGCTGCTGAAAGTTCCGATGCTTGGAATAATGCAGGAACGGGTCATTCTGCTTTTTGCGAATTAAATTACACTCCAGAAAAAGCAGATGGAAGCATTGACCCTAAAAAAGCGATAAGTATTGCCGAATCTTTTGAGGTTTCACGTCAGTTTTGGTCTTATTTGGTACAGCAGAACAAAGTGCCATCACCAGAAAATTTTATTAAAAGTGTTCCTCATATGAGTTTTGTATGGGGCGATAAAAATGTTGCTTACTTAAAGAAGAGATTCGAAGTGCTTCAAAGTAATCCAATTTTTGCTGACATGACTTTCAGTACCGATTTTAAGCAGCTGAAAGAGTGGATGCCTTTGGTTATGGAAGGACGTGAAGAGGGCGAAAATCTTGCCGCTACTCATATGGAAATGGGGACCGATGTCAACTTTGGTGCTCTGACCAGAAGTATGTTCAGTTACTTAGAAAAACAAGAAGGCGTTTCATTGTTTTTTAATCATGAAGTTAAAAAGCTAAGACAGCGTGAAGATAAATCATGGAGAATTAAAATTACAGATTTGTCTACCGGAAAAATACGTAAAGCCTATACTAAATTTGTATTTATTGGTGCGGGAGGAGGTTCGTTGCCGCTTTTAGAAAAAGCTAATGTTCCTGAAGGGCACGGTTATGGCGGTTTCCCTGTAAGCGGTCAATGGCTTAAATGCACGAATCCGGAAGTTATTGCAAAACACCAAGCAAAAGTATACGGTAAAGCGAGCGTAGGAGCGCCGCCAATGTCTGTTCCTCATATTGATACACGTGTGATAGATGGTGAAAAAGCGCTTCTTTTTGGACCTTTTGCCGGATTTTCTACTCGTTTCTTAAAAAACGGTTCTTATCTAGACTTGCCTTTGTCTATTAAGCCGAACAACCTAATTCCGATGCTTGCGGCTGGATATCACAATATTCCGCTTACGAAGTATTTGATTGAGCAGGTTCGTCAGTCTCCAAAAGACAGAATGAAAGCATTACGCGAATACCTGCCTACTGCTCGTTCGAAGGACTGGAAACTTGAAAAGGCAGGACAACGTGTTCAGGTGATTAAAAAAGATGAAAAAGAAGGAGGCGTTTTGGAGTTCGGAACAGAAGTTATCAACACTAAAGACGGAAGTTTAGCAGTTTTATTGGGAGCTTCTCCAGGGGCATCTACAGCTGTAGCGATTATGGTCGATTTGATTAACAGATGTTTTGCAAATCAGATTATAACTCCAGAATGGGAGGCCAAATTGAAAAAAATGATTCCGTCTTACGGACAAACTTTAAATGACAAACCTGAGCTTCTAGCAGAGCTTAGAAAACATACTGCAGATGTTTTAAAAATAAAATAAACTGCTTTTTTAAGTTATTACAACAAATCCAGATGAATTAATCTGGATTTGTTTTTTTTAGGTCAGTAGTGTTTTTAAGTATTTTTTCAGAAAGATTACTCATCCAGATCAATTGCTCTATTACCATTTGAGCTTCCTGCATTTTGGCCTGACGGGTTTCTTTGTCCAGGTCGTCGTCTTCTGCGAGACGTGTAAAGTTTTTTCGTTTTAATTCCTCAAACTGCAGCGTTACATCTTCTTTATCAAAAAAAGTGTCCATTAGAATAGTTTCATTTCTTAAAATGGAAATAGAATGGTCTAAATTAGACAAAATCGTTTTGATGATATAATTGAATGATTCCGAAGCAGATGTTGTCATGTGTGACTGAATGTATGTTGAAAGCGATGCCAAAGCTGACAAAAGGGAATGGTTTAAAACCACTAATTTGTTAACCAAAGGCATCGTTTTTTGTTTTGACTTGGGTTCCTGCATCATGCGCTGAAAAGAAGTCATTAGATTGCCAATTTCGACAAAAGCATTTTTTCTCGCCAATCGGTAAGAGGTTGGCACTTCTCCTTTTTTGTTGTAATAATCAGCAATCTCTTTTAAGTAGTTTCGATTGGCGCGAATTGAATTTTCAATATGAATTGGGGTGTTGATAAACTCCCAAGCAGGCCATAAAAACTGGTTGGCCAAAAATGCCAAAGTTGCCCCGGCAAGCGTATCTACAATCCTGAATTGTATTACTTCGACGATATTTGGCACCAATATTCCGTAAATGAATACGACATACATTGTGACAAAAGTGGCGCTTATTTTGTAATTAATCTGTGTAAATGCAATTCCGAGCATCATGCAAATAATAGAGAGTATGCTTAAAGCAATGTGATTTTGGATAACAGAAACAATTCCGAAAGCGATTATTCCTCCTGCAATAGTGCCTAAAATCCTGTTATATGATCGTTCTTTTGTTAAGCCGTAACCAGGACGCATGATGACTACGATGGTAAGCAGTATCCAATATTCGTTTTGAAGGTCTAATGCGCCCCCGATTGCTAAACCGATTAAAATGGTTATGGTTAATCGTATCGAATGCCTGAAAATTGAAGAAGAATAACTTAGATTTTCTATCAATGTTCGTATAGGATAATATTGAGGCGTCAAGAATTTTTCGAGCTCCTTGTCTTTGTCTTTTAATTTATAAGACTGCATTGCCAGAGAAAAGGCACGCTGAATAATTTTGATTTTGCCGACTTGATTCTTGGCGTACTTTAGCATGTTTGTCAACATCAGGACGCCTTCAGCGGCTTCTTCTTTTCCTAGAGTTTTTTCGTAATCAAAAATGGCAAATTCTAAAGCGTCAAGTTCGTTTTTTAGGTCTTGCTTATCGACATAATTACTAATGCTATGAACATTCTTAGAAAGTTTTTTGAGCGTCGCCGCCAGTTTGTAAGCTACATTCTGATAGGTTCGCAGGACATTTGGATGTTTTGCAAATTTTTCATGCAGTTTGCTGTGGTCAAAAGAAGTATAAAGAGCCAATTCTTGAATTTCAACCAATGTAATAAAAACCAAAAGCATTTTTCTGTTCTGGCTGGTGGTAGCAGAAGCGTTCTGATTACCGATAAGCATTTTTCTCAAATCTTCATGAATCAGATTCAGATCGACCTGAACGGCTAGTTGTTTTTCTATAATAGCTTTGCGATTTGCTTCTGGACTCCACAGATCTCCTCGTAGTTTCAAGTATTTTGCGGTAAGCTTAATACCTTCGGCTATCTGAAGTTCTACATATTTGTAAGGTTGCACAAAATGAAAAACTAATGATACGATAAGATATAAAATACCGCCGATAAAAATGTAGCTCGAATACTCAACAGCTTCTAGGCCTTTATGAAGATGTCCGAAGGAAAGAGAAATTGACAACAATGCCGAGAAAGATATCAAAGTCGCACGCTGGCCGTAGACCGAAATCATTGAACACATAAAAAGCAGCAGGCCTAAAAACGGATAAAACAGGACAGGATACGGGTAAACGATATTGACCAGCAAGTTTACGCCCGCTACGATAAAGGAAGCAGCAATAAGCCCTTTTATTTTGTGACCTAGTGAACTCGGAATATCACTGGGATAGGTAAAAAATGCTCCAAGAGCAATAGTAAAACCGATTTCGAAATGACCTAGAAAATTTAAGATTAAAACAGGAACAACAGAAGCAATGGTTACTTTAGACGCATTTAAAAAAGAAGTACTGTTGGTAAATTTCGTTATACGATCAAACATATGAGAAGGTTTACAAACAAAGATAAGAATTGTACTAGTGATTTTGGCATAATAATGGCTGAGATTTTTAACAGTCTCGAAAAAATATGAGATAATAGGGCTTTAAAATTATTCATTGACTATTTTTTACTATTTTTGCCAGCTGAATTACGGTAACTTGTAAATGAGATTTTCGTAAGATAAAATTATAAATAAATACAAATGATTTTACCAATTGTAGGATACGGTGATCCTGTCTTAAGAAAAGTAGGAGAGGCAATAACGCCAGAATATCCAAATTTAAAAGAAACAATAGCAAACATGTACGAAACCATGTATAATGCTTACGGAGTTGGCCTTGCTGCGCCACAAGTTGGCTTGCCGATTCGTTTGTTTGTTATTGATACGACTCCTTTTAGCGATGACGATGATCTTCCTTCACAAGAACAAAAAGATTTAAAAGGTTTCAAAAAAACTTTTATCAATGCTAAGATTGTTAAAGAAGAAGGTGAAGAATGGAGTTTTAATGAAGGCTGTCTGAGCATTCCAGATGTACGCGAAGATGTTTACAGAAAACCAACAGTTACAATAGAGTATTGTGAAGAAGATTTTGTAATGAAAACCGAAGTTTTTGACGGTCTGATTGCAAGAGTTATTCAACACGAATACGACCACATTGAAGGTGTTTTGTTTACAGATAAAATATCTTCTCTCAAAAAACGTTTGATTCAGAAGAAACTCAAAAACATCACCGAGGGAAAAACATTTCAGGAGTACAGAATGAAATTTTTTGCCGCTAAAAAAGGAAGATAAGATTTCTATACCATTAGAATCAAAACAATAAATCAAAATTCTTAATACTAATTTTAATAAAAATGAATTTAGCAAAAATTTTAGCCATTTCTGGAAAACCTGGTTTATACGAATTAAAAGTACAAACTCGTACAGGTTTTGTGGCAGAATCATTACTTGATGGAAAAAAAATTACTGTAAGCTTAAAAAGCAATGTAAGTTTATTGTCTGAAATTTCTATTTACACGCATACAGGAGAAAAACCATTAACAGAAGTTATGCAGCAAATAGCCATTAAGGAAAATAAAGGCCAAGCTATTTCTCATAAAGAAGAAAATGGTGTATTACTTGCTTATTTCAAAGAAATTCTGCCAGACTACGATGAAGAAAGAGTGTACCCTTCAGACATTAAAAAAGTATTAAACTGGTATAACACGCTTCAAGCAAAAGGTTTGGTGACAGATTTAGCTCCGGCTGTTGAAGAGCCAAAAGAGGAGTCTCCTGTTGCTGATGAAAAACCAAAAAAAGCGCCAGCTGCTAAAAAGGCAAAAGCTAAAAAAGAAGAATAGTATTTTCTTTTTCCTTAATATAATAATCCTGTTAAGAGTTTTTCTTGACAGGATTTTTTATTTTTACACTACGGTTATAACCCTAAAAAACTTCAAAAGATGAGTAAAGAATTGCAACTAAAAGCATTTGAAAGATTGTTGGTCATTATGGATGAACTGCGAGAGAAATGTCCGTGGGATAAAAAACAGACTTTGCAAACTTTGAGACATCTTACTATTGAAGAGACCTATGAACTTGGAGATGCTATTCTAGATAATGATCTTAATGAGGTTAAAAAAGAACTCGGAGACTTGTTGCTGCACATCGTATTTTATGCTAAAATAGGAAGTGAGACCAACGATTTTGATATAGCAGATGTCTGCAACGAAATCTGTGAAAAACTGATTCACCGTCATCCTCATATTTACGGCGATGTAAAAGTTGAAAATGAAGAGGAAGTAAAACAAAACTGGGAAAAATTAAAGCTTAAGGAAGGTAAAAAATCTGTTTTAGAGGGAGTTCCAAGAAGTCTTCCAGCATTGGTAAAAGCAAGCCGAATTCAGGATAAAGTAAAAGGAGTGGGCTTTGACTGGGAAGAACCGCACCAAGTTTGGGATAAAGTGCAAGAAGAATTACAAGAATTGCAAGATGAAGTAAAATCTGGAAATCAAGACAAAATCGAAGAGGAATTCGGAGATGTTTTGTTTTCGATGATCAACTATGCAAGATTTTTAAACATTAATCCAGAAGATGCACTCGAACGTACGAATAAAAAATTCATAAAACGTTTTCAATATTTAGAATCAAAAGCAGAAGAAATCGGAAAACCGTTAATGGACATGACTTTGGCAGAAATGGATATTTTCTGGAACGAAGCCAAAAAACTTTAGTTATCGGCTAATTTTTTTAACGCACGAACATCTTTTAGCATAATCTTTTTGCCAACCAATTCAATTAAGCCTAATTTATTAAAATCAGACAATAGACGGATACAGCTTTCGGTTGCTGTACCGATAATTCCAGCCAATTCTTCTCTTGTCAACTGCACTTTGAGCGTCTTGTCTGTATCTTCGCCAAATTCGTCATGCAAATGAAGCAATGTTTCAGCAAGTCTCTGCTTAACAGTTTTCTGAACTAAGGCAATTTTTTCATTTTCAGATTCCTTTAAATCCTCACAAACAGACTGCATCATGTTTAGAGAAAACTGATTATTGCTGTTGAAAAAATTAATGATTTCAGATTTCGGAATAAAACAAACTTCCATGTCGGCAACAGCTTTTGCAGTTAAGTTTGCCGGTTCGTTGCTGATCATGGAGCGCTGGCCTAAAAGTTCGCCAGATTTGACCAATTTCACGATTTGATCTTTACCATTTGCGCTAAGTTTAGAAAGTTTACCAATGCCGTCTTTAACGCAGAAAACGCCATTAGTAATTTCGCCTTCTTCAAAAATAGCTTCGCCTTTTTTGATTTTATAGCTCGTTTTACTATTAGCTAATTTTATAACTTCTTCTTTATTAAGGGCTTTTAGAGAACTTAACTGACGTACAATGCATTGATCACATTTACTCATGGCAATAGTTGTTTGATGCAAAATTAAGCATATTTAAGACTTTTTGGCATTATTAGATCGTAAAATTATTATAAATAAGGTTTTCAGGCAATTAGGACCTTTAATTTTAGTAAATTAGAATTCTATTTCAATAGAACATGACAATTATCATCTTAATAATTGTGCTTTAATTGGAAATTTGCGACATATAAAAACAAGTTTATGAAAGAGCAAAGTTGTTTTCATTGTGGTCTAACAATTGAACAAAATGAGGAGATTGATTTTGATGATAAAAAGTTTTGTTGCACAGGCTGTAAAACGGTTTACGAAATTTTTAGCGTTAATGACTTAACCTCTTATTATGATTTTGAAAAGTCGCCTGGTGCCACACCGCAAGACATCAAAGGCAAATATGATTTTCTAGAAAACGAAGCTATACTTTCTAAGGTTTTAGAATTTCAGGAAGGAGATACAGCAATTGTTTCTTTAAATATTCCGCACATTCACTGTAGTTCTTGTATCTGGATTCTCGAGAATCTGAATCGTTTACAATCAGGAATTAGCACTTCCCAAGTTAATTTTCATGAGAAAAAGGTTCGAATTACCTATAATTCTGATGTGGTTTCTTTAAAGGAAATCGTATATCTGTTGAGTTCTATTGGTTATGAGCCGTATATCAGTTTAGAAAATTACGGATCAGAAAAAGCTAAAGTAGACAGAAGCTTAACCTATAAATTGGGTGTTGCGTTTTTCTGCTTTGGAAATATTATGCTTCTTTCGTTTCCGGAATATTTCGAGATGAAAGAATTCTGGCTCGACAGCTACAAACCATTTTTTAGACTATTGATTTTTCTTTTGGCATTGCCGAGTTTCCTGTACTCAGCAAGCGGTTACTATGTTTCTGCCTATCACAGTATCAGGAGCAAAATGCTGAATATCGATATTCCGATTGCTTTAGGAATTATCGTGATGTTCATTCGCAGCACGTACGATATGCTCATGGATCATGGACCAGGCTTTTTTGACAGTTTGGCGAGTTTAGTATTTTTTATGCTTCTTGGTAAAATGTTTCAAATCAAAACCTATAGTTTTTTAAGTTTTGAAAGAGATTTTAAATCCTATTTTCCAATTGCCGTTACCAAAATCAATAAAGATTCTTCAGAAGAAAATGTTGCGATTTACGATGTTTTAAAAGGAGACCGATTGCTAATTAGAAATCAAGAACTTATTCCGGTTGATGGAATTTTAATCAGCGAAAGCGCAGAAATAGATTATAGTTTTGTTACAGGTGAGGCGGTCCCTATTACCAAAAAGTCGGGAGACAAAGTTTTTGCAGGAGGAAAGCAGATTGGAAAAGTTATCGAAATGGAAGTATTGCATTCTGTATCGCAAAGTTACTTGACTCAATTATGGAGCAATGAGATTTTTCAGAAAAAAGTAGACCAAAAACATAAAACCATAACAGATGCAATAAGTCGGTATTTCACCCCAAGCTTACTGCTTATTGCATTTGCAGGTTTTGGTTATTGGATTTTTATAGACGGCAATACTGCATTTAATGTTTTTACAGCAGTTTTGATTGTGGCTTGTCCCTGTGCATTGGCGCTTACAGCTCCGTTTACTTTCGGAAATATTTTGAGAATTTTAGGCAAAAAGAAATTTTACTTAAAAAACGCCATTGTCATTGAACAGCTTGCTAAAGTAGACACTATCGTTTTTGATAAAACAGGAACTATTACCACCAATAAAAAATCGAATATCCTCTATGAAGGAAATACGATTTCTGAATCAGATACGGGGCTGATTAAAAATGTTTTACGAGGGTCAAATCATCCTTTGAGCCGTATGCTTTACGATTTTCTTCCAGAAGCCAAACGTCTGAATGTTGAAGATTTTCAGGAGATTACTGGAAAAGGTATTTTGGCTGTCGTTGATGGAAAAGAAATAAAAATTGGGTCTGGACAATTTGTAGACGATATAGTCGCAGATGGTTCAGAAATAGAAAAAACGGCTCTTCATATAAAAATCGATGGCGTTTATTTCGGGAAATTCACTTTTCAAAATCAATATAGGGAAGGGCTTGAACAACTTTTTGTGACACTCAGTAAAGACTACGAGATAAAAGTGCTTTCAGGAGACAACGATGGCGAAAGAGCAAATCTAGAAGCGATTCTGCCTAAAGGGACAGAGCTTATATTCAATCAAAAACCAGAACAAAAACTGCAATACATTAAAAATCTTCAGGATAAGGGGCAAAATGTAATGATGGTTGGAGATGGTCTAAACGATGCCGGAGCCTTAGCGCAAAGCAATGTCGGAATTTCGATTTCTGAGAATGTCAATGTCTTTTCCCCAGCTTGTGATGCAATATTGGATGCAATGGAGTTTTCACGCTTAAACTACTTTTTAAAGCTTTCTCATAAGGCGATTTCAATCATAAAAATGAGCTTTACTTTGTCGTTACTGTACAATGTCGTCGGCCTTGCATTTGCAGTTACAGGAAACCTGCTGCCGCTGGTTGCCGCGATCATTATGCCGTTGAGTACAATTACGATTGTGAGCTTTGTAACTTTTATGTCTAACTATTTCAGTAATAGAAATTTAGATTGATTTTTGATTGTTCAAAAAGATATTTTTTTCTAAATTTAACATATCTTTTTGTTCATGATAATTATCATATTTTATACGCCCTCAACAAAGTAATTTTGTTTCTATAAATCTAGGGTATGAGTGTTATTTATCTATTAATTTCAGTAAGTATTTTTGTGGCAATCTGCTTCTTTATTGCCTTTATCGCAGCTGTCAAATCTGGGCAGTATGATGATGATTATACACCTTCAGTCAGAATTCTTTTTGATGACGAAACCAAAATTAATTCCCAAAATAATAATTCACCAATCGAAGAAAAACAAGTATAATTATGGAAATGGAACAGTTTTATTACGACAACAAAATTGTAAAAAAATTCATTTACGCCACAATACTCTTCGGAGTTGTGGGTATGTTAGTGGGACTTACCCTAGCGGTAATGTACCTTTTTCCCAACATCACAGATGGGATTTCGTGGCTTAGTTACGGCCGATTAAGACCGTTACACACCAATGCAGTTATTTTTGCCTTTGTGGGTAATGCCTTTTTTGCTGGTATGTACTACTCGCTGCAGAGATTGCTAAAAGCCAGAATGTTTAGCGATTTTTTAAGTAATCTTCATTTCTGGGGCTGGCAGCTGATCATCGTGGCGGCGGCAATTACACTTCCGTTAGGTTATACTTCTTCTAAAGAATATGCAGAACTAGAGTGGCCTATCGATATTGCAATCGCATTAATATGGGTTGTAATGGGAATCAACATGATTGGGACCATGTTGCGTCGTAGAGAGCGTCACCTTTATGTAGCAATTTGGTTTTATCTAGCAACATTTGTAACGGTAGCGGTACTGCATATTTTTAACAATATCGAAATTCCGGTTTCAGCTTTAAAAAGCTACTCTGTATATGCAGGGGTTCAGGATGCTCTTGTACAATGGTGGTACGGGCACAATGCGGTGGCATTCTTCCTTACAACTCCGTTCTTAGGATTAATGTATTATTTTGTTCCTAAAATTGCCAACAGGCCGGTTTATTCTTATAGATTATCTATCATTCACTTTTGGTCCTTGATTTTTATTTATATCTGGGCAGGACCGCACCACTTATTGTATTCTGCATTGCCAAACTGGGCACAGAATTTAGGAGTTGCGTTTTCAGTAATGCTAATCGCTCCATCTTGGGGAGGTATGATCAACGGTCTTTTGACTTTAAGAGGTGCTTGGGACAAAGTTCGTGAAGAACCAGTCTTAAAATTCTTCGTAGTAGCAATTACGGGTTATGGTATGGCAACTTTTGAAGGACCGATGTTATCTCTCAAAAATGTTAACGCCCTAGCACACTATACCGACTGGATCGTAGCGCACGTACACGTAGGTGCTTTGGCTTGGAATGGTTTTATGTCGTTTGGTATTATTTATTGGTTAATTCCACGAATGACAAAATCGAACTTATTCTCTAAGAAATTGGCAAACTTCCATTTCTGGATTGGTACTTTAGGAATCATTATTTATACTATTCCGTTATATGTGGCTGGTTTCCAACAAGCATCAATGTGGAAGCAATTTAATCCAGACGGAACATTAACTTATGGTAACTTCCTAGAAACAGTAACCGCTATTATGCCGATGTATTGGATGAGAGCTATCGGTGGTACGTTGTACTTAGTGGGTATGTTTACATTGGTTTACAATATCATAATGACGGTTAGAGCTGGTAATACTATTGAAGATGAATTGGCTCAGGCTCCAGCTTTGCAAACCATAAAAAGCAGCAGACTAAGTGGAGAGAAATTCCATACTTGGTTAGAAAGAAAACCTATCCAGTTAACTATTTTGGCTACAATCGCAATTTTAATTGGTGGTATTATCCAGATTGTGCCAACGATTATGGTAAAATCTAATATACCAACGATAGCAAGCGTAAAACCTTATACGCCATTAGAGCTTGAAGGACGTGACTTATACATCAGAGAAGGCTGTGTTGGATGTCACTCACAATCGGTTCGTCCTTTCAGACATGAGGTAGAACGTTACGGAGTTCAGGCAAAAGCAGGAGAGTTTGTTTACGACCATCCATTCTTATGGGGATCAAAACGTACGGGTCCAGATTTGCAAAGAGTTGGAGGCAAATATAATGACAACTGGCACTTTAACCATATGTGGAATCCGCAGAGCACCTCAGCAGGATCTATCATGCCAGGTTACAAATGGCTGTTCGATAATAAAGCTTTGGATATTTCATTGACACAAAAGAAAATGCAGGCAATGATTTCGTTAGGAGTTCCTTATTCTCCAGAAGAGGTTGCCAACGCACAGAAAACTTTAAGAGATCAGGCAATTAAAATCGAAAAAAGCTTAGAAAGCGATCCTGATTTTGTGAAGAGCTACGAAGACAGCCGTAAAAAAGCTGCCGCAAAAGGCGAGAATTTTGTTCCGATGAACGAAAGAGAAATCGTTGCTTTAATTGCTTATATTCAAAGACTTGGTACAGATATTAAAGTAAAACAAACTAAATAACTGAATTATGTTTGAGCAAATAAAACACAATATGGAAACCATATCGGGTATAGAAATTTACCCGATAATTTCCCTCTTGATTTTCTTCTTATTCTTCGTAGGATTAGGCTTATGGGTGTTCTCTTATAGAAAAGAAAAAATTCAGGAAATGAGTAATATACCTTTAGATGAAGGACTTAGTGTAATTACAAAAGATAGATAAAAAATGAAAAAGTTTTTCCCAGTATATGTTAGAGTACCGTTGATTTTTTTCATCGTATTTGCTTTGATGGAATATTTTGTAGACTCAGGAGATCGAGCTGCTTTTATAAAATATCCAATGGTTTCGCTCTTTTTATTTGTCTTTTTGTTTATTCTGATTGCAATCGAAATTACGCTGAGCGCAGTAAATCGAGTGATGTATCAGTTACTGACACCAGAAGAAAGAGCACAAAAAGAACTTGAAGAAAGTTTAAGTTTTAGAGAAAGCACTTGGTTTAAAAACCTAATGCAGAAATTAACTAAAACCTCTCCAATAGAAAAAGAAGGAGAACTTTTGATGGATCATGATTATGACGGAATTAAAGAGTTAGACAATAATTTACCGCCTTGGTGGGTGTATTTGTTCTATATCTGTATCATTTTTGGTGTGATTTACGTAGTTCGTTACGATGTTTTAGGAGCCGACAACCAAGAAATGGAGCTGAAGAAAGAATTAGCCCAAGCAAAAATTGATGTTGCAGAATACATGAAAACTGCCCCAGATCTAATGGACGAAAAAACAGTTGTTTTGCTAACAGATGCTCCAAGTCTAGATGAAGGTAAAACCATCTTTACAACCAATTGTGCAGCTTGTCACCGTGCAGATGCAGGAGGTCAAATCGGACCAAACCTTACAGATGACAAATGGATTTTGGGAGGAGGTATTAAAAATCTTTTCCACACCATTACAAATGGAGGTAGAGACGGTAAAGGGATGATTGCCTGGAAAGGAACGCTCAAACCAAAAGAAATACAGAAAGTTGCAAGTTATATTCTGTCTTTACAAGGAAGTAACCCTAAAGACGCGAAAGAAGCAGAAGGTGAAGTTTGGGTAGACGAAAGTGCTCCAAAAAAAGATGCCGCCGCAACCACAAAAGATACCACTGAAGTTAAAAAATAATTAGAATACCATGTCAAATTTACCAGACGAAGCTTTTAGAAACACCATTGGAACAATAGATGAAGGTGGGAAACGAAAATTTATTTTTCCTAAAAAACCGTCTGGTAAATTTTATGATTACCGAAAGATCGTCAGTTATGTTTTATTGGCAATTTTATTCGTAAATCCGTTTATTAAAATAAATGGAAACCAATTTATGATGTTCAACTTCATAGAACGTCGTTTTAATATTTTTGGATTTCCGTTCTGGCCACAAGATTTTTACCTCTTTGTGGTTTCAATGCTGGTCGGTGTTGTATTTGTCATTTTGTTTACTGTAGTTTTTGGAAGATTTTTTTGCGGCTGGATTTGTCCGCAGACTATTTTTCTCGAATTGGTTTTCCGTCGCATTGAATACTGGATTGATGGAGACCGAGGAGCACAGACTCGCTTAGCAAAACAAGAATGGAATGCTGAGAAAATCCGTAAGAGACTTATCAAATGGACTATTTTCTTTTTGATTTCTTTTTTAATTGCCAATGTATTTTTGGCTTATCTGGTTGGGAGTGAGTCTTTGTTCTTAATGATCCAACAAGGCCCGATATCACAAGCAAGTAATTTTATTGCACTGCTTATTTTTACTGGCATTTTTTATTTCGTTTTCGTGTGGTTTCGAGAACAAGTATGTATCATTGCGTGTCCGTATGGGCGTTTGCAAGGCGTGCTATTAGACAATAAATCGATAAACGTTGCTTATGATTTTGTTCGTGGTGAAAAAGAAGCAGGACGTGCCAAATTCAACAAAAAAGAAAATCGAGCATTAACAGGAAAAGGAGATTGTATTGACTGTTTGCAATGTGTTCATGTCTGCCCGATGGGAATTGACATTAGAAACGGAACACAGCTAGAATGTACAAACTGTACAGCTTGTATAGACGAATGCGATCATATTATGGAATCTGTAGGATTGCCAAAAGGTTTGATTCGTTACGCTTCTGAAGATGAGATTGCCAAAAAAGAGCCTTTTAAATTTACTGCAAGAATGAAAGGTTATACGGCTGTTCTCTTTATTTTGTTGAGTGTCTTTGTCGGAATGTTGTTTTTACGAACAAATGTTCAAGCTGTTATTTTGCGCTTACCAGGGCAATTGTTCCAACATAATGGAGACAAAATAAGTAATGTTTACACTTATAAGATTGTAAACAAGACCATGCAGGATTATAAAGATATTCATTTTGAATTGATTGACCAGAAAGGAGAAATCAAGAATGTTGGAAAAAGACATTTTAAAGTTGCAAAAGAAGCTATTTCTCAAGGAACATTATTTATCGAAATAGATGAAGTATTACTGGAAAGTGATAAAACAAAAGTTAAGATTGGAGTTTATAACGGTTCTAAACTCCTACAGACAACAACAACAAATTTCTTAGGACCGCGAAGTTTTAATTAAAATTATGAGATTATGAAAATCAATTGGGGTACCGGCATTGTCATTGCATTCGGATTGTTTATGACGTTTATTTTATATTTTGTTTTTGAAGTACAATCAAATTCTAAATACGATAACGATCTGGTTATCGAAGAGTACTACAAACACGATACACACTATCAGGAAGAAATGGCGAGAATACAAAACGCTCAAGATTTACAGTATAAGCCATCAATCAAATATACCGAAAATGGAGTGGCTGTAATTTTTCCGGCAGGATTTGAAAGCGATAAAGTGAAAGGAAATATTCAGTTATACAGACCTTCAAACAAAAAATTTGATTTTAATACACAAATCGCTTTAACGAATTCAGAAATTATAATTCCACAGAAAAAATTATTAAAAGGACGATGGGATGTTAATATGGAATGGCAGTACGAAGGCAAAAAATATTTAACTAAAGAAGTGATATACGTAAATTAATAACAAAATGTTATTCTCAGCTTTTATTTTAGGTCTTATCAGTAGTCTGCATTGCGTTGGCATGTGTGGGCCTATCGCTATGATGCTTCCTGTTGATCATAAAAATGAAACGAAAAAAGTAATTCAGATTCTTACTTATCATTTAGGACGTTTAACAGCTTATGCGTCAATAGGTCTGGTTTTTGGATTAGTAGGAAGAGGCTTTTTTCTAGCCGGTCTACAGCAGAAAATGTCAATTTTTATTGGTATTATTATGATTATTGTAGTTTTGATTCCGGAGAAAAAATTGGCGAATTATAATTTTTCTAAGCCAATTTACAAAATCATCGCAAAAGTGAAATCAAATCTAGGAGCACAGTTTAAAAATAAAAGTTTTAAATCGCTTTTTACAATCGGCCTCCTAAACGGATTCTTGCCATGCGGAATGGTTTATGTAGCATTATTTGGAGCAATCGCGATGCAAAGTGCTGGTTTTGGTGTTTTGTATATGCTTTTATTCGGAATCGGAACTATGCCTTTAATGACAATTGTAGTATATATAAATTCATTACTAAAATTGCCTTTCAGAAATAAAATCCAAAAAGCAATTCCATATGTTACTGTTGTTATTGGAGTTTTGTTTATTCTGAGAGGATTAGGACTTGGAATTCCATATATTTCTCCTTCTAATATGAGTTTATTTGTACAACAGACTCCTAATTGTCATTAGAGGATTATAAGTTAAAGAACTTATGTTTTTATAAAACATGATGAATGAAATTATGTTTTATTCTTGTGTTAAGAATTTTGAAATCAGCTTATTAATCTCGGGAATTTTATTTTTCATTACGTCCTAAACAATAGTATAATTTACTCCCATGTAATGGATAAGTCAATCTCGCATGCCAGCCATATTTTTCCATTGAATAGAATCTTTGTCAGCTTTAAAATCTGAAGGGATTTTCTTAGTAGCTTCTCCAATGATTTCTAACTTCTTACAACTGCACGTTTTAGAGTTTCATCTTTAAGAAAATCTTCAGATGATAAATTTTTGCTGACAGACAAGATATAGGAACACTCGTCTTGAATATGTCTAAGATATTCTTTATGATCTTTAGACATATTGAACTTCATTTAAAATTTTGGAACCGATGTACGGACTTAAACCATTTTTAGTAACAACTTCGATTTTTTCATTTTGGAATAGATTTTCAAAGAAGTCATAAACCGCCATGTAATTATCAAAGTTTTCCTTGTCAGGTTCAAAATCAATCAATAAATCGATATCACTTTCAAAAGATTGTTCATTTCGGATATAAGAACCAAACAAACCAACATTCCGGATACCGAATTTAGAAAGCTTCTGCTTATTCGATTTCAGAGTTTTTAATATGCTGTCTTTTGTTGTCATGATAACTTTTTTAAAATATACAAAAGATTGTCTTTAAAAGTTAGATTTTCAAAAGATTGCCCTATGTGGCTGGTAGTATTATTGTTTATACAGTCATCGAAAACAAGTTGGTTTCTGGGGACTTTCTTTTTAGATGCAAGTCGAAAGCCATGCAGATGTTGCGAACAAATGGTCTACCTTCTTCTGTAATTTTGATTTTATTGCTTTCGATAACAATCAGATTGTCATTTTCTATTTCTTGTAAAGCAATTAAAACTTCAGGAAGCTCTGTGAAATTTAAAGATTCTGTTGTCCAAGAGGTTTGTAGTTCGCAAGTTAAATTCAGAATATGTTTTCTAATGATTAAATCTTCTTCATTTAAAATATGACCTTTAACAACAGGAAGTTGGTCAGATTCCAAAATCTCATAATATTCCTCAAGGCTTTTGGTATTTTGAGCAAAACTATACCAGCTGTCACTAATAGAAGAAACGCCTAAACCAATCATAACTTGTGTTTTAGAAGCGCTGTAACCCATAAAGTTTCTGTGTAACTTTCCGTTGTGTGCTGCTTTATATAAACTGTCTTCGGTCAATGCAAAATGATCCATGCCAATTTCGTGATAACCATTTTGAATCAGAAGTTTTTTACCAATTTCGTATAGTTTTCTTTTTTCGGCATCTTTAGGAAGATTTTCATCATTAAATCCTCTTTGCCCGTTTCCTTTTATCCATGGCACGTGAGCATAGCTGTAAAATGCTAATCGGTCTGGTTTTAACGAATTTGTTTTTTCGACAGTATCAATGACATCTTCTATGGTTTGAAAAGGAAGTCCGAAAATAATATCGTGTCCAATTGAAGTGTAACCGATTTCCTTTGCCCAAAAAGTTACTTTGGCAACATTATGAAATGGCTGAATTCTATTAATGGCTTTTTGAACAGTTGCCGAATAATCCTGAACACCAAAACTTACGCGTCTAAAACCTAATTCATATAGTTTTTTAAGTTGCTCGTAAGTAGTATTGTTTGGGTGTCCTTCAAAACTAAATTCATGATCGTCGGCTTTTAGAGCTTGGTCAAAAATTCCGTTTATAAGATTTTCCAAGTTTTCTTTGGAAAAGAATGTTGGAGTTCCTCCTCCTAAATGAATTTCTTTAACAATGGGTTTTTCAGGAAGCAGTTCACAATACATTCTCCATTCTTTTAGAAGAGCTTGAATGTATTTTTCTTCTACAGAATGATTTTTTGTGATTCGTTTATTGCATCCGCAGAAAGTACACATGCTTTCGCAGAATGGAAGGTGAATATATAAGCTGATTCCATTTGTAGAGTTGCTTTCAGAAAAAGATTTTTGAAGTGTTGTAGTCCATTTCTCTGTTGTAAAATCGGCTTCATTCCAATAGGGTACTGTTGGATAACTGGTATATCTCGGACCTGGTACATTGTATTTTTGAGTCAAAGAAATTTTCATAAAGACGGATTTAGTTTTCATCAAAATTAAAACTTCGGCAACGGACAGAAAATGACAAATATCATATAAGAATAAAAAAAGAGACTCAAAATTTGAGCCTCTTTGCTGAATTAAATAACTAACTTAAAATAGAATCTTCGATGATTTTATGCCATTTTTTCGCAAACTGATGATCCTGATAGACGCTTATTTGTTTGATGCGGTCATCATCAAAATCATAGAATGGAATTGTAATTTTTTTAGATGTTTCTTTATCCTGAAACTCAAAATCAATTTTGATTATGGTATTAGTACTTGAGTCGGTTGTCGGAATCAGTCTGCACGAATTGACAGAATTCAGGTCTACAAAAGTAGATTCCTGCTGATTAGGGTTAAAATTCATCAGAATAAATTTTTTGTTCTTCTGATCAATCGTAAGAGTTTTGTTGTTTATAGATTCTGTCAAATCAAAACTTTCGGGATTTGAAGGATTGAATCTTTTCTTGATATTCAATATTCGTGTTTTGCTCGCTGCAGAAGAACGTGCAGAAAAATATACAGGTATAGCGACAAGGATCAAAATCACAATACCCATTATCGTGGTAGTAGTTTCCATATGTATTTTTAATGAAATAAATAAAATAAATGATATTCGAACAGTTCTCAATGATGAAAACGGTTCAGGCTGTTATGAAGAATACATCTTCAGATGAAAATCAAATATTTATTTACCAGAAAAAATGGAAAGCATAGAGTATGACCAGAACTTTTTTACTTTGAGTTGTAAATTGTCTGGTATAGCCTGTAGTTATTGTAACAGTTTGATGTTGCGGGATTAGAGGTAAAAGTGTGTCAAAACATTTTAAGATTCCCGCCGCATTGGTTTTGATGTTTGCCGCAAAATGATAATTTTCCTGTGGCTGTATAAATGCCAGAGAATCGGCTACATCTTTAGAAAAATTGGTATCTGTATTTTGTTTTTCGATTAAATGCACAGGAGCATTCTCTGCTTGATAAGCAAATAATCCCGCGAATAATAACGCAATAAAAACAATGGTTCTACGAATCCAATTCATGTCGGCGAAATTAAGTCATAAAACACAATTAAAGAAATTTTAAAGGATTAATTAACAGTTCTAAAAAAAAGTCCCCGATTTTATTGTCGGGGACTTGATGTTTTTATTGTTGCATTTTGAAGTAATAATCAGCAGAATGTTTTCCGCTGCCATAAAACAGGAAGAAAATGCATAACATTAAAACTATAATAGCTAGAAATAAACTCTCAGCATGCATTTTTCCCATAAAATTGAAAATAACTGCTCCAAACAAAACTGGCAACTGCGCGGCAACAGCCCATCTTGTGAGTAGTCCAAAAATAATCATTATGCCGCCAATCATGTGGGCAGGAGCAATGTAATGCAGCAGAAACATGCCGCCGCCAAACTGATCAATTGGCGAAATTAGGTCGTGCAGGTATTGAACATTGGTAACAAACGAGACGCCTTTCATAAATAAAAATCCACCCAAAACAATACGTACTAGATCAACTGGTAAATAAGTGTGCGAATTCGCCCATTTATTCAAACTTTTTACATTTTCCATGATGCTGTGTGATTAAAAATTATAGATAAAGTTACTAACTTTTTCAGATATAATTGTTTTTAACCTACTGAAAATGAGTTTTGTGTATTTTTTTTAGTTGGTTTTTTATTAATACATAACTATTAAACCTGAATTACGCCAAGATTAAAAGGTTTTTGAATAGGAGCATGGTCTGCAGCTTCTATTCCCATCGAAATCCAATTGCGGGTTTCTAAAGGATCTATTATCGCATCTGTCCAAAGTCTAGAAGCGGCGTAGTAAGGAGAAGTCTGCTCGTCGTAACGTGCTTTTATTTTATTGAATAGTTCAGTTTCTTTTGCTTCATCGACGTTTTCTCCCTTCGCTTTAAGCGAAGAAGCCTCAATTTGTGCTAATACCTTTGCTGCCTGAGTACCGCCCATAACAGCAAGTTCAGCGCTTGGCCATGCAAATATCAGTCGAGGGTCATACGCTTTGCCGCACATCGCATAGTTTCCGGCTCCGTACGAATTCCCAACTATAACAGTAAACTTAGGAACGACAGAATTACTCACCGCATTTACCATTTTGGCGCCGTCTTTAATAATGCCACCATGTTCCGATTTTGAGCCGACCATAAATCCGGTAACGTCTTGTAAAAAGACAAGTGGAATTTTCTTCTGATTGCAATTGGCAATAAATCGAGTAGCTTTATCGGCACTGTCAGAGTAGATTACACCTCCAAACTGCATTTCGCCTTTTTTAGTTTTCACCACTTTACGCTGATTGGCGACAATTCCGACAGCCCAGCCGTCAATTCTGGCATAACCAGTAATTAATGATTGTCCGTAACCTTCCTTGTAAGCTTCGAATTCTGAATTGTCAACCAGACGTTTGATAATTTCCATCATATCGTATTGCTCGGTTCTGGCTTTTGGTAGAATTCCGTAAATGTCATTTGGGTCTAAAGCTGGTTTTTCGGCTTTGATTCTGCTGTAGCCAGCTTTGTCAAAATCCCCGATTTTATCCACAATATTTTTGATTTTATCCAAAGCATCTTTGTCGTCTTTAGCTTTGTAATCGGTAACGCCCGAAATTTCGCAATGCGTTGTAGCGCCTCCTAGGGTTTCATTATCAATAGTTTCGCCAATTGCTGCTTTTACCAAATAACTTCCGGCAAGGAAAATACTTCCCGTTTTGTCCACAATCAAAGCTTCATCGCTCATAATTGGCAGATAAGCACCGCCAGCCACACAACTTCCCATAACGGCAGCAATCTGGGTAATTCCCATACTACTCATTTGAGCGTTGTTTCTAAAGATTCGCCCGAAATGTTCTTTATCTGGAAAAATTTCGTCTTGCATTGGCAGATAAACTCCAGCACTGTCGACAAGATAAATAATTGGAAGTCGGTTTTCCATAGCAATTTCCTGTGCGCGAAGGTTTTTCTTTCCTGTTATAGGAAACCAGGCACCGGCTTTTACAGTAGCATCATTGGCGACAACTATACATTGTTTGCCTTTAATATATCCGATTTTAACCACAACACCTCCAGAAGGACAGCCACCGTGCTCTGGATACATTCCTTCACCTGCAAAACCGCCGATTTCAATACTTTTAGAATTTTCGTCCAATAAATAAGCGATTCTTTCACGAGCCGTCATTTTGCCTTCGGCGTGCAGTTTTTCGATACGTTTTTCGCCTCCGCCTAATTTTACTTTAGCAAATTTTTGTTTTAATTCTGAAAGGAGTAGTTTATTGTGATCTTCGTTTTTATTGAAGTTTAAATCCATGATATAATATTGATTTTACAAAATAGTCTTGGCTAATTTACAAAATCAATTGAAATAAAGCGATTGCTTTGTAAATTAAGAGAAGTTTGTAACATTCTGTTTTTTGTTTAAACACATAGAAGCATAGAATATAATAAATTAAAAAGGAATTAGAAAGAAACTAATTTCTAACACACGGTTACACAACTTTGACAAAGTTTAGCACAGAGAACTATGTGATTTATTATAAATGAAATGCCTTTTAAGCGCCAGTGTAAACTATGTTTCTATGTGTTTAAATTAACTACTCCAATTATTTTTCTCTAAATTTGCTTTTTCATACTAATCAGTATTTTTTATGTCAAAAGCAGCAAACACTCGTCTTACCATTCTTCAAAAAGCATTTGAATTGATATATACCAAAGGATATCAAACGACAAGTATCGATGAAATTATTGCCACTACGCAAGTAACCAAAGGTGCTTTTTACTACCATTTTAAAACTAAAGACGAAATGGGAGTTGCTATTATTGAAGAAATCCTCAAACCGACGATGCAGGAACATTTTATAAAACCAACTGAAGCTTCTCAAAACCCAATTGAGGATTTTTATAATATGATTTCGTATTTGCTTCTTGAAGATCCTTTTTTGCAGGTAAAATACGGTTGTCCTGTTGGAAATCTTACTCAGGAAATGACTCCTTGGAATAACAAGTTCAGCGAAGCTTTGACAGAATTAGTGAATTTATGGAAAGAAACTATTATCAAATCGATTGAAAAAGGAAAAGAATCAGGTTTGATTCGGAAAGATGTAGTAGGGGAACAGGTGGCTTTTTTTATTCTTTCAGGTTATTGGGGAATACGAAATTTCGGAAAACTTCAAAACGATAATTCATCTTATTTTGTTTATTTAAAAGAACTTAGAAGTTATTTGGATAACTTGAAATAAAATTATTTTCCCAAAACATACTAATTAGTATGTTTTTGTATATATTTGCATTGTCTAAATCAAAAAACAATGTATCAAACTCTTTTAGAAAGCCATTCTTATTTAAGATGGTTCGTATTGATAAGCTTGTCATGTTCTATTTACATAGCTTACAAAGGTTATTCGCAGAAACTTCCATTTACTAAAACAGCCAATTTATTCCGGCATTGGACAGCAACGATTGCCCACATTCAGCTTCTTTTCGGAATATTAGTATATGTACAGAGTCCGATCGTGAAGTATTTCTGGAGAAATTTTAAAGATGGAGTTCAGAATTTGGATGCTTCATTTTTTGGAATTATCCATATTGCTTTGATGTTAATTGCCATTATCATAATAACAATTGGTTCGGCTTTAGCCAAAAGAAGAAAAACCGACGAAGAGAAATTCAAAACTATGCTTGTCTGGTTTTTAATCGCGCTGTTTATCATTTTTATTGCCATTCCGTGGCCATTTTCACCTCTTGCCATTCGCCCTTATTTTAGATAGTTATGAAAAACTTATTGCAGACAAACATCGGAAGATTACGAATTATTGGATTCTTAGAAGGAACCTCACTTTTGATTTTACTTTTTATAGCGATGCCAATGAAATATATTTTTGAAATGCCGTTTCTAACAAGACCTGTCGGAACCATTCATGGTGCATTATTTCTGCTTTTTATTTTTAATGCCATAAGTGTTGGAGTAGAGCAGAACTGGAAATTTGCAACTACAACCTGGAAAGTGCTTTTAGCCTGTATTGTCCCTTTTGGAACTTTTTATATCGATTCCAGGATTCTGAGTAAAATTAAATAATCAAAACGTTGTACTATGATTTTTGTATTTAAAACAAACATTGACAGCATTTCTAAAGTAAAGAAGGTAACACCCAAATTAAATCGATTCTTCCCAAACTCAAAGTGGAATTTTGATCTAGAAGATTGTGATAATATTCTACGATTTGAGTGTAAAGATGATATTATCGAAAAGGTGATTTTCTTAATGAAAGTAATTGGTTTTGAATGCGAACCTTTATAAAATAAAAAAGAGGTTGTTTTAAAAGAATAGCTTCTTTAAGTAAAAAGTATAGTTGCTAAAAAAAAATACTAACATAAACCCCAGAGGGGTGTAATATTTATAGGGTTTCATTAAGAAAATGAAAAAAAAAGCTCCAGAGGAGCGACATATATTTGCAATCTATACTATATGTCGCTCCTCTGGAGCTTTATATTGGAAACATTTACCTTTTTTCTATAAATATGCCGCTTCTCCGAAGCTTACAAAAAAAGAGTTGCACTTTTTTTGAGAAAGCATCTTTCTTCTGATGCTTACTTTACTTTAGAAAGAGAAACAGCATTGATGCAATAACGTAAACCACTTGGAGGCGGACCATCTGGGAAAACATGGCCTAAATGTGCATCGCAGACATTGCATACCACTTCTACACGAACCATTCCGTAAGATCTGTCTGCATGATACCCGATAGCATTTTCTTTGATTGGCTGCGTAAAAGACGGCCAGCCCGTTCCCGATTCGAATTTTTCGCTGGCATCAAACAATAATGTACCGCAACATTTGCATTCGTAAATCCCAGGATCAAACAAACTGCACATTTCAGAGCTGAAAGATCTTTCAGTTCCTTTTAAACGTGTAACCTGAAATTCTTCGGGAGTCAGTAACTGTTTCCATTCTTCCTCCGTTTTTTCCACTCTCTTTTCAGGAGCCGGATTTCCTTTATTTGTAAAATGAATTACATCTGCCCATTTTATCATAACTTTTTTGTTTTAAAGTTTTTTGTTTCAGGTTTCAAGTTGACTGATCACTAAAAAAAAGCTGACCACTGAATACTATTCTTCCTCTTTCTGTCCCATCATCATGAGATAGGCTTTTAGGAAAGGATCAATATTTCCGTTCATTACACCGTCAACATCACTGGTTTCATAGCCTGTACGAACATCTTTCACCAACTTATAAGGTTGCATAACGTAATTGCGAATCTGCGAACCCCATTCGATTTTCATTTTTCCGGCTTCGATATCTGCTCGTTGCGCTTGTTGTTTTTTCAATTCTATTTCGTACAATTGAGAACGCAACATCTGCATGGCACGCTGTCTGTTATCTTGCTGAGAACGAGTTTCAGAACATTGAATCTGAATTCCGGTTGGTTTGTGAACCAGCTGTACTTTCGTTTCAACTTTGTTTACGTTCTGTCCACCGGCACCACTCGAACGAGAAGTTGTGATTTCAATATCAGCAGGATTGATTTCAATTTCAATACTGTCATCTACAAGCGGGTAAACATAAACAGATACGAACGATGTATGGCGTTTGGCATTACTGTCAAAAGGCGAAATTCTTACCAGACGGTGAACTCCATTTTCTCCTTTCAGATATCCGAACGAATAATCACCCTCAAATTCTAAAGTTACGGTTTTTATTCCAGCAACATCGCCTTCCTGAAAGTTAAGTTCTTTGATTTTATAGCCATAACTTTCACCCCACATCATGTACATGCGCATGAGCATTCCTGCCCAATCGCAGCTTTCGGTTCCGCCAGCTCCAGCAGTTATCTGTACTACGGCGCTTAAACTATCGGCTTCATCAGAAAGCATGTTTTTGAATTCGATGTTTTCTATGTGAGATTGAGCAGTGTTGTATTGCTCGTCTAATTCCTCAACAGAAAGTTCGCCTTCTTTATAAAAATCATGAGCCAGCTGCAATTCTTCTGTAAGAGAAACGGCTTTATCATAATCTTCAATCCATTTTTTCTTGTTACGAAGGTTTTTTACAATAAGTTCGGCTTCTTTTGGATTGTTCCAAAAATCTGGAGCAAACGTTTTTTCTTCTTCGTTTGCAATTTCAATTAGCTTGGCATCAACGTCAAAGATACCTCCTCAACGCACCAAGGCGCTCCACAATACCTTTTACTTGTTCGGCTGTTGTCATAAATTAATAATAAGTTTTTATATGTTTTTTATAATTATTACGTTAATTTGGTCTATAGAAATCTGCGAGTTAAAATTTAGTCAAACTTGCTGAAAATAACTATGAGTAATACGTAATTTTGCTTTACAAAAATAAGATATAGTTTTTAGAATATGGAAATAAATTTAATCAGCGATACCATTACCAAGCCTACTTACGAAATGCTTCAGTATATGTTTAACGCTCATGTCGGAGACGATGTGTATAAACAGGACCCAACGGTGATTGAATTAGAAAACAGAACGGCTGAGTTTTTTGGTATGGAAGCCGGGCTTTTTTTCCCGTCTGGAACTATGGCAAATCAAACGGCGATAAAACTTCATACACAGCCGGGAGAGCAATTAATTGCAGACAAATATGCTCATGTATATCATTATGAAGGAGGAGGCGTTTCGTTTAATAGCGGCGTTTCGTGCTGTTTATTAGATGGAAACCGCGGTATGATTACGGCATCGCAAGTTAAGGCTGCGATAAATGATCCTGAATTTTATCATAGTCCGCTTACCAGTTTGGTTTGTGTAGAAAATACAACAAATAAAGGCGGAGGAGCTTGTTACGAAATAGAAGATTTAAAAGAAATAAAAAAAGTATGCGATGCGCATAACTTGAAATTCCACTTAGACGGTGCCAGAATCTGGAATGCTTTGGTGGCAAAAAGACAAAATCCGAAAGAATTTGGAGCCATTTTCGACACAATTTCAGTTTGTTTGTCCAAAGGCTTGGGAGCTCCGATTGGTTCAGTACTTCTTGGAAGCAAAGCTGATATTCACAGGGCGTTGAGAATCAGAAAGATATTAGGCGGAGGAATGCGTCAGGTAGGTTATTTGGCTGCAGCAGGATTGTATGCTTTAGCCCATAATATCGAAAGATTGGCAGAAGATCATCGCAGAGCAAAAGAAATTGCCAAAGTCTTAAGCACAAAACCATGGATTGCCTCAATTGAGCCTGTAGAAACAAATATTTTGATTTTTTCGCTTGCAGAAGGCTACAGCGACCAATTGTTAATCGAAAAATTAAAACAAAAAAACATTCTAATCAGTTCACTAGGACATAACAAACTTAGAATTGTAACGCATTTAGATTACAAAGAAGTAATGCATACGTATGTAATTGATACGCTTTCGAAGTTTTAGGGAAAAGGTTCTAAGGTCCTAAGATTCTAAGCTTCTAAGTCTCTATAAAAAACTCAGAACCTTAGAATCTTGGCTGCTTAGAATCTTATTTAAACAAATTATCCATTCCTGGAATAGAAGGCATATCCATTCTTGCAACAGCGTCTAATTCTCTTTCGTTAACATTTGTTGCTTTTTCAATTGCTTTGTTTAGCGTTACAATCAAATAATCTTCTAGCTGCTCTTTGTCTTCCAATAAAGAATCATCAACAGAAATAGACTTTATTTTTCTGCTGGCAGTAATGGTCACTTTTAATAATCCGTCAGCGCTTTGTTCATCGATTAAAACAGTATCTAAGCGTTTTTTTGTATCTTCAATTTTTTGTTGGGTTTCTTTAAGTTTGCCCATCATTCCCATTAAATCCATTTTTTGCTCTTTTTTAAATTATTTCAGACAAAATTAGTATATTGCTGTGTTAATTCAATAGAATATTTTATGAAAAAATTAATTCTGTTCTGTTGTGTTTGTACTATTTTTGCTTCCACGTATTTAAAAATTAATGCTCAATCAATGCAAAATGATAGAACAGCCCCAAAGGCTAAAATAATACCAAAAACACTAAAAAAACATAAAGAAACCCGAATCGACAATTACTTTTGGCTTAATGATCGGGAAAACGCCGAGGTAATTGATTATCTTAATCAGGAAAATGAATATTATGAGCAGATGACCGCTCATACAAAAGAACTGAAAGATAATCTGTACGAAGAAATGAAAGCAAGGATAAAAGAAGACGATTCTTCTGTCCCGTACTTTTACAACGGCTACTATTACATTACACGTTTTGAGAAAGGGCAGGATTACCCAATTTTTGCCAGAAAAAAAGGAAGCCTCTCTGCCGATGAAGAAATTCTGTTTGACTGCAACCAAATGGCGGTAGGGCATGCTTATTTTAAATTAGGAGGTTTAAGCATCAGTCCTGATAATAAATTTGCAAGTTTTGGTGTCGATGTTGTTGGAAGAAGAATTTACACCATTCAGATAAAAAATCTTGAAACAGGCGAAATCTTAGCAGACAAAATTCAGAATGTTACAGGAGCTTCTGTTTGGGCAAATGATAACAAAACCATTTTTTATGTCAGACAAGATGAAGTTACGCTTAGAGCCGATAAAGTTTTTAAGCATAAATTGAATACTGATGCGGCTAACGATATTTTGGTTTATGACGAAATAGACGATACTTTTAATGTTTCTGTAAGTAAGGAAAAATCAAGAAAATATATCGTAATAGGTTCGTCTAGCACGCTTACGACAGAATACAGAATTTTGAAATCAGATGATCCTGATGGCGAATTTGCTGTTTTTCAGCCTCGCGTGCGTGGACTTGAGTATAGTATTTCGCATTATGAAGATTCGTTTTATGTTTTAACGAACAAAGACAAAGCAACGAACTTTAAGTTGATGAAAACTCCTGAAAACAAAACAGGAAAGAAAAACTGGGTCGATCTCATTCCGCACAGAGAAGATGTTTTGTTGGAAGATATAGAAATATTCAAAAATTATTTAGTTGTTGAAGAGCGCTCAAACGGGCTGAATCATATCCGAATTATGCCTTGGAATGGAGAACCAGATTACTATCTTCCATTTGGCAGCGAAACTTACAATGCCTACACTACCACAAATGTCGATTTTGATACTGACATCTTGCGTTACAGTTATCAGTCGTTGGCTACGCCTTCATCTATAATCGATTTTAATATGAAAACCAAAACCAAAGAAATCTTGAAAGAACAAGAGGTTTTGGGCGGAAAGTTTGATAAAGACAATTATGTAGAAGAAAGAATTTGGGCAACTGCAAGAGATGGTGTAAAAGTGCCTATCTCTATGATTTATAAAAAAGGACTAGAGAAAAATGGCAAAAACCCATTATTGCTTTATGCTTACGGTTCTTATGGAATAACGATGGATACTTATTTTTCTTCGACACGATTATCACTCTTAGACCGCGGATTTGTTTACGCCATCGCGCATATCAGAGGTGGAGAAGATTTAGGAAGACAATGGTACGAGGAGGGAAAACTGTTAAAAAAGAAAAATACCTTTACAGATTTCATTGATTGCTCTAAATTTGTGATAGAGCAAAAGTTTACCTCGCCAGAACATTTATATGCTGAAGGAGGTTCTGCAGGAGGTTTGTTGATGGGAGTTGTGGTAAATGAAGCTCCAGAATTGTATAATGGCGTTATCGCTCAGGTGCCATTCGTAGATGTGGTAACGACAATGTTGGATGACAGTATTCCGCTTACTACGGGAGAGTATGACGAGTGGGGAAATCCGAATAATAAAAAATATTACGATTATATGCTGTCGTATTCACCTTACGATAATGTAAAAGCGCAAAAATATCCTAATATGTACGTGTCAACAGGATTACACGATTCACAAGTGCAATATTGGGAGCCAGCTAAATGGGTGGCTAAGCTGAGGGAGATAAAAACCAATGAAAATCTTTTGTTTTTAGACACCAATATGGATGCTGGGCATGGCGGGGCTTCAGGACGTTTTGAGGCTTTGAAAGACTTAGCAAAAGAATTTAGTTTTTTATTAGATTTAGAAAAAATTAAAAGCTAGTTTGAAATTTTTTGTTAAATTTGCAACTTGTCAAGGTTAATTTAAAAAGGCCTTTGATTAACTATTTTTTTATGAAAGAAGAAATAACCGCTTATAATAATGTTTTAGAATTAATAGGTAATACCCCGCTTATTAAGCTAAATAAAATCACCGAAGAGTTAGAAGGAAATTTCTACGCGAAGGTAGAAGCTTTTAATCCAGGTCATTCCTCAAAAGATAGAATAGCATTATATATTATTGAAGAAGCTGAGAAAAAAGGAATCCTTTCTCCGGGAGATACCATTATAGAAACTACTTCCGGAAATACTGGTTTTAGTTTGGCTATGGTAAGCATTATTAAAGGTTACAATTGTATTTTAGCAGTAAGTTCAAAATCGTCAAAAGACAAGATTGACATGCTGCGAAGTTTAGGAGCCAAAGTTTATGTCTGTCCGGCCCACGTATCTGCAGATGATGAAAGATCATATTACAATGTAGCAAAACGTCTGCACGAAGAAACAAAAGGATCAGTCTACATTAATCAATACTTCAACCAATTGAATATTGATGCTCACTACAACACCACCGGACCCGAAATATGGGAACAAACAAAAGGGCAAATCACACATCTAATTGCCTGTAGCGGAACAGGAGGAACTATCTCTGGAACTGCAAAATTCTTAAAAGAAAAAAATCCAAATATTAGAATTCTCGGAGTTGACGCTTTTGGTTCGGTATTAAAAAAATACCACGAAACAAAAGAGTTCGACAGCAAAGAAATCTACCCATATCGTATAGAAGGTTTGGGGAAAAACTTGATTCCGTCTGCTACAGATTTTGATATTATCGATAAATTCATGAAGGTAACAGACGAAGAAAGCGCACATTCTGCACGAGAAATCACCAGAAAAGAAGGTTTGTTTGTAGGTTATACTTCTGGAGCCGTAATGCAGGCCATCAAGCAGTATGCAGAAGAAGGAGAGTTTACTAAAGACAGTAATATCATTGCAATCTTCCCTGACCATGGTTCTCGCTATATGAGCAAAGTATTCAGCGATGACTGGATGAACGAGCAGGGATTCTTCGATAGTATTAACGAAGAAGAAGCTCAAAAAATTGAATTTGTAAAGTAATTTAATATTTACTGCCAAAACAATACAGCTCCATTCGCAATTGTGAATGGAGTTTTTTTATACTGATGATTTTTAAAGCATAAATTCCAAGACTCTAATTTAAATTGCTCTTTAAGAAATCTAAAATCAGCAATCTCATGTGTTTGAAAATACCGTATTTATACGTAGGAATTTAACAATTATTGTAAATTAAAATTAATTTTTTAATACTATTTGTGATATTTTTGAAATAGTATTTGATGTGGAAGTCATTACTTTTGGTGATTTTAACGATTTTTTTGGTCAGTTGTCGAAAATATTTTCGACCAACGGCATAATCATATAGATTAGCGACACAAAATAACAGAGGTTGTTTTTGTCCTAAAATTTACCATTATGAAAAAAACGTTGCTTGCATTGTTGTTTGTAAGTTATTTAAGCCTTAATGCGCAAACACCGATTGAGGAATTTAATTTCAATGGAACATTGAATAATACGAGCAACACGATTTCGTTTATGGGTACAGCCAATTATGTCGAAGACCGTGCGGGAAATGTAAAAGCGGCTCAAAGGTTATCTAATAAAGCTCTTGAGGCCGTAATTGACAAGCTGCCACAGGAAAGCAACGCTAGGACAATCAGTATTTGGATTAAGTTTAACGATATTGCAAATATCAATTATATATGGGGTTATGGAAGCGCTTTTGATGACCAGTATTGCGGTTTACTACAGCAAGCAGCTATTGCAGATTCTTCTAACTTAAGTTTAGTTTCATGGGGACCTTCGAATGATGTAACTGTTGGTGTCACAATTGAGAAAGCGGTTTGGTATAATTATGTTATTACCTATGAAGGGGTGACTTCTAAGATTTACATAAACGGAAAGCTTTTAAAGTTTTTAGAAGGAATGAAACGCTTTACTAAAGGGAATATTTTTAGGCTAGGTGAACTTAATACAACCGTCGGAATTAATACTGATATAGACGATTTACAAATTTATGATACAGCCCTAAATGCTGAGCAGATAAAAGAACTTTACGAAAGTTCTAAATCACAAGTGGCTGAAGTTCCTCAAACAAGTAGAAAAGTTGTTAAAAATGAAACGACTCAAAACGGAAAATACACTAAGGCCATAGCAGCAAGCGAGGTAGGTGTTGCCAAAAAAATAGAAGTATACTCACAGGGACAGAAAATAATGGGCGGCAATTCAGCAAACATCAGCACTCTGCCTGAAGGAACTTATCTTTTGAAAATTACGAATTCTCCGGGCAAAAAGATGATTTCAAGCAATAAATGATTGGTTCATTTAATTAGTTCGTTTTTTAAGTTGTTTTAACAACTATTAAATTTTTTGGATAGTGAAGAAAACCTTTTGATAATGATATCAGAAGGTTTTTTTGTTTATTGTTTTGGCTTGTTTTATTCTGGCCGTAATCGCAAAATCAATCACAAAAGCTGTATTTAGTTGATCAATTTGATAAATCATTGATACTGATATTTTTGACATACTTCTATTTTTTATTTCTGTGAGAATAATATGTTTTTTTGTAAGAAGTGCTTGTTTGTGTTGAATTAAAATTATAGTTTTAACAAAATTTCAGCAAATATTAGAAAAATATAACTGATTCAAGCGTCAGTTTGGTAGTCTTTGCTTATTTGTACTCTAAACCCATAAATTACTGTCTTAAGAACTTTTTAAATATGAAAAAATTATTACTCATTTTAATGTTTGTAAATTTTTTAAATGTGTATGCACAAAATCCGGTGCAAGAGTTTACTTTCAACGGAAGCTTAAGTAGTGTAGATAATACCATTTCATTTTTAGGAACGCCACTTTTTGTTAATGACAGAATGGGAAATCCAAAAAGTGCCTTAAGACTTAATAAAGCTTATCAAGCAGTTGTGGGTGAACTTCCGCAAGGTAATAAACCCAAGACAATTTCGATATGGATTAAATTTAATGCGGTCAATACAGCCAATTATATCTTTAATTATGGCACACCTGCTAATGGACAATATTTTGCATTGATACAGCAGTCGGTGTCTGGCGGAAACTCCGATTTAAGTCTTGTTGGCTGGGGAGATACGAATAATATTATAGTTTCGGTGCCTCTTGTAAAAGAAACCTGGTATATGTACAGTGTTACTTATGACGGGAATGTTTCGAAAATTTATCGCAACGGTGAATTATTAAAGACTGTTGAAGGTATTCAGCGCTCTGCAAAGGGCTATATTTTGAGTTTGGGAAAACTTAATACCGCAACAAGTATTAATGCAGATATCGACGATTTGAGATTGTATAGTGTTGCCATGACAGACGAGCAAGTTTTTGAAGCTTACAAAAGTTCTAAACCTCCAGTTGTGGCTCAGGCGACATCTACAGCTAATTTGACTAAAAAGACACCTCCTGCTGCTGCAAAATCTCCAGTCCCATCCGCTGACGCTAAAGGAGGCAAGAATATTGAGGTTTTTATGGATGGTAAAAAAATAATGGACACAAATGGAACGAATATTTCTGATTTGGCAGAAGGAACTTATTTGATTAAAGTGACTAACGGAACTCCAAAAAAATAATTTTTGATTTTTATATAAGCAAAAAGCCTTCTGAAATTTCAGAAGGCTTTTTGTTTTTTAGTTTAATACGCTAATTACTATGAATAGAACTACTAGTACTATTATGGCGTATCTTGTGATTTTTGAGGTTTGCATTTTTTTATTTTATTTTTAATTATTCTTTTTCAAAGATATGTAATGTGCCTCCTGTGTCCAATACATATAGTTTGTTTTTAGATATTTGAATATCATTTAAAATTCCTGTGCAGGATTCGGGGGGGAAAGTATATATCCAGTCAAAATTTTTAGTTATTCTATTAAATATTACTATTTTACCGTTGATATTATCAATAAAGTATATGTGTGTTTTAGTATAGCATTTATTTCCAATATGAGGTGCATAGGCTGCAATTTTGTTACACTCTTGAGTAAATATCCAATATTTTAAACTTAAATCAGTTAAATCTAACTCGTAATAAGTTTCGTGTTCAAAGCCTACTATTTTTTTATTTTCCCCATCGATGTATCCATCATAGCCCCTAAAAAAATCTAATTTAATATCGCTTAGATTCATTATCTCAGTAGGTTTAGTATATGTATATAAAATTTTACCATTACTGATATCTATTCCCCATAAAGCTTTTGAACAACTTAACCAAAGCACTCCATCATAAATTCCTATTATTTTTTGTATACCATCTGCTTGATAATTGTAAATTTCTTGTTCTAAATTTATTTCCCATTCATATTTACCTGTGTTGAGAGAAAGAGACTTAATCAGAAATTCTGATTCTGTTATTATTACACTTCTATTAAAAATCTTATTTTGCGCTTTTTCAATAAATAATAACTTTTCTAATTGATTTTTTTCTAAATGTAACCAATGATAATCGGATATTTTTTTTCCTAAATTATTTTTTCTTCGATTGAAACTTATTAAGACCTTATTATTCTCTAAGGTATCCCAATAATAAGAATATTCAGGATTTAATTCTTTTTTAATATTATTATTGAAATCATATAATACCATTGTTTCTAAATTGCCATAAAACAAATATTTGTCATTTATAAAGCTAGAAAAGTTATATTCATCAAATTTCGGATACAATATTTGATCGTCTAGTTTTATATCTTTTAAAGTATTGATTAAAACTTTATCCTTCATGACGCTAAAATCACGAATACTTCCTTTTGTATTTAAAACATTATAATTCATTAATACACTTTTATAAATTTATAGAAATTATCAGATAAAGTTAAAATATAAGTTTTGAATTCGTTTTTAGAATCGAGTTTATCTTGTGGATTATTTTTATCAATATCATTACCAAATAAAGATTTACATAGAGCGTTATTATTCCAAATAACTTCAAATAGTTCATTTCCATTATCTTTTAAAGTACCTTCTGCTTTGTTGCATAATAAAGCTTGTACAGCTTCTTTAGCAGCAGCTTCTGTAATCATTTTATTGATATTGAAAACATAATTTAAGTTAACTACTTTATCTATAGAAGAGAAATAAGCTTTCAATTGATTTACATCTATAGGTGTAGTTTCTTCATAACTTTTACATTCAATAAACCAAACTCCATCTATATTACCTTTGCCTAAAAATATATCAAATTCTTTTTGTTTTTGTACTGCATTTGGATTAATGTACTCAAACTTACGATCAATCATTTGTGAATGATCTGTAATATTATTTTCAGCCATATAACGTAACATAAACTGACCACCATCTTTCTTGTTTATTGCATTTTTTGCTAATACTTCTCCGCAATAAAAACTGCTTAGAAAATCAGGAGTTGTTTTGTGGGTTCCATAGACTTCAACACTGTTTTTTAATACAGCATCTAATTTTGGGAATCTACTTGGCCAACTTCCTGGAGCTGGTGTATCACAAGTATTACATGGAGTACAGGCCATGTATGTATTTAAAAATTCATCGAAGTTTCGAATTGTACCTTTCTCAAATGGTCCAAATGCAGCCATTTTTGATGGAGTATTAATAATATCCTTTACTATTTGTAAAACATCCCAATCTTTAGCAAAGGCAGTTCCTATTGATGCATTATCTATAATTGATTTCCATGCTACAATAATCCCTTCATCAATACCTGAAATATGCACACAAAGAGATTTGTTATTATCACACTTACTATCAATATCCTGTAAAAAGGCTTTCTGTACAGGTATATCATAAGATAATAATTTGACCAAAACATTATTTAAATCAGCGATAGCACAAAGTTTAGAAATTGCGGTTAAATTACTTGTGTTTTTTAGTAATTGTTCAAGATTTCTACATATTTGAGAATTTCTTGTATTTCCAGATCTTTCTGGACAAATTGTACATTTCTCTTTTTTCTCTTCCTCTTCTTTTAATTTTTTAGCTACTACAGCTGAAGTGTATACAACCTGTGCTACGCCTTTAGCAGATGCTGATTCTGCGATAATAAGTTCGACAACACCCTTTTCGCTTGCATAATAAGTAGTTTTGTAAGGAACTAATTGAATAACAGGAATATCTTTAGCTTCGGATATAATTTCTTTCACGGGATCCAATTTAGGCATGTAAATTTCCCCTTCTTTTACTATTTTTAAATGTGTAAACTCTTCTAGCTCATGTGCAAGATTGCCATTAACTGAAGATCTATACCCGGTAAAAGCATTATTTTTAATAACATATCCATTATTATTTAATGCCTTAATTGGCGTTCCAATATCATCTATAATTACTCCACCTGAGATTGGAGAGCCTTTTATAGGAGCGTTCTCAAAAGTCATTGAAATTACTTTACCAACAGATCCAATTGCACTATTAAGATCACTCAAATCATCTAAAGCCTTTTCAATATCTTTTAATGCTTTACTTTCAACGGTAGCCATAATTTCTCCGGTTGTAGCATTTTTAATAAGCGTTTTTCCATCGGCTTCAAGTAGGGAGACTCCTTTAGCAATTAGTTTATCATTTAGTGCTACAGCATTTTTAGCAAGAGAACTACTAATTTTTGAAAATTTAGCAAGTTTTGCTACAGCATATTCACCAGCTGTATATAAAATAGGAATGATCATTACGGTTAATTGTCCATATCTATAATAACAGATATCAGCTTCTTTACCGCCTTTTAGTATAGTTTTATTACATTCAGTGAAGTAAGTTTTTTTAAACTCAGTACCAATACTTATTGCTTTTTTTATAGTTTCAGAAAGAGTATTATACGGAGGAATTAACACTACACCTAGAATTTGTTCAGGTTGTAATTGACCTCCCTTAGTAATTGTAGAACCTACAGATTTAAGATTTTCATAATATTTTATATAGCCTTGAAGATTAGTTTTTAAACCTTCTTTTGCTAAAGTTGCTAAACCATCAACTAGTAAAACAACATCGATCATGGCGATAGCTTCATGGGTCGCACCAGCTAAAAATTGTTCAACACCTCCTGCATTCGCAATACTTTCTTCGTTCGTAGCACAGTACCACATACCGAAGAATCCTTGGTAAAATACTGTAGCGATTTCTAGCATAGCTTGATCAGCAGGTTTCATGTTCTTATATATAGAATTTTCATGTAGTGTTGTTAGACTACTATTTATGTAATCTACCATACAATTATCTGAAGTTTTGAAATTAGGGAACATATCCTGAATGGTTTTAGGAATCTGTAGTTTGTATTCTAATTTTAAAGTTTCTTTTCCACTACTGTCATACGTGGCTAGAATATAAGATACTTTTTTTAAAGCTTCAGCCAATTTTTCTTGGTATTTAGGATCATTTTTATCTAAAATTATCATTTCAGAAGCTACAGAATCATCCCCAATTTTTGCATCAAGTTTACTTATTAGATCTTTTAGTCTTTCTTCATCATTGCCATTTCCATTGGTTTGGCCTTTACTGTTACAGTTTTTACAACCTACATAGGCCCAATAAGTTGTTCTGTCTTCTTTTTCCCCTCTTGTAAATGAATCATCATCACTATGTTTAGAAATAAAATCACTTAAATCAGATTCTTTTCTAGATTTTAATACCGCAAGCAGTTCTTTGTATTTTGTATGCATGTATTTTCCTCTAGTATTTTGGTTTTCAAAAAACAGATAAATACTTGAGTCTTCTTTGGGTAAAGCTGTAGGATTGCTATAAATTTTGTTTGATGTTTCGTGAAGATATTTATATTTGCCGTCGCTGTCAAGTTTCCACAAGAAAGTACCTTCAGTTGTAACAATTCCTCTTAAAAAACCTTTACTATCAATATCTCCACTTGCTCTTACGGCATTTTGGTCACCGCTACTAACAAAGCTCCAATCGGGTGCAATGGCAAACCCTCCGAGTAGTCCTCCAGAAGAACTCTTCTGAAACCCATAAAATTTCCATCCGCCACTATGAATAACATCCCAATCGTTGTGTGATAATACAGTTCCTGATCCATAATCCATTAAAAGATCTGTTTTTCCTGATTCTCCTGAATTTGAGAAAGGGTGCTTTAAACCGAAGATTCCGTGTCCTAATTCGTGTGCAGCAGTTCTTAAGTCTCCACTACTAAACACAAAAGCATATTGACCTCCAAGAGGCATAAAACCTTTGTAAGCATTTTGACCAGCTTTTCCAGTGTATAAAACATAATACGTCTTATCATTGTATTTAAAATCGGTATTAGATTCTATTTGTGCAATAATGCTGTTTTGATCATCTGTGTAAAAATCAAAAACGCCACTATCTCCACATTTGATTTCATTTGGCAGTGTACCGATAGTTACCTTTTGTGTCGTTACCTCAAACTGAATTCCGACTTTGTTATAAATTTCATTAAGTTCTTTTTTTGCTACACTAGCATCTGGGGTATTGGCACCGTTAATACTGATGAATGTTACATTTATTGCTGGTTTTTGAGTTAAATCCCAAACGTTTATTTTACCTGCAATTTCAGATTTACCTTGGACTGTTTTAGTAGAATCCTGCGGATTTTTTTCTTCTTTGCCTTTTACTGTCGCAATAATGCTGTATTTACCGAATTCAAATTTTTTGGTCAGTTTTATTTCAGCCTGTGTCTCATTTTTCCATTCAAAATCGACTTTTTCTCCTGCGCTGGTTTTAAAAATGATATCCTTTTGTGATTTGCCATTTTTAAAAGTAGCTTCAGCATAAACAACTTCTTGATGATTCTTGAATAAATCAGATACGGCTTTATAATCAACATTATAATTGCCTCCTGCAGCCATAGGGATTGTTTCGTAAGTCTGTAAGATCTTTGGAGCTCCATTTGCCGGCATCTTGTCATAGGCATACTTATTACTAACAGTCTCGGTAAGGCTGTTGGAGAATTTAATTACTACGTCTTTCGATGATACTTGAGTGACTTCACCGCTGCTCGACACACCATTTGTATTTGAAGCAACTGCTTTTCCGCCATCAGCTCCTTGTGAAATAGTAGGCTCTCCTTTTCCATTTGCAGGAATTGTCACAGTTTTACCATCTTTATCGGTAAAGACGCGCTCATAAGGTGATTTTGCTAGTGTAGTAACTTCGCCATTTTCTCCTTTTATGGTTACAGTTCCATCAGGATTTAAGGTTGCCGATTTTACAACATAATCTAATGTTCCTTCTATAGGTTTTCCATCACTTCCAAATACGTCCGTAAGAATTTGATCACCATCAATCATCCCTTTCCATTCAGCATCATAAGAAGCAATAATCTCCCCAGAAATCAATTTAAAATCGGTATTTAAGCCGATATTGTTAAATGTGATTCGGATACGGGTGTTTTCTCCAATACTTCCTTTCGATTCTCCGTTTTCGTCTTTTCCGGCAAGTGCATCGGCAGCGTCAATTAGTTTTCTGAATTTTTCAAGGAAAGGGAATGTTACATAACCGTCTCCAGAAAAAGTTCCGTTGCTTCCTGTAGCATGAAGTACGACTACAGGGAAATCTCCTGCTGCAATTACATCATTTGGAAAAAGTGCTGCTAACGGACTAGTATTGGCTAAATCGGCAGGATCTGGTTTTATACCACAGCCTTGAAAAGCAATTTCGTCCCTAACCAGAGTTTGAAATTCTTTAACTGTACTGTGGGTATATTTTCCAACATCACAAGAAGCACCAACGCTATATTCGTAAGTTGTGTTTGGCTTTAAATTACTAATGGTAACTGATTCTCTTGGAGTAACGATTTTGTACCATTCCGAATCGGCATTTTTTTGTCGATAGTTTACTTGATAGTCAAAATTATCAAGGTTCCCTGACCAAGTTACTTTTGCCTGATTTTCACTGATTCCTTCTACGTTTATGGCCAGCGGAGCGGTACAGAATACTTCGTAATCGAAAGAATAAATTTCGCTGAATCCATTATTTTTAAATACACCAATTTCTTCTGCGCCTAAAAGTGCTTTTGCTTTTACTCTCCAAGCATATCTTTTGCCTGGAATCAATTGCGGTTCAGATACGCCATATTGCAGCGTAGTTGATCGCGTAGTAGTTGTAAATAGAGGAGGTGAGTAGGCAAATGCATTTTGTATAGGCGTGTATTTGTCCCAGATTTCTACTAATGAAAACTCGTATTCTACATTACTTACATTAATCTGTCTCGGCGTCCAACTGAAGATAATGTTCTGAATATTCTGTTGCATTATCGAAGCATTGTTCAAAGGCAGATTCAGAAACGGTGGATCGTTCTGGAAAATAATAGTTGTTACGCTGGTTTTCTTCGAAAGCTTTTTATTCGTTGCAAAGTCATAAACCTCAACAGAGAATGTATAAATACCTTCTGGAAGTGCCTGTGCATATTGGTTTGGATTTATTCCAAGAAGATTTTGATATTGAAAGTAAGGTGCTAAATCTACATTGGTTAACTGAAGCGGTACTCCTCCTTCTAGAAAAAGATCGTGCGCTCCAACTACAAAATCGTTGGTCATTAACGAAGTAGACTGCCCTTGGAAATAACACTTTAATCGAATCTGACGATTGGAAATGGTTAAATCGTTTAAAGCAATCTGCACTTTAATGGGACTATTTATCGTAGACGCATCGGCATAATTGCTTAAGTAAATCGGTGAAGGCTGTGTAATTTGCGTACTAATGGTAACTGGATAGGTCTGTGCTATACCAGAAACTATTGCCGAAAGCCAAAACCCAAGGGTTAAGAATAGTTGAAATTGTAGTTTTTTTAGCATTTGGGTGTATTTATAACTATTATACTTTAAAATCTTTTCTTCTTTAATATTTTAATTCAATCGAATCGTTTACGGCTTTTTCCACTGCCAGCTGGTGATAAAACGGAATTATTTTTTCTTCTAATTGTCTGCTGATTTCTTTGCCTTCTTTTTTATCCTTGTTCAATTCAAAGAAATTGTTGACTTCCTGTTTACTGAAAGCAGCCATTGATTCGTTGTTCTGTAATTCGCTTTGCGGTAATTTGGAAAGGAGATCAAATTCCTTCATCATCCATCTGTGGTTGATTAATTGCTTTTCTGCTATTTTGCTTCTTTCTACCAATTTTTGATACCTCTCTTTAGCCACTTTATCTTTAGCTTCTTCACTGTTTACGCCATGCATTTTGTCTGTATTGACACGACCGATTGCAGTTGTGTAAACTTGTTCAATATGCTGGTCTTTTGCAGCGATTTCACGATTTAATTTCTGAATAATGTCATACAGCGCATTGTTGTATTGAGAAACCATTTCCTTATTGGTATTATATTCATCCAGATAGTCCAGTACTTTTTCTTTGAATTCTTTGTCTTCCAAAGTCATTCTGGTGACGTCTAAACGTTTATCCAGTTTTTGTAATTCAGTTTCTGGCAAAGGTCTTAAAGTGTTTTGAAGCTGTTCCAGTTTGTTGATAATCTCGCTTTTTGTTCCTTCTAAAACAACATCATTTGAAGAAATTTTCAGTCTGGTTTCTGGAGTTTCTTCTTGAGTTATTGGTTTTTCTTCAACTCGTTTTGGACGAAGTTTTATTTTGTCGAAAGAATACGTATAGGATAAAGTTGCGGTTAAATCATTATTTCGAACTGTTTGTGAACTGCTGAAAAGTGTAATGCAGTTTAATCCGAAATTATGTTTCTGCATGTAGATGTATGTTCCGTTTAAACGAATATTAAAAACATCATTTACTTTATCTCCATTACTAAAACTGCTGTTGTAGCTGGTAGAGAATGATGTGTTTAGTTTCTTGTCGTAAAATTGTTTTGTAGCACCAATTGTTGGTCCTAAAATTAAGTTATCGCCAACATCCAGCTTTCCGATAGTGCTATTAAAAGAAGCTGTAAGATTTAAGTCTTGTTGTGGATAACCTAAAATATACGAGAGTCCTGTATTGTAATAGGTACTTGCACCACCGGCAACCGTTTTTCCTTGTTGCTGATTTACGGCATCCTGCATGCTGAAATTGGCGTTGAAAGCCTGCTTTCTAGTTTTGTCATTTTTCAAAAGATAATTAATAGTAAGCGCAGCATTCTGATTGACCTGTCTGAAATTTAAGGTGTCTAAAAACTCGTATTGATCGGTTTGATTAATGTAATCGAATTGATTACGGCTGTTGGTATACGATTGAAAATTAGAATAATTAAGATTAAAGTTCAATTTTTGATTGGCTCTAAAATCGGCACTGATAGAGGAAACCAATCTCTTCATCTGACTTTGTTTTTGTTTGTCCAAATTGTCTTTTTGTAAACCTAAATTCAGGTTTAAGCTCAATTTATCTTGGTATAAAGTCTGTGAAGCATTTACGGTAACATTTTCTAAATCATTATTGAAATAATAACCACCAAGTGTTCTATAGTTTGGATCAATACGTTCGTAGCCTAAACCTAAAGTTCCTTTCCCGGCAGGATAAACCAATTGTCCCTTTAATGCTTTGTAACTTGTAGTTGTTGGATTTGATTTTAAAAGCAAAGAAGATATATTCTGGGCTTTGGTATTTCCAGTCTCTCTAGTGTCTTCTGTAATACTGCTGTTTGCAAATTCGGTTTGTACTTGTAATTTCTGAAATAATTTAAAAGAAGTTTCAAAACTAATTGCCGCATTTTCTTTTGGCGAAACACCCAATTCAAATGGAATAGGAATAGATAGAGAGTTTACCTCATCTTTTGCTTTAAAAATGGTAAGTCCTAAATTTATTTTTTCCAGTGCATATTGTGTTTTAAATCCGTAACCCATTCTTTTATAGGTTGGAACAAGTTCTGTATTGATTTCATCGTATTCACTGCTGCGTACTAAACGTCCGTACATGGCACTGATTTTGAATTTTCCCTGTGGTGTCAAATCAACTCCTAATCCAGTAAATTGATGTCCTGCCAAAGTATACGGCGAAAAAGTCATGCTCACGTCTCCAATGTGTCCAGTAATCCATTTATAAGATGGATGAATACTCAAACGGTTCATGAGTACTGGTCTGTTGTAGCCAAACTTTTGATTAGTGTATGAAAATGAAAACGGGATATTGTACAAACTAGCGATATTAACGTTGATGTTTCCGTTTAAGAAATAGGTAAATGGCTCTCTTGCACCGTTTCCGGAATAAAATACTCCATTGGCTGAAGCACCTCCAGAAACGTTTACTAATTTGGCTTTTCCTAATTCTTCAACATTGAAATTCTGTGCGAAAGTCAGAGTATTACACAATAATAAGCTGAAAACTAATATTCTTTTTAAATTCATTATGATAAATTCAAGGCAATGAAATAGGGAAGGACTGACCTTTTATTTCGAACTGTTTTATTTAAAAAATTGACTTTTTTGATCTGTTGTTTCGAGCTTATTGTATAATTAATTTTCTCAGTTTTGTTCCTTGCTGTGATTCAAACAATACAAAATAAATTCCCGATGAAAGTCCGCTTAAACTAAAATTGAACGAGTAGGCATCTTTCCCATTTCCATTTCTAGAATCCAGTACAACATTATTGTTTAGGTTGTAAATTTTTACGCTGGCAGACATTACTTTATCCAATGTGGCATCAACAGTAAATATTCCGTTTGATGGATTCGGATATATTTTCACATCGAATTTTTTCTGTAAATCAGTATCGTCTGGATCTTCGTATTCGCCTTCTGTTACCACAATCGTTTTAGTCTGATAAGCCGTGCATCGACCTTTTTGTGTATTTATGGTAATATCATATTCACCAGCTTTAGTAAAACTCATTTCGGCATAATCTCCATTATTAGTGGTAATAACAGCTTCAGCAGGCAGTTTCCATTCCACTTTATCAGCTTTTGGATTACTGATATCGATAATGATAAATTTCTCATTTACGAATACTTGAGATGACATCGCAAACTCAGCACTAATATCAGATTCCTGACTTGATACATTAATAGTATCGGTTGCCTGACAGCCTAATTTATTGGTTACAACAAGTGTATAATTGGCCGGTTCAGAAACTGTAATGATTGGATTCGTACTTTTGAAACCCTTGTCAGAAGTCCAAACATAAGTTGCTTTATCATCATTTATAGCACCATTTATGGTAAGACTTTGTTTGTAACACAATGTCACGTCTTCACCTAAGTTAATAACATCTTTCGGCGGATTTACAATGGTGTATTTTCTTAAGATGATACAACCTCTGGCATCAGTAATTTCCACTGAATAATCACCTGCAGCAGCATTGCTTAGTTTGTTTGTTTTTTCGCCTGTATTCCACAAATAAGTATACGGAGCTGTACCTGCAATTGGAGTTACGGTAATAGTTGCATCAGAACCTTCATAACAAGTTGGTATTTTGATTACTTCGGCAGCATCTAAATGAGCAGGTGCCGTTAAAGTGATTGATTTTGTAATGCTACATCCGTGATTATCTGTCACAACAACAGAATAATTGCCTGGTTTTACATTCTGAATACTTGCCGTTTTTGCACCATTATTCCAAGAATAACTGTATGGCAGTGTTCCTCCAGTTGGAGTGGCATCTATTGTCCAGTCTTCGAAATCCCCGCAGCGTACATAATCGGCAGTCAATACATTAGTAAGAACTTCGGGTTCGGTTACAATTAGAGTCTGACTTGTCGCTAAGTTTCCATTAGAATCTTTTGCAATAACATAATAAGAACCTTTTCCAATGTTGGTTAAAATAGTACTTGTAGAGAGAACATTAGTATTACCGCTTTCAAACCATTGATAGGTATAATTTTCTCCAGGTTTTAATAATCCTCCAGTTGTTGTAGGTCTTAAACTTCCGTTTTTATCTCCATTACATAAAACAACATTTTGAACACTAATAGAAGTTTCTAATAAAGGCGGTTCAGTCACTTCGATTAAATGAGAACTAAGCATACAGCCTTTGGCATCGATAACTGTGATGTAATATTTACCAGCAGCTAAATTTACAGCGTTAGCAGTCGTTTGATTTATAGCTGAACCGTCTGCTTTAAACCAATTGTAAGAGTAGCTTCCGTTTGCACCTTGAGCAGTTGTACTTATTGACCCGTTGCTTAAACCTTTTCCTGTTGCAGGAACAGCTACAATATTGATAATCTCTAAAGCAGTTGGTGATGTAATTTTTACAGTTGCATCTGTACTTGCGCACTGCTGTGTGTCTTGTACCTGAAGTGTATATTCGCCATCTGCTAAACCAGTAATAATTGTTGAAGCTGCGTTTGCAAAATTGGTCCAATCTTGAACTAATGTTCCGTTGTTAAAGTACCTGTATCTAAAAATTCCATTTCCTCCAGCAGCAGTAATGGTAATGGTTCCGTTACTGTCTCCTAAACATTTTACAGGTTCTTGAATGGTACTGAATGTTACAAGATCTGGTTGTGTAACAGTAAGTGGAGCGGTAGTAACTTCAATCGCTTTTGTATCTTTTACGACAGCATAATAATTTCCAATTTTTACATTTAGCAATTCTGCATTATGTTCGTTTGGTAATAAAACATTGTTTCTGTACCATGAAATTGTTTTGGTACCGAAACCCCCATTTACAACAGCTTTTAAAATTCCGTTATTAGACTCAAAACAAGTAAGAACTTGAGTCTGGCTGATGGTTATTGTTAAAGGATTATCTGTAAAATCAAAATCGGTATATTTGGTACATCCAGTATCATCCTGAACAGATACATAATAATGATCTTTGATAAGACCAGTAAAGTCTACCATTTTTGCCGAAGTATTTGAGATTGTTTCTAGAACAGTTTCATTTCCAAGAGCATCTTTTTTATAAAGTTTGTACTCGTAATTTGTTTTACCGCCTTTAATTTCAAAATGCAAAGCACCGTCGTTTCCATTTGCTGCGGTTGGATTTTGATACGTCATTCTATCAATTTCAAAACCAAAATCTGCTGGCTGGCTAATTATTATATCACTTAATAAACCTACGCAATGTGTCGCATCACTTGGATTATAATTTGCATCACGAACTTCTACTGCATAAACTCCTTCGTATAATGTATTTAATGATGTTGGAGTAAAGTTTTCATAAAGATTTGTTGCAGGATTTTTCTTTTTCCAGATATAGGTATACTCTGGAGTTCCATTCACTATGAAAGGAGTTCCGCCAGTAACAGTAACAGCAATAGAGCCGTCTTGTCCGCCATAACAGCTTACATCTATTTTTGAAGCCAAGTTAACGATAACTGGAGTTGGCTGTTGAAATAGGACATCAATAGTATTAGAATCTACTCCTGCAATATCTGTCGCTGTAAGGCTGTAATCTCCGTCTGCGATATTGGTGAAATTTGCAGTGTTTCCAGTTATTGTAGTGATAGCTCCAGTAGCTTTATTTCTGAACTTGTACGTATAACTTCTAGCTGCTTGATTTTGATTGTAAGAAGCTCCGCCAGTAGCAGTAGCATTTAGAGATCCGAATAATCCATTACATTTTGCTTGTGAATGTGTTTCTGTCAATGCAGGTCTTGTTGGCTGAGGTATGATGTAAGTATCTCCAGTTGGACATCCTTTAGAATCTGTTACTAATAGAGTATAAGTATCAGCAGGAACATTGTTTAAAGTTGGGCTATTAGTTCCAACAATTGTTCCTAAACTATTTTTCCACTGATAAGTATATCCTGAAGTTCCACCCAATACTGTAACCACAACTTTTCCTGTAGAAAGCCCAAAACCAGTTGTTGGAGTAATAACAGAATTTGTGATCTGTACAGACTCAGCAGGCTCTGTGATTTGGATAACCTGTTCACCAGTCTGACAGCCATTTGCATCTATAACTTTTACGATATAACTTCCTTTTTGCAGACTAGAGATAACTCCTGTTTGATTGTTTATGGTACCACCGTTTGAAACAATAGTATAAGGTTTTGTATTGTCAGAATTTTTTGTTCCTCCTGTGATGTTCAATGTAATTGTACCATTATTGCCACCATGACAAGAAACATGCTGTGGTGTATAACTAAAAGCTAATACCTCAGGCTCTGTAATCGTAAACGTATTAGTACCAAAGAGATCATTATTGTGTTGGTCTTTTACACTAATTGTATAATTTCCTGCTTCTAAATTTGAAGCTTTTGAGCTTGTTGATGTAGTTCCTACTACTTCTGTTGAGGCATGTTTTTTTCCTGTGCTATTATTCAGCCATTCAAAAGAGTATCCTTTTACACCACCTTTTACGACTATATTATATTCTGCAGATGCATCTCCATTACATAAAATATTTGTGTTTGGAGTTTGAGTTAAACTTTCAACTTCTAATTTATCTGGCTCAGTTATAGTATAAGTTTGCTCCAATATACAAAGTTTTGAATCGGTTATGATCACAGTATAAGAGTCTGCCCCAATTCCGGTCAATAATGGGCCTGTTTTTCCTGTCATTATTGTTTTTGCAGTTCCTTTATACCATTGATAAGTATATGAAGGTGTTCCATCTGAAGCCGTAATTTGAATGCTTCCGTTTTCTCTGCCGAAACCATTTGCATCAATTTTGGTAAAAGACGATATAGTTAAAGGTTTCAGCGGTTGTGTTATTACAATTGTAGTTCCGGGAAAAACACAGCCATTAGCATCTTTAATACTATAGGTATAACTTCCGGCTGTTAATTGAGAAGGGTTTACAATTCTTGCGGTATCATTAACATCTTCCCAAGTAACTGTATATGCTCCTGTTCCACCAGTAATGTTCAGTGAAATTGTTCCATTACTGCCATTAAAACAACTAACATCGGTTTTGGTCGCTGTACATGCTATGGCAGGCCTTTGTGTTAATTCTGCAATTTCAAGTTCTCTCGAAATGTTTGCATTATCAGTTACAATAACTTTGTAAAATCCGGCATATAGATTTACAGCTTTACTTGTTGTTTGAGAAGAAAGTAAGGCATATGCATCTGTTGCATTTTGTTTATAAAACCATTGATAGGTATATTGAGTCGGACTTATTGGAGTACCACCAGAAGCAAGAACTTCTATATTTCCATTATTTCCTCCATAACAGCTTACATTAGTTTTATCAACAAAAGCAACTGCCAATGCTTTTAGGGTAATTGTTTGAACGGCTGTTATACAGTTATTAGCGTCTTTAACAGATACTTCATAGACACCTTCTCCCAATCCAGTTACAGGACTTGTTGTATATGGTGTACTAATATTGTTTTTCTTTAAAATATAAGTATAGCTGCCTGTTCCTCCAATTGCATTAATAGTAATTTCACCATTATTTGCACTAAACAATGTTGGCTGTTTTTGTCCAATACTTGATATTAAGATTTGATCTTTTTGACTTATTGTAATATTCTGCGGACTTGAAAATGTACATCCGTTTTGATCTGTAATTACATAAGAATATGTACCGGCTGGTAATTGTGTAGCGTTTACATTTTTTGAAGCGTCATTAACATCTTTCCATACAACGGTATATGGTGAAATTCCTCCTTTAATGTTAAGTGTAATAGTTCCATTGCTTTCTTCATAACAAATAACATCTGTAAAAGTTGATGTTGCCGAAAGTGCTTCTGAAGGCTCATTTGCAATAGTAAAAGTTCTGTTAACAGAGGTGTTATCATCGCTGACTTCTACTCGATAAGATCCTGCACCAACTCCTGTTATTTCGTTGGTTGTCATGCTTGGAATTTCTGTGCCGTTTTTATACCATTTGTATTTATAACCGTTTAGTAAAGTTGTTCCACCGCTTACAGCTATAGATAATGAACCTGTTTCTGCGCCATAACATTTAACGTTTTGCTGTGTATAATTTTTTATGTTCAGGGCTTCTAATGTAATTGGTCCAAGGTTTTTTTGACATCCTGATGATGAAGTAATAGTTACGTAGTATGTTCCAGTTGATAAACCATTTATTTGACTTACATTTCCACGAATAAATGCAGTGTCACCCTCTTTTGACCAATTATAAGTATAATTTATAGTAGTTGAAGGATAGTTTCCTCCGCTTAAATTAATTATTTTTATAACACCATCATTATTTGCACTGGTAGGTTGAGTAGACGCAAAGTCTGCAACTAATTCGTTTAGCGGTTCGTCAATTAATGCGTTACCTGTTATTGTACATCCATTATCAGTGATTTTATAACTATAATTTCCAGATATATCTGTTAATGTTCTTCCACCATTTGAAACTACTCCGTTAGCAGTTTTATTGAGCCATTCAATGGTACAATTAGAAGAAACATTTGAAATAGTAAGGGTAATGCTACCAGTTTCGCCTTTGCAAACTGAAATTTTCTCCTCTTTAACAACTATGATTTCTTTTCTTTCAGTTACCGTAATTAAAGCAGATTCTCCTTTATTTTTAAATTTATCAGTTACAACTAATTTATATATTCCTTCACCTAAATTGGTAGCTTTCTCTCCTATTTGATTTTCTGTAAAGCTGCCATCAGAATTTCGTTTATACCATTGATAAATGTATGAAACTCCACTATCAAATGGAATTCCGTTTAATACTCCTTGCTGGGTTAATTCTGCTTTATTTCCATAACAAGAAATATAATAATCATCTATTTTGTTTACGATCATTGTAGCTTGCTTGGTAATAATGAAATTAGGCTGTGAAGGAGAAATACAATTATTATTGTCTTCTACAATTGCAGTGTAAGTTCCTTCGTCTAGTCCAGTTACAGTAACTTTGTATTTATTTGATTCATAGTTAATGGAATAATTAGTAGGACTTAAAGCAATTTCAGCAGTTCCCTTTTTAAGTGTAACTTTATATGGATTACCGCTTGTAGCAGGTGTTCCGCCAGAAATAGTAAATATGATTTTACCATCAGCAGGATTAGCAGCATTGGGATCTGAAATATTAGATTTTATTTCAGAAACTTTTATTACCTCAATTGCCGAAGGATTCTTAAACGTTACTTTTCTAGCACCACTGTTCAATTCACCTATTTCAGCTTGCTGGGAATACCCAACAACGCTTATAAAAAGAAATAATTTAAGTAGATGTTTTTTCATATATTTTTATTTGGAGCTTTATATTTTTTCAAGCAAATTCATAAAATGCTTTTGTCTATTTATTGATAAGAGATTTTAGAAAATCCAGTTCAATCTATTTTAGTATACCACAGTATGTTAGTAAACAGTAACTTTTAAATGTTTTTTTCAATACAGTCTTTGTTGTCAGTTACTTTTATTATGTTTTCTGCGGTGGGATTAAGATTTCTAATATGATAAAAGCCATCACTCTCTTTAATTGGGGTTGGTGATATTAGAGTATTATCTACATAAAATCTATAAGTACCTGTTCCTCCCATGACATTCATTTTTACTTCGACAAGGTCATTGTTACAGGATGGATGTGTCAATGGTTGTATGATAAATTTGACAGGTGCAGGAGCTTCATATAGAAAAGGTTCTCCCATTGTTAGAGTTCCTTTTGGTACTCCATTAACTGAAGACTGATATTCAATTACGTAGTATCTATTTTCAAGATTAGTGCCTGAAGGTATATTAAATTTATACTTATACCATTTTGTATCAGCATCATAAGTTAAAGCGGTAACTTCTGGTTGCACTAACATTGGTGTAACTTGTGCTGGTTTAGGGTAAGGAACTATATGCAGTATAGATAAAGTTTCACCAGTTTCTAATTTTCTATCAAAATAGACAACCAAATTCTTTACATCATCTTCGTAACAATTAGGGTTTTCGAATGTTCTGTCTTTTACTAATACAGTTCCAGGCTTATACACTATTCTATATGGCTCAGTAAAAGCACGATTGTTGTAACCAAGTCTAAAGTCGATTGGGCCAAAGTGATTAACGTGATCAATTTCTCCTAATAAATCCTTAATAGAGAAACTCGGATTAGGTCTGTTGCTCATACTAACCGGAACATCGATCCATGTTACTTTGTTATCTAACGAATACTGCCAATGATAAGCTACATCAGGAAATCTGGTGCCAGCAGAGCCTGGTGTTACAGCAAAAAAATCTACTTGCTGACCCGCAATATATTCTGCTGGAATGCTTGGATTTACTTTGCTTATTGTAATGCCATTTGGTCTAAAATTCTTAACTACAACAGTACCAATACAGACTTGTGTGCTTGGACCAATCGAAAAACCACCCGCATAACCGCCTGACATTATTGACCTTTCTATTCCATAAGCATTTGTTGTGACGCCATTGTAAGTATACCCATTAGCTAAAATGGTTTGAGTTGCAGATTCACTACAAACATAATACGGAACAGATGGCACGCCGCCACTGCAACTACAAAAAACCTGAGCCGATAAGCTGTAAGAAGATAAAAGAGGTATAGAATATGTGTTTGTTACTGATGATAAAGAAATGTTTTCTGTGGCAATTGTTGTACTGCCGTTTTTTAAATTCCAGCTGGTAGTATTGGCATCACAAGTTTTTCTTGTCTGTGCAGGTACATTAGAATTATTACAACCGTTTGAAAATCTATAATATTCTACATCAACTGAATAAGTAGGGGGAGTTTGAGAGAATATTAGAGATGAAGTTAGTATAATAAAAAGAAAGTAAAGTTTTTTCATATTTGGGGATTAGTTTTTTTCAATACAGTCATTGCTGTCAGTTACTTTATATTATTATTTGCTGTGTGGGTTAATCCTCTTAGGTGGTAATACTCATCTTGTTCTTTTTTTGGTTCTGGATTGGTCTGTTTACATCATCAACATAAAACACATAATCTCCAGTGCCGCCTTGTATATGAAATTGTAGTTTCAGTCGCTGAATCTAAAAATAATATCATATGTCTACCCAAATGGATGCGAGACAAAAACTAATAAAAACACTAAATACAATTTTTTCATAGTTAAATATTTTTTTCGACACAGCCGTTTCCATCTGTAACTAAAATAGTATGAGCGATTGTCGCAGTTGTCGGTAATTCAATTTGCTGAAAACCAGAACGTGTTTCAACTGCTTTTCCATTTACAATGGATGTTGTAACTGTTGTTGTATTGGTAAATCGAGTTTTTGTCTGGCCTCCATCCAAAGAATAATAATAGTATTCTCCAGAACCTCCATGAGCAGTTATTTTAACGATGCCAGAACCATTATGACATTGAGGATTAGATGCTTCTAATTCGAAAGTTAAGGGAGCAGGATCCTTAAACGTAAAATTCTCAGAAGCCGGCGAATCTACAATTGCCATGTTTTTGTCGTTTTTGAACGCTTGATATTCTACTTTGTAAATGGCATTATTTTCTAAACCAGTTAGATTTGATATGGTGTAAGTAAAAGTATTTGGTGTACTTTCTTGAAAACTTGTTATTAATCCATTGTTTGGATTTCCTTCTCCATAAGAAGGATAGGGTACAAAAATGTTCTGAGGTAGCCCAGTTACAGGATCTATACCTACATCTACTCTTTTTATTTGAAAATAGCGTAATTGCTCCCCAGACGTTAAGTTCCTGTTGAAAGTTAAGACAACATTTGGTATCTCACCTCCACTGCATAAAGGAGCAGTGTAAGCTATGTTTGTTACTTCTGGCGAACAATGTTCATAATCTATGCTGATAGGTTGATTGTCATTAAACTCAGTTGTATTACTATATTTTGCACCAATTTTTATTAATATATTACCTTTATTTAAAGCTGGATTTCTTTCCAAATCTCTTTCTATAAGTTTTTCAATTTTAAATTGCGTATTAAGTCCACTAAATTCTACATTAGGATTGCTCCAGGTTTGTCCTCCATCTAAGCTGTAATACCAATAGTACTCCGCATTTGCAGGGTAATCATTTTGAGGTGATGAAGAATAACCAGCTGGTGAAGCAGTTAGCGTTACTTCATCTCCAAAACATATATTTGTAGCAGAGGTTTGAATCTGCATATGTGGTTTTCCTGATTTTATCGTAATATATCCCGACACAGGACTATTGTTATAAGCTTCTTTTGCTACAAATCCAGCTTCACCGCCTGCGTATACAACATCTTCTAATGTGTAATTGTCAAATTCAGCATATTGAACACCTCCTTGTCCATAATTAGGCAAAATATAAAATCGATATTCACTTGCTACAGGTATTTCAAAAGTTTCTTCTATAGTACTTCCAGTAAATTCACTCTGTATTTCCGTACGATACTCTCCGTTATTTTTTACTTCAAGCCACCACCTAAAATTACCAAGGTAAGATTCAGATTTGATTGTTATGGTGTAGTACTTTTGAGCAAAAGAGCCAGTACTGCAAATGAATAATAATAAAAATAGGAGTTTCTTCATATCTTAAAATTTTACCGTGTAAAAATCCATTTTAGACATTCTGCCATCTTTAGCTACTGCTCTAATACCGTATTTGTAATTAGTATTTACAGTAATTGTAGGGTCAGATAGACGTTTTGTTTTTCCTGCAACGATTTGAATTAACTGTAAAGCATCTTTATCTGAAGATTTATAGATTTCAAAGCTTTCTACCTCATTGGAATAATCCCAAGACAAATCAATTGTATTAATTGTTTTGTTTACTTGTGCAAAAAATCCTTTAACAGGGGGAAGCAGGGAGTATTTAGGAATAAATAAATTTAGAAATGGCGAAGGAATCGAAACCAAATTGCTTTCATCTTTTGCATATATAGCATAGGAGTAAGAGTTACCTTCTATAGCATTCTTATCCTGATATTTTTCTTCTTTATTTTTAGTTTCCAAAACTAAAGCCCAATCCTGCTGGTCATTTTCTCTTCGGTATAATTGATGTACAGCGACGTCATCACTTGAACTATTGGCCCATTCAAGAAAAACGGATCCATCTTTTATTTCATATTTTGTAAATACAGGTGAAGCAGGAGGAATTAAATCTGGCTTTTTTAATATCAACGGTTCTGAAAAAACAGACATATTATAGCGATAATCGACAGCAATAATCTTGTAATAAACTTTACTATTCAATGTTTTTATAACAACTTTATCCTCAAAAGTGTTTGACTCACTTGGACTTACAGTCAATTGGCTGTATTCTTCATCAGCATTGTAGGCTTTATAAATTCTGTAACCCAACATATCTTTTTCTCTGTTAGGTGTCCATGTTAGCTTAACAACTCCCAAGCTGTCTATTGTCCCTTTCAAACCAATAGGTTTAGCAGGAGGAATAGAATCTACAGGCTGTACCAGCATTGGAAAAGAGGTTCTGCTGTTTCCATTTTTTCCTACAGCAGTAAGCGTAAAATAATTGCTAGGTAATAATTTATTGTAAACAACATTTCTAGATTTAGGCGAAATATTTTTTACGACGGTGGTATATTTTCCGCCATCCTCATCAGAACGATTAAGTTCGAATCCAGTAATTTCATTATTTCCCTCTTCAGGAAATTCCCAAATTAAGTTTACGGTTGTATCATCTTTAAATTCTTTTACTGTAAGATGAGGTACATATTTTAGTAACTCTTTACCTTTTCCCGAAACAATATCTGAGTAAGGCCCAAGTTCTCCAAAAGATGAAATACCTTGAATTCTATAACTGTATGCGGTATTATTGGCAATAGAATCGATATAAAATATTCTATTATTATTTGAATTTTCCTGACTTAAACTAGTATAAGGCTTGTCAGTAATTCTCTTGAAATTTTGCTTATCTGTTGATCGCTCAATATAATAACTGCCATAAGCATGTGCTAAAATTTTGAAATTCCAGCTCAGCATAGCGCTTTTATCTGTAAAATTGGCTGTAAAATCTATTGGTTTAGGCATTGGTTCATAATCTTTTAAACCAACAAATACACCACTGTATAAAATCTTCATTTCCGTTTCAGGTACATTAGAGCTGACTCTGTAAATGTATTTTTCATTAGGTTTAACTGTATTATCTTCAATACCTAATCCTGCTTTTTTTGCGATTTGAAAATCTTTATCAGCACTGTACAATGCAAACGTGAATCGTTGCTGTGTTTCTTCTGATAGATTTACGATTGCCTCCATATTATCCGCTCCAGTAACCGCAAAGTCTTCACCATAAAGGGCTTGTGCCACAATAGCCGCATCGTCATTTGTTTCTATGATTTTTTCCCATGCCTCAATTGGCTCTGGTTTTAGCACTTTTGCCAAAACCACTTTTTCAGGATTTGCAAGGGTCTTTTTGTCTCTTGTAACTGTAACCCTTTCAATTAAATATCCATATCGGTTTAGCTTTTTCCAAGCAATGGGATCATTAACAGCCCAACGTAATAAAATTTTATCTTTTTGAACTCTTGCTATAAGTTGTATACCTATTTCTTTATTGTCTTGTACGGTATCTTTTGCCTGTTTATCTTGCGCATTAGATATTCCAATTGCAATAAAGAAGAAAATAAGTAAAAATTTAAAATTCATATTAATTTGATTTGTTGAATGTAAAAACTGAGCTTGTTCCCGGTTGTCCTCCTGGTAATGTATAAACCAATTTTATGTTATAAAGTCCTTTTTTAATGTATGGAAATTCTCCATTAATGATATAATCATATTTAGCAATCATACTCTGATTACCTGTGTTGTAATATTTATTGACAATTTTATATCTTAAATCGCGAAAATCATTTTTGTAATAAAAAGGTAAGTTATAGCGATATGGCAAATACTCTTTCAACATAAAACTATTAGGATTGTTTAAAATGTAATCCTGATACCATACTAATGTTTCAACACCTTTCGTTGGAGGAATTCCTAACAAGGCTGTATTTCTGTCAAATTTCAAATCATTTTCTAATGGATATCCTTTATAGATTAATGGATAGATTTCTTCTTTATAATAAGTATCATCTAATACGGCTTCTGTATTTACCAATGGTACATTTAATGTTTTCGCATTTCCTATCAATTCGATTTCATCAAATGGTTCAGTCGAATTATTTTGCGATTGAAGTGCATGAACATCCATATAAATAATTTCTACCAATGTTTGTTTAGGTTTTTTAGCTGCCATTTTTTCTTGGAAACTATTGTACTGACTTGTGTTGAAATTATATTGTAACAACTCAACACCATCGCCACCAACAACTGTTTCAGCCAGTTTATTGTCTTTAACACTCACATCAGCATCTGCTCCTAAATCTTGTTTTGTATAACTTTCGGTTAAATTACCATTGGCATCTGTTTTTGTTTCCAAGGTCATTAAAGTTAAATTATACGGTTTTGCTGTTTGCAAAACAGGAATATCAATGCTTACTTTTTTAAGAGAACTATCATAGGTTAATGCTGCAGTATCTGTTTTAGTTCCCGTTTTGTAAAATGCTTTTTGAGACTGTCCAGGTTTTAATTCGAACAAATAAGTTTGTCCTTGTTTTAAAACTACATAAGCCTTCTTGCTTTCATTTTGGTAAACATATTTCTGATCAAAAACAGGGTAGCAATAAGCAATATTACTCACAGGAATATTGTTTGGAGCTGCTCCGGTAGAGAAATTTCTAGTTTCTGTTTCCATAGCAATTTGCCCTTGATCGGTTATGGTTTTCCATGTGCCATTTGTATATTCCTGAAAACTTACTTTTACGGTTAAGACCAAATCTGAATGTTGTGGCAAAACTTCAACAGAGTTAAAACTAGCCAAATCGCCTCTTTCATTCCAGCTTACACTTCCTGCTACTGGAACACCATCTTTTTTAATAGTATATTCTTCTAGCTTTAAGCGATATGTTTTTGTGCCCTGATCATCTTCAATCTTAAAGTTTTTGTCAACAGGCATATTAAAGCCAACTTGCGGAACGGTAAATACATCTACATCTTTGGTTCCTTCTGAAGGTTTAATATCAGCAATTGATTTTAAGCCCTCTAAAGGGTTAGCATTTATAAATTCACATTGTTTTCCAAATTCGACTTTAAATCTAAAACTTCCTCGCACTAAGCCACCGAGCAAATCAAACGAACCGGCCATATAACCCCGAATCCAGAGAGGGTTTGGTAATTTGGCTTGCAGTAAGACGGCACCTCCTCCTTTTATAATGGATATTTTCTTCTTTACAAAGAACAATTTTACGTTGATTCCAAGTTCACCCTGCATGTAAGCATAAGATTGACCATTGGCATACCATCCGTTAAGACCAATTTGTCCCGATCCTTTACAGGCCGCTTCGCCATAATCTTTTACCATAATGTCAAAACCAAATCCGCAATCGAAACTAGCGTAAAACATCAAGAAGCTTATATTTCCTGTGCTTAAGCTAAAATCAGATCCAAACGCAAAACCTTTACCATTTCCAATACTATTTTCGTCTCGCATATAGTCAAGTGTAGCAACATCTACGCCTAATAATTTGGCAACAATTGGAGGAGGAGGAGGGCTGGCAGGAATATCATCACCAAGCATAAAGTAGCCTCCAGCTTCTACAGCGAGCGAGCCAATTGCAAGTTTTATTCCTAATCGATCTGTAGGTGTACCCATACGAATGTACCATTTGTCTGGAGCAAAGTGTAAAACTGCCCATCCAGCTCTGTTTCCAGAAGCTCGTCCTTTAATAAAACCTCCTGGAGTATCTATATATAAATCAAAAGATCCATGAAGAGTTTTAAGTCTAAAGTCATATTCTATCGCAGCAAAGGCATTGATTCCCATAGAAGTTTGTACTTCATTAGGATAAAAATCCTGAGCAGCTTTCGATAAATTGGATGTTTTTAGAGCTTCAACAGCGACTTTTGAAAGTAAAGCTTCACTTTCTGTAACAGCTTTTAAAGCACTTGTTAATTCTTCGGGAATAGGTATTTTAAATGGCTGCATTACGTGACCTTCTCCATAGATACTGATCCTGTTTATACCACCGTGCGTATTAAATGCAATTTCAAAACCACAGCCTCCCCAAAAAGCATCGGCAGTTGCAGTTCCTGCAAATTTGATCATGGCTTTTACACCAAGACCAGAATCGGCGTCGGGTACATAATTAGATCCAGAGGCAACAAATCTATTACTGAACCCATCTTTTTTCATTTTATAATATGCACCACCACCAAAACCTTTGAAAGTTATGGCTCCAGCAGGAATATTAAGATTGTCAACCATGGCATCAACATACCAGTATCTAAAAGTGGTTGAGCCAAAAATAGCATTAGCTTCTACTTTTATGCCCCCTGTAAAGTCGGCACCAAGCATTCCCTTAAAACCATTTCCGTAAATAGGGTCATTGTCCAAAATAGTAATGCTCCCTTTAAACTTAACACCACCAAGATCGGCAGCAAGTGAGATGGTTTCAAATTTGAGGTGGTCGTATTTCCACTTTTGAATCCCTTCTTCTTTGCCAAATTTCCCAACGACATAAAATTTAGTCTGGCCGTTAAACTGATTTTCCATCAAATTAACAGCAATGTCAACTTTTAAGCTGGCACTTTCATCAGTTGAGACTAAAGCAATTTCATTAATGGTTACAGGGAAGTTGCTTACAGTAGAACCATCATTTTGCACATTTTTATATCCAAAATAATCTGCGCTAATATAGGGAGAAACGGTCTGCAACATTAAGTTTTGAAAGATCAGTCCTTTAAAAGATACTGTTTCTTTCTTTTCGCCAGTAGCAGAGGTTGCTGTAGAGGTTGTTTTTTCTAAGGCAATTGCTTCTTGAGCCGTAATAGGTTTACTACTTGCTTTTAGTGATAGTGTACCGTAGAGAACTGCTTTAGGTAAAAATTTGCCTTCCTTTACCTTTATTTCTACATAGGAGTTTTTTTCTATAACTGCTGTTCCTTTAAATGCTTGGAAACAGAGACCATTGGAAACAGACGCATTTAATAGATATTCATCATTTAAAGGGTCTATTATTGCTTTATAAGCGAGTTCCGATCTTGTATTACCTGCACATTTGGATCCTTGGCTGGAAACAGGTAAAAGGATGTCACCGCCAAATCCAGCTGCTACTAATGAATTAGCTCTTAGCGTCAAGCTGATATCATTAACAGAAATCTGCCATCCAGACGCATTTCCTTCGTCAAGACTTAAAATATTACTTGCGGTAAAGGTACCAGAAACTCCTACTCGGTCTATTAATAAGTTACTGGCTTCAAATGTCAGTCTTTTATCACTTCCTTTCTTCTTAAACTCTTCAGGGAGAACTACTTTTAGGGATTTAACGAATAAACCTCTCCATAAATTTTCGTTTCCAGGAACGAGATAATCTTTTTCATAATCTTTAGGCCAGACTATTGAGGTAGAGTTTCTAATATCACTAAAGTCTAATACAGCAGTATTTAGCTCAAAACATAAACTTTTTTTAGAGGATGCTAATTTAAATTTAGGAAGAGAAAGTTCTACTAAAATATCATTCCAGTTGGTAACTACAGTTTTAAAACTTGCGGTTACTCTTTTAGGACTGGGAATTATATTATATTGATCGTCTACAGGTTCAAGTACAGTTCTTGAAAATTCATAATCAGCCGTAATACCAAGTTCTTTGAAACCATTACAATCAATTGTAACATATGTTTTGTTTTGGATGTTACCAGTTGTCATATCCATTCCTCCTTTTAAGATAAGGAGAGAGCTTTCTCCAAACATCTTTATCGGAAAATCGCCTAGCAAAACCAAATTAGTGTCTCCAACTAATCCTCCTTTATGAGATAGCTTGATATTGTTGGCACCGAAGAATAATTCCTTCATTTTGCCGCTAGAATCCCCTTGAGGTATAATAATTCTAACAAAAGCAGTTAATTCAGTATATTTAGGTGTAAACTTCGCACTGCTGATTCCAAGCATATATTGAATACCTCCAATTGTCTTCTTGATACCAAGAGGAAGCATTGATAATTTTTTCGGTTCAAGAAAATCGGTGACATTACTGTTTTTTTCGATTTCTTCAAAAGTAGCTTTTGCCTTATTTAAATTGTCATTGGTCTCCTGAGATACGGGATAATTTTTTTGAAGATAACTATCAGTAAATTCACTTTCAGTATTTTGACGGTATTGAAAGGGTTGAGAAGCTAAATTAAGCGCACTGTTTGAAATAACATTATTTGAAGGAAGAGGTTTCTTCTTATTACTTATTGTATCAAGATAAGTATGAGAAAAACTAGTAAAACTTACAAGAAATAAAACGATACTTAATACAAAAGAAGTATACTTTGAAGTAATTTTTTTCAATTTATAGTAGGTTTGGTTATGTTTTTGGAGAAAAGGGGATCAGATATAGATGTGATTTTTAACAGAAAGTTTTGTTTTTGGATACAAAATGGGAATCTAATTTGTTAAAAATCAAGCTATTTAAAAGAGTAAAGTTTATATCATATTTAAGATTTGTGTTAGTTTAAAACGTAATAGACTATTAAAATTTTGCCAAAAATAGAAATTAAATTAAATAAAACCTTACGGGTTTCCACATTTTGAATAAAAAAAGCTCCAGAATTATCTGAAGCTTAAATATTTTTATTATATTATCTGTATACTATTCTTCTTTCATAGTATGATAAACGTTCATAACGTCATCATCTTCTTCGATTTTCTCGATTAGTTTTTCGACGTCTGCGATTTGGGCTTCGGTCAATTCTTTAGTGATTTGCGGAATACGTTCAAAACCAGAAGATAAAATTTCAAGACCTCTGTTTTCCAATTCTTTCTGTAAAGCACCAAAACTTCCAAAAGGAGCGTAAATTAAGATTCCGTCTTCGTCTTCAAAAACCTCTTCAGCTCCAAAATCAATTAATTCTAACTCTAATTCTTCAGCATCGATACCCTCTTTTGCAATTCTGAAGTTACAAGTGTGGTCAAACATAAACTCAACAGAACCCTGAGTTCCCATTGTACCGTTGCATTTGTTGAAATAACTGCGGATGTTGGCAACCGTTCTATTGTTATTGTCAGAAGCAGTTTCAATCAAAATTGCAATTCCGTGAGGAGCGTATCCTTCAAAAAGAATCTCTTTATAGTTTGCAGTATCTTTGTTGCTAGCATTTTTAATCGCGCGCTCCACATTGTCTTTTGGCATGTTGGCAGCTTTCGCATTTTGTATAACAGCTCGTAATCTAGAATTTGCGTCAGGGTTCGGACCGCCTTCTTTTACAGCCATTACGATATCTTTACCAATTCTGGTAAAAGTTTTGGCCATTGCTGACCAGCGTTTCATTTTTCTTCCTTTTCTAAATTCGAATGCTCTTCCCATTTCTAATTTTTAGTTTTGTGATGCAAAAATACAGTTATTCCTTATTTTCCAAAAACAAAATTGCTCTTTTTTTGTTTCATATTTAAGGTCTCATGTTTCAAGTTTTATGGCTTGTGCTGAATTTAACCGCAAAGTGCGCTAAGATTTACGCAAAGCACACAAAGAATTTTTTATAAAATCCAAAAGTTCGCAAAGCTATGTGAATAAAGCTTTACGAACCTTGCGTAACCTTTGTAAACTTTGCGGTTAAAAAAAACTTTTGCGGTAAAACCTGAAACCTGAAACCTGAAACCAATCCTTTACTTACTAATGCCATTAAATTCATTAATAATGTTTACAGCTTCGTTCAGATATGGATTCGTTTTAAGATTATCCATCTGATCTTGATTAATCGTTTTATCCGTCGGAAAGGTACCAAGCAGATACTGATTTACAGTTGAATTGTAAACGTCGAGCGGATTGTTTTCATCGTTGAAAGTGTTAATTTCTGTCCAAAGTGTGCTGATGTCTTTTTTTTGGTTAAAAACGGCATCCAGCGTCATCGGTATCTCAGATTTAGGAACATTTATCAGCTGATCTATTTTCTGGTTTATTTTACGGATGTTGTTAAAAAAGTAATTATCGGCAAGTCTTGCAGTACTATTTTTAGCAATTTTATCAATCAAAGCTCTTTTGAAATACGGTCTGTATTTTAAAAAAGGCTGTAAGCTGTCATTTTTAACAGCCGTCGGAAAATCACTTTCTTTCTGGTAAATATCTTCGTAGAATTCTGGCAGTACAACATCTGGAGTGACGCCGACATATTGATGACTTTTACCCGTAACTCTGTAAAATTTATTGATAGTGATTTTCAAGAAATCAGTATTTTTTTCTTCGTCAAGCGAAAGAATGGTCTGCATCGTTGCTTTTCCGAGTGTATTGCTTCCAACCAGAAGAGCACGATTGTAATCCTGCATGATTGAAGCAAAAAACTCGCTCGCCGATGCTGTATTGCTGTTTATCAGAACAACGATAGGGCCTTTGTAAATCATGCCCCGATAAGGATCATTTATAACCGATTTGTTTTTTTTACCGTCTACCACGATAGAAAGCGGTCCGTAATCTACAAACATTCCTGCAAGTCTTATCGCTTCTTCCATTGAACCGCCTCCGTTATCGATAAGGTCGATCACAAGACCCTTAATCTCGTCGCGTTCGAGTTTTATGATTTCTCTTGCGACGTCATCAGCACAGCCTTTGCGAGTATTTCCATCTAAATCTGCATAGAAACTCGGAATTTTGATGTAACCGATTTTACTTTCTTTTCCGATAATAAAACTAAAAACCGAATTTTCTTCGTCTTTCATAACTTGCTTTTCGATATACACGTCAAAGTTTTTACCAGAATTTCGCTTTAGCGTAAGAATAAGGCTTTTGTTGGCCTCAGACAAAATCATGGTCGAAATAGATTCGAGAGAAGCGCAGGATACCTGCAAAGTTTCTTTATGATTGGAAACAGAGATTATCTGGTCTCCTTTTTTAATCTGTCCGGTTTGATAAGCTGGGCCTTTTGGGTCGATTTCATGAACTATGATTTCATTTTTTTCGTTAAGATTTACCGTCATTCCCAAAGACAAATGTTCTTTTGAGAGTGAAGCTACAAAACTCGATTTCGAGTCATCGCTGAAATAGGCAGTATGAGGGTCAAAATAGGTGCAGAAAAAATTATATAGATTTTCTTCCTGATTAGTTTTGGTCTCGAGCAGCGTACTGATACGGCAGATTTCGTTAGACAAAATTGTTTTCTTTGATTTGGCTTCAATAGATGTAAAATTAGCTTTGAGAGAATCCAGATTTTCACTGCTTTCTGCTATATCATCCAAAATTTGGTAGCGAATTTTTTTGCGCCAGACTTTTTCCAAATCTTCTTTTTTAAGATAAAAAGCAAACGATTTTTTATAAAAACGAATAGTGTCTTTTTTTGAATAATCAAAAGGAACCGACTGTAGTTTTTCAAGAAGTTCTTTGGTTCTTTTTAGCCCAACGATATATTTTGATGTAATATCATTTAAGAATCCACAATCATTTTTTAAAATCAAATTGTCGAGATTCAACCTGTATTTTGAGGACATTTCCTCGTATTCGCTTTTAAAAAAAATGTTACGAGATGGATCCAGCTCGTTCATAAGGTTGTCAAAAACAAAAACAGATAAACTGTCGTCTACCATTTTTGGTTTTAAATGCTCCTGCTGTATTACACTGTTAATCTTATTCAAAATGGCACACGTTCCTGCAGTATTTTGGCTAAATAGAGGAGATGTGGAAAGTAACAATAACAGCAAAATTTTTTTCATATAACTATCGACTAAGCACAAATTAAAGTTACGCTAATTTTTTCGATACACGTTTATATTATTCCTAAAAAATCTTACAGAAATTTAACTAAAAATCTCACAAATCACAGTTGATGTAACGGTAATAAATAAAAAAAAACGCTATAATTAAATTACAGCGTTTTCTATTAATTCTTGAATAATTATTTTTTGTAAAATGGCAGTTTGACCACTTTTGCAGGAACATCATTTTTTCGGATTCTAATAAAGATATCACTGTCCACAGCACTGTTTGCAACAGTTACGTATCCTAAACCAATGCCTTTGTTCATAGAAGGCGACATCGTTCCAGAAGTTACAATTCCAATTACTTCGCCAGAAGCGTCAACAATTTCGTAATCATGTCTTGGCACTGCACGTTCCTGCATTTCAAAAGCAACCAGTTTTCTAGTAACCCCAGCTTCTTTTTGTTTTTTAAGAGCCTCAGAATTAGTAAAATCTTTAGTGAATTTCGTAATCCATCCTAAACCAGCTTCAAGCGGAGAAGTCGTATCGTTAATATCATTTCCGTACAAACAGAATCCCATTTCTAGACGTAAAGTATCACGGGCAGCAAGACCAATTGGTTTAATTCCGTAAGAAGCTCCAGCCTCAAAAACTTTGTTCCAAACCTGTTCTACCTCATCATTTTTACAGTAAATTTCAAATCCGCCAGAACCAGTATAACCAGTAGCCGAAATAATTACATGCTCGATTCCAGCAAAATCACCCACTTCAAAATGGTAGTAAGCAATCGCAGACAAATCAACAGAAGTCAAAGACTGCATAGCTTCAACCGCTTTTGGTCCCTGAATTGCCAAAAGAGAATAATCATCAGACAAGTTTCTCATTTCAACACCCAAATCATTGTGAGACGAAATCCAGTTCCAGTCTTTTTCAATATTAGAAGCATTTACAACCAGTAAATACTGCTCATCTTTCATTTTATAAATAATCAAATCATCCACAATGCCGCCTTCATTATTAGGAAGACAAGAATATTGCGCTCTTCCAATCGTCAAAGTCGAAGCATCATTTGAAGTCACTTTCTGAATCAAAGCCAAAGCATTTGGACCTGTTAACAAAAATTCACCCATATGCGAAACGTCAAAAACGCCCACACCATTACGAACCGTTTCGTGTTCAGCATTAACCCCTTCATAAGTAATCGGCATGTTATAACCCGCAAAAGGAAGCATTTTTGCTCCTAAACCTTCATGTATGTGCGTAAGCGCAGTATTTTTCATTGTGTTGTTTTATAAAAATTGTTCTGCAAATCTATTCAAAAAATATCGATTTCGAATACCTTAAATTATAAATTTCGCAATATTTAGGAGCAATTCCAGCTTTCCGTTACAAGTCCTCGCAAAAAAAAGCAAAGTTTCTAATATTCTAAAAAGAGCTTCCGTTGGTCGCTTTTTTAGAACAAGAAACTTTTGCTTTTTTTACTCCGGGCTTTCCACTGTAATCTGGGCTAGGAATGACCGTTCAAAAGATAGTTTCATGATTTCAATTTTTTATGTAATTTTAGTCTAAAATTATACTTTCAGAAAAGTTTTTTAACCGCAAATTTCACAAATTCACACAAATTAATTTGCGAAAATTTGTGTAATTTGTGGTTAAAATTAAGCTTTGCAACCTTTAAGTCTGTCAATCAAACCCATAGTTTTCAAGTCTATAGTGATTTAAGTGTAATGCCTTTATGCGCAAAATAAAACTATGATTCTATGTGTTTAAAAATGAATCGCAACAACTAAAAGAAGCTAAATGAAGTCTCCGTATTTAATCACAAAAGAAGAAATCTTAAAAATTTACAAACCCGTAAATCCGCACGCACACAAAGGAACACAAGGCCACGCTGTGATTATTGCCGGAAGTTACGGAAAAGTCGGAGCGGCCATTTTAGCTTCCAAATCCTGCCTAAAATCAGGATGCGGATTGGTAACAACTTTTATTCCAAAATGCGGTTATCAAATTCTTCAGATTTCCATTCCAGAAGTAATGACGGTTACTGATGAAAATACCAATTTTATTACCAATATCCATCTGCCATTAATTCCTCAAGCCATCGGAATCGGACCAGGATTAGGAAAAGAACTCGGAACGCAAAAAGCATTATTTGAATTTTTAAGAGTCAATAAAGTGCCTTTAGTTCTCGATGCCGATGCTTTAAACATTATGTCAGAAAATTTGTCTTGGCTGGAATTAGTCCCAGAAGACACCATCCTAACACCTCATCCAAAAGAATTAGAACGTTTAATAGGCAAATGGAATTCAGAGTCCGAAAAATTCCAGAAAACAATTGCTTTCTCAGAAAAATACAAAGTCATTGTGGTCATGAAAGGCGCTCCGACCTTTATCATCAACAGAACTTCAGTTTACGAAAACACCACCGGAAACGCAGCACTCGCAACAGCTGGAAGCGGCGATACCTTAACCGGAATCCTTACAAGTCTTTTAGCACAAGGCTACGAACCCAAATATGCCTCAAAATTTGGAGTCTATCTCCACGGATTAACAGCCGATCTCGCTTTGCCAAAAACAGGTTACGAATCTTTTACAGCCTCTACAATTATTAAGTATTTAGGAAAAGCTTTTTTGAGTTTAGAAGTTTAACCACAGAGTCACAAAGTTTTTGAACCATATAAGTTATGTAAGTTCAATGAGATAGGAACTTAAAAATCTTATATTACTTATGTGGTTTTTTCAGTTAAGCTTTGCGACTCCGCGCCTCTATGAGATTAAAAAACTTCGTGTCTTAGTGCCTTAGTGGCAAAAACCTTAGTAAGTTTGTAATATGAAAAATTTCGACTTAAGAACAGTAAACGTCATGCGTTATATAACGCCACTGCGTGAAGGCGGATCATTACCCGCTTTGGCAGAAGCCGATGACGACTTTAAATACGTATTAAAATTCAGGGGAGCCGGACACGGCGTAAAAGCCCTTATAGCCGAATTAGTGGGCGGACAAATCGCCAAAGCTTTAAAACTGCAATTACCAGAATTAGTTTTCGCCAATCTTGACGAAGCTTTTGGAAGAACAGAAGCCGATGAAGAAATTCAGGATTTATTGCAGGGCAGTCAAGGATTAAACTTAGCACTTCACTTTTTATCTGGTGCTATAACCTTCGATCCTGCTGTAACCACCGTAGATGCGAAATTAGCGTCGCAGATTGTTTGGCTGGATGCTTATATTACCAATGTTGACCGAACTTTCAAAAACACCAATATGCTCATCTGGCACAAAGAATTATGGCTTATTGATCACGGAGCATGTCTGTATTTTCATCATTCTTGGAACAATTGGGAACAGCATGCTAAAAGTCCGTTTGCATTGATAAAAGATCATGTTTTATTGCCTCAGGCTTCACTTTTAAAAGAAGTCGATGCCGAATTTAAAGCCATTTTGACTCCAGAAATTTTAGAAGAAATTGTAAGTACTATTCCACTAGACTGGTTGCAGTGGGAAGATGCAGACGAAACACCAGAAGAATTGCGAAATGTGTATTTGCAGTTTCTAAAAACCAGATTAGAGAATTCAGAAATATTTGTAAATCAGGCTCAGAATGCAAGATAATCACTTATACGAATATGCTGTGATTCGTGTTGTGCCAAGGGTAGAACGCGAAGAATTCCTGAATATCGGAATCATTTTATTCTGCAAAAGAGCGAAGTTTATAAAAGTACTTTTTCATCTTAATAAAGAAAGAATTCAAGCCCTTTCTTCCGATTTCGACATTGAACAATTAGAATGTAATTTAACTTCATTAGTAAAAATAGCCAACGGAGCCAAAGACGGCGGACCAATTGCTGTCTTTGAGATTCCAGAGCGTTTTCGATGGTTAACAGCAATTAGAAGTTCAGCAATCCAAACTTCAAGACCTCATCCAGGATTGACTCAGGATTTGGAGAAAACCGTGCAGCGTTTGTTTGAAGAATTAGTTCTTTAAAAGTAGGCTAGTAGGCTCAAAGGTGCAGAGAGAAAAAGTGACAAAGTGACAAAGTTTTTTTAACCGCAGAGGCGCAAGGATTTACGCAAAGGTTCGCAAAGATTTAACACAAAGCTTTGCGAACTTTTGCGTTTTATAAAAAATCTCATTAGTCAAAAATCTTGCGTTCTTTGCGGTTAAATAAAAAACCACGAATTACATCACTGCAATACGTGGTTTTAAAACTAAAAACTAACTCATATTTGCTGTAAGCTCTTCAATTAAAAAGAACCGCAGATATTTCCCCCTAATGTTGCTCCAGCATTTGCAGAAATATCAGATTTAACAGCAGTTTTGTCTAATTTTAGGATTGAATACGGTGGTGTAAAAGCTGTTTTGTTTCCAGCCTGATTTCCAGATGTATTTGTAAAAACATTATCAGTTGCGGTAACTGCAGTGTAACCGCTCATTAAGTCGATTGGATTTTTTACGCCTTCAAAAACATTGCTTTCTACACGAATATCAGCTTCAAAACCTGCAGCGATACATTTGTTGCTTACCGTACTGTTAAAGAAACTGTTTACAATATGCACTTTTCCGAAACGAACTCGTGGCATTCTTTCCTTGCATCCAGGCGCCCACCAGCATCTTGCAAAAGTGATTCTCAATTTCCCACGATCGCCAGTTGCACCGTCACTAGAACCGATTAAGTTAGAGTATCTATGATCATCCGATCCTCCTGATCCTCCTGCTTTTGGCGGTTTTAGGTAGTGGAATTTAGAATATGTAACTGATATGTAATCTGATTTGTTTTTGATATCGAAGTTTCCGTCAACACCATCTCTAAATTCGCAGTGATCTACCCAAACGTTTGTGCATTCATCTAAGATGGCATTATCCCATCCGTCAGTATCATAAGCGCCAGGCCCTTCGAAAATCAGATTTCTGATAATAATGTTTTTGCATCTTTTGATGTTGATGATTCCAGAACCGTCTTTAGTTTGATTCGTCGAAACCAATTTAGCGCCATTAGCACCATAAATTGTTTTTCCGGTTTGGTCCTGAAACGACAATCTTGTTGTAATTGTGATAGTTCCAGATACTTTGATCACTTTTACAGAAGAGTTTTCAATAGCAGATTTCAGCTGTGCATAAGTGGTAACGGTTGTTTCTGCGGCAGAACCTCCTCCAGTTGTGCCTCCATTTTGTGAAGCCCAACCCGGAACTTGGGCACAGTTTCCGATTTTTGCCGTCAAATTGGTTGATGGGGCATCAACTGTAGTTTCGTTTGCTGTTTCGATTCCTGCTGCTGCATCAGAAACGATTTCTTCAGAATTACATGCAGTAAATCCGAAAACCAATGTTGCTGCGAACATTGAAAGTTTTGATTTTAAGTTCATAATTGTTTGGTTATTTATAAAGTTTAACAACGCAAAACTCTGCATTATAAGTAGGAAAAAAGTTGAACAAGTTCAAACTTTTGTAAAAAAATCTACGAAATGTGTTTTTTTAACACTCGTAAATTTACAAAAATGCATAAATAGCGTATTTTTACGTAATCGATTACATTATTTAAGCCCCTAATTAATAATGAATTGAAAAACAAATTTATTCCTTACAAAAACCACGACATGTACAACCTACTTAGACAAAACATTGAGCGAAAAATTCCGCTCACCGATGAGGAATGGGACATAATTGTCTCAAAAGCTGAGCTCATTAAGCTCAAGAAAAATCAATTCCTACAAATCCAGAATTCCAACAGCAGTTATGAAGGGTTTATTTTAAAAGGATCTTTTAAGACTTACATTCTAAACGAGAACGGAACCGAAACGGTAATTTTCTTTTCTTTTGAAAACGAATGGATTTGCGATTTAGAAAGCTTTTATCACCAGAAACCCACAACTTACAACATCAAAGCAATTGAAGACAGTGAAATAGTAGTCATCAGCAAAAAGCAGAAAGCCTATTTGTTTGCTGTGATTCCAAAACTCATTAAATTTCATGTTCTGATGATCGAACGTGCCAATGTCGCTATACAACAACGCCTTTTAGACGTTTTAAACAAAACCTCCAAACAGCGTTATCTTGATTTTAAAGAGCGTTATCCGCAGAAGATAAGTTCGATAAACAATAAGAACCTGTCATCGTATTTGGGCGTTTCACACGAATTTTTATCAAAGATTAAGAGAACGGTTTCTTGATTATTTAGAGGTTCAAAGGTTTAGAAGACAAAGTGACAAAGGTATTTTCACGCAGATTTTTCATAAATCTGCTTAGATCTGCAAAATCTGCGTGAAACAAAATATCTTAACACATTCATAGCAAATAAAAAGTTTACATTCTTTTTAGATAAAGTTCCATCTAGTATGTCATTTCGAGGAACCAGAAATCTCCGTAAGTAACTCCACAAAGTATATCGCCAATCTTTGTCGTGCTTCTCGCGGAGATTTCTCCTTCGCGAAATGACAAATACTAAGAGCGAGATCATTAAAAAAGAAAAAAAACTTAGTACCTTAGAGCCTTCGCGGCAAAAAAAACTTAAAGCCTTTTCTCCATGTAGATAAATTCCAAAGGTTCTTCTGAAACCGTTACATGAATATCGCTTTCAGGAAAAGCCTCACGCTCGCCCGTATCTGCATAACCATGGCGTTTGTACCATGCGATAAGTTCTTCGCGAACCGAAATAACCGTCATTATGATACTCGACAATCCTAAAGATTTAGCATGATTTTCGGCTTCAGCCAAAAGCTTTTTCCCAAGACCACCGTTTTGTAGTTCTGGTGAAACCGTTAGCATTCCGAGATACAATTGTTTTTCTTTTTGAACCAACAACACCGAACCAATAATCGTATTGTTTGCTGTAAATTTCAGAATCGTATTTTTTGGATCTAGAAAGATTTCGGTCATTTCCTGTTCATCGGTTCTTTTTCCTTCAAGCAAATGCGCTTCGGTTGTCCAGCCTTTTTTAGAAGATTCGCCTCTGTAAGCAGAATTGATTAAGGCGACTAATGCCGGAATATCTTCGAGTAATGCTTTTGAGATCATGTATTATGGTAAATGTAATTTAGTTTTCTAATAAATTAGAAATTAGATTTAATATTTTGCAGCCTCTCCAGCTTTTGGCAATGATTGTTTTATGAATGTTCTGATGTCTTCATTAGCAGTTTCTAAGTCAGCTTTTCTCAAATACATCATATGACCGCTTCTGTAGCCTTTCCATGACATTCTATCATTTAATTTGCCGCTTGGATCCATTTGCCATAAATCGTATTTGGCATTAAAGTAGTCGCACGCGCCATCATAATATCCAGATTGCACCATTACATGCAAATACGGATTTTGTGCCATGGCTTGTCTTAGGTTTTCGCCCGTTTTATCATTAGATCTGTCCCAAGGATGTACAGACCCAAACATATTGTATTTAAAATCGGTTTTGTAATTCAAATTATTGCGTACATACATATTGATTGCAGGTGTAAACGAATGCAGCCAAGAAGTAAGCTCTGCATTAAAATCAGGACTATCGCCAGAATCTTTACGGTCGATTCCTTTATACCTCGAATCTAGCCTTCCTACAGTATAACCTTTATCTCTTAACAGCTCTTTCCAAAAATAATCATAGGGCAGGTCTAGATTGTTTTGAAGTATCACTTTCTCTGAAATACCAGAATAGCGCGCCATTTTAGAAGCAATTTCTTTTCTCTTTTGTTCCTCCAATGATCCTCCTTTGCTCAAGGCAGGAAGCAGTTCGTTTATCGTAAAATCTTCAACTTCTGGCAGCATCGCAGTTAAATCCTTGTTTTGAAGGTCGGGACTAAGCGCTTTGTGATACCACGCCGTAGCAGCAAAATAAGGTAATTTAAGAGCGGCATTAGAAACCACGCCACGAGTTATTCCTAAATCAGTTGGCGATACCAAAATCACTCCGTTAAGATACATCCATTGATTGTTTTGCAACTGAAGCGCTAAACCCGAAACACGAGTTGTGCCATAACTTTCTCCGATCAGATATTTAGGCGAAGCCCAACGATTAGAACGTGTTACAAAACCATTGATCCAATCGGCTAAATATTTAATGTCGGCATTTACGCCAAAGAATTTTGTTGTTGGGATTTCTTTGCTTGTAGGCCGTGAATATGCTGTATTAACAGGATTTACAAAGACAATATCGGCAACATCTAAAATAGAATAAGGATTTTCTTTGATTCCGTATGGTTGCAACGGATACCCTTCATCATCAATATTTAACAAGCTTGGTCCGGTATAAGCAATCTCCATCCAAACCGAAGCAGAACCAGGCCCGCCATTAAAAGAAATCACCAAAGGGCGAGAATCGCGATCCTTTACATCAGAGCGCTCGTAATACGTATAAAATAATCCGGCAATAGCTTTTCCGTCTTCATCCCAAACAGGCATAGTTCCAGTTGTTGCTTTGTACGAAACCTTTTGACCTTTAATGGTAGTGGTATGATTGGTGATAACTTGATAATCTGGGTTAAAAGTAAGATTAGAAGGTGAATTTTCTTCTTTTGCAGCAGGTGTTTTCGGTTTCGAATCTGGTTTTGATTCTTGCGCATAGCCCGTTAAAAATCCAACTAAGAGAAATGAAAGTAATGTCTTTTTCATAAAATTAGGCATGTTATTATTTTAGTGTTCTGAGTTTGGGGAATGTTAATTAAAGTTTTTAAAGATATAAAAAAAATGGAGGTAAAATGGCACTATGCATAATCACTTTTTCGCAATTTTAGGTTTTCTATTAATCAAAAAGCAATAAATCAAGTGTGAAGTTAAAACTAAAGATGTGCCAATGTTCCAATAAATATTGAAATAGGCAAAAGCATTATAGAAACAAATGATTGAGTTTTTAGATTCTTCCTCGTCAATTTGAAAATGAAGTGGAAAAACAATTAAAAAAAGAATTAAAAATGGAAACAGAACTATAAAACGTCCAAATTTTATTTTGTAATGATCAACTATTATGTAAGACAACATTTGCATAATCAATACTGTCAGAAAAAAATTTTCCATGTTGCTGGGATTACTTTGTAAGAATAAGTAAATATCCAAATAAAAATCATCAAATTTGTATAGAACACAAAATCAATAAAGTATGAGCAGGATACACTTATTTGAGTTTGAAGATCAGCAATGGCTTCCAGAGTTTATTAGAAATTATATGACCGATTTTTTGCAGTTTCTTTCGAATAAAACCGCCATGTATAAAGGAATTGTTCCAATAATAGAAAAAGGTTTAAAAGAAAGTCAAACCAACCAAATTATAGATTTGGCTTCAGGTGGAGGAGGCGGATTGATTTGGCTCAACGCCGAATTACGAAAAAAGAATCCCAATTTAAAAATTCTGTTGACGGATTATTTCCCCAATATTCCTGCATTCGAACATACACAAAAACAAGCTGATAATTTAGATTTTGTAAAAACCTCCGTCGATGCCAGAAATGTTCCCGAAAACCTAAACGGACTTCGAACGCAATTTTTGTCTTTTCATCATTTTAAACCGAAAGACGCGCAACAGATTCTGCAAAATGCAATTGATACCAATAGTTCGATAGCTATTTTTGAAGGGCAGGAGAGAAGCGTACCAAGCTTCGTAGCGATGATTTTCTCGCCAATTTCTGTTTTGCTGACAACGCCTTTTATCAGACCGTTTAAAATGGGCAGAATCATTTTTACATATCTAATTCCACTTGTACCCATTTTGGTTTTGTGGGACGGCGTGGTTTCAACTTTAAGAACCTATTCTGTTGAAGAAATGAACGAATTGATTTCTAAATTAGACAACAAAGAAAGTTTCAATTGGGAAGTTGGAAAAGTAAAATCCGGACCTGCGAAGATTTTGTATTTGTTGGGGACGAAGAAATGAATTGCCTACAGCTTTAGCTGTGGGAATAAAGTTATGCTGGAAAATGGCTTAGTAAATAAATATTGGTTTGTTTAATTGTAGTTTGACAAACAATGATTTATATAAATAACGAAAATAGTATTTGATAAAATAGGTTGCAAAAGCTCTTGACGTTTCTGTTGAAGCAATTAAAAACTTTTCGGAAGAAGCGGTTTTTAATATTATTGGTAATACTTTTCAAGATCATAGCGCAATTGCTTCAGGTGATTACAATTGTAATTGTACTTTTAATCCTTTAGACAAAGTTGTTGAACTTTACGAACGTTTGGTGCAGGCTGAAAAAGATAAGGTTGAGTATTTGGAGAAGTTATTGAATGGGAAGTAAATGTTTTTTGAAGATATATTAAATTGAGAAGAGATCTTTGATTAAGTCTCTTTTTTTATTGTATAAATTCTAATTCAACACCACATTCTTTAAAATCTAAATATCGTAATTCAATATGTTTTTTATTATAAGGCAACTTTCTAAAAAGAAATTTATCTTTTTTAAAAAGCACGTTTTTTAGTTCACTTTCACGCTCGAATTTCAGTTTTAGTGTGTCTGAATTTGTCTCCCAAATAAAAGTTTCTTTTTCAATTACTTTTTCGTGCTCTAGATAACCTTTTCCATTTTCTAAAAAAGTAAATGAGAAACCTTTAGGGACTTCATCTTTTTCGGAGCAAAACAATCCAGAACTTTCCATTTTCCTAGAATAAGGTTTTCTTCTTTCTTTTCTCTGATTTCATGAAATGTGCAAACTAGATATATTGAAAAAAATAATGTGAAAAGCTTCATAATAATTTTTGTTTATTTTTTAGTTTTTAGGTGCTGGCGCTTGCGGGGATTGACAACAGATCAATTCCATATTTTTCTTATTAGTTTTAATAGTTTTGGTTCTTCGTTTTGTGTACTCTTATTTTGAATTTTTAGTTTTTGTTGTTCGTACTTTTGTTGTATAATTTCATGCCACTCTTTATCTGACGGTTGTTTTAAGTCAGCTCCACCTTTATGAGCAAAGTTTACATAACCAATTTCAGGTTTTGGAAGTTTGTCTTCACATTCCTTTGAGCACAAATTTGCAAGTAAAGGCAAATTATCTGTCCCGACACGAAGAGTTATCCAAAGTTGATTTGTTTGCTGATAAGTGATTTCTTTCTCACAAATACTACATTTCAAGGTCTCGCCAAAATATCTAACAGGATTATGTGTAAGTAAAGGAAATCTCATTCGGTTTTTATAGTTTCCAAATAATGCTCTTGTGCTTACTCTGCTATCTTTTAGATTTATACATTTACTGATTTCATAAGGAAACCAATGTAAGTTGTAAGAAGTATATGGGTCAAAGTATTCAAGCGATTTCATTTGTCCAATTTCAGGCGGAATCCGTTTTATTTTACTTCCATAAAGCCAAACTTTTTTCACCTTTTTAAGCTTTGATATGCTCTCCGGTAAAGTATGAATTTGAGAGAATAGTTCTTGTCCAAGTTCATCTAATGGAGAAAATTCTTCTATGTTCTCATCGGCAACTTTGTCCACATATTCGCAAAGCTTTTTCCAAGCATCAGAATTTCTGTCCTGCACATCGTTTTCAATTTTACTTATTCTGTCGTTCATTGTTCTATTGCTTTATGTTATTCTCTGCTAGAGTAGGCATCACCTTAGTGACGTTTCAGTTAATTTTTTGAATTTCTTTGTGTTCACGAGCGGGACGCTCGCGTCAGTGGGGTGATAATTTTCAAATACTTGGAAGTGCGCGTTTTATAATATTTTGAGCTTCTTCATTTATTTTTAAAAAGTCCAAAGCTTTTAAACGATAAGAATTAGATTTTAAGGATAATAGATCTTCAATAATACTTAATAATCCTTTATTGTTATAATGCATTATAGCTTGCTCATAATCCTTATTTTTAACGATTTGTTCTAATAGTTTTATTCTTTCATTGTAAATATTTTCTATATTTAAGTTTGCTATGAAATTTTCAAGATTCGTTTGTACATTTTTCAAATCATTTCCTTTTTTAACGTGGGATTCAGAGAAATTATAATTTATGTATGAAGAAGCAAAATAAGAAGCTTGTAATACTTTATTCTTATCAAGTAATTTTAATACTTTGTCTTCTAATTTTTGTAGATCAATGTTTTCTTTTTTATATTCTGCATATTTAGCTACGAATTCCTTTATTAAAAATAGATTTTCAATTTCTGAAACTGAATATGAATATATATTTTCGGTTTCTAATTTTTCAAGTTGTTCATCGATTCTAAAATCTCTATCAATGAACCCAATTGCTTCCACATTTCTATTTGGAATTTTGTTAAAGGAGCGTACGTAATTAATTACATCTTTACAGCTGGATAAAGGCGTTATTGTGAAATTTGGAAATAATATTTCAAATATCTTTATGTCTAAACTATTAATTTTTCCTTCACAAAATAAAATTCGCTTTCTACTACCTAAAAGTTTCATTAGTAGATTTTCAGGAATATCGTTTTCAGGGATACTTTCTATGTTCCAATTTATTGGAAACTGAAAATTCTTAATCCAATATTTTTGAGCTTTTCTTGAAGAAGCAAAATCCAAATCGTGACTTAAATATATGAAAATGCAATCTTGTTTTAGAACTTCTAATTTATCCCAAAGTTTATTCACAATTGCTTTGTGAAGATACATTTCTGGTTCATCAATTATAATTAATGAGTTGGTATTTGTCAATAAAACCCTTCCGATTAAGTAAAGTATATTTTTTTCACCATCACTCATTTTATAAGCAGGGTAATCGCTTCCAATTGATGGATCTTTAATCATAAGTTCATTACTTTCATTAAAAAACATTACTCGATGCTCAATTAATGAGTTCCAAATTTCGATTGCAGTATCCAACTTGCTGTGTAAATCCTCTTTATTAACTTCTAAATCTTTAGAAAAATTTGTACAGAAAGTATTTCTAATATATGCTCTTTCAGCTATTAATGTTTTTAAAACATACTTATATTCAGAACCATATTTTTTTGTTTCTGCATATGGGATGTCGTCAGTTTTCGATGCATTATAAGTTATCTTACTGTCCCTATAATTTTTTTGATATTCATTATATTCTTTGCTTGAGCTATTATAATTAGGTGTGTTGTCAAAAGTTGGAATAATTAATAATTTTTGGGCAGGAATAACAATACCATCTTTCTCGTCAATTACTGTTTTAAGATTATTTGCTAAAGTTGATTTGCCAGAACCATTTGCACCAACAACAACAATATTTTCTGTAAAGAAACCTAAATCTTTATAAAATTTATAAGTAACAAACGCTCCTGTTGTATTCAACTTATTATGTTCATAATAAGTTTTTAAACTATCGGTATTTACTACATAAAGTGGATTGTTTAATGTATGAAATAAATTATTAGTATTTACGGCGGAAATGTTATTGTATATCTTATTATAAAATATTTTTGGGATTATTTCATCCGCCAATTCTTTAGAGATTTCAAATAAATAGTTTTCGGTAAAATTTACTTCTTTGTAATATTCATATAATTTGTCGTCTTCAGAATTTAATGCTTCAAACTTTTCTTTAATTATTTTTATATGGTTTTGCTTTTCAACTATCAAATTTAATATTTCTTCCTTATTCATTTTATTTGGTGTAATGTTTTGGTAATCTTATAACTAATTCATTTGTAAGTAAAACAAACCTTCGTGTAAAAATCTAAAAAATTAGGGTAGATAAGAGAAGCTTTGTTTTTTTGCTTTTCAAATATATGTATTTTTTCTTGCCAATTTTTACGGATTTCCTTACTTCAATTCAAAATGATTTATAGTGTTATGCAATAAAAAAGCGAGTAAAATTTTTTTACTCGCTTTAATAACTTATCATATGTTCTTTACCCCAAGAAGCTCTTCAACTCCTCATAAGTCCCAATCTTCACACTAACTTTCTCCTCATTAATAACACTCTCAATTTGAGCAGGAATAGGAAGCGTAATTCCTAGCGCCGGTTCAACCACATCTAAGAATTTAATAGGATGCGCTGTTTCTAAGAAAATACCAATGGCGTTAGGGTGTTTTTCCAGTTCTTTTTTCAAACCTAAATATCCAACAACGCCGTGTGGTTCTGCGATATAACCGTCTGTGTTGTAGATTTTCTTTAACGCTTCAAGCGTTTCTTCATCCGTATAACTATAAGAAGAAAAGTCTTTTTCGAATGCTTTTAAGTCATTGTTGTACAATTCCTGAATTCTAATAAAGTTGCTTGGGTTTCCAACATCCATGGCGTTAGAGATTGTCGCTTTAGAAGGTTTCGGGTCGTATTTTCCGTTTTCTAAGAATCTTGGCACGGTATCGTTTACGTTTGTAGAGGCAACGAAATGTTCAATTGGCAAACCTAATTTTTTTGCCATAATTCCGGCGCAGATATTCCCGAAGTTTCCGCTTGGGCAAGAGAAAACTAAAGGTTTGTTTTGGCTTTTCAATGCTTTGTAAGCAAAGAAGAAATAAAACATTTGTGGTAACCAGCGCGCAATATTAATAGAGTTCGCAGAAGTCAGGTTTTTGTGCGCCAGAGTTTCGTCTAAAAACGCTTTTTTCACCATATCCTGACAATCGTCAAAAACACCGTCAACTTCAAGTGCTTTAATGTTTTGCCCTAAAGTGGTCAATTGTTTTTCCTGAATATCGCTCACTTTTCCAGACGGATATAAAATGACAACATCAACGCCGTCAACGCCTAAAAATCCGCTCGCAACCGCTCCGCCTGTATCTCCCGAAGTTGCTACTAAAACGGTGTTTTTAGCCTCTTTTTTGTCTTTATTGAAATAACCCAGACAACGCGACATAAAACGCGCTCCAACGTCTTTAAATGCCATTGTCGGCCCGTGGAATAATTCTAGCGAATAGATTCCGTTTTCGACTTTCACAACAGGAAAATCAAAAACTAAAGTCTCTGCAATGATTTCTTTTAGTTTGTCTGCTGGAATTTCGTCTCCAACGAATTGTTTAATCGCTTCAAAAGCGATTTCTTCATGGCTTAAACTTTCGATTTTATCAAAAAAAGAAGGATCAAGCGGTGTAATACTTTCCGGGAAATATAATCCTTTATCAGTGGCTAATCCTTGTATAACGGCTTCCTGAAAAGAAACTTTTGGGGCATTATGGTTTAAACTGTAGTATTTCATTTTGTGTTTTTATTTTTTAAACCATGTAAGTCATATAAGTTCATTTAATTGCTTGCGTTTTTTGTTAAATGAACTTATATCACTTATATGGTTAGTAATATTGCTTTTAGAGAATTCTTACTCCATCAGGATTAATCTTCGAAACGTGAATTTCATACGGTAAATTCATTTTTTCGTAAACATCGCTCATGGCTTTTGCGATTTTTTCAGCGGTTTCTTTTCCTCTGCTTAAAGCGAATATTGATGGGCCAGAACCAGAAATTCCAGAACCTAAAGCGCCGTTTTCATAAGCCGTTTGTTTGATTTGGTCGAAACCTGGAATTAAAACGCTTCGAACTGGCTCAACGATTTCGTCGTGAAGCGATCTTCCAATTAAATCGTAATCTTTAGTGTAAAGACCTGCAACCAATCCGCCTACGTTGCCCCATTGCGTGATAGCGCTTTTTAGGGAAACGTTTTGTTTTAAAACCGAACGCGCATCAGACGTTTTCAATTCGATTTGCGGATGAACAACCGTTGCGTACAATTCTTCTGGACTGTCAATTCTGATAATGTCCAAAGGCGAATAACTTCTTACCAACGTAAAAGCGCCTAAAAGGGCAGGAGCAACGTTGTCGGCATGCGCGTTGCCGCTGGCTAATTTTTCGCCCTGCATCGCAAACTGAACCAAATCTTTACGAGAATAGGGTCTTCCTAATAATTCATTAATTCCGAAAACTGCTCCGGCAGAACTCGCCGCACTGCTTCCGATACCGCTTCCGGCTTTTATGTTTTTATAAATTTCGATTTCAAATCCAAAATCCAATTCGTCTAAAGTTTTCAACATGGCCAAAGCCGCAACTCCAGAAACGTTTTTCTCGGTTTCCAAAGGCAAATCGGCACCGACAATTTTAGTGATTCGAACTCCTTTTTGATCGACTTTTCGAACAATCATTTCATCGCCCGCATTGTCTAAGCAAAGTCCCAATACGTCAAATCCGCAGGAGAGGTTGGCAATTGTAGCGGGACAGAATAATTTTATTTCTTTCATTTTTGGTTGGTTTTGCCACGAAGGCACAAAGTCACAAAGTTTTATTTTTTTAGGCTTTGGTTTTTTTGCCACGAAGGCGCTAAGACGCAAAGGCTTTTTGTTTTTTGTTTTTGCCACGAAGGCACTAAGACGCAAAGTTTATTTTGTTTTGCTAAGACTTAAAAAAACTTAGAAACTTAGCGTCTTAGTGCCTTAGCGGCTATACATTCCCAATGCGTATAACGTCAGCAAAAATTCCTGATGCTGTTACCGCAGCTCCGGCACCGGCTCCTTTGATCAATAAAGGCTGGTCTACGTAACGATCGGTGTAGAAAAGCACGATATTGTCTTTTCCTTCTAAATTATAGAAAGGATGATCTTTTGGAATAAATTGCAGACCTACGCTTGCTTTTCCGTTTTCGAATTGCGCAACGTATTTCAATCTTGAATCTTTGGCTAAAGCTTCTTTATAAATGCCTTCAAAATGAGCAGCATGTTTGATTAACGAAGCAAAGAAATCTTCGTTGTTTGTTGTCGCTAAACATTCTGCTGGTAAGAACGACTCGTTTGCAATGGCGTCAATATCCATTTCGTAACCGCTTTCGCGAATTAAGATTAAGATTTTACGAGCAACGTCAATTCCGCTTAAGTCGATTTTTGGGTCTGGTTCTGTGAAACCTTGAACGCCGGCTTCTTTTACCACATCGTGGAAAGAATTGTTTTCGTCAAAATTGTTGAAAATAAAGTTCAGACTTCCTGATAAAACGGCTTGAATTTTATGCACTTTATCGCCAGAAGCAATTAAGTTTTTTACCGTATCAATAATTGGCAATCCCGCACCAACATTCGTTTCAAACAAGAAAGGAGCGTTGTATTGGCGAGAAAGGCTTTTTAGTTTTTTATAATTGTCGTAAGCAGATGAACAAGCAATTTTGTTGCAGGTTACAACGGCAATACTTTCTTTTAAGAATTTTTCATACATATCAGAAACGCCTGCATTGGCTGTAATGTCTACAAAAATGCTGTTTCTTAAATTCAGTTCTTTCGCACGGGCAATGAATTCTGTCGGAATTGCTTCTTCTCCTTTATCCAAAGTCGACTGCCAATCTTTTAGAGAGATTCCGTCTTCATCAAAAAGCATCTTTCTGGAGTTTGATAAAGCAATAACTCGCACATTGATTTTTAAAACCTCTTTTAAGAATTTCTTCTGGTTGTGAATTTGTTCGATGAATTTCTCGCCCACATTTCCAACTCCCATTACAAATAGATTCAGCTGTTTTGTGTTTTCTTCAAAGAAGTTTTCGTGAAGCGTGTTTAGTGCTTTTTTAACATCTCTTTCATTGATCACAGTCGAAATATTTCTTTCAGAAGCACCTTGTGCAATGGCGCGAATGTTTACGTTGTTTTTTCCTAAAGTACTGAACATTCTTCCGCTCAAACCTTGGTGGTTTTTCATGTTTTCGCCTACCAAAGCAATAATGCACAGGTCTTTTTCTACATAACAAGGGTCGATTTTGTTTTGTGAAATTTCGATTTCAAAAGCTTTATTAATAGCAGTTTCAGCATTTTCAGCATCAGAATTCAGGATTCCGATACAGATAGAATGCTCAGATGAAGCCTGAGTAATAAAAATAACGTTGATTTTTTCCTGAGATAATACTTCAAACAAACGTCTTGACGAACCCGCAACACCAATCATTCCTGGCCCTTCAAGAGTTAAAAGCGAAATGTTGTCGATATGGCTGATTCCTTTTACAACCGTATCGTTTGAAGAAGGCTGGTTTGAAATTAATGTTCCTTCGGCTTCTGGCTCAAAAGTATTTTTGATTAAAATCGGAATATTTTTTCTTAAAACCGGCTGAATGGTAGGCGGATACAAAACTTTTGCTCCAAAATGCGACAACTCCATTGCTTCTTGGTAAGAGATTGTTGCAATAGGTCTTGCTTGTTTTACAATCTTCGGATTTGCAGTAAACATTCCGTTTACATCAGTCCAGATTTCCAGTTGTTCCGCATTAAGTGCTCCAGCGATAATAGCTGCAGTATAATCAGAACCGCCGCGCCCTAGAGTTGTTGTAATTCCGTCGGGAGTCTGTGCGATAAAACCTGGCAAAATGTTGATTTGGCTATTGTTCTGTCCGAAATATTCCTGGATCAGATTGTTAGAAATCTCAAAATTTACAGTTGCTTTTCCGTAGTTATGATCCGTTTTAATCAATTCACGGCTGTCTTTATAAACCGCATTTTTATTGATTTGCTGCAATGCCTGCGCAATGATGAAAGATGAAAGTAATTCACCAAAACTTAAAATAGTGTCAGCAGTTCTTGGAGATAATTCTCCTAAAAGGAAACAACCGTCCAATAAAGTTTCTAAGTGATTGATGATTCTTTTTACGTGACTTAAAAGACTGCTTTGTTCACTTACCGGAATAAGCTCTTTAAGCGTGTCAAGATGTTTTTTCTCGATTTCTGCTACAACCTCTCTAAAGCTTTCATCGTTTGCCGCTGCTTTGGCTGCTGCCGATTGCAGTAAATCGGTCACTTTGCTTAAAGCGGATACTACTACAACTAATTGGTCTTGTTTTGCTTTTTGTTCAACAATTTCGAGAACGAGTTTTATATTTTGAGCATTGGCAACAGAAGTTCCGCCAAATTTTAATACTTTCATTTTTGATATTTTTATTTTTTTGAAATGCAATAGTTTTCATGTATCCATTACCTTTCTTCTTTCACGAAAAAAGTATAGACAAATTGGATTATATGTAAAAATGTATACCCCTAAGGGGTAGTAGTTGTTGTAGTAGAAGTTGTAATAGCAGCAATTGCAGCTTCAGTTAGAGCTGTAATGATAGTAGATTGATATTTTTTGCTGTTATTTTTCATTTTTGATTTTTCAAAAGTACAGCTTTTTGCAAAAGTTAAAAACCCCAAAAGCCTTTTTACGAATATTTTAATAATTCAAATCTCAACTATTCGATATTGAGCATTTGTCAAAATTAAAGATGTTAAGTTGAGGTTTTGCTATATTTCAGATTCCGTCTAAAGCTGTTTTAAGCCTATCAAAGAATTGGTTTTTAGCTGAAAATAGATTTAAAATTGTACAGTTAGCGCTTTTTTTAGGATTGAGAATTATACAACAGATGAATTTGTGGTTTATGAAATTTTAATTATTGTGATAATTTGTTGCTTTTTAATGTTGATTTGTTGAATTTTGGTGTTTCAAAATTTGAAATCATCATGAGAGAGGTTCATTATATAAGTACCGAGACTATAACCTTAGAAACGCTTCACGAAATTATAAGCTTTAATAAATTGCTTGAACTGTCGGAAGAGGCAAAAGTCAATGTTCAGAAATGCCGTGATTATTTAGACAAAAAAATGATGTCTCATTCTGAACCAATTTACGGAATCAATACTGGTTTTGGGTCTCTTTATAGCGTAAAAATCTCTAATGAAAACCTTTCCAAGCTTCAGGAAAACTTAGTGAAATCGCACGCTTGCGGAACAGGCGAAGAAGTTCCTGCCGAAATCGTAAAGATGATGCTTTTGCTAAAGATACAATCTTTGAGTTACGGTCATTCTGGGGTTCAATTGAAAACTTTAGAGCGTTTAGTTGATTTTTATAATAATGATGTTCTTCCAATAATTTATACGCAAGGTTCTCTTGGAGCTTCGGGAGATTTAGCGCCTTTAGCACATTTATCACTGCCATTGATTGGCGAAGGTAAAGTGCTTTTTGAAGGAAAAAAAACAGAAGCTGCAGCCGTTTTAAAACATTTTGACTGGGAACCCATCGTTTTACAATCTAAGGAAGGTCTGGCTTTGCTGAACGGAACTCAGTTTATGAGTGCCTATGGAGCCCATATCTTGATAAAAGCTTATAAATACTCGTATCTAGCAGATTTGATTGGAGCTATTTCTTTAGAAGGTTTTGATGGAAGAATCGAGCCTTTTAATGAATTGATACATTATATACGTCCGCACAAAGGACAAATTGTAACTGCACAGCGAATTGCTGAATTCTTAGACGGAAGCGAAATTATTGCTCAACAAAAGAAACACGTTCAGGATCCGTATTCTTTCCGTTGCATGCCGCAAGTTCACGGAGCCTCGAAAGACGCCATTGATTACGTTCGCAAAGTATTCAAAACTGAAATTAATTCGGTTACCGATAATCCGAATATATTTATAGAGGCGGATCAGATTATTTCGGGCGGAAATTTTCATGGTCAGCCTTTAGCATTGGCTTTGGATTTTTTAGCAATCGCCTTGGCCGAATTAGGGAGCATTTCAGAAAGAAGAACTTATCAGTTAATTTCAGGATTGCGCAATCTGCCTGCGTTTTTGGTAGATAATCCGGGGTTGAATTCAGGATTTATGATTCCGCAATATACAGCGGCCAGTATTGCGAGCCAAAACAAACAATTGGCAACTCCGGCAAGTGTCGACAGCATTGTTTCGAGCAATGGACAGGAAGATCACGTGAGCATGGGGGCAAACGGAGCAACAAAAGCCTTACGAATTTTAGACAATTTAGAGCGTATTTTGGCTATCGAATTATTAAACGCTTCTCAAGCAATTGCCTACCGAGAGCCTTTAAAATCAAGTGATTTCATTGAAATGTTTTTAGGAAGTTACCGAGAAGTGGTGCCTTTGGTTAAAGAAGATAGGATCTTGCATATCGATATTGAAAATACAATTTCGTTCTTGTCTAGTTTTCAAATAGAAAACGATTTGTTAACAATGGCTTAACATTGTAAAATATTATTGAAGTAATTTTGCACTATCAAAAATAAACAAATGTCAATAAACAGTATTTTCCAATTTTTAGTGCCGAAAGACAAGAAATTCTTTCCACTTTTTGAAGAAGCTTCAAGCAATTTAATTGAATTAGCTTCTAACTTACACGAAGCTGTAAATTTACCATTAAAAGAAAGAGAAATTCTTTTTCAGAAAATTGACGAATTAGAACAAAAAGGTGAAGATATTACACGTCAGACAAACTTAGAGCTGAGCCGTAACTTCATTACTCCTTTTGACAGAGAAGATATCCATACATTAATTACTTCTATCGATAACGTTGCAGATTACCTTCACGGTGCATCTAGCCGTATGAGATTGTATCAAGTTGATAAGATTACAAAATCTATCAGAAAGATGACAGAAATCAACCTTGAGGCTTGTCAGAACATTGACAGCGCTGTAAAAGAGTTGAGAAATCTAAAGAATTTTAAAGTTATCAAGGATGCTTGTGCTAGAATCAACAAACTAGAAAACAAATCGGATAACGTTTATAACAAAGCAGTTTTTGAAATTTTTGAAAACGAAACAGACGCTAAAAATATCATTAAATATAAAGAAGTGTTATCTGTTTTAGAATCTGCAACAGACAAATGCAAGAGTGTTGCGAATATACTAGAATCTATTTCTGTAAAACATTCTTAATTCAATTTTTCATTCTGAAGTTATAATCTTATGACTATACTTATATTAATTATAGTATTAGCTTTAATTTTTGATTACATCAATGGTTTTCATGATGCGGCAAATGCTATAGCGACTGTTGTTGCTACAAAGGTTCTAACACCTTTTCAGGCGGTAGTCTGGGCAGCGTTTTTTAACTTTCTGGCTTATTGGGTTTTCGGATTTGGTGTGGCAGATACTGTTGCCAAAACAGCAGATACGATGCAGATTGACCTTGTAGTGATTTTAGCCGGGGTTATTGCCGCAATTTGCTGGAATTTATTGACTTGGTGGTTAGGAATTCCTTCAAGTTCTTCTCATACATTAATCGGTGGTTTTGCCGGAGCGGCTGTAGCACACGCTATTGCAGTTCATGGTTTTTCTGGGTATGTTGGTGCAGATGGAGCTACTCATCACTGGTACGATATAGTGAGTTGGTACAAAGCCGGGAAAGATGGCGGAATGCCTTCGGGAGTTCTTATCATTATTGCTTTTATCGTTTTAGCGCCACTATTGGGAGCTTTAGCGTCTTATTTGATTTCTATTTGGTTGCTAAATGCTTCTCGTAAAAGTATTGGGCCAAAAATATTTACAGTTGCTTTGATGATTGCAACAATATGGTTTGTTTATGCGCAAATGATTCCTTATGATGAAATTGTAAAAGACGGACATAAGCCTCGTTTTGCTTCCTCTGTTTTTTGGAGCGTAGCATTTGAGCCGCACAATATTAAATGGTTTTTAGTAGCTTTTATTGTATTGACTGTAAGTGCTTTTTGTTTAATCTTCAGTAGTTTAAATCTTCATCAAGCGGATGCTGCCTTAAAGAAAATGCAATTATTGTCTTCTGCTGCATTTAGTTTAGGGCATGGTGGGAACGATTCTCAAAAAGTAATGGGAATTATTGCTGCGGCAGTTGTTGTTTATATCAATACAAATCCTGGTGTCCATATGGATCCTTGGTTAGATGTGGCTCTTCCTTCAGAAGATGGTGCTTTTAGAATGCCTTCTTGGATTCCATTGGCCTGTTATTCTGCAATTGCTGCCGGTACTCTAAGCGGTGGATGGAAAATTGTAAAAACAATGGGTTCTAAAATCACAAAAGTAAGTTCGTTTGAAGGTGTTGCGGCAGAGACTGCAGGTGCTTTGACGCTTTACTTTACAGAACACTTAAAAATTCCGGTAAGTACAACACATACTATTACAGGTTCTATTATTGGAGTAGGGTTGACAAAACGTGTTTCTGCAGTTCGCTGGGGAGTTACGGTAAGCTTAATCTGGGCTTGGATCCTAACTATTCCGATTTCAGCGATTTTAGCTGGTTTGATATACTTTGTTTTAAGTGTATTTATCTAGGAAAATGATTTTGAAATAATATGTGAATTACATCACATTTATCCATATAGAGAAGCTGGTTTCGATTTTGAAATCAGCTTTTTTTGCTTTTAAAACTTCTGCAAATTCTTCCGATTATGTCTTCTCTTGTAATGTGTTTGTTTTAGTTTCTGCTGATCTTCAGAAATGATGCTGATTGTTCCGTCTATTTCCAGCATTGCCAGTTTTACGTTTTTAAAAAATTCGATTCCATGTTCTCTCATAGCTTCTTTTAGTTCTTCGTCGGAAATATCGAGTTTGCTTAAAGTTTTGAAATCCAGTTTTCCGTCGTGAATTAAAATTTGCGGTTTGTCTAATAATAAATCGCCGAAAATCTTATATCTGTGAGTTAGTTTTTTGATGACATAATTAATAACAAACAAAACCAAAGCGGCGACCAGACCTCCTGTCAAACTTGTATCTGGGCCAACCATCGCATTTTGAACGGAGTTACTGATTAGTAAAATCAATATTACGTCGGCAGTATTTAGCTGAGAAAGTTCTTTTTTCCCAAAAACTCTCAACGCAATCGTCATGAAGAAGTAAACGGCGACACTTCTAAGAATAATATCAAAATAAGGAAATTGTGTCATTTTTGATTCTTTTGTATAACTTAAAGTTAAATAAAAAAAGCTTTGTCAAAATCCTAAACTTTGACAAAGCTGCTAAAATATTTATCCGGTATTAAGTTTAAATGAACTTAGTTATAATTTGAAATTCTTCTCTATCGCTTTAATCATTTCTCCGGCCACATCTTTGTTTGTTGCCCCTTCAATTCCCTCAAGACCTGGAGAAGAATTAACTTCCAGCAATAATGGCCCTTTAGAAGAACGTATAATGTCGACACCTGCCACTTTTAGATCCATTGCCTTTGCGGCTTTAATGGCAATCTTTTTTTCTTCGGGAGTTACTTTGATTACAGAAGCAGTGCCCCCCAAATGAATATTGGCTCTAAATTCGCCCGGCATCGCTTCACGCTGTATTGCTGCAACTACTTTTCCATCAATTACAAAACAACGAATATCCTTTCCATTTGCTTCTTTTATGAATTCCTGAACTAAGATGTTAGCATTTAAACTTTTGAAAGCATTGATAACACTTTCTGCTGCTTTTTTGGTTTCGGCCAAAACAACCCCTTTTCCTTGTGTTCCTTCCAATAATTTTACAATTAAGGGTGAGCCGCCAACCATTTTGATTAAGTTGTCTGTGTCAAGAGGAGAATTGGCAAAACCAGTTGTTGGAATATCAATTCCGCTGTTTAGAAGTAACTGTAAAGAATATAATTTATCTCTTGATTGTGTTATCGCTGTAGCAGAGTTTAAACAAAATACCTTTAAAGCTTCAAACTGACGTGTGAGCGCACAACCATAAAAAGTAATACTCGGACGAATTCTCGGAATGATAGCATCAAACTGATTTAAGATTTTTCCGCCTCGATAATGAATTTCTGGTGTCTTGGCATCAAGTTTCATATAGCATTCCTTAATGTTTAAAAAATGCATTTCATGACCGCGCATTTCGCCGGCTTCCATGATGCGTTTGTTGCTGTACAATTCAGGATTACTCGCCAAAAGCCCGATTCGTAAACCAGTTGTTGCTTTTTCTGAATTTTTATACAATTCCTTAAGCGATTCTGGTGTAGGCTGTCCCAGAAGATATTTCTGTTCAGGATCGACCAAAACCCTTCCGCTCATAGCTTCGCGCCCCAAAAGCATTCGAAATCCCATAGAATCGCGGTTGGTCAGAGTCATTTCGATTGGCCATTTGGCATCGCCTATTTTTAAACTAGTTTGTATAACGTAACGATGTTCTCTAAAACCGCTCGAACTTTTAACGATTCGTTTGTCAACCAAAGGTGCTTCGCAATGAATAATCGTTTTGATATTATTCTGAATCGGATTAATGTCGAATTTAACCCAATTGGCATCATTTTTTATGAAAGGAGCTATGTTTAAAGCGTGCATTGCCGAAGTTTTGGCACCAGAATCAACACGAGCTTTGATTGTCGGAATTCCAAGTTCTGGAAATGAGCACCATTCTTCGCTGCCTAAAATGACTTTGTTTTGAAGCATATATATTTATTTAGTTTTATGATTTGTTGGTTGTAATTATTTTAAACAAGAAACATAATGTTGAAACTGCATAAAAGGCGTTTCGCTTGCATAAATTCATCCCGACTGCTATCGGAACCATGTGTTACAAACTAGTTTCTTTCTTTAGTAAAATAAAAATCTATGTTTTTATGTGTTTAATTGTTTTTTTAATTTCACTACCCAACAGGTTTTGTTATAGAATTTAAATTCAAAAATAGCTATTTGCTTTTACTAAAGATAGTGATTTTTAATAAAAAAAATACCCGTTATGTTATGAAAACGTAACGGGCATGTTATATGTGTTATAATTTTTGACTAATTTATTGATTAGTCGGTTCTTCTGCTTTATGTATCTCAACTGATAATTCTTGTGAATCATCTTTTAAATCCATCCAGATTTCATCGCCAGAATGTATTTTCGAGGTAATGATTTCTTCAGCTAGCAAATCTTCAACATATTTTTGGATTGCTCTTTTTAAAGGACGTGCTCCAAACTGTTTGTCAAAACCTTTTTCAGCGATAAATGCTTTAGCTTTGTCAGTTAAGCTCAACTTGTATCCTAAGTCAGCAATACGAGAATACAATTTTTTCAATTCGATTTCGATAATCAAATCGATGTCAGCTTTTTCTAATGCGTTGAACACAATTACATCATCAATTCTGTTTAAGAATTCAGGAGCAAAAGTTTTCTTTAAAGCATTCTCGATAATGCTTTTAGAGTTTTCATCGGCTTGAGCTGTTCTGGCTGCAGTTCCGAATCCAACACCTTGCCCAAAATCTTTCAACTGACGAGCGCCAACATTAGATGTCATGATAATAATAGTGTTTTTAAAGTCGATTTTACGACCTAAACTATCCGTCAAATAACCGTCATCTAGAACCTGAAGCATCATATTGAATACGTCTGGATGCGCTTTTTCTATCTCGTCTAAAAGAACAACACAATATGGTTTTCTGCGAACTTTCTCTGTTAATTGTCCGCCTTCTTCGTACCCGACGTACCCCGGAGGCGCTCCAACTAAACGAGAAATCGCAAATTTCTCCATGTATTCGCTCATATCGATACGAACCAAAGCATCTTCAGAATCAAATAATTCTTTTGCTAATACTTTAGCCAATTGCGTTTTACCAACACCAGTCTGACCTAAGAAGATAAACGAACCGATAGGTTTGTTAGGGTCTTTTAGTCCTGCTCTGTTACGCTGGATAGAACGAGCAATTTTAAGAACGGCCTCGTTTTGTCCAATCACTTTATTCTGAATCAACTCAGGCAACTTAGCCAATTTGTTGCTTTCTGTTTGTGCAATTCGGTTAACAGGAATTCCGGTCATCATCGATACAACATCGGCAACATTGTCTTCTGTAACTTCGATTCTGTTGTTTTTAGAATCTTCTTCCCATTGTTCCTGAGCCAAAGCAAGATCTTTTTCGATGCGTTTTTCGTCATCACGAAGTTTTGCGGCTTCCTCATATTTTTGTTTTTTAACAACCATATTTTTAAGCTCACGAACTTCCTCCAACTGACGCTCTAAATCCAAAATTTGTTTCGGAACATCAATGTTGGTAATGTGTACACGAGATCCGGCTTCGTCAAGGGCATCAATAGCTTTGTCTGGTAAGAAACGCTCAGACATATAACGATCGGTAAGCTTTACGCAGGCTTCAATTGCTTCTGGTGTATACGTTACGTTATGGTGATCTTCGTATTTATCTTTTACATTGTTCAAAATTGCAATTGTTTCTTCAACAGAAGTTGGTTCTACAATTACTTTTTGAAAACGTCTCTCTAAGGCGCCGTCTTTTTCAATATATTGTCTGTACTCATCAAGAGTAGTGGCGCCAATACATTGAATTTCGCCTCTAGCAAGAGCTGGTTTGAACATGTTTGAAGCATCAAGCGAACCTGTTGCTCCTCCAGCACCTACAATGGTGTGGATTTCATCAATAAAAAGAATGATGTCATCATTTTTCTCAAGCTCGTTCATAACAGCTTTCATTCTTTCCTCAAATTGTCCTCTGTACTTTGTTCCGGCAACTAAGCTGGCAAGGTCAAGAGTTACGACACGTTTATGGAAAAGAATACGAGAAACTTTCTTTTGGATGATTCGTAATGCAAGTCCTTCTGCAATAGCAGATTTACCGACACCAGGCTCTCCAATAAGAAGCGGGTTGTTCTTTTTTCTTCGGCTTAAAATCTGAGAGACACGTTCAATTTCTTTTTCGCGTCCAACAACAGGATCCAGTTTTCCCTCTTCAGCCATTTCTGTTAAATCTCTCCCAAAATTATCCAAAACCGGAGTCTTAGATTTTTTGTTTGACTTATTGGCTGGATTATTAAAACTGCTTTCTTTTAGACTGTCATCTTGTCCTGGATCGTCATTATACGATTCATTACGAGGCAGGTTTTCTAAGAATTCTTCTTCGTTTGGCGTCATATTTAAATATTGTTCTTTAGCTATGTCATAATCTATTTTAAGTTTATTCAACAGCTTGGTTGTGGGATCGTTTTCGTTGCGCAAGATGCATAAAAGCAGGTGTGCCGTGCTTATTGATGAACTTTGAAATACTTTTGCTTCAAGAAAAGTGGTCTTCAGGGCTCTTTCGGCCTGTCGGGTTAAGTGAAGGTTCTTCTTTTCTGTATTTACTTCAACGCTCAAGTTGGCAGGGCTTAGTATTTCTACCTTTCTGCGTAAATGATCTAAATCGACAGCTAGGTTATTAAGTATATGAATAGCTTTTCCGTTACCATCTCTTAAAATGCCCAGCATTAGATGTTCAGTACCAATAAAGTCGTGGCCAAGACGAAGGGCCTCTTCTTTACTGTATGTAATAACATCTTTTACTCTTGGTGAAAAATTATCATCCATAATATATAATTGGTATTGTAAATTTAGTGAATTACTGTTTTAAAAACAAAAACCGTACCCTTTGAATGTCCTGTCAGCTAATAGACGAAAAAAAAGAGAATAAAAGCGTTAAAAAACGCTTAATTTATTAACTAAAAGGCAAAATAAAGTTGTTAATAAATCATTTAAATAAGTGTAAGGAAATAGCTGAAAAAATTTTAAAAAAACGTATCTTGGCACGCTTTGAAACTAATATAATTATTTAATATAACAACTTATGTCTGAAGGAGAAAAGTTAATTCCTATTAACATAGAGGATGAAATGAAATCAGCTTACATCGATTATTCGATGTCTGTAATTGTATCGAGAGCACTTCCTGATGTTAGAGATGGCTTGAAACCAGTACATCGAAGAGTTCTTTATGGAATGTATGATTTAGGAGTAACCTCAAGATCTGCCCACAAAAAATCTGCGAGAATCGTGGGGGAGGTTCTGGGTAAGTACCACCCGCACGGAGATACATCTGTATATGACGCTATGGTTCGTATGGCTCAGGAATGGAGTATGCGTTATTTATTAGTTGACGGTCAAGGTAACTTTGGTTCTGTAGACGGTGATAGTCCAGCGGCAATGCGTTATACTGAGGCCAGAATGCGTAAGATTTCTGAAGAAATTATGGCAGACATCGAAAAAGAAACAGTTGATTTTCAGCTCAACTTTGACGATACTATATATGAACCAAAGGTAATGCCGACAAGGGTTCCTACTTTATTGGTAAACGGAGCAACTGGTATTGCGGTTGGTATGGCAACTAATATGCCTCCTCACAACTTAACCGAGGTTATCAATGGTACTTTAGCATATCTTGATAATAATGATATCGAAGTAGACGAATTAATGACTCATATCAAAGCTCCAGATTTTCCGACGGGAGGTATAATATATGGTTATGAAGGTGTTCGTGAAGCTTTTAAAACCGGCCGCGGACGTATCGTGATGCGTGCAAAAGTTGGATTTGAAGAAGTAGACGGAAGAGAATGCATCGTGGTTACCGAGATTCCGTACCAAGTAAACAAAGCCGAAATGATCAAACGTACGGCTGATTTGGTTAACGAGAAAAAAATTGATGGTATTGCCAATATTCGAGACGAATCGGATAGAAGCGGTATGCGTATCGTTTATATCTTAAAGCGCGATGCTACGCCAAACGTTGTTTTAAATACCTTATATAAATATACTCAGTTACAATCTTCTTTCAGTGTAAACAATATTGCATTAGTAAAAGGACGTCCTCAACTGCTGAATCTAAAGGATATGATTCACTATTTTATTGAGCACCGTCACGATGTTGTAGTAAGAAGAACACAATTTGAATTACGAAAAGCAGAAGAAAGAGCCCATATTTTAGAAGGATTAATCATTGCTTCTGATAATATTGATGAAGTAATTGCGTTAATTAGAGGGTCTAAAAATACTGACGAGGCAAGAGAAAAATTAATCGAAAGATTTAAATTGTCTGACATTCAGGCTCGCGCAATTGTAGAAATGCGTCTTCGCCAGTTAACAGGACTGGAGCAGGATAAATTGAGAGCGGAATATGACGAATTGATGAAGTTGATTGAGCATTTAAAAGCTTTATTAGCAGACGTTAATCTTAGAATCAACCTTATTAAGGAAGAGTTAGTAGAAATTCGCGATAAATACGGAGATGACAGACGTTCTCAAATTGAGTATTCTGGAGGTGATGTAAGTATAGAAGATTTGATTGCCGACGAAAATGTGGTAATTACCATTTCTCATGCAGGTTATATCAAACGTACGAATCTTACTGAATATAAAACGCAGAATAGAGGAGGAGTTGGACAAAAAAGTGCCGGAACAAGAGATCAGGACTTCTTAGAGCATATGTTTGTGGCAACAAACCACCAGTACATGATGTTCTTTACACAAAAAGGAAAATGTTTCTGGATGCGTGTTTACGAAATTCCAGAAGGAAGCAAAACCGCAAAAGGTCGTGCGATTCAGAATCTTGTAAATATCGAAAGCGATGATAAAGTAAAAGCTTTCATTTGCACGCAAGATTTAAAAGATAAAGATTATATCAATACCCATAACCTCGTAATGGTTACAAAACAAGGGCAGGTGAAGAAAACTTCGTTAGAGAAATATTCTAAGCCAAGAGCAAATGGTGTCGCAGCGATTACAATTAAGGAAGGTGACGAATTGATCGGAGCGCAATTGACAGATGGAGAAAGCCAGATTATATTGGCTGTTAAGTCTGGTAAGCTAGTTCGTTTTGAGGAAACCAAAACACGTCCGATGGGAAGAACAGCTTCTGGAGTTCGCGGAATTACCTTAAAAGATGATACCGATGAAGTAATTGGTATGGTTACTGTTGCTAAAAATGACGTCAATGATTCGCAGATTTTGGTTGTAACAGAAAATGGATACGGTAAACGTACGAAACTGGTTGACGATGATGGCGAAGATGTTTACAGAATTACAAACCGTGGTGGAAAAGGGGTTAAAACTCTTAACATTACCGATAAGACAGGAAAATTAATTTCAATCAATGCTGTTACAGATTCTGATGATTTAATGATCATCAACAAATCAGGATTGACCATCAGAATGGCTATTGAAGATCTTCGTGTGATGGGACGTGCTACTCAAGGTGTGCGACTTATCAATCTAAAAGGTAAAGACTCTATTGCTGCCGTTACAACGGTAATGAAAGACGAAGCTGAGGAAGTTGTAGTCGATGAGGACGGAAATGTTATCGAATCTGCAATTGAAAGGGTTAAGCCTGATATGGAAGTTCTCGAAGACGAAGGTTCAGTAGAAGAGGAGGAAGAGGACGAAACAGAAGAGGATTTAGATGAAGAAGAATCTGATGAAGAGGAATCTGAAGAATAAACAATAAATAGAAAACAAATACAAATTAGATTATTATGAAAAGTAGATATGTAATATTCGCATCAGCTTTACTGATTTCTGCAGCAGCTTTTGCTCAAAAAGACCAAATAAAGAATGCTGAAAAGGCATTAAAAGGTGGTGATGCTCAGGGAGCGATTTCAATTTTGAATGATGCCGAGAATATGGTGGCAAATGCTAAAGATACTGAACAAGCTCAGTTTTATTTTGTAAAAGGAAATGCTTACCTTGATTTGGCTAACAAAAAAGTTGATGAAAGCAAGAATTTAAGCCTTTCTGCAGAAAGTTATAAAAAACTGATTGATATCGAAAAAGCTTCTGGAAAACAGAAATATTCTACTCAAGCAGCAACATCGATTACTGATATCAAAGGAAAATTGATCAACTCTGCGATTGCAGATACTCAGTCTAACAAAAATGCTGAAGGATCAAAAAAATTATATGATGCTTATTTATTGGATAAAAAAGATACCATCAATTTGTACTATGCGGCTTCAACTGCAGTTAATGGACAGGACTTTGACGGGGCATTGAAAATGTACGAAGAATTGAAGAATTTAAATTATTCAGGGAAAGGAACTTCTTATACTGCGGTTGACAAAGCTTCTGGAACTGAAGTAGGTTTCAGTAGTGCAAAAGAAAGAGATTTAGCTTTAAAATTAGGAACTCACGAAAAACCTAAAACAGAAGTGATTCCTTCTAAAAGAGGTGAAATCTACAAAAATCTTGCTTTGATTTTAGTTCAAAAAGGACGTACAGAAGATGCTAAAAAAGCAATTGCTGATGCTAGAAAAGCAAACCCAGAGGATTCTTCATTAATTCTAACTGAAGCTAACTTGTATCTTGAAACTAAAGATTACGAAAAATACAAAGTATTAGTAAATGAAGCATTGCAAAAAGAACCAAATAACGCCGATTTAGTTTTCAATTTAGGAGTTATCAGTGCAGGAGCAAAAAACAATGCAGACGCTGAGAAATACTATCTTAAAGCAATCGAGATTAATCCTGCTTACGCAAATGCTTACATCAATTTATCTGTATTGAAATTGGAGGCTGAAAAACCAATCATTGACGAGATGAATAAATTGGGTACTTCTGCTAAAGACATGAAACGTTATGATGAATTAAAAGTTAAGAGAGAAAACGTATTCAAAAGCGTAATTCCTTACCTTAAAAAAGCAAACGATTTAGATCCTAAAAACGAAGATATTGCTAAAACCCTTATCGGTGTTTACAATGCTCTTGAAATGACAGCTGAAGCTAAAGCTGTAAAAGCAAAAATGTAATAGCACATTATAAATAATAAAAAAAACCAAGGTTGTCGACCTTGGTTTTTTTATGCTTATTTTTAAATCAGCTTATTAATGATGCAGATAGTGTGATTGTGGTATTCAGCAGTTTGGAAATAGGGCAGATTTCCTTTGCTTTGGCAGCAGTGGCTTCAAATTCTTCTGCTGAAATAGAAGGCACTTTTCCTTTTAAGTCTAGATGAATAAGTGTTATTGTTCCGTCTTCAAAAGTTACAGTTGCTTCTGTAGTGAGATCGTCAGCTGTAAAGCCTGCTTCGTTGAGTAAAAAGCTTAATTGCATCGTAAAACAGCCTGAATGGGCCGCTGCAACCAACTCTTCTGGATTTGTTCCAACTCCGTCTGCAAATCTGGTTTTAAATGATAATTGAGCATTATCTAGGGTTGTACTCTGCGTACTAATGGTTCCTTTTCCTTCCATACCGGTTCCTTGCCAGTTGGCATGAGCTTTTCTAGTAAATTTCATTTTCTTAGTGATTAAAATTAATACTTGTATTTTATTGAATATCAATAACTAGTGGTAACTCAAATATAACGAATATTTTTTAGTATTAATTTATCAATTTGTTATTTGAAAGTAAATTCATAAAAAAAAAGACTTTCAGCATGTTTATCTTTTGGAACGATTAAAAAAAATAAAATTCCAAATTCCAATCGATTTGATCAATTGAAATTTGGAATTTAAAAATTTGAGATATGGATTGTTTTATTCCTGGTTTAAATTTCGAAGCTGTCTTAGCTTGTCTTTCCAAACCTCAAGACTTTCTTTGTGAATAGCAATGTTTTTTCTAACTTCTAATACTATTGAATTTTCTTTTTTCGAATTCTTGGTGTTGGCAAAGAACTGAATGTTGTTTTCTAGCTGGAAAATCTCATTCTGAACCTCTTCAATTTTGCGCATAATAAAGATCTTTTCATTGTCCAGTTTACGTGTATCATTGCTGTCAGACAAAGAGTCTATTCTATTAGAAAAACGCATCATTTCGCTTTCTTTCTTGCTCAGACTTAATTTTTCAAAAAGAGCATCTAAAATTTTGTTGAACTTTCCTTCAATATGACGTCTCGAGAAAGGCACTTTTCCATAACCCTTCCAGATTTCGATATGAGCTTTTATAGCATCAAGATCGGTCTTATGGTCTCCTGTAAGCTGGAACGCTCTCAAAGTGTCTAAATAAGCTTTTTTATTGTCAAAAGCGGCTACTTCTTCACTGTTTTCTTCAGATTTGTGTTCTTTTAATTTGTCAAAATAATAATTGCACGCATCCTTAAAATCTTTCCAGATTTTGTCGGAATATTTTTTAGGAACATGGCCGATCTGTTTCCACTCTTCCTGAATTTGCTTCATTATTGGCGTTGTAGAAGCAAAGTCGGTGCTTTCTTGCAATTCTTTTGCTTTGGCGACCAGTGCCAGCTTTTTATTCAAATTCTCATTTTGGTCTTTTTTGATGTCTTTGTAAAATGAATTTTTGAATGCATTAAAATTGCGTACGGCAGTTTTAAATGCGGCCCAAGTCTCTTCGTTTACTTCGGCAGGAACTTTTCCAGCTGCAAAGAATTCATTACGAAGCGCTTCTACTTTTTCGATCTGCACCAGCCATTGCGAATGCGAATTTACTTTTTCAGTCCCTAACGCTTCAATTTTGGCAATTATTTCCTTTTTAGTTTCAAGATTTTGCTGTTCGCCAGCTCTTTGGTTTTCAAATAAAATCTCTCTTTTATCATGGATTTTTTTAGTGAGTTCGCTAAACTTGTTCCAGATGCTATCGCGATGTTCTTTAGAAACAGGACCTATTTCTTCTTTCCAGATTCTGTGCAGATCCTGAAGTTCGCGGAAAGATTTGTTAATATCAGTTTCTTCAGCTAGTTGTTCTACTCGAGAAATTATTTTTAGCTTTTGCTCTAAATTGTGTTTAAAATCTAAATCTCTTGCTTCTCGATCCAAGTGCAGATAATCATAGAAATTTTCTACATGAAAGTGGTAATTGTTCCAGACATGGTTGTATTTATCTTTTGGAATCGGACCCGCATTTTTCCATCTTTCTCTTAAATCATTAAAATGTTTAAGAGTGTCTTTTATGTTTTCCTGAGGATTTATAAGTTCTTTTAGTTCCTCAACAATGGCAAGTCTGTTTTCTAGATTTGATTTTAGATTGGTTTGTAAATGTTTAAAGTGAACATTTCTTTTTTCTCTGAACACATTATAGTATTCGTCAAATTTATTTTTTAGAGGAGAATGATACTCAAATTCTTCGTTTGGATCTTCTTTTGAGGCGTTGAATTCTTCTCTTTTCTCATCTAAAAGATGATTGTATTTAGATAAAAATGATTTTTTAATTTCTTCAATATGATCTTTTACAGACATAATTTTGTCTGTATTTACCAGTTGTTTTAATTCATCCACAAGAGCGTCCAATGTAAAAGTGTCATAATCCTTCATCGGGATTTCATGTCTACCTTTTAGTGTTTCATCTTCGCCTTCTTCAGCGTTTGAATTTGTGATGGCGTCCAGCGCTTCTTGATGGTCTGTCTGCTCTGTTGGCTCTAGTTTTTCAGCCTCAGCGTTAGTACTTAAAACAGCATTTTCATGTGCTTTGTCAGTTTTATTACTTTCAGGAGCATCATGTTGTGCGGCATCGCTCATATCGATTCCTAATTTTCCGTCTGCTTCGTGCAGGTTATCATTCTTTTCTTCTAACATCTTTAAATGTATAAGGATTTTACTTTAAACATTGCGAAAGATAGTAAAGGTGTTTCTAAATACAAAATAAATCGCACGTTTATGATGTAATTTAGGATGAAATTCTTATTCATTATGCTGATTTTAAATAATGATTACTATTTTTTTACTGATTTGTTAAAAGAAAAGAAAATTCTTTTTTAGCATTTTTATGGCAATTATCTAAATAAAATCCAATTTAGTGTGTGTTGTAATTCATTACACTACCAAAAAAACAACGTCTACCAATGTGTAAGAAGTTTTACTGTAACTCTTAGTTAAAATATTGTGTAAAATAATTGGCAGAAATCCTTTATTCAAATTTGTTATGAACTGTAGTGAAATAAAAAATGCAGCAGTAATTCGAGAAAATTACTGCTGCATATTTTAGTTTAGTGATTTTTTTTATTTGTTCCAGATTTTCCATGCTTTTTCAGCCTGAAAAATAAGCATATCATAACCGTTTTTAATCACCGCTCCATGTTCTTTTGCCTTTTTCAAGAAGGTAGTTTCGGCAGGATTATAAATCAAATCGTATGCAATATGTTTTTCTGTAAAAAACTCATAAGGCAAATTTGGTGATGCCTCAATATTCGGACTTGTTCCGACTGGCGTACAGTTAATTATGATTTGAAAATTATCAAATGTCGTGGCATTGATTAAATCGTAATCGATAATGTTTTCTTTCGCTTCTCTTGACACAAAAGTGTAGGGAATATTGAGTTCCTCAAGCGCATAGGCAACACCTTTTGACGCGCCACCAGTTCCTAAAATAAGAGCTTTTTTATGATGTGGCTCCAATAAAGGCTCAAGCGATTTTTTAAAACCGTAATAGTCGGTGTTGTATCCTTTTAATTTGCCTTTTTTGGTAAATTTGATTGTATTAACCGCACCAATCTGAGATGCATTTTTGGATAATTTGTCTAAGAACGGAATTACTTGTTCTTTGTACGGAATAGTCACATTCAATCCTTTTAAATCTGGATTGTTTTTAACTAATTCTGTAAAATGATTAATTTCCGGTATGTCGAAGTTTTCATAAGTATTACCTTCAAAAACTTCATGGTTGAACTTTTCTGTGAAATACCCTTTCGAGAATGAATAACTAATATTGCGTCCTAGCAGACCAAATCTTTTCTTAATTACCTCCATTTGGACCGTATGACAATGTATGTGAAACCCTAACTTTTTTTCCATTCAGCTCTGCTGGATCCCATTTTGGCATTAATTTTAAAACTCTTACCATTTCTTCGCCAGTGTTCATCCCTAAATCTTTAACGATTTTTATATTTGATAATGAGCCGTCTGATTCCACAACAAAAGTACTTATAACTTGACCTGTTTGATTATTGGCTATCATTTCTTTAGGGACTGCATAGTTGGCTTTTAGGAATTCTCTCATTTTTGCAACGCCGTTTTTAAATTCAGCTCTTACTTCAACTTTTTCAGGAGCATAGATTCGGGTATCGCCTGATTTTTTTTCTGTAGTTCCAGAATCAGTAGTATTTTCTGCTGGTTGATTCTGACCGTATGAAAATGTAAAAAGTGTAATGGCGAGAATTGTAAAAATTTTTTTCATTAATTATTTTATTTTCTATGTTTTTCAATGTAGTTTTTCACCATTTTTTTTGTCCATACAACAGGGAATAAGTCTTCAATTAAGATATAATTGTCGAAGTTTAGCCTTAGTCCGTTGCTTAGGTGAAATTTGGCTTTTGTGTTGTCCTGAATCATAAAGTACAATCCGGCCAAACGGTATTCTATTTCGTTTTCTTCTGGGAAATATTCTGTTGCCTGAAGAAGTGTCTGGATTGCCATTTCGAACTCTCCTAAGAACTGAAGTATATCAACCCAATACAACCATGTTTCCAAGGAGTAATCGCCAAATTCAACAGCTTTTCTGTATCCAAATTCGGCTTCCTCAAAAAAGTTCATTTGCTTGTTGATGGTTGCATAACGCTTCCAGTACAAGCGATTTTGGTTGTCTATTGCCAAAGCTTTGTTCACAAAAAACAACGCTTTTTGGAAATTTTTCTGACGAATGTGAAAATCAGTTATAGCAATCCAACCTTTATCCAATAGAGGATCTTCGTGTACTGTTTGGTTGTAATATTGAATTGCTTTTGCCGAATTTCCGAGTTTTTCATAGCATTTTCCGATACGAAGCAAAGCATACGAAGTAGCATCCTCAAGCTCAATTGTTCTGTTGTAGCTTTCGATTGCTTCTTGGTATTTTCTAAGACGTTCGTATGCTTTTGCTTTTTCCATAAAAGCGCCTAAAAACTCATCATCGATTAGGGTTGCATAGTCAAAAGCTCGAATTGCGTTTTCATATTCCTTTACGCCATAATGTAATCGTCCAAGCTGATGCCAAGCGATTTCACTATACGGATTTCTGTTAATGTATTCATTAAGGTAGGCAATCGCTTCTTGATTCTGGTCTAAAAATTCAAAACAATAAACCACATTGTAAAGAGCAGATTGGTCTTCTAGATCTTCTTCGAGACATTTTATGAAGTTCTCTTTAGCCAGCTCAAGATTATCCATAAAAAGATATTCCATTCCGATCAAGTTGTACACATCGGCATAATCATCAGTGTACTGCAACGCGATTTTGAGCAGTTCGACAGCTTTTTCGTGTTGGTCTCTTTTAGAATAGATATTGGCTTTCTGGATATAGATTTCCTCGTTGTTAGGTTCAATAGCATATAACTCATTCAAAAGCTTTTCAGCCATGTCGAGTTTGTCGTCATAAACCAGCATTTCTACTTGTACTAATTTTAAGCCTGTAGATTTTGGATGCTGATCTAATGCAAGTTTTAAGGCCTTTTTTGCTAAATTAGCCTTACCTATGTCTAAATAATGAAGAATAATTTCTTCAAATTCTTCAGAATCAAAAAAGAGTACTTTGTTGGTTTTCAACATCGACTCAAATTTGGATAAGGATAGGTTATAATCTTCTTCTTCGTTGCTTAATTGCATACTTCGTTTATTTGAAATTAGCCTGTTATAAATTTAGGCAACCATATAATTGTTGTAAGGATAAGAAATTAATTGTTTTGAACAATTTAATTAACAATATATAGCATTTTTTATTCTATTTTGGGAAGAAATCTCTTTTATTCTTAAGCGAATAAGCTTTCTTCTTTATGATTTTGTTTTTTATCAGAATATAAAATCAGCTCCCAATTTTTTGTTTTTGGTTGATTTTTAAGAAACATTTTGTGGTTTAATTTTTTTTCCTTTTTAAAACTTCGTCCATTACCTCTAATATTATTCCGCAACCTTCTTTGATTTCTTCCTCAGAAATGGTTAAAGGAGGTGTGATTCTTATCGCACAGCCTTCAAACAAAAGCCAAAATAAAATTAGTCCTCTGTCTTGACATGTTAAAATCACTTCATTGGTAATTTCTGCCGATTCAGTCATCGCCGCAAGCATTAATCCCTTTCCTCTAACTTCTGTAATCAAAGGATGTACCAAAAGAGATCTAAAGAGTTTTTCTTTCTCTAGTGTTTCAGCCATTAAATTTGTTTCAGTTAATTCCTGCAAAGTGGCTAGACAAGCTGACGCAATGACAGGATGCCCGCCAAAAGTCGTAATGTGACCTAATTTTGGATTTTCGGTTAGAAGATCCATTCGTTCAGCCGAAGCTGTAAAAGCGCCAACCGGCATTCCGCCACCCATACCTTTTCCCATCACGACGATATCTGGAACGACGTCGTAGTTCTGAAAACCAAATAATTTCCCAGTTCTGCCAAATCCAGGCTGAATTTCGTCAACAATCATTAAAGCGCCTACTTCGTCACATCGTTTGCGTACTTTTTGTAAAAAGTTATTTTCAGGTTGAATAAATCCGGCGCCGCCTTGGATCGTTTCCAAAAGAATTGCCGCAGTGCGGGTTGTGATTTTTTCTAAATCGGCTTCGTTGTTGAAAGTAATAAAATCAACATCTGGGAGCAAAGGCCTGAAAGCTTGTTTGCGTTCTTCAAACCCCATGACGCTCATCGAGCCCATAGTGTTACCGTGGTAAGCATTGTGGCACGAGATAAGCTGACTGCGCCCCGTTGTTCTTTTTGCGAGTTTTAAAGCGCCCTCAATAGCTTCTGTTCCTGAGTTTACTAAATAAGTTTTATTTAAAGATTCAGGAAGGAGTGAAGCCATTAATTTGCAATACTGAACCGCTGGACTTTGAGAATATTCTCCGTAAACCATTACATGAGAATATTTGTCTAACTGGTCTTTTATTGCCTGATTTACTCTCGGATGCTGATGTCCAAGCGTACAAGCTGAGACTCCTGCAACAAAATCTAAATATTTCTTGTCGTTTGTATCGTATATGTAAGATCCAATAGCGTGAGAAACTTCCATTCCTAGCGGGTAAGGAGAAGTCTGTGCTTGGTATTTTATAAAATCTGGGTTCATTTTTTTAAAAGTTGCTAAGTTGCTGAGATGCTGAGCTTCTAAGTTATATTAAAAACTTTTTTGAGGCGTAAATGTACTAAGCTTCTAAGGTTTTGACTTTAGGCTTAGGTTAAGTTTTGCAACTGAGTTTAAGTTTTTATTTTTTTTCTCATTAAGGCATTTTTAGAATCAGACTACTTTTTGCTTTTAACAGCAGGAGCAGTTTTTTTCTTGTCGTAATTCAAAGTTTCTTTTCTGACTTTCATAGGAACGTTTTTGCCTTTTTCTTCCTCTTCTTTTCCTTCTTTGATTAATTTTTCGTGCAACTCATTGTCTTCGTCCGTAAAAATATCGTCTTTTGATTTTATTCGTTCGTCGCCTCGCCAAACCATTCCTTTAAGTTTTCGGGCATTTTCTGGCAACTCGTCTTCGGGATAAATATCACCGTCGACTTTATTAAAGAATGTAATAGTCTCGACGGCATTATTCTCTAAAATCATATTGATTTTACTGCTCACATTTTTATTGATGCCAATAAGTTCGTTCGCATCGTTTCGCATAAAATAGACGACCTCTGTGTTCTTGATGACATCAACATCATGGAGTTTTCCGTCCCGGAATTTTCCAAACAAATTGAGCCCCTTGACCTGGTTATAGCCAGTTCCTAGGGTGTCTTTTGAAATTATAAAAGTGTTGTTGAGAACTTTTAGAGAATCAATTTTTCTGGTTTTATTATCGCCAATTAAATGCATGACATCGCCGGTAATCTGACTTTCTCCATTCCATAAAATCGGTTTTCCTATTAATTTTGTCAGGGCGGTTTTTGAGTTTGAATGAATAGAATCGCATTTACCGCTCATATCAGTTTTGTAAAAACGAACATTGTTAAAAGCTCTTAAAATTCGTTCCCCTTCTTTTCCGGTAACCAATAATCTTTTTCCGTGAATGTAAACAGAGTCGTTTTCGACAAAATTAACCGCAACGGCTCTTTTGGTTACAAACATAGAATCTTTAAGTTTATAAAGTTCTGCGTAATGGCCTTTTACAACTCCGCGGTTAATCGAGTCGGTAATTTTGACATTTCGTGTCGCAGAGGCAAATTCGGTATTTCGATTATAAAATAAGCTGTCGCCCTCTATTCGCCGATCATCATATTTTATATACGATTTTCGCAAAAAATGAGCGAGGTTTTTCTTGGTATCGTAAAAACCCTTTTCGGTATAAATATAATTGGTTTTGCTGGTAATGGTAGACGGTCCTAGCAGATAAGTGTGACCCGAATTGCTATAATAATCCAAATGATTAGACTTAATAACATATTTCGGATTGGTAATGGTTACTTCTGTCAAAAACTGAAACTTTTTTTCCTCAACAAAATACCTCCCAGATTTGCTGACTAAAGTGTTTTCTTTATTAACTATAGTTCCTTTGGTATTGTAAAAAGCTTGTTGCACATTGCGGTCGAAATTGATTGTATCGGTTTGCAAAGTCGCATCAGGAGAAGTCATTACGGCATCTCCAGTAGCAAATGCTTTTTTTAGATTACCACTGTATTCTGCGTACTTACTGTTTAGAAACAAAGTGTCGCCTTGTACCAGCTGTACGTTTCCAAATGCTTTAAGGTAGTTTTCTTTTTCAAAAACATAAGCTTTGTTGCAGGTAAGCACTACGCCGTCATGATCAACTTTTACATTGCCGCTCAAAAGCACTGCGCCCGGAACTAATTCTTCATTACGTTCAAAATTGTCGGCATGTTCTACATGAATCTGTTTCGGACTTGTTTTTTTCGCCTGCGCGAAAGTGAACTGAATGCTTAAGATAAACAGGCAGGATATAAAAAAGATTGATTTCTTCAACTGATTAAATTTTTGTCAAATTTATGAAAAAGCTAATAACCTTAGATTGTTATTAGGATTAATTTATAATTAGTCATCAACAGTTTATTTAAGATGTTTAGTACTTGATTATTTTTCAACAAAAAGAGTAACTCCCACGTTGTAGTTGCGCTGGAACTGATTTTAAAACCACCATTTTGAAAAGACTATGAGCTGCATTTTGAAAAATGAATTACATTTAGAGATCAGTTTTAAATTTAAGTGATATTCCTTTAGTATCACAAGTTAACAATCTCCCAAAAGATATGATAAGTAAAAAAATAATAGCAGCCGGAATTACGTTAACGGTACTGCTTTCTGCCTGTAAAACAAAAGATCTGAAAATGAGTACAGCAAAACAAGAAGCTAAACCAGAAAAAAAGGTTGTAGTCTACCAAGTTTTTACACGCCTATTCGGAAATAAAAATAAAACTAATAAGCCATGGGGAACCATCGAAGAAAATGATGTGGGAAAATTTAATGATTTTACCGATAAGGCGCTTCATGAAATAAAAGATCTAGGGGTTAATTATGTTTGGTATACTGGAGTACCTCATCATGCATTGATAAGAGATTATACTGCTTACGGCATTTCTAATGATGATCCTGAAGTGGTAAAAGGCAGGGCAGGGTCGCCCTATGCTGTAAAGGATTACTACAATGTAAATCCAGATTTGGCTGTAGACCCTTCAAAACGATTAGAAGAGTTTGAAGCCTTGATTAAACGTACTCATAATGCAGGTTTAAAGGTTCTTATCGATATTGTTCCAAATCATATAGCGAGAAAATATGAAGGAAAATCAAATCCTGATGGCGTAAAAGATTTTGGCGCTACCGATGATGTAAGCGTTGAGTACAAACGAGATAATAATTTCTATTATATTCCGGGAATGCATTTTGAAATTCCGGATAACGTGTTGCCTCTGAATGGAGAAAAAAATCCTTTAATTGATGGTAAATTTGATGAAAATCCAGCTAAATGGACAGGAAATGGCTCGCGTAAAGCGAAACCTGATCAAAATGATTGGTATGAAACGGTAAAAGTAAATTACGGCGTTCGTCCCGACGGAACAAAAGATTTCCCTGAACTTCCTATAGGTTTTAATCAAAAATCGGTTCAGGAGCATTTTGCTTTCTGGCAAGATAAAGACGTACCGGATTCTTGGAAAAAATTCAGGGATATTGCTTTGTATTGGACGGCAAAAGGTGTAGACGGATTTCGTTATGATATGGCTGAAATGGTTCCGTATGAATTTTGGAGTTATTTGAACTCTTCAATCAAAATGAAGAATCCAAACGCATTTTTGCTGGCAGAAGTTTATAATCCGAACGAATATCGAAATTATATTCATTTAGGAAAAATGGATTATTTATACGATAAGGTCGAAACTTATGATAAACTGAAAGACATTATCCGCGGAAAATCTTCTCCAGATGAATTAAACGATATTCAGAAAAGAATGACTGATATAGAACATCATATGCTTCACTTTCTGGACAATCATGACGAACAGCGTTTGGCAAGTGCCGAATTTGCAGGAACTCCAGAAAGAGGAAAACCTCTAATGGTCGTTTCGGCTACCATTAGTACTTCGCCAACTATGATTTATTTTGGGCAAGAAGTAGGAGAGGCTGGCAATGAAGATGCTGGATTTGGAAAACCTTCGCGAACATCAATCTTTGATTATATCGGAGTTCCAAACCATCAACGCTGGATGAATGAGGGCAAGTTTGATGGCGGGCAGCTTTCCGATTCAGAAAAGAAACTTCGTGACTTTTATAAGCGATTGTTAAATTTCACAATAAAAAGCCCAGCTTTAATGGGTAGTTTTCAAGAGATTCAGAAGGTAAATCGTGAGAAATCTTCTTCTTACGATTCGTTATTGTATTCTTTTGTACGTTGGTCCGAAAACCAAAAACTTATTATCACTGTTAATTTTTCTTCTGAAAAGACAAGCGAATTTGAATTGGTGATTCCTGCAGATGTTATTGCGAAATGGAATTTGGCCGACGGTTCGTATGTTTTAATCGATCAGCTGTACTTGAAAAATAAAACGTATTTAACGGTCAAAAATGGAGAAGGAAAAATGTATGTAAAACTTAATCCATCAGAATCATTAATTTACGAATTGAAGTAATCTTAGGTTGTAAAAAAAAAGCTGCTAATCAATTTTTAGCAGCTTTTTTGTTTTATACTTTCTTCACCTTTTTCAAGGCTTCTATGTAATATTCGTTGACTTTTTCCCAGTTTATATGTTCGTAAAAAGCATCAATATAACTGCCTTTTCTGTTTTGATAATCTAGATAATAAGCATGTTCCCAAAGATCTATTCCTAAAATTGGCGTTCCAGGAATCAAAGCATTTCGCATTAGTGGATTATCCTGATTTTCTGTTGTAGTGATTTGGAGTTTTCCATAACGGTCAACCACAAGCCAAACCCATCCTGAACCAAACTGTTTTTCTGCCTGCCCTTTAAACTGGCTTGTAAGATTGTTGAAAGAACCGAATTCTTTAGTAATAGATCCTGCTAAAGTATCTTTCGGCGTCTGTTCTTTTGGTGTTAATACATTAAAATAAAGAGTATGATTATAGTAGCCACCAGCATTCTGACGAAGTTTGGCATTGTTCATATCCATTTTTTTCAAAATGTCTTCAATAGGCATGTTTTCAAACTCCGTCGACACAATTTCTTTATTGAAGTTGTTTGTATACGACAAATAATGCTTAGAATAATGTGTTTCTAGCGTAAGCGTTCTAATTGCCGGAGCCAGCGCATCATAGGCAAATGGCAGTTTTGTCATTTCAAAGGAGCCTGGATCTGCTTTTACATCAGCAGGAGAGCCAATAGTAATTTTTTCTTCCTTAGTTGGCAGTGGAACTTCGACTACTTCAACCAATTTATCATCTTTACAGGAAAATAAAAGTAAAAATGAAGTTAAAATGCTGTACATAACAAGATACTTCTTCATGATGACGTCTATTTTGAGATTAATGAATTAATGATTTCGATATAGTTTTCTTTGGCTTCCTCGATTGATAAATGGCTGATTTGAAGCCATGCATTGATTTTGAATGCATTTCTTAAATCAAAATTTTCAGATTGATTAGAAACGGCTGTTCCAAAAGTGGCTTGTTTGTAAAAGGCATAAAGACGCAGTTGCACATCTTGTGGCAACGAAGCCTGAGTCATTTTCATAGCAGCTTCTACGGCCTCTTCGAAACGAGTATCTAGGTCTTTATTAGTCATTTAAACTTTTGAAGCGATAATGGTTTTACCTCCAATTGCTTTTTGTCCAAGCACTACATCGACAGGTGTACCTAAAGGTAAAAATAAATCTACTCTCGAACCAAATTTTATAAATCCGGCATCAGTTCCTTGTACAACCTGCATACCTTCTTTTGCATAATTAACAATTCTTCTGGCCAATGCACCCGCAATCTGGCGGTATAAGATTGCGCCGAAAGTTTCGTTTTCGATTACCACAGTTGTTCTTTCGTTTTCCTCGCTTGCTTTTGGATGCCATGCTACCAAAAACTTACCAGGATGGTATTTACTGAATTTTATAATTCCGTCCATTGCATAACGTGTCACATGAACGTTGATTGGCGACATAAAAATAGAAACCTGAAGACGTTTGTCTTTAAAGTATTCTCCTTCGTAAACTTCTTCTATTACTACAACTTTTCCATCAACGGGAGCCAAAATATGGCCACTGTTTCTCACTGCAATTCTTTTCGGATTTCTAAAAAACTGTAAAATAATAATCAGTATCAGAAGTGCGGCAATTTGTACCAGCATGCGCAGCCAATAGATATCTATAAATTTTTCAGCAATTAAAATCAATGCTACAGTAAAAACTGTACCTAATAAAATGGACGGGCCTCCTTCTTTATGAAACATAATATAAAATTTGATAAAATAAAAATATAATTGGTGCTACAAATATAACACTATCTAGTCGATCTAAGATGCCTCCGTGTCCGGGCATTATCGAGCCGCTGTCTTTTACTCCGGCTATACGTTTAAATTTTGATTCGATTAAGTCTCCAATGGTTCCAAAAATGCTTACGATAATGGCAATTCCGGTCCATATTAAAATCGATCTGTTGCTGAACTCGGGTGTCGGCTGAATATAAAGTTTTGAAATCAAATAACCGGCAAAGGCAGCAAAAACAGCGCCACCAAGAAAACCTTCAATGGTCTTTTTAGGAGAAACACGCTCAAAAAGCTTATGTTTTCCTATTGATTTTCCAACCAAATAAGCAAAAGTATCGTTGGTCCATATCAGCACAAAAAGGCCTAGTATGATTTTAGGATTGTAGTCGTTTGTGCCAAAAGAAATTTTTACAATAAACACAAAGGGAAGGGTGATGTAACCTAATAGGTATAAGTATTTTGATGAAATGCTGACTTTTTGTACAGAATCGTAAAAAAGGAAAATGATGCATTTTATAGAAACCACAATAGTAACGGCCAACAGAACTAAATCTAACTGCTGAATATTGGTTTTTAAAACCACATTAGTATCAAAATTGCGATTGATGAAATCTGTTGTCTCTTTATTGTAGTGGCTTACCAGTAGAATAGACGAGTACAAAACGACACCAAATAAAATCGAGAAAATTTTATTGAGGTATACAATATTACTGAATTCGTAAATTGTGATGACCAAAAAAAGGCCAAAAAGGAGAATAAAGCTTTCGGTAGAAAACAAGATTGACGTTAATAACAAAGCGATATAAACAGCACCAGAAATGGTTCTCTTAAGTGTTTCGTTCATCTTAAAGATCTTCTAAAAGCAGTAGATACAGATTCTTTGCAACACTTCCGTATTGTGTGAAATCTTCTTCTTTGGCTTTTTCGAAATATTTTATTGTGGTGATATTGGTTGGATAGTCTCGTTCGTATTTTCGTTTGATAGCGCTTAATCCGTCGCTTTTCATTGGAAGGATTTGGCTTGTCGTTGCAAGAATGACAATGTTGGCAGGAAGGTCGTTTGGTTTGTTTTGCCTAATTTGCTTTGAAGAAAATAGAATGGAACCCTCATCGGCAATCAAATTTTCGCAGCTTGCTAAAAGAAACTTCGGATTAGATGGGGCTATATAAAATAATTTGTTCTCTTCTAATAAATGAAAAAGAGCAGATTCGTAACATAAGGCTTCTTTTTCAAACCAATCATTTTCTTCTAAAATGTTTTCGAACTGTTCTGCAACTTCGAGAGTATTTTCGCAATACAAGAATTTACCTCCATTTTTCTTAAAATTGAAAATGAACTGTTCGTCTAAAGATAAATGACTGTTTTGGGCAGAGGTTCCGGCGTATTCACTTTCATTCTCTTCGTCAGAAGAGGCTTCGCCCGAACCGAATATTTTTCTGAAAAAATTCATTTTTTATATGAAATACTTTACATGTTAATTGAAAACGTTCAAAGATAAAAAAATCTTAATTCAAAAGCCTGTTTTGAATTAAGATTTTAAAAAATATTCCGTATTTGATGCTAATTTATGAAACGACCTCTTCTAAATTTTTATCCCAAGTGCGTTTTCCAAAAATTGTTTCAAGGTCATCTTTAAAAATTACCTCTTTTTCAATTAATATATCAGCAAGCTGATTCAGTTTGTCTTTGTTTTCTTCTAATATATGAATAGCTCTCTGATATTGTCCTTCGATTAATTCTGAAATTTCGGCATCAATGATTTTTGCTGTTTCATCAGAATAAGGTTTAGAGAAATTGTATTCGCTCTGACCAGTTGAATCGTAATAAGTAACGTTTCCGATTTTATCGTTCAATCCGTAGATTGTTACCATTGCACGAGCCTGACGTGTCACTTTTTCTAAATCGCTTAAAGCTCCTGTAGAAATTCTGTCGAAAGTCACTTTTTCAGCAGCTCTTCCTCCCATAGTAGCACACATTTCGTCTAACATCTGATCTGTTCTAACGATTTGTCTCTCTTCTGGTAAATACCAAGCAGCTCCTAAGCTTTGTCCGCGAGGAACAATAGTTACTTTGATAAGCGGAGCGGCATGTTCCAGCATCCAGCTTACAGTAGCGTGACCTGCTTCGTGAATCGCAATCGCTCTTTTCTCATCAGGAGTAATGATTTTATTTTTCTTTTCAAGACCACCAATAATTCTGTCAACTGCATCAAGGAAATCTTGTCTGTCAACAGCTGGTTTGTTGTTACGTGCTGCTATAAGAGCCGCTTCGTTACAAACATTTGCAATATCTGCACCCGAGAATCCCGGAGTTTGCTTAGCTAAGAAATCTAAGTCAAGTCCTTCAACCTTTTTAATAGGAGCCAAGTGTACTGCAAAGATTTCAGCTCTCTCGCGAATGTCTGGTAAGTCAACAAAAATTTGTCTGTCAAAACGTCCAGCACGCATTAAAGCTTTGTCTAGTACATCTGCTCTGTTGGTCGCCGCCAATACAATTACGTTTGAGTTTGTCCCAAAACCGTCCATTTCTGTCAGTAATTGGTTCAATGTGTTTTCTCTTTCATCATTACCTCCAGACATATTGCTTTTTCCTCTCGCTCTACCAACAGCGTCAATCTCATCGATGAAAATGATAGCAGGAGATTTTTCTTTTGCTTGTTTGAACAAGTCACGTACACGTGAAGCACCAACTCCCACGAACATCTCTACGAAATCAGAACCTGATAAAGAGAAAAATGGTACTTGTGCTTCGCCGGCAACAGCTTTTGCCAACAACGTTTTACCAGTTCCCGGAGGCCCTACTAACAAAGCTCCTTTCGGAATTTTACCTCCAAGATTGGTGTATTTTTCTGGGTTTTTAAGGAATTCTACGATTTCCTGAATTTCTTCTTTAGCGCCCTCAAGACCTGCAACATCTTTAAATGTAGTTTTGATGTCTGTTTTTTCGTCAAACAATTTAGCCTTAGATTTTCCGATATTGAAAATCTGTCCGCCTCCTCCAGCACCTCCTCCAGACATCTTGCGCATGATGAATATCCATACACCAACAATGATAATGATAGGAAGCAAGCTAATTAAGATATCGCTCCAGTTATTTTTTTGAAGAAAGTTAAAATCTTTTAATTTGCCTTCGCCAACAGCTTTTTCAAGCTTGGTTTGGAAAATTTGATCGTTACCGATTTCTAAAGTGTAATGAGGACCTTTGTTTGGTCTTTCAAAAATGTCTTTAGCTACTTTTTTGTTAGAAGGGTCTTTAAGAGCCTTGTCATTCAAATATACTTCAGCTTCTGCTTTGTTGTAAACAATTACTTTTTCAATCTGGCCTTTTTCTAATAAGGTATTGAATTTAGACGACGTTAACTGTGCAGGTTCGCTTATGCTTGATCCTCCGGTTGCAAAACTGATGAATAAAAAAACTAAAAGTATTGCGGTATATATTAACCAAGGACTTATTCTAAATTTATTCGGATTTGGATTATTATCTTTAGCCATTTAATGAAAGTTTCTTTAGTATTTATTTTCGATTGTAGTTATTTTGGCATCGCCCCAAAGGCTTTCGATGTTGTAATATTCGCGAATGTGTTTCTGGAAAACATGCACTACAATATGTACATAATCCATTAAAACCCATTCTGCGTTATCGGTTCCTTCTACGTGCCAAGGCTTGTCTTTTAAATCTTTTGATACAGTTTTTTGAATTGAGTTTACGATGGCGTTAACTTGGGTGTTTGAGCTACCGCTGCAAATTACGAAATAATCGCATACTGCAGTATCTATTTCTCTTAAGTCAAGAATGTCGATATCATTTCCTTTTACTTCCTCAATCCCTTTGATTATGTTCGCCAGTAGAACATCATTATTAATAGTCTTTTTCGCCATGAATTATTTTATATGAATTTGTAAAGTTACCAAATTTTGTGATTATTTTTGAACCTTAACAAAATATTAAATTAAGTTATTTAAATTATTGTAATGAAGTTAATCAAACTCGATGCCATAGATTCTACAAATGATTTTTTAAAATCGCTCGCAGCTTATGAGGAACTGGAGAATTTTACAGTCGTAACGGCTGAAAATCAGACTAAAGGAAAAGGGCAGCGTGGTTCTAAATGGGAATCTGAGAAAGGTAAAAACTTAATTATGAGTGTCTTGGTCAAAGATTTTTTGTTTGATAACGAAAAGTTTTTTGAACTCAGTGTTATCGTTTCATTAAGTGTAATTGAAGTTTTAAAATCGCTAAATATCCCTGAATTAAGTATTAAGTGGCCAAACGACATTATGTCATATAATAAAAAAATTGGTGGCATACTTATCGAAAATACCATCAAAAGTGATGGCAGAATTGTGTCAGTTGTGGGCTTAGGCCTAAATGTAAACCAAACCAATTTTGATGAATTGCCTCAAGCTTCTTCACTTTGTGTTATCTTGAATAAAACTTTAGATAAGGAAATATTCCCAGCTTTGATAACAGACAAAATCAAAGAAAAAATTGCGTTATGGGAAACGTCTTCGTCTATCTTCTGGCAGGAGTATTTCAATTCTTTATTCCGAAAAGGTGTGCCAATGCCTTTTAAAAATCTTGATGACCGCAATTTCATGGGAATTATTCAGGGTGTTTCTTCTTTTGGGAAAATACAAATTTTACTTGAAGACGATTCTGTTTCCGAATTTGATATTAAGGAGATTAAGATGCTTTACTAACTTGCTAAGATTTTTTGCCGCAAAGGCTCCAAGTCGCAAAGTGTAATCTGCTTAAATCTTTTTAAATCTGCGTGAGAATTTCTGTATTTTATGGGAAATAGATCTGTTCGAAAAACAAAAAAAAACTTTGTGCCTTAGCGCCTTCACGGCAATAACAAAAAAAAGCCCGATCGTTAAATCAGGCCTTCATTTATAATTTAAAAGTATTAAAGCTTGTGCATATTATTAGCTAAAGTTTCGATAAACTTGCTTATTGGGCCTTTAACCATCATAGCCATCATGGCATTAAACTCTCCTTCAAAAAATAATTGAACAGCACTTTCTGAATCAGAAACACTATCAATGTTTGAAGTAAGTGTAAACGGAAGTTTATCACTTGCAGCACCTAGAACAATTTTGTTAGGAGCTGTTTTTTCTTTCATTTTTAATTTGATTTCTGGCATGCCTTTCAATCCAAAAATAAAAGCGTCTTCTCCGGTTACTTCAAATTTAGCAATATTATCCGGCATTAATTTTTCAAAATTTCGTACATCAGACAATTGATCAAAAAGATCCTGAGCTGATTTCTGAACTGTAACTTTTGGACTTTCTAAGTTCATATAGTGTTTTTTTGTTTTGTTTTATCAAGTGTTTTTTTACCGCAAAGTTCGCAAGGCTAGAATTAGTATAAATTCCAATTTTCTAAATTCCAAATCCCAAAAAAGGAGCGTAGCGAATTTCTAGAAAATCTAAAATCTATTCCTGTCCCCAAGTTGATGGACTTTCGTTCCATTCAAGCAGTGTAGATTGCTGGTCTTCTGTGATATATTGTTTTTGAACTGCTAAACTAAGAAGATTCTCGTAGTTGCTTAAAGTGAACAAGTCAATATTAGCTTCTTTGAAATTTTCTTCGGCAACACCAAAACCGTAAGTAAAGATTGCAGCCATACCTTTAATGTTAGCACCTTCGCTTCTTAAAGCTTCTACAGCCATCAAGCTGCTTTTTCCGGTGCTAATTAAATCTTCAACCACTACAACATTTTGTCCTTTTTGCAAAAAACCTTCCACTTGGTTTTGTCTTCCGTGTTTTTTTGGTTCGGGACGTACGTATACGAATGGAAGACCTAAACTTTCGGCAACTAGAATACCAACTCCAATGGCTCCAGTGGCAACACCAGCAATGACATCAGGCTTTCCAAATTGTTTTTCGATGTTCTTAGCAAACTCATCACGAACATAATTTCTGATGCTCGGAAATGAAAGAATCAGCCTATTATCACAATAAATAGGAGATTTCCAGCCGGAAGCCCATGTAAAAGGATTTTCGGGATTCAATTTAATTGCATTTATTTGCAAAAGCAATTCGGCTGTTTTTTCGGCAGTATCTTTATTAAAAATCATAGTACAAATGTATAAAGTTTTTGTAAACGACAAACCACTTTTTTTGACAAATGAAATTTCGAAGGAAACAGATTTTCAATTGTTCTTGTTAGAGAGTATTGATATAGAGCAGCTTATAATTAAAATTTTTCAAAATAAAATTCAAAAAGCGATTCTATATCATCCAGACGAAAGTGAAATGATGAAAACCCTAAAAGCCAAAATTCCGGTTAATAAAGCGGGCGGAGGCTTTGTCTACAATAAGAAAGGCGAAGTCTTGTTTATCTTTAGAAACGGAAAGTGGGACCTGCCAAAAGGCGGCATCGAGAAAGGGGAAGACATCGAAGCGACGGCTATGCGTGAGGTAGAGGAGGAGACAGGAGTAAACCAGCTTCGTATTACGAACAAACTTCAAAAAACCTATCATATCTTTAAGCGCAACGGAAAATACAAACTCAAAATCACACATTGGTTCGAAATGTTTTCTGATTTTGAAGGAACACCACACGGGCAATTAGAAGAGGGAATCGAAAAAGTGGCTTGGTTAAATCCAGAGCAAATCAAAGAAGCACTTAAGAATTCGTACGAGAATATTAAATTGTTGTTTGAAGAAGAAGAAAGTCCAATAGTAAAAGTTAGAAATTCCAATGGCATTTAGCTGTTGGAATTTCTAGCTTCATTTGGTTTCAAGTTTCAGGTTTCAAGTTTCAGGTTATGCTCGATATGTTTCTATAAAATTTATGACTTCTCTAATTACAATTTCTGGTTGGTCTTCTTGCACATAAGTCTTTGAATTCGGAATCGAAACTAATTTTGAATAGCTAAACATATCTTTTAATCGCTTTCCTAGTTCTAAAGGAAACAGTTTTTTGTCATCTTCTCCCCAAAGAATAAGAACAGGATTTTTAAGGGATTTCAGCTTTTCTGCAGCCCTAATGGTATATTTCGGCGACCAAGTTGCTACATTCGAAGCAAAATTTTTTCTTACTTCTTTATTTTCGATAAAAGTTTTTAAAAACAGTGCAGCGAATTCTTCATTTGTTACTTTATGAGAAAGTAATCCCATCATCAAATCTGAAGTAAGAAGGCTTTTTATTTTGAAAGCATTTCCTAACAAGGAAATAAACCCCGGAATTTTTACAGCTCTAATTAAATATCTGAATTTTGAGGGCGGAAAAACGTCCTGTACTTCGCAGTTTGAAAAAATCAACTTGTCGATATTTTCAGGATATAGCGAAGCAAATATTTGCGCATAAGCCCCTCCAGTATCGTTAGAAAACAGAATCACTTTGTCAAGAGCAAGATAATCTAAAACGTTTTTTATGAGTTGCGCTATGCCGATTGGAGACAAATCGACATTGTTTTCTAGCGGAATAGTATGTCCTCCGATAGGCAAATCAATAGCAATACATCTGTATTTTGCACTTAGTGGCTGAATGATTTTGCGCCACGTATTCGAATTTGAAAGTGTTCCGTGAAGAAACACAATAGGAATGCCGGCGCCTTCATCCATATATTCGATGCTACCGCTATCTATTGCCGCTACATGACGCTTAAAAGTTGCCGAGAAAGTGTTTAGATTTTTATCGATGCTTTCAGTTCTTTGCATAAATGTAAGTTTTGGTTTATACAAAGAAATCAATTACTGTTGTCAAAAAAATAGACAATTGTCCTAAAAATCAGTTTGTTTTGCGCAGTCTGCTCAAATGCCGCGAAGTTATTCCTAAATAAGAGGACAAGTACTTTAAAGGAATATATTTGATAAATTTTGAATGATTTTCTACAAGCGAATCGTACCTTTCTTTTGCCGTTTGCTTCTGAAAAGAAACAGCACGATTTTCTGTCTTTATATATTCCATTTCTGTCAAAAATCTGCCTGCAGCCTGCCATTCTAAACTATTTTCGTATAAATAGAATAGGTCTTTTCTTTTTAAAACAATCAATTCGGTATCACAAAGCGCCTGGATGTTTTCAAAAGTAGGTTCCTGCGTTATAAAACTAGAATAAGCAGAAGCCAATTCGTTTTCAAAAGCAATACATTTCGTGATTTCATTCCCTTCGGTATTGGTGTAAAAGGAACGGACAATACCTCTTTTTATAAAAACAATTTCATTGCAGATATTTCCTTCCTTAATAAGAAAATCGTTTTTCTTGAGGATTCTGTTTTCTGTAAAACCATTTAGTTTTTCAAGTTCACTATCAGAAATGATTTGTAATGATTTTAGGAAATGTATCATTTTAAGGTAATTGATTTAGTAGCTTGATGCAAATTTACTCATCTTTTCAAATCTTTACCTAATTCTGTTTTTAAGACAGCAAGATTTTGTTTTTATACGATGTTTACAATAACATTTAGGGCGTGCCACCATCCCGATAAGAGTGCCAATATGCTTTACGCTTATACGCCCTCTTATCGGGATGCTGTCGGGCTTTCACTGCTACTTCGGTAGCTTAGCTCTATCCCTCACGTGGGGATATGCTTTGTGGTTAAGGTTTTGTTTGTTTTTTGTTGGCGTGAGCGTCCCGATCGTCCTTTTTAGTTTTGATTTAGATTGCGATCACGAGCGGGACGCTCGCGATCAATGTCATTAAGTTAAGGAAAATCTATATCGCATCTTTCTGGTTTTTAAGTACTACAGGTCTCACTCCAGTTCTATATTTGCCAGATTCCCGTTTGTTATTTCGGTTTAATCGAATTGGAATTGTATTTTGAAGAAAGAGATTTTCTAGTTCTTTGAATACTTCTTCCAAGGGTGCTTCTTTAAAAAGTAGTTCTAAAATTCGGTTTTTTAAAAATCCATAAGACAAATTGGTGTTTATTTTGTAATCTAACTTTCTGGTTCGATTTTTAGCTTTTAATTCTTCTTCCAAATCGTTTACAATAATCGACTGCAGGTTGCTGATAAATACCGCACAGAAAAAATCCTGCTCAATACTAATTTTAGAATAACCCGTGAAATATTCTACTTTTAATTTGTTTTTTAATTCATCGCAAAATGTTTCAACTCCCCATCTTAGAAAATACAATTCTTTAAATATGTCTGATGGATAAATCTGACTGTCCAGTAAAGATGTCATCAAAATTTCAGTTTCTCCACTGGACAAGCCAACCCGAACCAGCCGGACTTTTATACTTGTAGATTTATTATAATCTTTTCCGGCAAAAGAGTGTTTTTCCTGCGGGAAAACATCGACAATCAGGCTTCTTTTACCGCTTGATATAAATTCACTTACTATCCTGCTGTGATTTTTCTGGACTCTTATCAGATAATCAACCCCAGACTTAATATGTTCATATTTAAAATCATAAGAAGGATATCCTCTATCGTAAATTATTAAATCATCTTCTTTCCAATGATACTTATGCTTCAAGGCTGATTCTCGTTCTCCTGTTTTTATGTTTTCCAGAACTGAATCTAAAACCAGCTGATTGAGCACATCGTACAATACTGAAGATTTTGCCTGAATAATTGAGGTGTTGGTCTGATTTTTTGATTCTCCAAAAAGTCATTTTTAATTCCTCAGTATAAGGCAGGGTTATCTTTGAACCATCAACAGCTAAAACTCTAAAGCCCTTAAACCTCTTTATATTTTCGTTGCTCTGCACATAATAATTATCTGTAATTACAGTTGATAAATAGTTAAAAACCTCAGGTTTTATTTTCTGTCTTTTTTGAACAAAAGCACTGGATGTAAAATGTTCAACTTTCTGTGAATCCAATTTTGCATTCAGATATTCCAGAAAATTATTAATTTCTATGGCCATGCTTTTCTTTAATAAATTCAGCATAAAAAGCAAAACCTGACCGAAAGCTGTTTACGTTTTCTGGTAAAATCCTGTTCATTCATCTTAAAAGAGGTTATTATTTCTTTGCTAAAAATCTCATCTCTCAATTTTTTAATTATTAAAATTGAATTCTTGGGCATATTTAAAAACTGTAAAATTACAGTTTAAATATAAGAAAAATAATACAATTAAACCAATTTATATAAGCATACTTAATTGAATTTAAGAGCTTTAATGTCTTAACTTAATGACATTGCGCTCGCGCCAGCAGGAGCAATAGTTTTATTCTATCTATTGCTTATTGGGACATCAATTCTGTCTCTTGCTACACAATAACCATTTTTAATTATATAGCACTCGGCATAATGAGCGCCTTCAAAATCTGAACTTTCCTTTCTTTCATTCTTAGAAAAATTGCTATTTATGATTTGTCCTCTTAATGAGTTTCTTCTGTAAGCAATTTCGCCTTCATTTTTTATTTTCCAAAGGACTTCAAATGGTTCTGGTACATCAGTATTATCTATAAAGAAACGCAATTTTTTGTTTTTTGATAAATATTTTATGGTTCTTAACAAACCTGTCCTATAGCCATCTTGTGTTATTTCACAATCAATTCTTAATTTATACTTGATGTTTAAAGGATATTTGTCTTCAATATACTCTTCTTGAGAATTATAATTGTAACTTGATTCTTTAACAACTTTTGGATAAGGAAATGGTTTTCCAAAAACTTTCCGCCATATTTCATAGACTCCAGAGTTTTCTCTTTTTTCTATAGCTTCTTCAACAATAAAGAAAGCTTTTTTTGCTTTGGTTTTAAAATTTGATTTTTTTTTATAAACATGCTGGTTACTACCTGGAGAATACCAGTATACTCGATCATCATTTAGTTCTTTTAGATAATTAAAAAAATCTCTAATTAATAAATCATAGTATTCAAATGTATAATCTTGATAATCTGGGTTTTCTTTGAAAAAATTATAAACAAAAGTATCAATTAATAAACCACCTATTTTGACTCCACTTTTGTTTTTCCATGCTCTTATTATTTTAGATAAGATTATTAAATTTCCATTACAGTCAATATCAAAGTTAGATATTTCTTGAGATTCAGGTATAGGGTCAGTTTTTTTCCAGCTACCTCCATTATTTGAATCTGCATATGTAAAACTTCCATCTTTTTCTTCAAAAGCTGGACAAACTTCAATAAAATCATTTCCAAACTCAATTACAACAACTTGTCCATCACCTCTAACTTCTGATTGTGAATAAGTTTTTAAGATCGAATTTTTTACATCTTGTAGTAACTGGCTCTGTTTATTTCCTTCTCTGTTATTGTATTTTGTGTAGGCAGAATCAGGAAGTATAAATAATAAATCTAAATCACTAACTCCATTTATTGCAGTTCCTCTGCCATAACTACCAACATATATACCATTTTCTGAATTAGAATCTATATTATGAAAATCGGTATTTAATCTTTTTGTAATGGTTGAAAACCTATTTTCAATACTTTCTTCATTTGTAACAGTTAAATTATTTACAAAGTCTTGGAATACTTGGGATACATTCATAAAACAAACATGATAAAATTAAAATTGAAGTAATTAAAAATATGATTTTTAATGAGTTAGGTATTTTGTCCTTGAAAAAAGTTAATTTTAATTCATTTACAATCCAATCAGTTTGCATTTCATAAAAAAATTTAAAGTGTGCATACCAACTAGACATAAATACTTGTTTACTAACATTATTACTGTAAAAATCATTTAAAATGTTATTATAAGATGCCTCATAATTTTGATACGAAAAATTCGTGTCTGATTTTGCACGATAGTACAAATCTCTAATAGAATTAAATAATCTTGTAAGTCTAATGCCTTCATTCTCAAATTCACTTGTCTTACTTTTGAATACTTCTAAATACATTATAGCAATACCCACAAAAATTAGTAAGATTGAAAGCTCTTTATTCAAAGGAATATTTTCATATGCAATTTGGATTATACCAACTGCTAATGATATAAATCCTACCCAGCTAGGAAGTTTATTAATTATATCATAAGATGAAAAGTTTTTTTTTGCACCAAATCCTATATCGTAACCTTTTTGAGCTAATGTGTTTAAAAATTCTTCTTTTCTCATTAAATTAAAATGTTAATTATTGTTGATGGATGGTTTTCAAATTTATAAGATTATTAGTGTACTTTTTTACGGAAAACCGTAAAACTTCAAAATGTTTACAAAATCCGATGGCGTGGATTTACAATCCGTGCCCACAAAGTAAAGCAAGGTTGCTTTTTACAATTGTTTTCTTTACAAGTATAGTTAAAAATCTGCATTATTGTGATCTCAAATGTCTAATATAATTATCAAGTAAACCCTGAATCTGCTGACTTGCAACAGGATTGGCAGAATGAACGTTGAATTTTAGATTCTGTAAATCTAGTCCAGATTTATAAACCAGCCATTTCGCGCAAGCGTAACCGTCTTCTGCGATATTATCATTTTCGTCAAGCCCTAAATCATTGTCAAAACTAATTAATTCGGGAAGCCCTTTCTCAATAATCACCTCTTTAAAATCATGAAAATTCCTGACAATGACAAAATCATCATCAGTCAGGTTTTTGTAAACCATTGGAACATCTCGTAAATCGTCGAGAAAGAGTTTGTATGACATACTTTTTGTATAAAAGATTTTGATTCAAATTGATCTAACTTTTAAACTTTAATAAAGTTCTAAATGTCAAGCTTTGCGACCTTAGCGTATTCTCAACTCAATCTAAAACAAAAAAACTAGCGGACTTTGCGGTTAAAAAAAAACTATAAAACTCGATAAACAGGATACTGCATATGCGCCTTTTCGTAATAAGCAGAATGTTTGTAAATCCAATCTAATTGAGCTTCTGGATTTTTAGCAAAAGCGGTATCGTTTTGTTTTTTGGCTTCAAGTTCTGCTTTGAGAGCAGGGTTTTCTTTTAAAAGCTGTGCAGCAGTATCTTCAAAAATATATTCAGAATAATGTTCTTTTTGCTGTAAAATAGCATCAAAAAAATTCCAATTAAAGAACGAATCTACTCCTTCGGGTTCAAAAGCTTCTAGAAGATATTTTACACCTTTTTGATTCGTTGGAACGTAGTAATCTCCTTTAGCAAAATTCATTTTTACCATTTTAGAAGTTATGGTTGTATTTCTGTGCAGATAATGACCTTCGTAAGCAGACGGAATGGTTTTAAAGTCGGCGATTCGGTAGCTTTCAACCTCTATAATGGTGTCGTTTTTAAGTTCGGTAAACGAAATGTTATTGTTTTTCAGCAGGTCTATAATATTCCAGTAACCCCGCGGAATGATATAAGCAGACGGAATAACGACTTCTTTTTGTGATTTGAATTCTTTGATATACGGAACATCTTTTTTATATGGTTTGCTTCGGTCGTAATACAAACGATTTCCTGTTGTCGCTTCGCTTTTTTTATATCCTGCTTCGTAACCTAAAAATGTAAATTTGGTAGTTTTCGTGCTGTCCAGTTCCCATTGTAGCGTATAGGTTTTTTTAGGTTGGTATTGCTGTAGGTTTTTCACACGAAGTTCTTTGATTTTCTGATAATTGGCATCAGTAAAATCTAAGGTCGATTTCATGTATTCATAAGTCATTTTGACACGTTCTGCGTATTTTTTCAGCATATGCGTTTCAACCACAAAACCGATTGTGTTAAACAACGAAGTATACCCCGTTGTATATCGAGGACTATCTACAAACTGACCAAAACCTTTATCTGGTGTATCTTTAAAGGAATCAACGTAAGGCGTAGTTTCTATTTTCTTTTTCTGCAGATCTTTTACCAAAGCAGGCATCATTTCGTTATTCATAAAATCGCCCAAAACGGTTCCGAGTTTGTTGTGTTGCGTCATGATGTACGTCAGTTTGTATTGATAATCAGAACCGTTGCTTACGTGATTATCGATAAAAACATCAGCATTTATTTTCTGGAAAATCTCGACGAAACTTTTGGTGTTTTTGGTATCCGATTTCATTAAATCGCGATTCAAGTCGTAGTTTCTTGCATTTCCTCTAAAACCATAAATTTCTGGTCCGTCTTGGTTGGCGCGAGTTGTTGAATTTCGGTTTAGAGCGCCTCCAATATTATAAACAGGAATCGTTACCAAAACGGTATTTTTAGGCGCTTTCACTTTTCCGGTTGCTAGATCTCTGTAGAACTGCATTGTGGCATCGATTCCGTCCGGTTCTCCAGCATGGATTCCGTTATTCACAAACAAAACAGCTTTAGTTTTCTGAATCTCATCAAAATCAAACACTTTATCTGGATTAAAAGTCACCATATGCAATGGATAACCTGAGTCGGTCAATCCCATTTCTTTGATTTGTATCGTCGGAAAATCGTTTGCTAAAAGCTTAAAATACCGAATGGTTTCGAAGTAATCTGCAGCCTGATTTCCGTTTCCTTTTTCAAAAAACGTGTCGTATTTTTTGTTGTTTTGAGCAAAAGTCGTGATTGTGAAAAGTGAAAAGAGAATGGTAAGAAGTTTCATGATTCTGGTTTTTTGAAGAATCAAATATAGTTTTTTATTTGTTTCAAGTTTTAGGTTTCAAGTTTGATATGCTTATGGCTATTTGTTTCACGCAGATTTTGCAGATTTAGGCAGATTAATTTTGATTTTTTAAATCTGAGTGAAAGGTAATCTTTATGGTCATTTGCTTCCGGCAGATTTTGTGGATTTTTTAATTTGATGTTTTGATTTTATCTGCTTGATTTGCATAATTTATGAGAGATAAATATCTGCTCAATCTGCTTAAATCTTTTTAAATCTGCGTGAAATAAAAAAATCTAGCATATCAAACTTGAAACCTGAGACTTGAAACAAACCAAACAATTTTAATTACTTTTGCAGCATGAAAAAACACCATTCTCACGATGTACTTTCGAATTTAGGAATTGAAAACCTAAACGAAATGCAGGAAACTGCAAAAGATGTCATTCTTCAAGACAACAACGTTTTACTGCTTTCTCCAACAGGATCGGGAAAAACATTAGCATTTTTGCTTCCGGTTTTAGAATTGTTGCAGCCAGAAATTTTATCGGTTCAATGTCTGATTTTGGTTCCGTCTCGTGAGTTGGGATTGCAGATTGAGCAGGTTTGGAAGAAAATGGGAACGCAATACAAAGTCAATATCTGCTATGGAGGGCATTCGATTGAAACTGAAATCAAGAATTTAAGCAATCCGCCAGCGGTTTTAATTGGTACGCCTGGAAGAATAGCCGATCATATCGACAGAGAAACCTTTAGGACAGATAAAATTCAGACTTTGATTTTAGATGAGTTTGATAAATCGCTGCAATTAGGTTTTCATGAGCAGATGTCTTTTATCATTAGTAGATTACAGAAAGTTAATAAACGTGTTTTGGTTTCGGCAACTTCAGATATTGAGATTCCGAAATATACAAAAGTTGTTAATCCGACGGTTTTAGATTTTATTCCTGAAGAGGAAGAAAAGACAAATTTGTCGATGAAGATGGTGATTTCGCCAGCTAAAGATAAATTGCAGAGTTTGTTTAATCTGATTTGTTCTTTAAAATCAGAATCAGCAATTATCTTCTGCAATCATCGTGATGCTGCGGAGAGAATCAGTGATACGTTAAACGAGAAAGGGATTTACTCGGTCTATTATCATGGCGGAATGGATCAGGACGAACGTGAACGAGCCTTAATCCAATTTAGGAACGGAAGCATCAGTTATTTGGTAACAACAGATTTGGCCGCAAGAGGTTTGGATATTCCTGAAATGAAACACGTTATTCATTACCATCTTCCGTTAAAAGAAGATGAGTTTACGCATAGAAATGGCCGTACTGCGCGTATGCAAGCATCTGGAACTGCCTATTTGATCATTCACGAAAGTGAAAAACAACTTGACTACATTGATTATGAAATGGATATTATGGATGTAGAAGGTAAAGTTTCATTACCGAAACCGCCTCAATTTCAAACCATTTACATCAGTGGCGGAAAGAAGACAAAACTGAACAAGTTTGATATAGTGGGTTTCTTTTGTCAAAAAGGAAAACTAGAAAAAGACGATTTAGGTCTCATAGAAGTTAAAGATTTTGTATCGTTTGCCGCTGTAAAATACAGTAAGGTAAAAGATTTGCTTAAATATATTAAAGACGAAAAAATGAAGGGCAAAAAGTTTAAAATTGAAGTGGCCCGTAATGTTGTAAAGAAAGTAGAAGACGAGAAAAAAGGTAAATATTAGTTCAAATAAAATGATTTTTAGTACAAAAAATGATTTTGTATTGGGAGTATTTGGTTTTTATCTTGTTGTATTTCAGTGTTTTATTTTTGTTTGACTAACTTTTACAATTTTATATTGAAAAAATAATGAATTGATAGGGGTTTTTTCAATATTTCTATGTTTTTTTGTGTTCGTAAAATTGTAAACCCCAAGTACTATTATGAAAAAGATTATTACTCTTGCCGCATTGTTTTTTAGTTTTGTTTCGTTTGCACAGGTTAAGGTTCTAGAAACAGTTCCTGTAGAGAAATTAGGAAAAGTAAATAACAACTACATTCAGAAAATTGGTGACGAATACACTGTGTATTACACTATCGTTCAAAGTGATGATGATTCGACTTTGAGAAAATTTTCATTTAAGAACATTGATAATGCTTATAACTCTTTATACAACATTATCATGGGCGGATTTACAGCTTCTCCGTTGTACGATATTAAATTAGAGTTGCCTAACAACTATATTTGGTTGCACTACACAGGTAATGTGGTTCCGGACAAAGCTACTGTTCAGTTTATGGTTTCTGGTAAAGAAAGAGATGCTGCAACAAACAACGTATCTGAGCCATTCGTAAAAGATCAAATCAACAAATTATTCCAAAAGTAATTTTTAAGGTTCAAAGTAACAAAAAGACAAAGGGGCAAAGTTTTTTAGCTTTATCTCTAAAAAATATAAAAAAAGCTGTTCTTGTTGAACGGCTTTTTTTTTGTTTCAGGTTTCAAGTTTCAGGTTCATATACTTTATGTATGGTTTTAATGCAAGTTCGCTAAGCTTTATTGAATAAAACTTAGCGAACTTTGTATTCCCGATAGCTATCGAGATTGTGTCTTTAGGTGTTAAATTAAACAGTATTCCAAGAAAACTTTGTTCCTTTGAATCTTTGTCCCTCAAAAGAGAACTATATCTTCTTAACGTACTGTGTAATAATCACAATCTGCTGTCCATCAACTTTTCCTTCAATGTATTCTGCATTTTCATGATCAAGACGAATATTTCTTACTGCGGTACCTTGTTTGGCAACCATGCTTGATCCTTTTACTTTAAGATCTTTGATTAAAACAACAGAATCTCCGTGTTGTAGTACTACGCCGTTGCTGTCGCGGTGAACCAATTTATTTTCGTCATCTTCGCCTTCTCCTGTAGCTTTTGCCCATTCTAGAACATCATCTTCTAAATACATCATGTCAAGTAATTCCTGTGGCCATCCTGCGGCGCGCAGACGGCTTAACATTCTCCACGCAACAACCTGAACCGGAATATTCTCATTCCACATGCTGTCATTCAGGCATCTCCAGTGATTCAAATCTACGTTGTCTGGATTTTCAATCTGGTCAATACAGGTATTACAGGCTAATACAGCTTCATCAATTCCACCTTTTCTCGTTGGAAGGACTTGATAAACTTTTAAATTTTCTTCAGCGCCGCAAAGCTCACATTTAGATCCGCTTCGTTTGCTTAATTCTCTTTCGATGCTCATTATTTATGGGTTTGTTTAAAAATGCGAAATTACTTATAATAGACAAGCATTGCAAATTTAAATTTCGGCGTAAAATTTAGTTTTTAAATATTATTTTAATCCGTTGGGTGTAATTAAAAAATAAAAGAATTTTACACATAGAAGCATAGTTTTTTGTGCCGAAACAAGAAAATGGAACAAACAAGTTTCCACACAATAGCTAAACTATGTGCATTTAGACTAGTGAAACGCCTTTTTTAAGTTTAGTTAAACTATGTTTTTATGTGTTGAAAATAATTTCACCCCACGAGTTATTTTATTAAGATCAATAATCGAAGTCTCATTTTGAGAACTTTCGTGATACTTTATTTTAATACGCCAAAACAGATTACAAGTACTATTAAGATTTTTCTTTTCATTCAGAAGGCTCAAAAAACAATTATTTATTTTTCACTCTAACCGCATTTGGAACCAGCATTTCATATTCTCCGCCATGACGCAATACGTCGCGAACAATACTTGAGCTGATAAATGATGTGCTTGCTGCAGTCAATAAAAATACCGTTTCTATTTTAGAAAGTTTTCTATTGGTGTGGGCGATTGCTTTTTCGAATTCAAAATCGGCTGGGTTGCGAAGACCTCTTAAGATAAAATTCGCCTTTAGTTTTTTAGCCAAATCAATTGTTAAGCCTTCATACGTAATAACCGTAACTTTTGGTTCGTCTTTGAAGGTTTCTTCGATAAAACGTTTTCTTTCTTCTAAGGAAAACATGTATTTTTTTTCGGCATTGACACCGATTGCAATGACAATTTCATCAAACAAGGGGATTCCTCTTTTAATAATGTCTTCGTGTCCTAATGTAATCGGGTCAAATGATCCTGGGAATATTGCTTTTCTCATTTTTTTAAGGTTCTAAGGTTCTGAGATACTGAGTTGCTAAGGTTTTAACTATGATTCTTAACTTGTTTTTAAGTTTGGAATTTAGAATTTTCTCTTTTTAGAATTAAATTTCTAAGAAATCCTTAATGTCTTAATAGACTCCACCCATTCATCTTTATGGCAGACTTTGCAGTTTGCGGTTCCTTTTTTGACTTCTTCAGTGTTACCGCAGAAAGAGCAGGAATAAGTGCCGTCTTGCGGAATTGTCTTGCTTTTTTCGTTAAAGAGCAGGGGCAAAATCGGAAGTCCGTAGCCGACTTCTTTGTCTTCGTAAAAAAACACACTGATTTCGCCGCTAGGCTCTATAAAAGCATGTTTTACCTGGCCGAGATGCTCAATTGATTTTACTCTCAATTCTGAGAAAAATTCATCCTGCGCCAGCGTTTCTTTTTTAAAACTGCTTACAGAGAATTTTCCGTCATTAATCAAGCATACTGTTTTTCCTTCTATAAATTCTTCAAATTTTTTGCTCTTTCCCGTAATCCAGGTTACTGTGCGGTAGAGAAGGATAATAACCATAAAAACAATTATGGCAGGAACGATTCCGACATCTTCGTAAAACATAGGATCGCCGGCTGCAGAACCAAGTGCGATAATGATTACCGTTTCAAAAATCGATAATTGTTTTACGCCTCGTTTGCCCGCCAGTTTAAGGGTCAGCAATAAAATCGTAAACATTACCGTTGAACGGAATATTACCTCTAGAACAAATATTTCAGGAAGTTCATTAAAAAGTACTCTGTTCCATTCAAAGATTTCTTTCATTTTTTTATGTTTCTAAGGTTCTAAGTTGCTGAGATTTTAAGTTTCTTTTTTACGGACTTTGGTTCTCTAACTCTGATAGCTATTAACCCGTTGAGTGAAATTATTTTTTTTCAATTCTATTAAAGCAGCTTGGATATAAATCTGTCTAAATCTGCTTTAATCTGTATAGATCTGCGTGAAAAATTTATAAGCAAAAGGATTTTTAGCAGATCAAATTAGATTTTAATTCTTGAATGAAGCTATTTTATTCTATTTCACCCAAACGGTTAGTTATTATTAAAAAAAATAAGGTCCTGAAATCTTATAAGAATCTCAGAACCTTAAGTATCTTTAAGCTAAAGCCAATTCGATAGCATTTGTAAATAAATCTTCCAAAGAAATTCCGGCTGCTTTTGCTTGTTGCGGAATTAAGCTTTCTGTGGTTAATCCCGGAATGGTGTTCATTTCCAGCATATGTGGTTCGTTGTCTACGATGATGAATTCGCTTCGTGAGAAACCTTTCATTTTTAAGACTTCGTAAGCACGTTTTGCTGTTTCTCCCACTTTTTTAGTCAATTCATCAGAAATTCTTGCTGGCGTTATTTCCTGTGATTTTCCTTCGTATTTGGCTTCGTAATCAAAGAAATCGTTGTCTGATACGATTTCGGTAATTGGCAATACAATTACTTCGCCTTTGTAATTGATTACGCCGACAGAAACTTCTGTTCCGTCAAGGAAACTTTCAATAATGATTTCGTTGTCTTCTTTGTAGGCAACTTCAATAGCAATAGGCAATTCGGCTTCGGTTTTTACTTTTGAGATTCCGAAACTAGAACCGGCTTTGTTTGGTTTTACAAAACAAGGAAGCCCCACTTTTTTAATGATTTCTTGTGTATCGATTACATCACCTTTGTTCAAGTAATAAGAAACCGCCGTTTTGATTCCGTATGGTTTTAGAACTGATAATAAATCTCTTTTATTGAACGTCAATGCCGATTGGTAATAATCGCAAGAAGATTGCGGAATTCCTAGCAATTCAAAATAAGCCTGCATTAATCCATCTTCTCCAGGAGTTCCGTGAATTGCATTAAAAACGCAGTCAAAAGTGATTTTTTCCCCGTTTACAGTAACTGAAAAATCATTTTTATCGATTGGGAATTCGGCATCGTTTTGGTCTACATAAACCCATTTTTCTTTAAAAATATGAATACGAAATCCGTTGTATTTGGTTTTGTCAAGATATTGATAAACAACGTTTCCGCTGATAAGCGAGATTTTGTATTCGCTTGAATATCCGCCCATGATGATGGCAATGTTTTTCATGTTTTTGTTTCAGGTTTTAATTTGTTTCAAGTTTCAGGTTTTACGGTAAATCGTTTAAATCTGTTTTGAAACTTTATTGAATATATGATTTTTTAATAAATAACGTTCTTATGAAATAGAGTGTCTTAGCCCTGATAGAAGCGGCATCTCCCGATTTAGAAAAACAAGGCTTTTTAGCCGTAGTTTTTGTTTATCGGGAATACAGCGGATAGCAGGAAACAGCTCCTGAAAATTGAAATCGGAAATTTTAAATTCAAATTCCAAAGTTCTTTGTTTTAAACAAAATTATCATTTTTTTTGAAACGAAATACTTTATCTTTGTCGCTAATAAAAATAAATTTATGAGTTTACGTAAGTATTTAACAAGCAGAGTTTTTTTCTTGCAATTATTAATGGCTGCTGCAATTATTGTTGTTTTAGGTTATTTATTTATGCATTGGTTGACTTTTACGACCGATCACGGACATGAAATCGAGGTTCCGAATCTGGCAAAACTGACAGAGGAGCAGGTTGAAGAAAAACTGGACGACCTTGATTTGGATTATGTGCTTTTGGATAGTGTGGATTATCGAAGCGAATTTCCGAAATACAGCGTTGTAGAACAGGATCCATTGCCGGGAACCAAAGTAAAAGTGGGCCGAAAAATTTACATTAAAATTAATGCTTCTGGATTTTCTTCTGTTAGAATTCCGGATTTAATTGAAAAAACATATCGTGAAGCAGTTCCTACCTTAAAAGCCCTCGGACTTGAAGAAGGAACGATTACTTATATTCCGAATCTTGGTAAAGATATGGTTCTAGAAATGCGTTACAAAGGCAGAAACCTAAAAGTAGGAGACCGAGTGCTGAAAGCGTCTAAAATTGATTTGGTTTTAGGTGACGGAAAAGCAAGTTATGTTGATGAAAGCCAGGCCGACAGTACAGCTACAGAGCCTGCAGAAAACCCAAGTGATGAGCAGTAATATTGATGAAAATTTAGATCTGGAAGACGAATTATTCGAACATTACAGATTTGAAGTCCCTAAAGGTCAAGCGTTTTTGCGTATTGACAAATATTTAATGTATTTGATTCCGAATGCCACACGAAACAAAATTCAGAACGCGGCAACAAACGGAAATATTTTTGTGAATGATATTCCGGTAAAATCAAACTACAAAGTAAAACCTTTTGATGTGATAACTGTAATGTTGTCACATCCTCCATACGAAAATCATATTCTTCCTGAGGATATTCCGCTTACTATTGTTTATGAAGATGATGCCCTTTTATTGATTAATAAAGAACCTGGAATGGTTGTGCATCCCGGACACGGAAATTATACCGGAACACTGGTAAATGCCTTGGCCCATCATTTTGATAATCTGCCAATGAACAGCAGCGAGCGTCCCGGTTTGGTGCATCGAATCGATAAAGATACATCTGGTCTTTTGATTATTGCGAAAACAGAAGCCGCCATGACACATCTTGCAAAGCAGTTTGAAGCGAAAACCACAGAACGCGAATATATTGCTTTGGTATGGGGAAATGTAACTGCAGACAGTGGCACTATTGAAGGAAACCTTGCCAGACATTTAAAAGACCGTATGCAGATGGCCGTTTTTGATGATCCAGAAATCGGAAAACCTGCCATTACGCATTATAAAGTTTTGGAGCGTTTTGGTTATGTGACGCTTATTTCTTGTAAACTTGAAACCGGAAGAACGCACCAGATTCGTGCGCATATGAAGCATATCGGACATCCGCTGTTTAATGACGAACGTTACGGTGGCCATTTGATTCTGAAAGGAACGACTTTTACGAAATACAAACAATTTATAGAAAATTGTTTTAAAGCTTTGCCACGTCAGGCACTGCATGCTAAAACACTTGGATTTGTACACCCAAATACAGGTGAAATGATGCGTTTTGATACAGAATTGCCGCAGGATTTTCAGGAATGTTTAGACAAGTGGAGAAATTATTCTAAGTCGCATCATATGGAGGAGGAAGAGTCTTGAATTAGATAATTTGTGAATTTGGAAATTAGATAATTTCCTGAATTATGATATAAATAAAGCTCCGCAAGGAGCTTTATTTATATCATTTCAATATTCTGTAGAGACACACTAGAGTTTTTCTAACGAGTGGTGAATTAATGAAAAAAATGTTTTCATTAATTTAATTCTGATAGATATTTAATTTTTAAATCGGTTATCTTGACTTCACCGTTGGTAATGAAGCCTAGTTTTCCTTTTTGGCTTAAATTGCTTTTTTCAAGAGAACATTCTAATGAAGTCTGACCGTCGACTAAAAAGTATAATTGGTTCTGTGTGACTTTGATTTTTACGGAGTACGTTTTGTTGTTTTCCAGTTGCATAGGTTTCTTATACAAGGTTCTGCCGCCTCTTTTACCGTATGAATCATCATTTTTGTAATAAATGCCTTCGCCAATTACGATGTTTTGGTCAATTTGATACAGATAGGTGCGGATGTATTTTTCTTTATCCAGATTAAGCATTATTTCAAATAAAGATTCCTTTGTCATATTGACTTTAAAATCTATCTCATAATTTTTGGGAAGCTCTTTTTTCGAAATCAAAACACCCCATTTTGAAGCTGAACCCGATCCTGTGATAGTATTGTTGTCTAAAAACCATTCTTGAGAATTGATTGTCCAGTCAGATTTTAATTTCGAAGAATTGGTAGTTGAATATTCTTTTTTTTCGGTTGAAATTGTGCTGGAACACGAACTTAAAACCAATAAAAAAAGAAATATGCTAATATGTTTTAGTGTCATTTTAATTTAATTCTGAATGATATTTTATTTTTCCGGTTGATCCTGTCTCTGATGGTAAAAGTTCGAAAACTGAAGTAGGAGCGAGGCCAGATTCAATACGGTGCGAAACGTAAATAATGCTTACATTGGTTTCTTGTTTGATGGTATTGATTAGCTGAATCACTAAATCTACATTTTCGTCGTCTAAACCTTCAACAGGTTCATCTAGAATTAATAGCGGTGGATGTTTTAAAACGGCGCGCACAATTAGCGCTACTCGTTGCTGTCCGATAGAAAGGTCTATAAAACGTTTTTTGCAAAGGTCTGCCATTTCAATGACTTCGAGCCATTGTGTAACTAGATTTTTTTGATGTGTGGTGGGTTCGGTATAAAGTCCGATTTGATCAAAAAATCCGGAAAGGATCATTTGTTCTAAAGTATGGCTTTTCTGAAATAAATCGGTCATAGAAGTTGCGAATATTCCGATCTGCTTTTTTATGTCCCAAACACTTTCTCCAGTTCCTTTTTTTCGTCCGAATAAATAAAGATCTTGGCCGAATCCTTTTGGGTTGTCACCTGTAATCAATGACAAAATGGTGCTTTTTCCGGAACCATTTGGACCAATCAGTTGCCAGAATTCACCTTGTTTTATGGTCCACGAAATGTTGTCGAGAATCTTTCTTTCTTCATAACTAACCGAAACGTTATCGAGCTTAATCAATACACTTTCGTGAAAAGAATGTGTTTCTGCTGCTTTTGGAATTGCAGCTGTATTTAAGGTCTTAAAATGATTTTCGGCGCTTGAAATCGGATAAAGTGTAAACGTATTATCTTTAATCAGCGCTTTGTTCGGAACAAATTCCAATACATCAACCATTCGGTTTAAAAGCTGAATTATGGCGATTTCGTTGGTCAAATCCTTTAAGGAATCAGCCAAAATTACTCTCGATGCCTGATCTAAATGATCGAACGGATTATCAAAAATGATAAAATCGGGCTTTTGATTGATACAGTATTTTAAAAACTCTTTTTTGCGTTCTCCCGATGAAAAAGTACGCAATTGCCTGTGCGTATCAGGAGAAGCCTCTACACTGTCGTACTGGAACTCTTTTTCGATGAATTTCTCAATTGCAATATCTGAAAAAAGAATTCCTTTTTGATTATTAAAAACGGCTAGATCTCCTTCTGCGTCGCCATTTAACAGGCTGTCTATAAAAGCTTTTTTGTTTACCTGGTTGGATAAAAGTATGTCCCAGTGCTGCATTTTTATTTTTAGGTATTAATTGTTTTCTTTTAGCTTCATTTCGCGATTGTTTCTCGACCATTCGCTCCACGAACCTACATAAAGTTTCGGAATCTGAATTCCTGCATAATCCATTGCGAGCAAGGTATGACAGGCAGTTACGCCAGAACCGCAATGCACGATGCTATTTTCTGTTTTTTTATTTCCGATAATAGATTGGTATTTTTCAGCCAATTGCTCAGGAGTTTTAAACAATCCATTTTCATCGAGATTTTCGGTGAGAGGCACATTTACTGCTCCCGGAATATGTCCTGCAATTAAATCTAACGGTTCTGTAAGTCCGTCAAAACGATTTTTATCCCGAACATCAATTACTATGTTGTCAGGATTGTTTCGGGCTTTTTCAACTTCTTCAATATCGGCTAAGCCTAATTTCCAACTAGAAACAGGATATTTCTCGACTTTTTTAAAATTTTCGATTTCAGTACTTAAAGGAAATCCTGCTTTTACGGCTTCTTGAAAACCTCCATTTAAAACTTGGATTTTTTCATGCCCGACAGCTTTTAGCATCCACCAAAATCTAGCGGCTGCATTGGACCCGTTTTTGTCATCGTAAACAACAATATGCGAGGAACGAGAAATTCCCAGTTTTGAAAGCACCTCAGAAAACTTATCTAAAGACGGAAGAGGATGCCTTCCTCCATTGGCAGGATTGCAGTCTGCGGTTGCCAAATCTTTGTTTAAATCGACATAACGCGCACCTTTAAGATGTTTGTTTTGATAATTTTCTTGCGCATTAAGTCCAGCACGAGCATCAACTAAAACAATTTCATCTGAATCCTGTAACCGAAGTAATTCCGATACGTTTATAATTGGTAAAAATGACATTTGGTAGTGTTGTTTTTAATGTTGTGAAGCAGGAAATTGGAATTTAGCCATTGGGAAATCCATTATTCCGGAATTTTTTCGATCAGGATTTCGTTGCCCGATTTATCAAAATAAGTGCATGTCATTTCAACAATATCGACTCTCCATTTTGCAATGCCACATTGCGCACAATGGTTGCAGAAAGTCATATAATCTGTTTCTCCATGTTGGTGTTTGACCAAAAGTTCTATGAAATATTCTTTATTTGGAAAATCTGCGACTTTAATTTCGGGATATTTTTCATCTGCCGTAACGCTATAGCCATTTACTCCATAATATTCTACATGTCCGTCATTCACGAAAGTGTCATAACCCTTTACGCCCAAAATAATTAAATCTTGGATATAATTTGGAAAATCGGCACCAGATTTTACTTTTGAGTGCGCTTCTTTTATTTGTTCTATTGTAAACATAATTATAATTTTTTTAGGTTAGGTTTCTGCAACAAATTACACTATTTGCCACAGATTAAAGGATTAAAAATGATTTAATCTGTGTTGCTCTTTTTAATGTTTGAAAAAGAAAATAGTTCAACTTCGCGTAATTAGTGGCAAACAAAAATATATTATTTCAAAAATACGATTAATGGTTTTATAAATTGATCAAAAGATTCGATATGGGGCAAATGACCTGTGTTGGCAATTTCGACTAACTTAGAATTCGGAATTGCTTTTTGTGTTTTTTTGCCCACTTCGGCATAATTTCCCATCGTTTTTTTTACTTCCTCAGAAACAAGTTGTTTTCCGATTGCGGTTTTATCTCTCGTTCCAATGATTAGCAGTGTCGGGCTTTTGACGTTCTTAAATTCATACAAAACAGGTTGTGTAAAAATCATATCGTACATCAAAGCAGAGTTCCAGGCAACTTTCTTGTAATCGGGAGCAGTTGTCCAGCCAGCGCCCAGTTCTGCCCATTTTTGGTAGTCTGCATTCCATTTTCCGTCGTAGTAGTTAGCCATTTGGTACTTTTTGATGGCTTCGTAGTTTTGTTTTAATTCCGATTCGTACCACCAGTCAACCGGTTTATACGGAACAACAAGTTTCCAGTCTTCTAATCCGATTGGATTTTCTAAAACTAATTTTTCTGTGATTTCTGGATACATAAGCGCAAAACGAGTAGCCAACATGCCGCCCATCGAATGTCCTAAAATTGCAGTTTTTTGAATGCCAAGCTGATCCAATAATTTTTTGGTGTTTTCTGCAAACTGCTGGAACGTATATTGAAAGTTTTCTGGTTTTGATGATTTTCCAAAACCAATCTGATCCGGAACAATTACGCGAAATCCTTCTTTTGTTAATGCTTTTATAGTGGTTTCCCAATAAGCTCCATTAAAGTTTTTTCCGTGAAACAAAACAATGTTTTTAGCATTGTAATTGCTTGGCTTAATATCCATATACGCCATTTTTAGACTTTGGCGTTGGTTGTTTACTTCTAAAAACTGAACCGGAAACGGATATTCATAATTGCTTAAATTTATATCTAATGGCTTGATTTTCTGTTCCTGAGAAAGGCAAAATAAAGGCATTAAGAGTATGACGAGTTTTATGATTTTCATTTTTTGTGGTATTTCAGATTACTATACCATAAATTTAAAGCTATGCATTTTTATAACAAAGCCTAAAATCTTAAAATTATCAGAAAGTATTGAGGAGAGAAACGAAAGTAAAAAATCCAAAAACATAATTTATGCTTTTGGATTTTGGTTGTTTTTTGAATGTTCCGATTGATTCGATGAGCCATTTGTTTTTTACTTTCCTCAGATTGAATTCAACTGGCATGACGATTTCATTATTGAGTGTCACGATAATTTGCGCGCTAGAATTGGTTATGCTTGCTTCGTGATAAGAAGCGTCTTTTTCTTTATTGATAAATTCCTTTTTTCTTTCGTCAGGTAAGCTTTTTTCCATTTTTTTGATGGTTTCTAATTGCATCTGATTGTTTTTATTCGGAATCAAAAGTTTTTCTGCGGCTTCAAAATCAAAGCGATTTGTGGCGGCTAAATAAGCTTCAACAGTTTCTTTGGGTGATTGGAGTTTCTCCAAAGGCTTTTTTTCTGGAGATTTGCAGCTCACAAAAAACAATAACGCTATCAAAAAAGAGAGAAGTTGTTTCATTACGCTAGTTTTTATAATCCGACGAAATCATCGCTTTTAGGGAAAATGCTTAATGCCTGAATTGCGATTTCTGGAGTAGGCGAGGCCAGTTTTCTGAGTTTTGTGTCCATCCACGCGCCGTCTACCGTAATTGTTGCACACAAAGTGTCATCTTCTCTTCTAAATTCGTGAATGATGGACCAGCGCGAAGCATCAGCTTTCATTTTTGATGTTTTGGTGTGAATGAATATTTTGTCTGAAAGTTTGAGTTCTTTTCTAAAAACACATTCTTCTCTAAATAAAACAGGCCCAAAACCTTGTGTCTGCATTACCTTTAAGGTTAGTCCTAATTCCTCAAGGATTTCAATACGATGCTGTGCACCAAAATCGTAATAAGCACTGTGACGAACGTGAAAATTAGGGTCAAGATCTGACCAGCGAAAAGATATTTCTTTTGTAAATGAAGCCATTTTGTAATTGTAATTTTAATGAGAAATCGAAATTACGAATAAATGTGTAAAAGCCATTTTGCAGAATGACCAAAATTGATTTTGAGAATAAAAAATATTACAGATTTACTGAGTAGCATAATTTGTAATTCTGGACTTTATTAATTTAGATACATTTTTTACATTTTCAATATTGTATAAAATAAGATCTTCTTCGCTAAAGTTAACTCCCATTCTATAATGAAGAAACGAGCTGGAGGAACTAAAGACAGGCTGTTTTTTGCCAATGATTAAATATCCGTTTCCGTATAAATTTTCTGAAAAATTAATTTCAGGGAAATTATCATAATAAAAGGAATGTTCAATTGTGTTTTTATGGTTAAGGACAAAAAGACGTTTATTGGTTACGATATACTTCCACTTAAAAGCAATTAATAATCTTTTGTAATAATTTTTTACTACGGAAAACAGAATAAAAGAAAATAAGGCTGAAATTAAATAAAAATATGCGACAAATCCTTTCGAGAAACCTCTTGAAAAAGTGTTATTAGCGAAGTACAATATAAAAAGAACACCTATCAACATTGGAATTCTGAGAAAGTCTTCATCTCTGAAAGGAAACGATTTTCTTTTGGATATTACAAATTCAATTTCTTCTTCTGGATTTAAATCTATTTGCATAATTCTTAATCTATTAAAATGATTAAATTGTAATTTTGTTCAATTCCACTTCCAACTTATCAAAATTCTCTTCATTTTTATCCACAACATAAGGTTTAAGTTTCTGACATTCTTCCTCTGTTTCAAAAAGCATTTTAAAAACCACTTTTGTTTCATTTTCAGAAATAGCTTCAAAGGTTGTCAGGATTTGAAAAAGTGGTTTAGAATGGCGTTTCCAAGCAATAAGATTCGGTTTTTCTATTTTGATGAATTCAACATCATTTTCATAATTTCCTTTTTCAGGGCCGTGCATAGTGAATTTCCATGTTCCGCCTTCGCGAAAGTCAAACTCATGAAAAGTATTGGTAAAGCCATTCGGTCCCCACCAATTTTTTAAATGTTCTGGATCGCTCCAAGCTTTAAAAACAAGTTCTTGCGGAAAATTTAGAATTCGTGTTGTAACAATTTCTGAATCTGGCGTTGTGGAAAGGATTTCTGAAGTCATTTTTTTATTCTTGAGGTTCTTCAAAGTTGTCGTAATAGGTAAAATCCTTGGTGATTTTTCCGTTTTCAATTGTAAAAATGGTGCAGATCGGTAATTCAAATTTGGAATTATCGGGAGCAGTTCCAGTTGAAACAAACTCTACAATAATATGTTTTTCGCCCGAAGGATAAATTTGCAGGATTTTATCATGAACATCTGGAAACATATCACTCAATTCTGTATATTTTGTGACGATTTGCTGATGTGATTGTTTTACGATTCCGTTTCCTAGAGAAGGATCTTTAAAATCGGCATTTTCAACATATATGTCGGCCATTTCTTTCCATTTGTGCTGATTAAAAAGCTCGAAATATTCTTTTACTAGTTTTTCATTTTCGGATGAAGATACTGGATTCATTTTTTCAGATTTTGCATTATTACAGGAGGAAAGGGAGATGAAAATAATAAGAACAATTAAAATGTTTTTCATATCAGTTTATTTTGGAATAATAAAAAACTAATTTAGTAATTGTTTTTCAATTGGTTGATTTTCAGTGTTGTTTTTATTCTTTTTGTTCAGTTTTAGACAATGTACGGAAGTGTAATCTACTCATTGCTTAAGAGCAGGAAAGACTGTTAACACTGACTAACTGGAAGATAATCGTAGTATGATTTACTTTACGGATTCATTTTTTACAGATTTACTTATTATAATTCCGAAAATAAAACCGCTCAGAAGTCCGCCAATATGGGCTGCGTTATCGATTCCGCCAATAAGCCCCATAATTAAATTGTAACCTACAAATATCAATGTTGTAGTTAAAAAAGCTTTGCTTAAATCTTCAGGGAATACTTTTTTCAACAATAGACCTAGAAATACTCCATAAAGCCCAAAAATTGCCCCTGAAGCTCCTATGCTTACAGTTGCCTCATACCACCAAATACTGGAACAGCTGGCTAGTATTCCTGTAATTAAATATAATAGTATGTATCTTAATCTGCCTAGCACTGGTTCTATAAATATACCAACAAACAAAAGCCCAAACATATTTGATAGCAAATGAATAAATCCACCATGAAGAAAAATATTAGTTAAAAGACGCCACCATTGGCCGTTAATTGTAGCTGGTCTAAAATTTCCGCCCCAATCTAGTAAATCATATCCCTTAAAGGATATAAAGCCTAGTCCAGCAACTACCATTATTAAATAAATTAAAATATTGCTGTACATTAAAATAGGGGTAATGTAGAAGTTTTCTCTTGGTTTTAGAAAATCTAAAAACTCTTTTAAATCCTTGTCTTCAAAGGTCCCTTTTTCGAAGCGTCTTAATTCTGTTCTATTGCACACGGGTATCAATATCATTACTAGCCAAACAATTATCCCAGATAAAAATGTTCCAATAAGCCAATACAAAGTATCTCCTCTTCTGCTTTCGAATGGTTTGTTATTTGAAATAAATATTATAGAACCTTCGGTATTAAATTTTTTAAATTTTTTTAGCGCTTCCTTATATCCATCACCAATTTCAGAATTTCCAACCTTTTCCAAATAAACAAAATCACTAAAATCAGTTCTGTCGAATTCATACTGACTCAATTTTAGAAATTCTTCATACCTATTTTGTTTTTCTCTTTCATCTAGTCTGTTGCTCATGCGCTCGTCATATTTTATGCCTAACCAATATTTGCAACTTGAAATAGTAGCCGTATCACTTTTTTTGTCAAGAATAGGAACAACTATAAATAAATTTATACTAAAATTTTCATTGTATTTTCCGCCAACTTCAAATGATGTATTAACTCCGACTTTTGATTTGTCTAAATAGAAACGTTTAACCTTATAATACTTTGATGGTTCTTGTTTTGAAATCTGACTGATGTAGTCTACTTTACTCAATTTTCCTGTTGAGTTTTTTAAATAGTTTTGTGCAATTATAGTCGGAACTGCGATTGCAAGCCAAAGAATAATTATGAAAAGATCGCTGTAACTTTTTCCATTGGATTTTTTTAAGTTCAAAATTTTTAATCTTGGTCGAAAAAAAAATACTATTGGAATTACAGGGAGGAAAGCTGGAAGTCCAAATTCTATTACAAATTCTTTTATTGAAAATAGTTGTAGCTTAATAAGTAAAATCCAGTTTAGAAAAGTATATATAGCGCAAAAGCCAATTGATGTAATTAAAAATGGGATGAAAAGGATATTGATTTTTTGGTGTATAGTTTTATTCATGATATTTATTAGATAGCACAAATATAATTTTTTTCTTACATTGTTAAAATATTGTTTTTTTTATTAAGAACTAGAAAGGTTTTTTTAATAAAAGATTATTCTTCATTAAAAAACTCTGTAACAGAAGTCTCTTCAAAGAAATGAGGCTTCTTTTTTATTTTTATGGTTTCAGATGTTGTGGGTTCATCTTCTTTCATTGTGTTGGTTTCGGTTTGGGTTATTTCTCCTTTTTCAAAATCATAAACAAGTCCAGAACGACCCCCAGCACCACTAAAGTTTGCTTCCATATAATTTAAAACAAGATCTTTACCCATATATTTAAATGTGCAGAAAAAAGTGCCACTTGGTCCCATGCCGTAAAGATTTACAAGCAGTTTACCTTTTTCAATGCTAATATCTTCTGTATCGTAAAGTTTAAAATCGAATTCATTGTATTCTGCCGGCATGGCAACATCCGAAACTTTATCTAAACGATATGATTTATCTGCATTCTGCAAAAGAATCAGCATTGGTCTTTTGGAAGTTTTGACATCTTTATGTTTCAAAACGACCGCTATATCTTTTAAACCGTCATTATTCAGATCACCTTCGGCATTGTATTGAATTTCATAAATACCAAGTTTTGGAAGGAAATCGGATGCCTTTTTTCCGGTTTCAGGATAGGTAATATCTGCTTCTTCAGGATTGTTTTCTTCATATTCTTCGCCATTTTCTTCAAATTCTTTATTTGTTGGTAGACTGTCAGTAACAGTAACATTGTTTGAAGTGGTTTGGGTGTCTTTTTTACAAGATTGTATGGTGAAAACAAGCAAAAGAGACAGTATGTATACGATTGAGTTTTTCATTGATTGAGGTTTTAGTATATTCTTCAAGTATAAATATTTATGTAAGATTTTTAAAACAAAGACTTATTAGTTTTTATTCAACTGTTTTTCTAAATTTTGAATATCAGAACCGCCGCTAAGTTTTTTATTTAAAACAGTTCCGTTTTCATCTACAAGAAAATGCCACGGAATTGCAAGAGATTCACTGCCATATATATTTCGTAAATCGTCGTCTAATTTTTTATTGGCTCTTACATGATATCCTTCTAAGTTGTAAAAATGTGCCATATCACGCCATTGTTTATCCTTGCTTTCTTTGTCTATCGAAATGTAAACCATCGTAATATTTTTAGATTGCAGCAATTCATATAACTTTGGGTTGTCTTTAAATTCTTCTTTACAGGGTCCGCACCAAGTTGCCCAAACGTCAATGTAAAATGGTTTTCCGTTTAGATTCTTTACTAAATCTTTTACGGAGGTAATTTCGGCGGTATTTTCTACAAATTTTACCTTCTCATTTAGCGGTTCCTCTTTTTTCTTGTGGAAAGATATAATAGGAATAATTACCGGCTCTAGGAAATGAGTGTAAGAACTGGAAGGATATGCTTTTTTAAATTCTTCAAAAAGTTTTATTAGTTCCTGCTCGTAGTTATTATTGATCGCTTCGTAATAAATATAAGCAGCAAAATAATATTCTAATTGTGGGCCAGATAGATATTTTTTTGCATTATCAATATTATGGGTATGAATAAGTCCTTGTTTATGAAATTCAGTAAGGATTGCAGTATCTATGTTCTCTAGAATCAATTCATTGTAACGTAAATAGTTTTCTGCATAAAAATAAAACCACGGAGATTTTAAAAGTTCAGGATTAGTTAGCGGGTTAGATTTGAAAATTGCTGACCAGAGTTCTGTATATTGATTTTTACTGAGTGTGTTTTGCTTTCTAACTTCATTCAAATAATTGATAAAAGCGAAACTTCCTTGCGCTCCTTTATAGAAATAATCTCTGTCTGTTTCAACGAGATGATAGAAATCTTTAGAAATAATATTCTCTTTCAAAAGATCTTTAAAGCCTTGTAATTCATTTATGCTGCTTTCTTCCAGTTTTTGTTTGATTACAGCTGGCACACTGTCTTTGCTGTATTTTCTGGATTCGAGTTCAAAATGCCCTCCAGCTATCATGCTTCTGTTTGTAATCTGATTGTATAATAGTTGCCCTTTTGCATTTTTAGATTCGACAGAAAATGGATTTTTAGAATCTTCAGTATTGATTTGAACTTTATAAGTCATTCCAGGTTCAACAATTAAAGTTCCGTACGATTTGTATTTGTAAGATAAATCAATAAAGCTGGTTTGATTCAATTTAAGATTGATTTGAAAATTGCCTGAAGAATCCGGCTGAACGGAATCTGTAAAACCGAAATAATCAATTCCATTAATCGGTAAGGTATATTCTATTATTTCAGGAATTTTTCCGTTGATACTTCCTAAGATTTGAATACTGTTTTTGGTTTGGCCTATAACCAATCCTGGAAACAGAACGAATAAAACTAGAGAGAACCATTTCATCTTTTCAATTTTAAGGATTTTAAAGTATCTCAAATATAATTTTTTTTGAGACAAATTAAGAAGTATAATTGGGTTAATTTGTAAATAATGACATGTGATACAGCGATATGCCAAAGCTGTCAGGTTCTAAAAATGTCATGTTGTCAGATGAATTTTAGGCCTAGACCGTAAAACTGACAAATTACTTTAGATTTTTATATTGGCACAAAGATTGACTTATGCCACATGAGTTTGAAAAATAAATCAAAAATTAAATATATAAAAAATGGGTAAAATAATCGGAATTGACTTAGGTACGACGAACTCTTGTGTTTCTGTAATGGAAGGTAACGAAGCAGTTGTTATCCCTAACGCAGAAGGAAAAAGAACTACACCATCTATCATCGCTTTTGTTGAAGGTGGAGAGATTAAAGTAGGTGATCCTGCAAAAAGACAAGCAGTAACGAATCCTACAAAAACGATTGCTTCTATTAAACGTTTTATGGGACACACTTTTGCTGAGACTGAAGGTGAAGCAAAAAGAGTTCCTTACAAAGTAGTAAAAGGCGACAACAATACGCCACGTGTGGATATTGACGGTCGTTTATATACTGCTCAAGAATTGTCTGCAATGACACTTCAAAAAATGAAAAAAACTGCTGAAGACTATTTAGGACAAACAGTTTCTGAGGCAGTTATTACAGTTCCTGCATACTTTAACGATGCGCAGCGTCAAGCTACAAAAGAAGCTGGAGAAATCGCTGGTCTTAAAGTTATGCGTATCATCAATGAGCCAACTGCTGCTGCACTTGCTTACGGATTAGATAAAAAAGGAAATGATCAAAAAATTGCTGTTTACGATTTAGGTGGAGGTACTTTTGATATCTCTGTTCTTGAATTAGGAGACGGTGTATTTGAAGTATTGTCTACAAATGGTGATACTCACTTAGGTGGTGATGATTTTGACCAAGTTATTATTGACTGGTTAGCTGACGAATTCAAATCTGAAGAAGGAATTGATTTACGTTTAGATCCAATGTCATTACAGCGTTTGAAAGAAGCTGCTGAGAAAGCTAAGATTGAATTATCATCTTCTGCTGAAACAGAAATCAACTTGCCATACGTAACGGCTACTGCTTCTGGACCAAAACACTTAGTGAAAAAATTATCTAGAGCTAAATTTGAGCAATTATCTGATGCATTAGTAAAACGTTCTATGGAGCCAGTTGCTAAAGCATTAAAAGATGCAGGTTTATCTACATCTGATATCGACGAAGTAATCCTTGTAGGAGGTTCTACTCGTATGCCAAGAATCGCTGACGAAGTGGAGAAATTCTTCGGTAAAAAAGCTTCTAAAGGTGTTAACCCTGATGAGGTTGTAGCTATCGGAGCTGCTATTCAAGGTGGAGTTTTATCTGGAGATGTAAAAGATGTATTGTTACTTGACGTAACACCTCTTTCTTTAGGTATCGAAACTATGGGTGGTGTATTGACTAAATTAATCGAGTCTAACACAACTATCCCAACTAAAAAATCTCAAGTATTCTCTACTGCTGCTGATTCTCAACCATCTGTTGAAATCCACGTATTACAAGGAGAAAGAGCAATGGCTGCTGATAACAAAACTATCGGTCGTTTCCACTTAGACGGTATTCCACCAGCACCAAGAGGAGTTCCTCAAATCGAAGTAACTTTCGATATCGATGCTAATGGTATTATCAAAGTTTCTGCAACTGATAAAGGAACAGGAAAATCTCACGATATCCGTATCGAAGCTTCTTCTGGATTAACAGCTGAAGAAATCGAAAGAATGAAAAAAGATGCTGAAGCTAATGCTGATGCTGACAGAATTGCAAAAGAAAGAGCTGAGAAATTGAACGAAGCTGACAGTACTATCTTCCAAACTGAATCTCAATTGAAAGAGTTAGGAGATAAATTGACAGACGATCAAAAAACAGCTATCGAATACGCTTTAACTGAATTGAGAATGGCTCACCAATCTCAAGATCTTGACGCAATCCAAAAAGGATTAGACAATGTAAATGCAGCTTGGAAAACAGCTACAGAAGCAATGTACGCTCAAGGAGGTGAAGGACAACAAGCTGCTCCACAACAAGAGCAGTCTTCTGGAGATAACGTTGAAGACGTTGAATTCGAAGAGGTGAAATAAGTACTGATTAATATCAGTTAATAATAAATGCTAAACCGCTGTAAATGTAATGTTTACAGCGGTTTTTGTTTTTTTATTACTTTTTGTGTCTGATACTCTTGATTTATTTTCCCGAAAACTTAAAATGAAAAACTGCAGTTTGATAATTGTAGTTTTTTATCCATTTAAACTTGCAGCTGCTAAACTACTATTTTGTATCCTAAGAATTATACGTTATCTCAAAATAATCGAGTATAGATTTATAATTATCCTGTGCAGTAAGACAGATGTCCATCAAATACTCTTTGATATTAGTCCATTCCTGTAGACCTCTGTAATAAAAAAGTTTTAGTTGTTCATCAATTATAAATGGGACAATATTATTTGCTAGGCATTCTTTAAAAATAATCAAACGACCTACACGACCATTCCCATCTTGAAAGGGGTGTATAATTTCAAATTTATAATGAAAATCAATAATTTCTTCGATAGTTTTATTTTTAATCTTGTGATAACTATGCAAAAGTTCTTTCATTTTTAGTGAAACAAGTTTAGGAGAACAAGTTTCATTACCACCGACTTCATTTGGCATTTTCTTATATTCGCCAACATTAAACCAGCTCTTTGCACTATCTGACGTACCAGACTTCAATAAAAAATGAAGTTCCTTAATTATAGATTCCGTTAGCTTGCTATTGGCCTTCTCAATAATAAAATCAATGCAGCGAAAATGATTAGATGTCTCAATAATGTCATCTACGTTTATACTTTCTTTAGAAACACCAATGGTGTTAGTCTCGAAAATATATCTTGTTTGATCGTGGGTCAGTTGGCTTCCTTCAATTTTATTTGAGTTATATGTTAAATCAATCTGAGTACGATGGTAAATACCTCCTTTCAGCTTCATATCCTTTTGCTCTTTCAGAATATTAAGTAATATATTACTGGAGTTTTTTTTTGTTTCTTTTTTGGGAAGTACAGCATCTTCTGGAATATTCCATGTTTTACCAGTTAGGAATGCTCCTTTTATTTTACCTAAAGAACAATAGTGGCGTATCGTTCTCTCTGATAATTCTACTTTTTTTGCAAATTCTACTACTGAAAGATACTTCATGATATGTGTTAAATTCCGTTATCGGCAAAAATACAATAAAAAATTATTTCAAGACGGTTTATTTTGCCGATATCGGAATTTGTTATATTTTACTTTGTTAAAAATTAGTGCCGATATTTCTCCATTGTCGAAAGAAAGTACATTTTGCTGTTTATTTGTACCATTGCCTTGTTAGGTATCGATAATTTATGCTGTTTATTCCGAAGAAATCAAAGAATCCTCATGTTATTAAGAAATTAGTAAAAGGATTAAGATAGAAAAATCAAGTTTAGGAATGGATCTTTTTTTTGTATTTAAATGACGAAAAGATGCATTTTACTTATTAAATGAACCCGTTGGGTGTAATTAAAAAATAAAAGCATTTTAACACATAGAAGCATAGTTTTTTGTGCCGAAAAAAGAAAATGGAAGAAACAAGTTTCCACACATAGCTAAACTATGTGCATTTAGACTAGTGAAACGCCTTTTTTTAAGTTTAGTTAAACTATGTTTCTATGTGTTGAAAATAATTACCCAACGAGTTAAATGAATTTTTATAAACTGACAATTGTCATTCCTTCTTCAAAATCTTTTTCGTAATATTACTATTGTAAATTTTTTTGAATGAGAAAGATTAAATACAAGAAAGGGCGCAAGCTGCAACATATCACTTTAGAATATACAGGAACGCACAAGGAACATGAAACTGAGATGCAGCTTTTTGTTTATGATGATGCAGATGTTGTTGAATATGAAAAATTTACGGTACTAGCTCTAAATTCTTGTTTTGATTTTTCAAAAAATAACTGGTTAAATATTCATGGCTTAAACGATATTGACCTCATTAAAACTATCGGAGCACATTTTAACCTCGATGATTTTTTGCTCGCCGATATTCTTAACACTACAAAAAGAACAAAATTAGAAGAACAGTCAGATGTTTTGTTTTTTAATATAAAATCACTATTGCCTTCTGAGTATTCTGATACTATAAGCGTTGAGCAGCTCAGTTTTATTGTGAAGGAAGGAATCTTGATTTCTTTTCAGGAAAAACGAAGTGATTTTTTTACCCACATTCGCGAGCGTCTTCGTACACATGCAGGAATCGTTAGAACCAAAAAAGTAGATTATCTATTGTATCTGCTTTTAGATGCTGTAATGGAAAATTTCTACATAACGCTGGAAGATGAAGAAGATAAGGTGGAAGAATTGATCAATCAGACCAAAAAAGAGGCAAAACCCATTATTTTAGAAAAAATTGAAAATCATCGTGATAATTTAAATTTCCTTAAACGTTCCATTGTGCCACTTAGAGATTCGCTTTATTATTTGAAAACGAAAAAAGATGATGACGATCAAAACGGATTAATTCGAAAAGAGACGTTTAACTTTTTTATCAGACTGCATCAGAAAAGTTTGGAGCTTTTAGAACAAATAGAATCAGATATGAGCGCTTTAGAAAGTGCATCAAACTTTTATTTTTCGGAACAAAGCCGAAAAATGAACGAAATCATGAAAACGCTGACGATTATTTCGGCCATATTTATTCCGCTTACTTTTATTGTGGGAGTGTACGGAATGAACTTTGAAAATATGCCGGAACTCAAAATGAAAAATGGCTATTTTGTAGTTATGGGTGTCATGTTTTTGCTGGTTATAGCCCTAATCATTTATTTCAAGAAACGAAGATGGTTTTAACGTTTGTTTGAGTCATAAAAGAAATGATTCTATTAAATTTGTTATTTAGAATAAATATAAATAATTATGAGTAAAGCAATATATATAGCAACAAGCGATCACAACAGCGGTAAATCGATTATCACGCTCGGCTTAATGAGCATCTTAATCGGAAAGACTGCCAAAGTGGGTTATTTTAGACCTATAATCGAAGATTTTGTTGACGGCGAGGTAGACAACCATATTGAGACCGTTTTGTCGTATTTTAACCTTGATATTCATTTTGAAGATGCATATGCGATAACCAAAAGCAGATTAATCAAGAAAAAGAATAAAGGAAAAATAGGCGAGGTTCTCGATTTAATCATCGAAAAGTATAAAAAACTAGAAGAACGTTTTGATTTTGTTCTGGTTGAAGGAACAAGTTTTACGGGAGAAGGAACTTCAATCGAACTAGATTTGAACGTTTTAATCGCTAAAAATCTCGGAATCCCAACGATTATTGTTGGTTCAGGCGTTGGTAAAACTCTAGAAGAACTTTTAGACAGTTTGTATCTCGTTTACGATTCGTTCAAAATAAAAGAGGTTGAGGTATTATCTGTTTTTGCTAATAAAGTGCAACCAGAAAACATAGAATTGGTTACGAATAGTCTACAGAAAACTTTGCCTTCAACTGTGTTGGTTAATACGATTCCGTTGATTTCGAGTTTGAATAATCCGACAATGCAGGAGATTGTAAACGAATTGGATGCTAAAGTCTTATTTGGAGAAAATTATCTCAATAACGAAATTGGTCATTACAGTGTAGGAGCAATGCAATTGCATAATTATTTGGTTCATTTAAATGATAATGCTTTAGTAATTACTCCGGGTGACCGTTCTGATATTATTTTGGGAGCTTTACAGGCTAATGAATCGGCTAACTATCCAACCATTTCTGGAATTATCCTTACGGGAAATATTGTTCCAGAAGAAAGTATCTTAAAGCTTATAGAAGGACTTTCGGCAATTGTTCCGATTATTGCGGTTGACGGCGGTACGTATCATATTACCAATAAAATTGGTTCTATCAAATCTGAGATTTACGCTAATAACACGCATAAGATTGAGACTTCTATAACTACATTTGAGAAATACGTTGATAATGAAGCTTTATCAGAAAGATTAATCACTTTCCAAGCAGAAGGAATGACGCCAAAAATGTTTCAGTACAACATGGTTAAAAGGGCTAAACAGCATAGAAAACATATTGTACTACCGGAAGGAAATGATGACCGAATCATTACTGCAGCATCAAGATTATTGGATATGGATGTGGTTGATATTTCGATTATTGGCGATAAAAAGCAAATTGAAAATAAAGTCATCGAACTTGGAATTACGCTTGATTTTTCTAAAGTAAATATCATCAATCCGATAGAATCTGAGTTTTATGAAGATTATGCAAATACGTACTATGAGCTGAGAAAAGCCAAAAACGTAAGTATTACAATGGCAAGAGATTTAATGGAAGACGTATCGTATTTCGGAACCATGATGGTGTACAAAGGCCATGCAGATGGAATGGTTTCTGGAGCTGCGCATACCACCCAACATACGATTTTACCAGCATTGCAGTTCATCAAAACTAAACCTAATTCTTCTGTAGTTTCCTCTGTATTTTTTATGTGTTTAGAAGACAGAGTTTCGGTTTTCGGAGATTGTGCCATCAATCCGAACCCAACGGCAGAGCAATTGGCAGAAATCGCTATTTCTTCAGCAGAATCTAGTTTAGCATTCGGAATTGAGCCCAAAATAGCCATGCTTTCTTATTCTTCTGGCTCATCTGGAAAAGGAGATGAAGTAGAAAAAGTGCGAACTGCAACCGAAATTGTAAAAGAAAAAAGACCAGATCTTAAAATTGAAGGCCCAATTCAGTACGATGCTGCGGTTGATTTAAGCGTTGGAAAAAGCAAAATGCCAGATTCTGAAGTAGCAGGTCAGGCAAGTGTATTAATTTTTCCGGATTTAAATACAGGAAACAACACGTATAAAGCCGTACAGAGAGAAACGGGCGCTTTAGCAATTGGCCCAATGCTTCAAGGATTAAATAAACCTGTAAACGATTTAAGCCGTGGCTGTACAGTTGATGATATTATCAATACGGTGGTCATTACAGCAATTCAGGCCCAGGGAATGTAATTCAATTAAAAATTGAGAATTAAAAATTAAAAAATATTGAACGCGGATGAAACAGATTCGCTATCGCGAAAACACAGATTTGCACAGATTTTACTTTTATAAAATTATAAATTGAGAATTAAAAATTAAAAATATGGAACACGGATGAGACAGATTCGCTATCGCGAAAACGCAGATTTACACAGATTTTACTTTTATAAAATTATAAATTGAGAATTAAAAATTAAAAATATGGAACGCGGATGAGACAGATTCGCTGTCGCGAAAACTATTTTGATGAAATGAAAAATCCGTTTTAATCCGCGTCTTTACGAAGTAAATCCGTTTCATCTGCGTTCTGATCTCAAAAATAAAAAAAGAATTAAAAATTAAGAAATGGAACACGGGTGAGACAGATTCGCTATCGCGAAAACGCAGATTTGCACAGATTTTACTTTTAATAAAAAAAAATCCGTTTTTAATCCGCGTCTTTACGAAGTAAATCCGCTTCATCCGCGTACTAATCTCAACAATAAAAAAAACTTAGTGACTTAGCGCCTTTGCGGCAAAAAACATAAAAAATGAAAATACTTATCATAAACTCAGGAAGTTCATCAATAAAATATCAATTAATGGTGATGCCGACAAACGAAGTAATTTGTTCAGGTATGATTGACCGAATTGGTTTAGAAACTTCAAATATTACTTTTAAGACAGCATCAAATTCGATTGAAGAAATATTGCCGATTCCAACCCACAAAGTAGGTTTGCAGAAAGTTTCGGATTTGCTTTTAGATCCTGAAAAAGGAGTGATTAAAACTACTTCAGAAATCGCTGCGGTGGGGCACAGAGTCGTTCATGGAGGAAGTTATTTTTCTGATACGACAGAAATTACAGAAGAAGTAAAAGAAAAAATAAAAGAGCTTTCTGAACTAGCGCCTTTGCATAATCCAGCTCATTTGGTTGGAATAAATGTAGCAGAAGAAATCTTTTCTGAAGCCAAACAAGTAGCGGTTTTTGATACCGCTTTTCATCAGACAATTCCGGTTGAGGCGCATAAATATGCTATTCCGAATTTCCTTTTAACAGAACATAAAGTTCGTGTTTACGGTTTTCACGGAACAAGCCATAAATATGTTTCAGAACAAGCAATCAAATATCTAGAAAAAAGTGCTAAGATAATTACCATTCACTTAGGAAATGGCTGCAGTATGTCTGCTGTAAAAGAGGGAAAAAGCATCGATACCACAATGGGATTTTCGCCAGCAAATGGTTTAATTATGGGAACTCGTGCGGGTGATATCGACCAATCGGTTATCTTTTACTTAGTGAAAAATTTAGGCTATACTCCAGACGAGGTAAATTCTATTTTATTGAAACAAAGCGGTATGCTCGGATTGACGGGCTACAGCGATCTTCGTGATATCGAATCGAGAGCAGAAGAAGGAGATAAGGACTGCCAATTGGCTTTGCTGATGAATGCCTACAGAATTAAAAAGACAATTGGTGCTTATGCTGCGGCCTTGAACGGATTGGACGCTATTATTTTTACTGCCGGAATTGGCGAAAACTCATCGTATATGCGAAAACTAGTTTGTACAGATATGGATTATTTTGGAATTGAAATCGACGCAGCAAAAAATCAGATTCGTTCTAAGGAAATAAGAGAAATCAACTCAGAAAACTCACTTGTAAAAGTGTTGGTTGTTCCTACTGATGAAGAATATGAAATTGCAAATCAAGTTTTTCAATTGCTGAATAATTAATTTAAAAGATATTTAAGTTACTTTATGCCACTAACAAAAGTTTCATTAAATCAATTTGATATACAATCTTTAAAAGGGAAAAAAAGATATAACTCGCGTTTTAGAATCTGGATTTCATTTATATCGATTTTAGTTTTTGCAATAATATATTTATCTGTTGGTTTCGATGCGTCAAATAATGTTTTTAAGTTTTTTGCAATCGTTACAATTGTCGCTCATTTATTTTTATTTATAAGCTCAACTGTAGATAATGGCTTTAGCCATGATTTGAAAGAAAAACAGAAATACGCAGGAATATTAAAAGCAATAAAAAAAGAACATTGGATAGATGATGAAAATGGTTGGGAGAGATTTAAAGTTGATTTTGGAGAATGGAAAATAGGAGTTAAATCCTTTCAAAAAGCGTATTGGGAGAAAATAAATGAAGGAGATGAATTTTACATCGAACAAGCTGTAAATTCTGGATTTGTTTTCAAGTTGGAAAAAGATAATGTGGACTTTAAAATGGGGTTACAAATAGAAATAAAATAGTCTTATAGTTCGTTTATTAGATAAAAGCTTCTCATTTGAGGAGCTTTTTTTGCATGTGAAATTAAATATTTGTGAGTATCTTTGGGTATAAATCCGAACATATTGAAATCGATACTTATAAAATCAGTTTTCTTCTTTTTCATTGCTTTCCACATTCAGGCACAAGAATTACTTCCTTTCGTTGAAAATTACAACAAATCAGACTATCAGGGCGATAACCAAATTTGGAATGTCGCACAGGGGAAAGATGGAGCAATGTATTTTGCTAATAATCATTACTTGCTTCGTTATGATGGTGTAAAATGGGAAAAATACACACTTCCGAACAAAACCATTATCCGCTCAATTTTAATTGAAGGCGACAAGATATATTCTGGTTCCTATAAAGAATTTGGTTATTGGTACAGGAAAAACAGCAAGATGCATTATGTCTCGATTACAAAAAAACTTAGGTTGTTTGATGAAAAGGATAATGAAGAAATCTGGAAAATTTTCAGGTTCAAAGGAGCGCTTTACTTTCAGTCATTCAATGATATTTTTATTTATGACGGAAAAAATATTAAAAAGATAAAATTCCCCTTCCTGATTTCGTATTGTTTTCCTGTAGAAAATAATCTGTATGCGGCCTCGGTTAGATATGGGATTTTCAAAATGAACGGGAACAGAATTGCGAATCCAAAAGGATGGAATGTTCTAAAAAATACCGTCGTTCATGCGATTGAGAAATACAAAGGCAAGACTTATATTTTTACCCAGAAAAAAGGAGTTTTTGTTGTTGAAAAAAATGGTTTAAGATCTTGGGACAATCCGATAAATGAAACTTTAAAAAGTGCAACAATCAATGTTGCAAAATTCATAAAGGGCAATAAACTTGTTATCGGGACCGGAAATAGAGGGATTATTATTCTAGATCTTTCTACCAATCTCTATAAAAACATTGAGCGGGATAATGTCTTAATGAACAATTCGGTTCTGAGTCTAGCAATCGACAAGGAAAATGATTTATGGCTCGGACTCGATAACGGAATTGCGCATGTCGAGGTAAATTCGCCTATTTCTTTCTTTTATGATAACTCAGGAATTTTAGGTTCGGTCTATTCAGTTGCCATTACCAATAAAGGGTATTTGATTGCTTCCAATCACGGCGTTTTTGAATATGCGGCAGGAAAATTTAACATGATGCCCAATACACAGGGACAAGGATGGAATATTTCTAAAATTGACAATAAATACATTATAGGACACAACGATGGATCATTTTCATACGATAACGGTTCTCTGACCAAAATAAATGGAGTAAGTGGTGGTTGGAACATGTCTAAAAGCAGCATCAATGATACCTATTTTCAGTCAACTTACAGTGGCATATTGGTTTACGACAATTATAAAGATCTGACCCAATACAAAATTATAAAAGGTCTGGCTAAACCAATCAAATATGTTGCTCAGAATAAAAGAAACGAAATTTGGGCTGCCGATAATTATCGTGGTCTGTATCGAGTTTTACTAGACGATAACTACAACACCAAAAAGGTTGAAAATGTAACGCAGCAAAATAAAATTACGAATGATTTCGGAATCAAAATTTTTGAGTTTAGAAAAGAAATTTTGTTTCTGATTAATAATTCCTGGTATACTTTTAATTCGATAAGCAATAAGTTGGTTGAAAATGAATTGTTTAATTCCACTTTCAAAAATGTTTCAGATGTCGTTTCTATAGACGAAGACCACTTTATGGTTTTGCAGAATGGTGTTTTATATCATATTTATGCTTCGGGAAATAAGTTTATATGGAATATTATTCAGGAAAAATATTACAAAGGAAAACTCATTAATGAAAACCTTAGAATTTTTAAAAATCAAAATCATTACTTATTCAATCTTGATGATGGTTTCATTTCCTTAAAGCTAGAATATGAAAATAAACAAAAATCTGCTGTAGAGATTGAAGCTTTCAGCGATTCAAATCTAGTTCCGAATGACTCAAAAATAAAATTCAATACCGAATTGAAGATTAATGTCATTTCTGGAATTTATGGAGCAAGCAAGCCAAATCTATTTTACAGGTTTGATAAAAGCAAGGAATATACGCCAATTTCAGACGGGTTGATTATACTCAATAATCTCAGCAGTGGTTTTCATAGTGTGGAAATTTATAAGCATGATGGCGCTACTTATGACAAGGTTTCTACCTTTGAGTTTAAAGTTGCCGAACCTTGGTACTTTTCGTTTTGGATGGTTATGCTTTATTTGCTCGTTATTGGTGCAATCCTCTTTTTCTATTACAGATGGAACAAATTCCGTTATACTCAAAAATTGAAATTGCAGGCAGAAGAACTCAAACACCAGCAAGAAATTCTCGAAATGGAATTGAAGAAAGAAAACGAACTGAATATTCAGGAATATGAAAAACATATTCTAGAGCTTGAATTGCAGACAAAATCTTCTGAGGTGGCTGGCAAATCGCTTTCTATTGCAAAACAAAGCGAAATGATTGAGAATATTCAAAATATTCTAGAAACCGAAAAAGATTTCAGCAAGCTTAAAAGCGAAATCAAAAAAGCGATTAAAATTAATGAAGTAAACAAACACGAGTGGGAAACTTTTGAAACTAACCTCAATCAGATTCATAACGAGTTTATCATTAATCTGACAAAGAAATTCCCGAATCTTACACCCAAAGATATTAAACTCTGTGTGTACCTAAAAATGAACCTTTCTTCGAAAGAAATTGCACCTTTAATGAATATCTCATTTAGAGGTGTAGAATTGCACAGATATCGTCTTAGAAAGAAACTTAATCTCACTCAGGATGAAAACCTCTCAAAGTTTTTATTAAGTCTGTAAGATTTGGTTTCATTTTTTAAACATATTGTATTTTTAAATACCTTTTTTTATATAATTCTAATACATCATTACTACATCATAAGAGTGTGTTAAAGGACTATTGTCTAATTTTAACTCTTTGATATACAGTATTTTATTTGTTGTTTTTGATGTAGTGATGTAGTTGTGTAGTATTGCTAATTGATGTACTACAACGTTGTAATTGCGTAATTTGGCTCTACTAACTTAAACGATTACATACTGTATGAAAAATTTTATTTTTAGCTTTCTAGCACTCTTGCTGCTACCAGCTTATATGTCTGGACAGTCAATTAAAGGAAAAGTAGTAGACAGTAATGGAGTTGGAATTCCGGGAGCCATAATAGGAGCTGCGGAATCAAGAACTTCTGCTGATGCTGATTTCGACGGTAACTTTACAATCAATGCCAAAGTAGGAGAGCCATTAAAAGTCTCAATGCTCGGCTTTGATGCGGTTACTGTTCCTGCTACTGCTGCGCCAATGACAATTACTTTACAAGAATCTGGAGATACTGCCTTAAAAGAAGTAGTTGTAATTGGATACGGTACAAGAAAGAAAATTGATAATACTTCATCTGTAAGCTCATTAAAATCAGAGGAGATTACCAAAATGAAAGTATCGAATGCGACTCAGGCAATTCAGGGAAAGGCTGCCGGAGTTCAAGTAACGGCATCTAATACGCCTGGAGGAACACCGTCAGTAATTATTAGAGGAGTTGGTACTGCATTAGGGGGTAGAAATCCTTTATATGTAGTTGACGGAATGCCAACAGACAACATCAACAACATTAACACAAATGACATTACTTCATACGAGGTTTTGAAAGATGCATCTGCTCTTGCCATCTATGGTACTAGAGGAGCAAATGGTGTTATCATGATTACTACTAAAACTGGTAAAGGTAAGATGACTGTAGACGTTGACAGTTACATCGGATTTAAATCTGCCTTAAAGAAAGTAAAAATGGCAAACAGCGAAGAATATGCTCGCTATAGTAATGCTGCTTTTAATGATCCAACAAAATTCACTTTGAATCAGCCGATAAATACGAATTGGTATGATGAAATTACTAGAACAGGTACTTTTTCAGAAAGTAATATTGCAATTTCTGGCTCATCTGAAAGTGTTAAATACTTTTTAAGTGCTGCGAACTACGAAGAAAAAGGTATTTTGAATGGAACAGATTATTCTCGAACTACTATTAGAAGTAATAATGAATATAAAATTTCTGACAAGCTTAAACTAAGCCAAAATTTTAGTGTAAGTTCTATAAAAAACATACCTAAACCACTATCTGCATTTACAACTGCTTACAGACAATCTCCAATGGTTCCTGTACGTTACGCAGATGGAAAATACGGAGTACCATTTGTAAATAATGGAGTAGTTGCTCAAACTGGTTCTCAATTTAATTCAGTTGGAAATCCTGTAAGCGCTATAGATTTCAATAATGAAAAACAACAAACTGTAATTTTACAGGGAGGTTTAAGATTAGATTATGATATTATCAAATCTTTAAAATTTACTTCTCAATTTAATGGTGAATTTTACACGTACAAACAATATAATTATGTTGATAATTTAGCTATATGGTTAGCTGCAGACCCAAATAGAATAGTTTCTGCTTATGATACTAATAGTTTAAATATAAACACTCTAACAAGAAATAGAGAACAGTATTTTAACTGGAATCTATCAAATTATTTTACATATAACAAAGTTTTCTCAGAAATTCACGATGTTGAAGTTACAGCAGGTATAGAAACAAATGTTATTGGTACTAGAGAAAAAATCGGTGTTACAAGAAAAAATGTTGAAGCTAATTCAAATTACTGGGCTTTAGATAATGTACCTTATGCATCGGCGGTAGTTGGTTACACTGATGTAGCATTAAATCAATCTAAATTGTCATCTTATTTTGCTCGTTTCCAATATAAGTTGATGGATAAATACTTATTTACAGGTACTGTAAGACGTGACGGATCATCACAATTTTCTGAAGGTAATCGTTGGGGAACTTTCCCATCATTCGGTGCTGGATGGATTGTTACAAAAGAGAACTTCCTAAGTAATGTTAAAGGTCTTAATTTATTAAAAATTAGAGGTTCATGGGGTAGATTAGGTAACCAAAAAGTGCCACTAAACAATCAAACTTTTACATCTGGACTAAACTATGGACCAAATGCAGGTTCAGGTATTACTGTAGATTCATCTGTGGATCCAAATTTATCATGGGAGATTGTTGAAGAACTTTCTGGAGGTTTTGATATTGAAATGTTCGACAACAGATTAAAAGGATCTTTTGATGTGTATGATAAGAATACAAAAAATGCAATTTTATATGTTTTGCCATATTCAACTTCGGGACTTACTCAAAGAACAGCTACTCACGTTGGAGAAGTGTCAAACAAAGGTTATGAAATTGCTTTACGTTGGGATGATAAAATAAACGATAACTTAAGCTACTGGGTTGGAGGTAACTTCTCTCACAATCAAAATAAGTTAGCAAGTTTAAATAATCCATCTATCGCTCCAATTGTTTCAGGAAATTTAGGAAATGGACAAAATACAAAATTGCTTGATTTCACGTCTGTTGGACGCCCTATTGGTAGTTTCTACATGTACGAATATGCAGGAGTAGATCCAGCAAATGGACAGATGTTGTACTACAATGCTAATGGAGATAAAGTTGCTCAAGGTGCTTTAAACGAAGTTAATGATAAGAAATATGTAGGTTCAGTTTTACCAACTACTAATTACGGAGTTACTTTAGGTTTAACTTACAAAGACATCGACTTTTCTGTTGATGGATACGGTACTGGAGGAGCAAAAGTTTATAATGGTAAAAAAGCACAACGTTTTTCTGGAGAAAATATAGAAGCTTCTCTAACAAGAGATTTTTGGACTCCAACAAATACGACAGCTTCAAATCCAGCTCCGTTTAACCAAGTTCCGGTTGCTTCAACATATTATTTAGAATCAGCAGACTTCTTTAGAATTAATAACATTACAGTAGGATATAAACTTCCTATTAGAGAAAATAGCTTTATTAACTATTGTAGAATCTATGTAAATGCTGTTAATCCATTTATTACTCAAAAATTCTCAGGATTTTCACCAGAAGCATTAGGAGACGGAGAATTAGTGACAGGTACTCAGGGAGTTGAGCTTGATGCTTACCCATCATTGAGATCATTTGTAATTGGAGCTAATCTAAAATTTTAACATTATGAAAAAAATATATATATCATTGTTTTTACTTTCTGGACTTTTCTTTGCAGGATGCTCAGATGACTTTTTAGATGTAGATCAAACGGATAAAATTCCAGTTGATATAGATTATCTAAATACAGATAGTAAAGCTACAGAATTGGTGACTGCAATTTACAACCAATTTTTGTCTTGGGACATGTCCTCTTTTGGATGGAATGCCGTAACGAGTATAATTTCTGATGATGCTGATAAAGGTTCTGATCCTGGAGATACTGGAGCTGATAAAGATGTTATAGATGCGCTAACCTATAATGCGTCGACTCCGTCTTTTGAAAGTGTGTGGAAGGCAAATTATGCAGGAATCAATAGATGTAATCAAGCATTAACTTATTTACCACAATTAGATAAAGTAACTCCAGCTTTGAGAAATAGATTAATTGGAGAAGCAAAATTCATGAGAGCTTTTATGTATTTTACTTTAGTAAAAGGTTATGGAGCCGTTCCAATTGTTGATCGTCTAACGAATACACCATTGACTGCAGAAGATAAAGAGATGCAGTTGACTCGTAAACCAGTTGCAGATGTTTATGCTTTAATTGTTAAGGATTTAGCAGAAGCATCAGAATTACTCCCAGAGAAATCTGCTTATTCTGGCAACGATAAACAAAGAGTTTCTAAGGGTTCTGCTTATGCGTTATTAGCAAAAGTAAATTTGTACCAAAAGAACTGGCAAAATGTGATTGATAATTGTGATAAAGTTACTGGTTATTCTCTAGTTTCAGATTATTCATTGCAATTTAAAAAAGAAGGAGAATTTGGTTCTGAATCAATTTTCGAAATCAACGGTGTTGGATCACCAACTTCAGATCAAAAACTTGGAATTGGCAATTATACAGTTTCTCAAGCACCAAGAGGTAATGGTGGATGGGGCTGGGGCTTCAATACTCCATCACAAGGTTTAGCAAATGCTTACGAGCCTGGCGATGTAAGAAGAGCAGCTACAATCATCTTTAGAGGTTCAGTTTTATATGATGGCAGAGTAGTAGCTTCTACTGTAACAAATCCAATGTATAATTACAAAGCGTATTCATCAGATTTTTATAATCTTGAATTTACAGATACCAATCTTAGATACTTAAGATATGCAGAAGTATTATTGATGAAAGCGGAAGCTTTAAACGAGTTAGGACAAACTGGAGCAGCTGTTCCTTTGTTAAATCAAGTAAGACATAGGGCAGGTTTAGGCGATACTCCAGCTGTATCTCAAGGAGATGTAAGAACTGCTATTTGGAAAGAAAGAAGAGTAGAACTTGCTTTTGAACATGATAGATGGTTTGATCTAGTTAGAACAGGTCAGGCACAAGCGGCAATGGCAGCAGATGGAAAAACATTTGTGGTCGGTAAACACGAATTATGGCCAATTCCAACTTTCTTTATTAGAGAATCGGTTGGCTATTCTAGCCAAAATCCTGGAGGATATTAATTTATAAACTTTAAAATCACTTCCTTCTAAATCTAGGAAGGAAGTGATTTATTTATCAAATCACATTAAAACAAAGACATGATCAGATTTTCACTTTTACTGCTTTCTTTCGCTTTTTTAAGTTGCGGCTCGAAGGAGACTGACAAGAAAGAGAAAGAAGAAAACAAAATTTCTGTAGAAAAATTATCCGATGAACAGCTTTTGGATGTTGTTCAAAAACAGACCTTCAAATACTTCTGGGATTATGCAGAACCAAACTCAGGACTGGCTAGAGAACGCTATCATCCCGACGGGAATTATCCCGAAAATGATGCACATATCGTTACAACGGGAGGTTCAGGTTTCGGATTGATGGCAATTGTTTCGGGAATGTCCCGAGGATATATTTCTAAAGAAGAAGGAGTGAAGAGACTGGACAAAATCGCCGATTTTCTTGCTAAAGCAGATCGTTTTCACGGCGCTTGGTCACACTGGATTGATGGAAATACGGGAAAAGTTAAGCCTTTTGGAACTAAAGATAATGGAGGAGATTTGGTCGAAACATCATTTTTAGTTTCAGGAATGATTACAGTTCGCGAATATCTGAAAGACGGCAGTGCCACAGAAAAAGCGGTAGCGCAAAAATTTGATGTTTTATGGAAAGGGGTCGACTGGAAATGGTTTACCAACGGCAAAAATGTATTGTATTGGCATTGGTCGCCAAATTATGCTTGGGAGATGGATTTTCCTCTTGAAGGTTACAATGAATGTCTGATTACGTATATAATGGCGGCATCTTCGCCAGAACATTCAATCGATGCGAAAGCATATCACGAAGGATGGGCAAGAGGAGGTGCAATTGTTTCGGCAAACACAAAATACAATTTACCACTTATCTTGAAACATAACGGTGCTGCAGAATTTGGCGGGCCTTTATTTTGGGCGCATTATTCTTATGTAGGATTAGACCCGAATCAGTTAACAGATAAGTACGCGAATTATTGGAATCTCAACACCAATCATATAAAAATAGATTACCAGTATTGTTTAGAAAATCCGAAGAAATTTAAAGGATATGGAGCTGATTTTTGGGGGCTTACAGCTTCATATTCGAGAAATCCAGATGGTTCCGACGGCTATGATGCGCATATGCCGAGCAACGATAAAGGAGTTATTTCACCAACGGCCGGGGTTAGTTCAATTGTTTATACGCCTAAAGAATCAATCGCATTGATAAGAAATTTATATGAAAACCATAAAGAACTAACCTGGGGGCCTGCGGGTTTCTATGACGCTGTCAGTCTAGAACATAACTGGAGCGCAAAAAAATATCTAGCAATCGATCAAGGACCAGAAGTGGTCATGATCGAAAACTATCGTTCAGGTTTGTTATGGAAATTGTTTATGAATGCTCCGGAAGTAAGACAAGGGTTGCAGAAACTTGGTTTTAAATCTGAAAAATATGGAATTCAATAAATGAAGTACAAAGTCACGCTTTTAGCTTTCTTATTTTCTTTTTTGGGTTTTGCACAAAGTGAAACTACCGGAAAATTAAAAACGGTTATTGTATCCAATTATGAGTTGGGTTACGCCTTGCACAAACCCGCAGATGTAGAGAAAAATAAGCCATTGATTGTTTTTGTTTCGGGAGATGGAGAAAAAGGAACTGCTATTGAGAAAGTAAAAATTAATGGCCCTTTTAAATATTTAAAAAGTCATCCATTAGATGCTTATATTCTGGCGCCTCAATGCAAAGAAGATGAAAATTGGGATATAGAATCGATTTATCAGTTGATTCAGAAAATCCAAAGAGAAAACAACATAGATTCAGAAAGGATATATGTTACGGGATTAAGTTCAGGCGGATGGGCAGCTTGGAATCTGGCCATTTCTCATCCTGAAATGTTTGCTGCTGTAGTGCCAATTTCAGGTTTTGTTGATTTGATTCAGATGGAAGAGATCTGCAAAATCAAAAGCATTCCTGTAAGAATTTATCACGGACTATTGGATGATGTGGTAAATGTTGATTATGCGGTAACGGTTTACAAGGAATTAAAAAAATGCAATGCCCAAGACGTTCAATTAACCATTTTTGACGATGCGGGACATGACAGCTGGACAAGAGTTTATGACAATCCTGAAATCTATAATTGGATGCTGCAGCAAAAGAAAACAAACACAAAGAATTAATAAAAAAATGGAATCAGATTTATTAAGACTTAAGCTTAATGACCAAAATTTCATATTCCAAGAAATAAATTAAAAACCTATGAAAAACAAATTAATCTTACTCTTTTTAGGATGTACTGTTTTGGGATTTTCTCAAAAAAAGAGCACTAAAAATTCAGTAACCATTAAGCCAAAATCAGAATTTGTAGCTGAACTTTTGTCTAAAATGACTTTGGATGAAAAACTAGGGCAGCTAAACTTACCAACTTCTGGAGATATTACGACAGGACAAGCAAACAGCTCTAACATTGCAAAAAATATTGCTGAAGGTAAGGTTGGCGGTTTGTTCAATATTAAATCAGTTCAAAAAATTAAGGAAGTACAGAAGATTGCTGTTGAAAAAAGCCGTTTAAAGATTCCATTGCTTTTTGGTATGGATGTTATTCACGGTTACGAAACTACATTTCCGATTCCGTTAGGTTTATCTTGTACTTGGGATATGGGCTTGATCGAACGTAGCGCCCAGATTGCCGCTCAAGAAGCCAGCGCAGACGGAATCAACTGGACATTTTCGCCAATGGTTGATATTTCTCGCGATCCCAGATGGGGAAGAGTTTCAGAAGGTTCTGGAGAAGATCCGTATTTAGGAAGCCAGATTGCGAAAGCTATGGTAAATGGTTACCAGCAGCGTGATCTTTCAAAAAATAATTCAATTTTAGCTTGTGTGAAACACTTTGCATTGTATGGAGCTCCAGAAGCAGGACGTGACTATAATACGGTTGACATGAGCCACATCAGAATGTTTAATGAATATTTCCCACCTTACAAAGCAGCTGTTGATGCTGGTGTTGGATCGGTAATGGCATCTTTTAACGAAGTTGATGGAATCCCCGCTACTGGAAACAAATGGTTAATGACAGATGTTTTAAGAAAGCAATGGGGTTTTAAAGGTTTTGTGGTAACAGATTATACGGGAATCCCAGAAATGATTCCGCACGGAATGGGAGATCTTCAAGATGTTTCTGCTTTAGCTTTAAATGCAGGTGTTGAAATGGATATGGTTGGAGAAGGTTTCTTAACGACTTTAAAAAAATCGTTAGACGAGAAAAAAGTAACTATTCAAACTATTGATAATGCCGTAAGATTGATTTTAGAAGCTAAGTATGATTTGGGTTTATTCCAAGATCCATATAAATACTGCGACGAAAAAAGAGCAAAAACTGAAATTTTTACTGCTGCAAGCAGAAAAGAAGCGCGCCAGATTGCCGCACAGTCTTTGGTTTTGCTAAAAAATCAAAATCAGTTATTGCCACTTAAAAAATCGGGAACTATCGGTTTGATTGGCCCATTGGCAGATGCAAAAGAAAATATGCCAGGAACTTGGTCGGTAGCGACCAAAATGGAAAATGCGGTTTCTTTATTGGCGGGAATAAAAGAGGTAGCTGGAAAAAATACTAAAGTATTGTATGCAAAAGGCAGCAACTTAGATTACGATGAGACTTTTGAAACTAACGCTACAATGTTTGGAAAAACATTACACCGTGATTCACGTTCGAAAGAAGAATTATTGGCCGAAGCTTTAAAAGTAGCAGAACAATCAGATGTAATTATTGCGGCTCTTGGAGAATCTGCAGAAATGAGCGGTGAATCAAGCAGCCGTGCTAACCTAGAAATTCCGCAAGCGCAAAAAGATTTACTGAATGCTTTATTGAAAACAGGAAAACCAGTTGTTGTTGTTTTATTTGACGGCCGACCTTTGGTAATTACCGAGGAAGAAAAAACAGTTCCAGCTATTTTAAATGCTTGGTTCGCGGGTACAGAAGCAGGTTACGCTATTGCAGATGTTTTATTTGGAGATGTAAATCCTTCAGGAAAATTAACATCAACTTTCCCAAGAAGCGTTGGTCAATTGCCAATTTACTATGCACATAAAAATACTGGTAGACCGCTTGCTAACACTGAAGGTAAATTCGAAAAATTCAGATCAAATTATATTGACGAAAGAAACGAGCCATTATTTCCATTCGGATTTGGTTTAAGCTACACCACTTTTGATTATTCAAACTTGAAAATTTCCTCTGATAAAATGAATTTCAGCGGCAAATTAAAAGTAACAGTAGAGGTAACAAACACTGGAAATTTTGACGGAAAAGAAACGGTTCAATTATACATTAGAGATTTGGTGGGTTCTGTAACAAGACCAGTTAGAGAATTGAAAGGTTTCCAAAAGATAGCGCTTAAAAAAGGCGAAAAACAAACCGTAAGTTTTGATATTACTGTTGAAGATTTAAAATTTTATAACTCTGATTTACAATTTGTAGCAGAGCCAGGACAGTTTGATGTTTTCGTTGGAGGAAGTTCGACTGCCGACAAGAAAGTTAGTTTTGAGTTAACTAAATAGTTGGTTTATTTATTGTAAAAAGCCCTTCGTATGGTTAACGAGGGGCTTTTTTTCTGAAATAAAAATCATTTTAAAATGGAAAGAAATGAGAGATTTTAAAAGATTGTGTTCAATAGCATTACTGATTGTTTTTTCTTTTAGTTACGCACAAAAGAATGCAATAGTTGCACATCGTGGAGCATGGAAAAAGAATAACTTGCCAGAAAACTCTATCGCTGCATTAAGACACGCAATTGACCTAAAATTGCCAGGGTCAGAATTTGATGTCTGGAGAACAGCAGATGATTCGCTTGTCATCAATCATGATGCACACTATAACAAACTACTTATTGAAGAAACCAAATATGCCGATTTAATTCGGTTTAAGCTTTCTAATGGAGAAAAACTTCCAACCTTATGCGAGTATATTTCAGAAGGGAAAAAGAATAATAAAAAGACGCTTTTAGTCTGCGAGATCAAGCCTTCAGAAATCAGTAAAGAAAGAGGACAGAAAACAGCTTTAATGGCAGTTGAGGTTGTTAAAAAATTAAAGGCAGACAAAAATACCTGCTACATAAGTTTTGATTACGAAATCCTCAAAGCAATCAGAAAAGTGGATCCAAAGACTTCTTTGCAATATTTGGAAGGAAACAAATCTCCAAAGGAAGTAAAGGCAGATAAAATTAACGGAGTCGATTATCATTATTCTGTTTTCCAAAAACATCCCGAATGGATCAAAGAAGCTGAGGACAACAAGATTATTCTAAATGCTTGGACTGTTAATGAAGCGACAGATATGGATTGGCTTATCGCTCATAAATTCAACTATATCACAACAAACGAACCCGAACTTTTAAGCGAAAGATTAAAGTTTAAAAAATAATCTGGAGGCTTGCTAACATCATTCAAAATGAAAAAAAGATATAAACTTTTTGCAATGTCGCTTTTGCTTGTGATTTTTTGCGATCACAATCTTTTGGCACAAAAATTAGGCAAAACAGAATGGTTTGATCCTAATAAACCAGCGACTACTTATTGTAACCCAATCAATATTGGCTACAATTATACGACTTACAATCACAACGGAATTCCTTATTCTCGCCGTTCAAGCGCAGATCCGGTAATTATTACTTATAAAGGCGAATATTATTTATTTGCGACTAATCAGGCTGGCTTTTTCTGGAGCAAAGACATGTCTGACTGGAATTTTGTTTACGGAAGTTTCCAAAGAAAGCCAGGCGACGACGATCAATGTGCGCCCGCGGCTTGGGTTGTAAATGATACCCTATTTTACGTAGGTTCAACTTGGAAAAGAGATCATCCGATTTGGAAAACAGCCGATCCAAAATCAGGAAGATGGACACGTCATGTAGATAAGGCAATGCTGCCAACTTGGGATCCAGCCATTTTTCAGGACGATGACAAAAAAGTCTATATGTATTACGGTTCGAGCGGAAAACTTCCTCTTGTAGGTGTCGAGGTTGATTATAACACTTGGCTTCCAAAAGGAAATCAGGCCGATTATGCAACATTATACAAAGCGACAGAAGTAGAGGATATTCAGAAACCTTACGGGCAGATTAAGGAAGTTGCCATTCTTGATCCGTCAGCACATGGTTGGGAACGTTTTGGGCCAAACAATGATATGGAACCTGCACCTTGGGGAAATTTTATTGAAGGCGCTTGGATGACCAAACACAACGGAAAATATTATATGCAGTACGGCGCGCCAGCAACCGAGTTTAAAGGTTATGCAAATGGAGTGCATGTTGGCGATAATCCGCTGGGGCCATTTGTGTATCAAAAACATAATCCGATGTCGTATAAACCGGGCGGATTTGTGATTGGAGCGGGACACGGAAATACTTTTGCTGATAACTACGGAAATTATTGGAATACCGGAACTTGTAAAATTTCTATTAAAGACCGTTTTGAGCGTCGTATTGATATGTTTCCAGCTGGATTTGATAAAGATGATGTAATGTATTCTATTACTTCTTATGGTGATTTCCCAATCGTATTGCCAACTGCCCAACGAGATCAGACCAAAGGAGCTTCGTCAGGTTGGATGCTGCTTTCATATAAAAAGCCTGTAACAGTTTCTTCTTCTGAGGAATGCATGGAAGTAGAAACACACAGAATGGATAATGGAGGCAAAAAAGTATTTGAAAAATTCTGTTACGGCCCTGAGAATTTAACCGATGAAAATATTCAAACCTATTGGTCTGCTAAAACAAGTAATCCAGGCGAATGGCTTCAAATGGATTTAGGAAGACCAATGGAAATAAAGGCACTGCAGATCAATTACGCAGATCATAAAGCGACGCAGTTCAATAAAGCAATGGATATTTATTACCAATACAAAATATTCATGTCTGATGATGCTGTAAACTGGACTTTGGTTATAGATAAATCTAAAAATGATAAAGATGCGCCGCACGATTATGTAGAATTGACAAAGCCTTTTAAAGCACGTTATATCAAAATGGAAAACATTCATAATGCTTCTGGTTTATTTGCCATTTCAGATTTCAGAGTTTTCGGAAATGGATTAGCAGAAAAACCGAAATCGGTTCTCGGATTCAAAGTCAATAGAAACAAAACGGACTCAAGAAATGCAATGATTTCGTGGAAAAAACAAAATGATGCCGTTGGTTACCATATTTATTACGGAATAGCACCAGATAAATTGTATAACAGTATTATGGTTTATGGAGACAATACTTATGACTTTAGAGGTTTAGACAAAGGAACCCGATATTATTTTACGATCGAAGCATTTAATGAAAACGGAATCAGTCCTAAAAATAAGATTTTAGAAATAAAATAATTTTTAGTTGTTGAATTTTTAAAAGCCTTAATCACAAATTGCAGAATTTGTAATTAAGGCTTTTTTTATGAAAAGGCTATCGAAAAACTCTGACAGTTCTGTAGATTTTTTGTTTCTTTGTCAATTAAGCCCAAAAAAAGGACATAACCCAAAATGTTATATAAACTATGAAAAAAACGATTCTTTTAGCAGTTTTAGCTTTAAACGGATTGACATCTTTTGCACAGTCAAATGATGAGAAAAACATTAAATTATTCTACAAAAAAGCCCTTACCGAAGCAAAATGTTATACTTGGCTGGAGTATTTGTCCAACGACATCGGAAGCCGTCTTTCTGGCTCCAAAGGAGCTGCCGAAGCAGTAGAATATACCAAGCGACAATTAGAATCTTTAGGATTAGATAAAGTGTATCTTCAAGAAGTTATGGTGCCTCATTGGGTGCGTGGCGAGAAAGAAACGGCTTACATTCTTGACGGTAAGGTAAAAACCAACATACCAATCTGTGCTTTGGGAGCTTCTATTGCGACTCCAAAAACAGGTCTAACCGCTGAGGTAATCGAAGTTCAGGGGATAAAAGAGCTTATCGCGCTTGGAGCAGATAAAGTAAAAGGAAAAATTGTTTTTTACAACAGACCAATGAATCCTGAAAACATTGAAACTTTTACATCTTACGGAGCATGTGTTGACCAAAGATATGCAGGTGCAAAAGAAGCGGCCAAATTAGGAGCAGTAGGAAGCATTGTTCGTTCGATGAATTTGCGTTTGGATGATTTTCCTCATGCCGGAAACCAAAGTTATGGCGACTTGCCAAAAGAGCAATACATTCCAACAGCAGCAATCAGTACAAACGGTGCTGAGTTGTTAAGCAAATCTTTAAAAGCAAATCCAGCTTTGAAATTTTATTTCAAACAATCTTGTCAGACTCTTCCAGATGCCTTATCGTATAACGTAATTGGAGAGTTAACTGGAACCGTAACACCTCAAAACATCATGGTTGTGGGCGGACACTTAGATTCTTGGGATTTGGCAGACGGTTCTCACGACGATGGAGCAGGAGTGGTTCAGAGTATGGAAGTAATTCGTATTCTTAAAAATTTAAATTACAAGCCAAAAAATACGATTCGCGTAGTGTTGTTTATGAATGAAGAAAACGGAGGACGAGGCGGTGCCAAATACGAAGAAGTTTCGAAACAAAATAAAGAGAACCACATTTTTGCTTTAGAAAGTGATTCAGGCGGATTTACGCCAAGAGGTTTTTCTATTGAAGCAGATGATGCTAATTTGAAAAAAATCCAAGGATATAAAGATCTTTTCGAACCTTATTTGATTCATAGTTTTACAATAGGACATGCCGGTTCTGATATCAGTCATTTAACGTCTCAAGCGATTGTTAAGGCTGGTTTAAAACCAGATTCTCAACGTTATTTTGATTATCACCATGCAGCAAACGATAAATTTGATGCCATAAATAAAAGAGAACTTGAATTGGGAGCAGCCACAATGACTACATTGATGTACTTGCTTGACCAAAACGGAATTACGCTTCCAGCATCAAACTAAATCTAAAATAAAGAATTCAAAAAAAGCTGCATGTGATATACTTGCAGCTTTTTTTATGATTTGAAATAATTTTGAAATTTAAAGTTTCATCACAACCAAATAATACACAAAAGTGATTGGAATATTTGATAGCAGCAATATAATTTTAAAACCAATTTCTTTTCGCTGCTCCTGCAGTTTGATGAATTTTTCCGTCAAATGGAAAAACATTATACTGTTTGCAATTATAGCGGCAACGGCAAATGGCCAAGCCAGAATAAGTACGTTAGAATTCCCGTTTGTGATCACGTAAAGCGCAAACAGAAATGTAATAATTATAAATGAGCCAACAGCTAGCTCAACAGACTGTTTTTCTTCAAAAGGTTTGTCAATTGATTTCATTTTTTTAAATTTTAAAAGTTTTTTTTATATCTGAAAGAGGCATCAGAAGCATTTTCGAAAAGTCCAAATAATGAAACGGATGCGCTTGTTTTCCTTTTTTGTATTGCTCCAAAAAGTATTTCATTTTATTAGGATAAAAAGCAATTCCAGATGAGATTACTATAAAGAGGTAAAGACTTCTTTTGCCATTTCCGAAGAGATAAAACTGCATTCCGATTTCTTCGATAACCGAAACTCCTGTATCGGTCAAAACGTGAATGATATCATGATCTTCAAGTTTTGGCTGAATGTCAAAATGATGCTCGTACAAGAATCCGCCAAGTTTATAACCTAAGCTGTTTTCAGGATAATCCATAAGCTCTTGTTTGTTGATTTCCCAAGGTTTATTTTTCTTAAAATACTTTTGATAAGGTTCTTTGCTGTACTCGTAAAGCTTTTCAATAAATTGGTCTTTCATTTTGATTCGGTTTTAAAAGTTCTTTGAAATTCAAAGTTAAAAAGTAAAATAAAAGGCTCTTCTTATAAATTACAGAGCCGATTATATTTAGTAAGTATCGATTACGGTTTTCAGTAAATCCGAATCAGATAAATCAGAAGGAGCTACAACTTTTTCGTCAAGTGGAATTTCATTTCCGTATCTTTCTTTTAAGATTGGCTGTATCCTTGCATCGCTTAGGTTGAAATCTTTTAGTTTTTTGAGTTGAGACAATTCGATACCTGGGGCATTCTTGTAGACTTTCCAGATGAGTTCAGAACAGTAAATTCGGGTATCTGTCCATTCAAAATAGGCATCGTATTCTTTTCCAATCAACGATTTTCCGTAGGTTTTCATTTTTTCGATGATTGCAGGAGTGAGTACACTATTATCCTTAAGTCTTTTTACAACATATTTAGAATCTCTTCCGTGTGTAATCCACTGTTCTAGAGGAGTAACTTTAACCGGCTGAACAGCTTCCAGAACCATCCATTTGCCATTCTGACTGAAAATGAGTCCACAATGAGAGAATTTGGAATTCGTAGCAATCCTAACAGCTTCGCACTGTTTCGATTCTGAAGTCTGAAATATTAAATCTCCTTCTTGAATTTTGTTTTCTAAAGCTGTGCTTGGTTTGTTTCCCGTAAACGGATTGTTAGGAAAAATTTTTATACTTACAAATAGTGCACAAGCAAAACTCAACAAGAAAGTGAAAATCGGAAATAAATATTTTTTCTTTTTCATGAATAGAAATTAAAGTACTTTGAGTTACAAAGTAAGTAATAAAAAAAATAGCTGCCAAATAAACTGACAGCTATTTTCTGAATATTTTTAAAGCTTGTTAGATTCTGAAAATCCCTCCAACAGCAATAATTCTTTGGAAGAAGAAGAAATCTTGTGAAGCTTTATCTTCGTTGCTTGTGGTCGTTCTAATATCCTGCATATTGATGTAGCCACCTTTTAGCTCTCCTTGTAAATAGAAATGCTTGAAAAAGGTAATGTTAAGACCCGCCTTCGCAGAAACACCATAACCTGAAATATGAAAATCATCATGACGCTCTTTTCCTAAAAGGGTAGTGTTTGTTTTTGGATACAAAATACCAGCACCCAATCCTTCTGTTAAGTTAATCTGCACTTTATCAATATTTGGAAGACAAAATAATTTTGAGATATCATCAAATCTAGAAACTTCTGTATTAATGTAGTTTAGCCCATCAGTATGTTCGTAAATCAAAAAAGGAGTATTAGGGCTGCCTGCCGGTATGCCGCCTTCCTTGGCGCCACCTTGAGACATATCTACAGGAGTGTTATTGTAATCTCCATTATAAATAGAACCAGGTTGATCTAAAGGCAAATTAATTTTTCCAGTAACGTTTGCTATCTGATTCTGCGTCATTACATATTTCATGTGATCAACACCAATTGTTACATTGTAATGGTCACTAATAAAATATCCGAATCTCAAGTTTGTCTGAGGTATGGTCATTTTGGTAGGATTAATATAGTCTATGTGCCAACCTTTAGGTTTGTCATGAGCTTTCATGTTTTCAACCGTAAAGTTGTAATCCTTACCCCTAAAGTTTACATCAGATTTTGAGTAACTTTCTCTATTACCACCCCAGGTTACAAAGAATTTTCCTTTGTTGTGAGCGGCATATTTTTGAACCGGAATTTCCTCCTGAGCCAATGCGTTTAAAGAAACACAAGCCAGCAAGAAAAATAAAAATTTTGTTTTCAAAGAACTTAAGTATTATAATTAAAAGGCGTTTACAGTTTTTCTGATGGCTACTAACTTATTCATTAAACCTTCGAAGTAATCTAAATGAAGCATATTAGCGCCATCACTTTTGGCATTTGCAGGGTCAAAATGGGTTTCGATAAAAATACCGTCAACACCAACTGCAATACCTGCTTTAGCAACAGTTTCAATCATATCAGGTCTTCCTCCTGTAACCCCTGCGGTTTGATTTGGCTGTTGTAAAGAATGTGTCACATCTAAGACAGTAGAAGCATATTGTTGCATAGTCGGAATTCCTCTAAAATCAACAATCATGTCTTGGTAACCAAACATAGTACCGCGATCTGTAACCATAACATTCTCATTATTACAGTCTAATACTTTTTGCACGGCGTGTTTCATGCTTTCCGGACTCATGAATTGTCCTTTTTTCAAATTGACAGTTTTTCCGGTATTAGCCGCCGCTACAACTAAATCGGTTTGGCGTACTAAAAATGCAGGAATCTGTAATACATCTACATATTGAGCGGCTTTATCAGCGTCTTCGTTAGTGTGGATATCAGTGACAGTTGGAACGTGAAAGGTTTCTGAGACTTTTCTAAGGATTTTTAAAGCTTTTTCGTCTCCAATTCCAGAAAAACTATCAATTCTAGATCGGTTCGCTTTTTTGAACGATCCTTTAAAAACATAAGGAATCTGAAGTTTGTCGGTAATACCAACTAATTTCTCAGCAATTCTAAGTGCCATTTCTTCTCCTTCGATAGCGCAAGGACCCGCTAATAAAAAGAAATTTCCGCTCTCAGTATGCTTGATTTGTGGAATATTGTGTATGTTCATTATATGAATTTTTGGTAATGCAAAGGTAGTTAGGATTTATGAATAGGAGATGAAGATTTAAGATTATTTTATGAATCCTGACCGCTATCGCAACTGATGTTCACTACAATATGTTTTTTAATTTTTTTTTCAAAATCTGTTCAGTAGCATCATTCGGTCGCACTCTCTGAACCTAAAAATAAGTTGTTAAATATGATTTTCGCTTTTATCTAGACTAAGACATTAGCTGAATTACCAAAACTACTCTAAATCAGAATTTATTTTTGGCGACAATATTATGGCATCAGAAGAAGTTTTTATATGACTTCGGTCATGTTTTACTATTTTCTGACATTGTCGTATTTAAAAATAACTGACGAGTTATTGTTTTGGATGTAATTAAGAAAATTTAAGTTAAATAGGTTAGCTTCAGGATTTTTTTGATTTCATTTTACTGGTAGTTTTTTCTCGTAAGATGTTGCACTATAATTACCATTAAAAGCATTAAGAAAATAAAAAACGAGATCATGATAATTCCTAACATCCCCATTCCGCAATGGTATTGGTTGCCACCGAGATTTTCGAAGAAATTATGCGCTGCCACAAAATAAGCGATAATAGATAATATTGCCTGCAATGTAATGCTGATTATCGATATGGCGCCAAAACTTAAGGAAATGGTTTGATTGATTGCTTTTCTGCCATAGATTAATTGGAAAAATAGCCCTATTAGCATTAGAATAAATGGAGAGACTCCGTACATAATCAATTAATTTGTAATGATAGTTTTAAATGAATTGTTCTTCTTTAAATCAATTATCTGATTTATAGTGAGGTTATTGGTTAATTCATTTTCAGTCCGTAAAACTTCATATTTATCTTGATGAATGAATTCATATAAATCCAAAGTATCTTTTTTATTGGTTACAATCAACGCTCTTTTCCAGTTCTTAGAGATAATTCCAAATTTATTGTTATCCTTATTTACAATTAGATCTCCGCTCTTGCATTCAAAATAAATCTGTTGTAAGTTTCCGTAGTGATCGTCAATTTCCATCAGATAAAAGCCGCTAATAGTAAACACAATCAGCGTGAACAGCAAAATAGTAAATGCAGTAAAGATTCTTTTTCTCATTTGGATAATATACTTATACTATATACTATTCCTGCTTAATACTTAATCCCATTGGAACCATCAAAATTCCTTTTTCATAAATATTCAAATAAAGTTTAACGGGCTTTTTCTGGCCTTCCCACTTTAGTTCATATACATTCAAAAATCCAGCGCCCATATTGCTTCTTTTGGTCGGAAAAGGACAACAGGTTTCGAGCCTCGTATATGTGATTTTTTCGCCATTTGGTCCTGCAAGCGCATTAAGGAAACGTGTTTCGTTTAAAGCTTCGTCAGTAGTATTTCTAAAAAAGATATTCACAGGATAATCTGGGTCGTAGCCATATCTCTTGTCACTGCTGAAAAGCGTAATAGCAAAAGTATTATTTTTTTTAAGGACTAAATCTGGAGCGTTATCATCTACATTTTTTAAAGTCGATTTAGTGCTTACGCAAGAGGTCATAGCTGCTAGCAAAATAACGAAAAGGGCAGTTTTTTTCATGGGTTTGGTTAATTTATTCTAACAAATGTAAGAGTTTTGCAGTATCTTATTTCGTTTTTTTCGAATTCAGTTTCAAAATACCAATTACAATCAGATATTGTGCCATTAGATAAGAAAGCATGATAAAAAAGGAACTTCTTTCTATTGGATGATAGAATTTGTTTACTGCCAAAATACTATCTGAAATTACAAAAGATAAAGCTCCCAGAAATACCTGCCAATTTCCTGATTTTTCCCAGATAAGCAAACCGTTGAAGGCAAACAATAACATGGTCGAAATCACGCTTGCGTATACGATAACGGGCATTTCCAGGCTTCCGAGATATGGCAGCAAGAAACTCACCATTCCGATTAGATAAACAGCGATCAATATGCTTCCGAGAATAAAGATGTTTTTGTTCCTTTTTTTCGAAGATTTAATCTGCTGGTTAAAAAGCACGCAATAAATGATATGCGCTATCAAAAAGAAAACCAAGCCGAGAATAAAATAAGTTTCGCCCAAATCTGTAAAAAGCAGAATTACATCTCCAAGCCACGAGAAAAAAAGTGCGGCAATAAGATTGTTTTTGGTTGGGAATTTATGATAAAAATAAGCTGCAAAAACTAAAATCGGAACCAGAATTGGTTTTAGGAATATATCAAAATGTTCATGCCCGAGGTACATTGCAATCAGGTAGAGGACGCTGACGACAATGAAAATTTTAAAAAACGATGAATTTTTCATATAGGGTTATGGTTTTACAAATTGGTTTTGGAAGATCTTAAAATCTATAGTCACAAAATACACACTAATCAGTAATGATATAAAGGCATAGCTTATTAAAATATAGCTTCCGACAGAAATAATCTGATTTAGTTGAAACCAATCACCATAATAAGTTATTATTGAAACTAATAAAACAAAACGGAATGCCTCCCAATACACCGCATCCTTACTTTTATCCATTAACTCCGCGGCGCTATAGATGCTGACAAAAATATAAAATCCGTAGACAAAAATAGCTGGAAGGCCGATTTTTGCAACATTGTCAAATAAATAGCTGACAAACAGTAAGGTAATGAGCATCTGGACGACCGACCACCAAATTAGCTTTTTTGAGTTATGAATTCCGTATTTTTCAAATTCATAGATATTTTCAATCTTTTTCACGGGATATTTTACTTCAAAATTTTCTGGCCGCCAACCTGTAGGCTTAAACCAAATGGTAAATTTGTCTTTCCAGTTTTCTGCTCTCCAGGCATCTTTTACCAATAAGATCAAATGCTGAAAATTGATTTTTATTGGGTTCCAAGTTTCAGCTGGCCTTGTGATTCCAAATACAGGCGGAACTTCATCCAACTCTTTTTGAAATGTGCCAAAAATCTTGTCCCAAAAAATGAATATCTGAGAATGGTTTTTGTCTAAATATTCCGGATTTATGGCATGATGCACCCGATGATGAGACGGTGTCACAATAATATGCTCCAGAAAACCTAATTTCTTTATGTGTTTGGTATGATACCAAAACTGCAGGAACAGATGCAACGGAAGCGTGATGGCAATAACAGAAGCCGGAACTCCCAACAAAGCGGCCGGAATAAGCAGAAAAGTAAACAGATTTACCAAACTTGCAATCGGCTGTCGCAATGCACATGCTAGATTAAATTCTTCACTGCTGTGGTGGATAGCATGTTTGTTCCAGAGAAAATTAATTTGATGGGCTAGCCTGTGGCTCCAGTAACCGTAAAAATCGATTACAAAAAAGGCAATGAAGTAAGAGAGGACATTTGCTTCTAAATGTTGCAAAGCAATTTTTGAAACCAGCCATTCATAAGAAAGAAAAGTAACGCTTAGCCCCAAAACATCTTTGACCGAATTGGTAATTCCAGAATTGATGCTCGAAACGCTGTCTATTAGCGGTGCCGTGTCATTTTTTTTATAAATGCCGTACAATTTTTCAAAGACAATTAATGCTAAAAAAACCGGCATTGCAATAATGAGTATTTTCCCGTATTCTTCCATAAAAAAGCATTCTAGATTATTCAAATATATAATAAAAATAAAATGCTTTTTAGGTTATTAGTAATTTTTGTGCTTTACTATTGCGATTTTTCTAAAAATGAGGCTTGGTAGTCATCAGGTTTATATGGCATTTTAAAGCATTTCTGCAAATGAAAAAGCATTCTGTTTTATTAGCTTTGAATAAAACAGAATGCTTTAGCATATTTATTATGATTTAAACGATTTCAGCGCTCAGTCCGGCTTCTAAAAGTTGTGTGCATTGTGGTTTAAGTTTTTCTATCGGGCCTGTTTTTACAGTACATTTTCCGTTATAATGAACAATTAAGGAGCATTGTTCTGCCTGCTCAGGTGTATGGTCGCATACGCGAACCAAGGTGTCAATTACGTGGTCAAAAGTGTTTACGTCGTCATTGTAGACAATGATTTCGTTGTTGAACACTACCGCTTCTTTCTCACGGACTCTTTCTCTTACTTTTTCTTTAGTACTCATTTTTTTAGTTTTTTGTACTTGTAATTACGATTAACTAATTTACGTATTTTAATGAAACCCAGTTGTTTCTTTGGAACTTTTTAACATAAGTAAGGCCTTTTTCAGTACAGGAAGCATCGATAAACGGAATATCTTCTTCATAAAAACCGCTGAACAGAATTATCCCTTTTGGATTTAAGCTATCTACGTAAGCCTGCATATCATTTAGTAAAATATTTCTATTGATGTTGGCAATAATCAAATCGTATTTTTTTCCCGCCAACAATGCCGCATCGCCTTCATAAACGCTAATATGTTTGCAATTATTGCGTTCTGCATTTTCAATAGAATTCAAATAACACCAATTGTCAATATCTATAGCATCAATTGGCTCAGCACCTTTCATTTCGGCTAAAATGGCAAGAATAGCTGTTCCGCAACCCATGTCAAGTGTTTTCAAACCTTTAACATCCATTTCCAGTAAGTGCTGAATCATCATGTGAGTTGTTTCGTGATGTCCGGTTCCAAAACTCATTTTAGGCTCGATCACAATGTCAAATTCGGCATCTGTTTTTGGATGAAAAGGAGCACGAACGTGGCACTTTCCGTCAACATCAATGGGTTCGAAGTTTTTCTCCCATTCTTCATTCCAATTCACTTGGTCGATCTCTTCAATCGTATATTCAATCTTAAACTCATCCGATTGTAAAATGTAAATATCATCCAGAATGTTTTCATCCCACAAATCCTTCTTCACAAAAGCCGAAATTCCGTTTTCTGTTTCTGTAAAACTTTCAAACGCTTTTTCGCCCAATTCTGCCACTAAAATTTCCGAACCCAATTCTTTTGGCTCAATTGTAAAATGATATCCTAAATAGATGTTTGACATAAATAAAAATTTTTGCAAAGGTACTTCTTATAATAGAAATTCCAATTAAAAAAATCCAAATCCAAAAACGAAAAAACCATTCGCAGTGCGAATGGTTTTTTGTAAAATATAATATCTATTTTTTAAATAGCTGTAACGATAGCTAAGAAATCATCAGCTTTTAAAGCAGCACCTCCAATCAAACCACCATCTACGTCTGGTTTAGAGAAGATTTCTTTTGCGTTTTCTGGTTTTACAGAACCACCGTATAAAATAGAAACTTCATCAGCGATTTCAGCTCCAAAAGCTTTACGGATCGTTTCTCTAATAAATTCGTGCATTTCTTGTGCTTGTTCTGGTGAAGCAGTTTCTCCAGTTCCGATAGCCCAAACTGGCTCGTACGCCAAAACAATTTTAGACCAAGATTCTTTTGCAATATGGAAAACGCCATCGCGCAATTGGTTTTCAACAATATTGAAGTGATTTTCAGACTGACGGTCTTTTAGTTCTTCGCCAAAGCAGAAAATTACAGTCATATCATGCTTTAAGGCAGTGTCAACTTTGCTTGCAATTAATGCATCAGTTTCGTGAAAAATAGCTCTACGCTCAGAGTGACCTAAGATTACAGTATCAACACCAATGCTTGTTAACATATCTGCAGAGATTTCTCCTGTAAAAGCGCCGCCTTCAGCTTGGTGAACATTTTGTGCAGAAACGCTGATTGTTGTATTTTTTAATTTTGCAGCAGCAGCTTGTAAGTTTACAAATGTTGGAGCCACAATAACTTGCGCATTTGTTTTTGCTGGAATTTTTGAAATCAATTCGCTTAGTAATTCTTCAGTCTGAGCCGCATTTTTATGCATTTTCCAGTTTCCTGCAACAATTGTTTTTCTCATTTTGGTAGTTTTATATTATTTTTTTGTTTTTGAAGTATGTCAAAATTGAAATTGAATTTTGACTATTATTGATATTGAAAAATTATTTCAATGATTGTAATGTTTCATTGATTTTGTCAAAATCAGTCTCAATTGCGCGGTAAAGCACAATTTTACCTGTTTTGTCAATAACGATGTATCTCGGAATCCAGTCAAGGTCGATTGCTTTTCCGAAAACACCTTTCATGCCGTCGTTCATCATGTAATGGTCGCCTTTGTTTAATTCGTGTTTCTCGATTCCGGCTTTCCATTTTTCAGCGGTTTTATCAGCAGAAAGGAATAAATAAGAAACATCAGGATTAGCGGCTTGTAGTTCTTTTAATTTCGGCATTGCTTTTACGCAGTCACCGCACCATGAAGCCCAAACTTCGATTACCAGTGTTTTTCCTTTGTATTTTTTTAGGATATTTTTAAAGGAAGTCTGACCGCCTTCAACGTTTAATAACTTTTCTGATAAAGCTTCTTTTGAGAAACTTGTTTTCTGAGCTTGTGAACATGAAAATGTAATAAATGCTATTACAGCCAAAGCAATTTGTTTCATATAACGATTATAAAGTTTTTGTTTTAGATACTTAATTCACAAAGTTAAACAAACAATTTGAAAGCCAAATGCGGATTAACAAAATTTGAAGAGTCGTTTATTCTGTAACAAAATCAAGCTTTTTGGTTAGAAAAACGAGAATGAAATCGTAATAGTACAGTCTAAAATTCGGGATTTCTTAAAAGTGATTTTTCAGGAAACGGAAAAAGATGTAATTTTTTATTTTTCAAAGTTCATTTTGAGGTTAAAAAACGTCGTGATTTTGCTTTTTAGAATATTGATGTAATCCCTTGTCATCTTCTAATCGATGAACAATTTTTGTTTCACAAACTGTTTTTATGAATTTTTCGTGTTTTAATTTAATGTCAGTGTGATTCTTAAACATATTTTTTTGTTTAAAAAACGCCAATACTTTAGGAAAAAATATTGGCGTTTTCGATAAATAATGTTTCTAGAAATTATAGATTACCCGTTTGGTGTAATAAAAAAATAAAAGCATTTTAACACATAGAAGCATAGTTTTTTGTGCCGAAAAAAGAAAATGGAAGAAACAAGTTTCCACACATAGCTAAACTATGTGCATTTAGACTAGTGAAACGCCTTTTTTAAGTTTAGTTAAACTATGTTTCTATGTGTTGAAAATAATTTCACCCAACGAGTTATAGATTATATGCAACATCAGACAACTTCAAATCTTCGACATCGTTATAATGCAATTTCTGCACAATGGTTCCTTTGTGTACTACTACAATGCTCGGATTGGCTCTTTCGATTGTTTTTAATGTGGTCGCGTCGCAGAAATAGAAATCGATATTTAAGCCGTATTCTTTTTTGGCTTTTGCAATTTCATCAGCATTAGAGGCAGTCATAGCAATAACTTTATAGCCTTTCGCTTGTGCATCTGCTGTTACTTTAGAAAGCTTTTGCATTCCTTTTGGATCAGATTTCGTCAAGTCGTAGGTTACAAAAATTACTAATTTTGGTTCCTTCAATAATTCGTCTTTATAATCAGAATCGTCTTTAGTCATGGTAAAATCGTGGATTGGCGGAATGTAACCTTCAGAAATTATTTTGTCTTTTCTGTCTACAAATGTCGCGCCTTCAGGAATATTCATCAGGTCTTTTTCTGTAAATTCCTTATCAACTCCATTTACTTTGTAGATAAAAATCATTTCAACTACAGATTTTGGAGCACCTTCTGGAATTTCCATTCCTTTTTCGATATTGTTTCCAACTTTATACGGACGAAAATCCTTAATTGGATTATGGTTTAAAACCCAGTAAGCCATAAATGCTGATAAAGTAACGCTCACATAAACTGCTAAGTTGGTCGCTGAAGTTGAAAATAAAGGTTTTATTAATTTTTTATTGAAGAATAAAATCAGAATAAAGAATAACAAAACGACATCTTTTGTGAAAGATTCCCAAGGAGTTAATTTTAGTGCATCGCCAAAGCATCCACAATCTTTTACCACATTGAAGTAAGCCGAGTAGAAGGTAAGAAACGTAAAGAAAACGATTAAAACCAACAACGCCCAAATGGTCTGAGTTGCTTTGTAACCTACTAATAACATTACGCCCAAAACGACTTCTAAGATTACTAAAAAGATGGCTAATCCTAAAGCCAATGGCTCTAAAAAAGGCATATTGAAAACAGGCTCACTAAAATATTCAGCCAATTTATAAGAGAATCCAACTGGATCATTTAGTTTGATTAATCCGGAAATTATAAATAATACACCGACAAATATTCGGGAGAATTGGGTAATAATGTTTTTCATGGGTAAAGTTTTTCTGCCACTAATTACACGAATCTACACTAATTAATTTGTGGGAATTTGTGTAATTTGTGGCTAAATATTATTTTATTGGATTTAAGATTAAAGCAAAAACAGAGTAATTAATCATATCCTGATAATTGGCATCAATTCCTTCAGAAACTATTGTTTTTCCTTTGTTGTCTTCGATTTGTTTGACACGAAGCAATTTCTGCAAAATCAAATCAGTTAATGAGCTTACACGCATATCGCGCCACGCTTCTCCGTAATCGTGATTTTTGGCTTCCATCAAATCTTTGGTCAATTTTACTTTAGCATCGTACAATTCAGTTGCTTTTTCAACGTCCAAATCCGGCTGGTCCACGACGCCTAATTCTAACTGAATCAGAGCCATAATAGAATAATTGATGATTCCAATGAATTCTCCTTTTTCATCTTCATCCACTTTACGGACTTCATTTTCCTGTAAACTTCTTATTCTTTGCGCTTTTATGAAAATCTGATCAGTAAGCGATGGTAGTCTCAAAATTCTCCAAGCACTACCGTAATCTTTCATTTTATTGATAAACAACGTACGGCAAACCGTGATAACATTATCAAACTCTTCGGAAGTATTCTTCATTTATATGCTGTATATTTGCTAAAATTTCTTCAAAAATAAGGATAATTTTTTAAGAGTTTCAAGTTTCAGGTTTGCTTTGTTTCAAGTTTTTTCTAAACAAATTGTTAACACTGAGAACTTGAAACTGAAAAAATGTTTCAGGTTTCAGGTTTGCTTCGCCAGTTCGGCTTTCAGCCTCGGGTCAAGTTCCCAAACTTGCGTAATCTGCATGAACTTGAAACTTTAAACAAATAAAACTTGAAACCAAATGTTTATTAACTGTAAAGGCGAGCTTATAGATTTAACGATTCCAAAAGTAATGGGGATTTTGAATGTAACGCCAAATTCTTTCTTTGACGGAGGAAAATATAAAAACGAAGACGAGATTATTTCACAAGTTGATAAAATGCTTTCTGAAGGAGCGACGTTTATTGATATTGGTGCTTATTCCAGCAAACCAAGTGCTGAATTTGTTTCAGAACAAGAAGAAATCGACCGCATTGTTCCTGCAATAGAATTGATTTTAAAGCATTTTCCGGAAGCATTATTATCCATTGATACTTTTAGAGCAGCCGTTGCCAAAGCGAGTATAGAGAGCGGTGCGGCGATTATAAATGATATTGCAGCAGGCGAATTGGACGATAAAATGTTTGAAGTAATTGCCAAATACAACGTTCCGTACATTATGATGCACATGCGAGGAAATCCGCAGACGATGCAAAGTTTGACGCAGTACGATGATATTGTGAAAGAAATGCTTTTCTATTTTTCTGAAAAAGTGCAAAAAGCAAGAACTTTAGGAATCAACGATTTGATTTTGGATCCGGGTTTCGGTTTTGCCAAAACAACCGATCAGAATTATGAAGTCATGCAAAAAATGGAGCTTTTCAATCTTTTAAATTTGCCTGTTTTAGTTGGTATTTCAAGAAAATCAATGATTTATAAAACACTAGGTATAACACCTCAGGAAGCTTTAAACGGAACAACTTTTCTGAATACGATTGCTTTGATGAAAGGGGCAAAAATTCTTCGGGTTCATGACGTGAAAGAAGCTGTGGAATGTGTTACTTTGTCTGGTAAAATGAACTCTATTATTTCAATCTAAAAAGGATGAAAAAAATAAGCTATTTCTTTTTCATTACAATAACATTGTTGAGTTGCAATCAGAAAGATACATCAGATTTAAGAAGAAATTACAATGCGAAATCTAAGGAAATAAATGAACTCAAAGAGTATTTTGATAAAATAATTCCAAAAGGCTACATAGTTAGTATACGATATTATTCTTCGGATAATATTAATTTGTCCGTTTACGAACCAACAAATGTTCCAGGTGAAGGTGAAACATTATTCCAACAATGGGATGTTGATTTTAAGGATTATACAGAATCTGATGGAGTTGAACGTAGCGATGTTAAAACAACATCATTAGAGGAAGTCAAAAAGAAATTGAACTGGAATAATGATACTTTTAAAGAAATTTACAGCAAACTGGATGATGTAAATTGCATAGGAATCTCAAATGGAAATCCTTTAGGACTTGAATATGGTTATAAAGGAATGGGAGTGTTAAGCTACTTGATTTTTGATAAAAACCTTAACAAAGAAGACCAGAAAAAATACTCAGATAATTGTTCTACAATGTTTTATAAGGATAATGTTGTGTTTACCTTTAGTTCCGGAGCAACAGGAAGTTTTTGTATTCCCGAATTTAAAAAGCATAAATGATATTGATTCTGAAAAAGGAGAAATCAATTTGATGTCGATTTTATAAAAAAAAATCACATAAAGGTAGTTATTCACATAAAGAACAAATTTTACGGCGAGATTTGTGTGGATGTTTTCATTGTGAAAAAGTTTTTTATGTCAAAAGATAAATGAACGGATAAAGAAAAAATAGGCGAAACGACAGTTTGTCTGCAATGTGGCATGGATACCGTTTTGAGTTCCCAATTACCTATATATGATAAATGTTTTTTAAAAGAAATGAACCAATATTGTGTTCATATGATAAAAATTAATACAGTTTTAAAATGAAATACTTTTCTCTACTTGTAATTTGCCTTTTATTTTCCTGCGGGAAAAAAGAAGATGTTTTGTTGCCAAAATCAAACATTTCGATTGTAAAAGATATACAAGATCATTCGTCTATTTATATTTTTTTTAAAAAAGAAGGAAAAGATACCATCGCTGATTTAAATCGAAAAAGCGCCATCATTTCTACCAATTGGATTTTCAATGTAGACAAACGCATTCCTTTGAAATTAGTGATTCCGCAGGTAATGAAAATGCAGGATAAAAAGCGAAACGAGAAAATGCATCAGAATGAAGAATCTGAAAACTATTATTCTTATGCAGATTCTATTGGAAAGAATTTAGCTTTTCTGCCTTTCACGAAAGTGTTTTATAAAATGGAGAAACCTGGTCCAGGAAATTTTGTGGTTTACTTTAAAAAAGGAAGAAAACAACAGGTTTTTATGGCAGGTAAGGAAATAAAAATCTCAGAAATATTACAACATTTTTACAGTATTAAATTTCAAAGAGTGCCAGATTTAGTGTTTTTGTTTGATAAGGATATGAGTTATGAAGAATATCTCCAATATAAAATCTTATTGCAAAAAGAAGTGACTTGCAATCTCGACAAACTTCCAGTAGAGTACATTTTTTAAAACTGAACACTTAAAACTGAGACTGAACACTGTTTTTCTACTGATGATGATAAGGTTCGTTTCGTAAAATCGTAAAGCCGCGGTACAATTGTTCGATAAAAAACAATCGAACCATTTGATGTGAGAACGTCATCAGCGAAAGCGAAACTTTTCCCTGTGCTTTTTTATAAACGGTTTCAGAGAAACCATAAGGTCCGCCAATTACGAAAACTAGTGTTTTGACGCCAGAATTCATCTTTTTTTGTAATTCTTCTGAGAAACCAACACTGGAGAATGTTTTTCCGTTTTCGTCCAATAAAATTAATTGGTCGGTTGGCGAAAGTTTGGATAAAATTAGTTCACCTTCTTTTTCTTTCTGCTGACTTTCAGATAAGTTCTTTGCATTTTTGATGTCGGGAATGATTTCCAATTCAAATTTGATGTAAAACGACAAACGTTTGGTATAATCGTCAATCAGAGTTTGAAGTGATTTGTTATCTGTTTTGCCTATTGCGATAAGTTTGATGTTCATTGGTTTTGTTTTTGCCACTAATTGCACTAATTAGCACGAATTTATTTTTTGCCACAGATTAAAAAGATTTCCACAGATTTGTTTTAAGTGGATTAAAAAATCCTTTTAATTCTTTAAATCTGTGGCTAAAAAAACTATTTTTTATTCTCGAAAACCGTTTCAAAATGTTCTACAATTGGAAAAGGTTCGAATAATGGTGTAAAATCTTCTTCCATTCTAAGTACGCTTCAGAAGTTCTGAAACCAACTGTGTGATCTTCTAAAGTATTCCAATCGACTAATAAAAGATATTTATTTTCGACTTCCAAGCATTTTTCCAAACGATGTCCTAAATAACCATCGATTGATGAAATGTATTGACTTGCTTTTGCAAAATCAGCTTCAAATTGATTTGCTAATTCCGGTTTTACATAAAGAAATGCACTTTCTAAAATCATGGTAAATTAATTTTATCTGCTTGATCTGCTTGATCTGCGGGAGAAATTATACTCTCGCAGATTTAGCAGATTCGGCAGATTTTATTTTTATAATATTTTGAACAAAAGAATCTGCGTTAATCAGCTTAAATCTGTTTAAAATCTGCGTGCAATCTCACACAGATTAGTTTTTAGAAAACTTCGCTTCAAAAGTCTTAAAACGATTGTCTAAATCTTTAATCAATTGTTTTTTAACCGATTCGCCCTGAATAAAACTGTAATTGATGCTATTATAAACGTATTTTTTTATTGTTTCGTAATTCACATCAGGATATCTTTTGGCTAATAAAACATATTGCTCGGTCATATTGCTTCTTAATATTCCCGCATCGTCTGTGCTGATTACAATTGGCACATTAAATTCTTTATAAAGCGTAAATGGATGTCTATTTTCTTTTACTCTCAAAATGAATTCGTTACTTGCCAGATTAATTTCAATCGGAATGTTTTTTTGAGCCATATATTTCAATAAATCATACGAGTTGGCTTCATAAGCGATATCCACTCCATGACCAATTCTGTTAGCGCCTGCAACATAAATGGCATCGTTGATGTGCCAAGTCAATTCTTCCGGCTGAACCAAACCTAAAGTCAATTCGCCTGCGTGAAGGGTATATTTTACATCTGGAAATTTTGAATGACAGTATTTAAACATCACCATGTGAAGCCAGTAATCTTTCATAGAAGTTTGACCGTGCTCCGGAGAAACGATGTTTACACCAGCTGTCAATTTACTTTCGCTTGACGAAATAAAAGCAATAACCAGGTTTTTGAATAAATCTACAGGTTCCATAAAACGAAGGACAAAGTTTTGGTAACGCATGGTGAAGTTTTCGTCATCCATTTTGAGGTCTTTGTGAAGTTTAGCTATGAAATTAGTATTGAAATCTTCAGCATATTTTTTAGCGTCTTTTTTCTGAAGTGATTTATACAATTCATCCAAAAGTTTTAGAACCGCTTTTTCATCTTTTTGAGCAGAAGCTTCGCGAAGTTTTGTATTGAAATCAGTCAGATCCGAAACATTCATGTTACACGGAATCGTTGATAATTGTGTTTCGATATAAAGGACATTTTCAGCTATAGCACGTTTTTTTAATTCCAGCATTCCTTCTGCAAAATGACCTTGAATCGTAGGTTCGAATTTTATGAAAGAATCAAAGAACTGGTCGTCAGAAGGTACAGAACCATTATAATCTTTAATCGACCAAGTCTGCATGACCTGTTGTTCGTAGTATTCTAATTTTCCGTTGTTTTTAAGAGAAGAGAAGTTTTCCCAGTTTCCGTTTGCAGGTTTGGTTTTAGAAACTGCCATAGTTTCCAGATTCAAATAAAAATCTTCTGCAATTGCTCTTTCTAAAAGCGGTTCTGCATAAACTGATCCAGAAAAATGATGGTGTAAATCGCCTCCTTTAGGCATTTGTTGGAAGAAAGCGGTTAAGAGCGCTTCATTATTTCTGATTTTTTCTAAATAACTGGCAGCCGATTGAGAAAAGCCGATTTGCGCCATAAAAATGCAGAAAAGTGTAATTATTCTTGTCATACTCTAAGATTAAATTACGCGCAAATATACGATTTTCTGCGAAAATTTGAAAATCGAATTTCGTTGAGTTGAATTTTTACCGCAAAGAGCGCAAGGTTTTTTGATATGTGAGGCTTAATATAAACGCAAAAGTTCGCAAAGCTCTGTGTGAAAAAACTTTGCGAACTTTGCGTAATTCTTTGTGTGCCTTGCGGTTATTTTTTTGCTGTGGTGAGTTTTACCGTAAAGAGCGCAAGGTTTTATTATTTACTGAGCTTAGTATAAACGCAAAGTTAGCAAAGCTTTATCTAAAAAAAAACTTTGCGAACTTTGCGTAATTCTTCGCGTTCCTTGCGGTTAAAAAAAACTTAGGACCTTAGCATCTTAGTATCTCAGCACCTTTAAGAAAAAAGTACATCACGAATTTCCTCAACCTTATCAAAAACGCTTTTAGCAAAAGGACAAAGTGGGATAATTTTCAGATTGTTATTTCGAGCATAGTCTACAGCAGCCAAAACCAGTTTTTTACCAACGCCTTTTCCGTTAAATTCAGGACTTACTTCGGTGTGGTCAATGATAAATTTTGAATCTCCAGCCCAGGTGTAGGTCATTTTTCCAGCTTCTTTTCCGTCTTCTATTGCTTCAAAATGACCTTTTTTTATATCGTTAATTTGTTGAATTTCCATATTTTTTATACTAAAGAAGTTTTTATTTCGATTGTGTTTTTAAGTGTTTTATGAACAGGACAACTGTTTGCGATTTTCAAAATGCGTTGTTTTTGTGTGTCGTCTACATTTCCTGTAATCAAGATTTTCGTTGAAAATAAAGAAACCGTATGCTCTTCGTTTTTTTCAAAATCTACCCAGATAGAAAGTTCAGGTACATCCCAAGCTTTACGGTCAATATACATTCTCAAGGTAATTAGTGTACAAGAGGCAAGAGATGACGCTAGAAGTTCAAAAGGACTAAAACCTAAATTTTTTCCGCCCATTTCTTGTGGTTCGTCCGAAATTAAAATATTACCGGTTTTAGAGGTTATTTCTGTACGATATTTTCTGGTATCGATTGTTGCTTTAACGGTATCCATAATTATTTGATTCTTGGTTCTGGTAATGGTACAAATTCAGTTTCGCCTGGAACTTTTGGGAAAGTCTGTTCTGTCCAGTCTTTTTTAGCTTTTTCGATGAGGTTTTTGTCTGATGAAACAAAGTTCCAAAAGATAAAATGCTCTTCAGGAAACGGCTCTCCACCAAAAAGATATACAGTTGAATTTGCAGCAATTTCAAATTCACAAAGAGAGGCTTCAGTTGTAATCAGAATTTGTCGTGGATCGTATGTATGCTCTCCATTTTTGATGCTTCCATCCAAAATGTATAAACCGCTTTCGCCAAATAAATGTTGTCCGATATTGATTTTCTTAGCTTCCTTACTCTTGATTTCAATAAAATACAACGGACTATAAACTGGAACTGGAGATTTTTTGCCAAAAGCTTCGCCAGCTATTAATTTGTACGAAACGCTATCTTCTTCCCAAGCCGGAATATCGTCTGCTTCAACATGGGTAAAATTAGGTTCCATTTGTTCTAACTCTTTTGGAAGTGCCACCCAGATTTGTAATCCGTGAAGCATTTTGTCTGAATGTCTTAAATATTCAGGAGTTCTTTCAGAATGAACGATTCCTTTTCCGGCGGTCATCCAGTTTACGGCGCCTGGTTTTATTTCCAGTTCGGTTCCTAAACTGTCTCGGTGCATAATGCTTCCTTCAAACAAAAATGTCAAAGTTGAAAGTCCGATATGCGGATGCGGCGGGACATCCATATTTTCATGGTCACTTAAATGCGCAGGTCCCATATGGTCGATAAATACAAATGGTCCGACAGCTCTTTTTTCACGGAAAGGCAATAAACGACCTACCATAAAGTTGCCAATATTGGCAGCACGTTCTTCGATAATTAAACTGATATTTGACATGTGGTATTATTTGATTTGAAAACAAAATTACAGTTGTGATAGAAATCTGTAACTTAATTTAGGTTAAGAAAGCTTGTTTTTTGTGTTAGCTATAAAAGTAGGGAAAATGTAGAATAATTCAAACGCTTCTTTTACATAGTCTTGTTTGTCATTTCGACGAAGGAGAAATCGCACTCGGGATTCTACAAAGATTGGCGCTTTACTTTGCGGAGCTACTTGTGGAGATTTGCTTCGCCTGTTCGCTATCGCTCGGGTCTCCTTCGTCGAAATAACAAAAATGTGAAAACTCATTACATTAATCAATCAATTCAAACTCCAAAACTTCACTCTCCGTTCCATTAATAATAATCGACAGTTGATGAACTCCCGTATAAAAAACTCGAGTCGTAATCAATTTAAAAGACTGATTTCTTTCAATCTTAATCAATTGATTCGGATGATAGATTTTCTCACTGATTTTAAAGACTTTTTTTGCCAGATGTCCTTTTGCTTTTTTATAATGGACAGCGTATTCTAAACGAACCGTTTTTGGTTCTTCATTTTTATTATTTAAATGAAATTGGAACTGAAGATAATCTCCAATTTTTACAGTCGGTGTTTTAATTTCGAAAGATGAAAGTTCAATATTACTGCTTTCTAAACCATAATGACTCAGGATTTCCGGATGTCCTTGTTTTAATAAAGTTCGGCATCCATGTTTGATAATTCCGTCGGTTTCTTTGCTTTGTCCTTTCCATTTGGATGCGATTTCTAATACAATCTGCGGATTATCTTTGGCAATATCATTTAAATTATTGGCAACACTTCTTCGAACATATTCGGAAGGATCGTTTTTTAGATTTTCTAAAATTGGAAGAATAGAAGAGGGATCTTTCTTCAAAAACGGAATCGCCATTGCCCACGGTAATCTCGGACGTGAGCCTTCGCTAGCCAAACGACGCACATGATGATTTTCATGCAAGGACCATTTGATCATTTCATCAATCATTTGTTCTTTGTATTTTAAAATGAAAGGACGAACGGCAAATTCACAACTAATAAATTGGGTAACAGAAACAAAGGCTTTTTTTGAAGTTTCAAAATCTTCTAAACCGTACATTTCGATATAATCAGCAAAGAAAATAAAAGCCAAATTACTGTCGGCAAAGTTGTTTTTTCTTAGATTATCTATGATTTTATCAATTAAAGCAACGGCTTCTGGAAAATTTTGTGGCATAAACTGATGAAAAACAACAGTAGTATGTTTCATTCTTTCTTTCCATTCTTTTTGCGCAAAATTCTCATCAAAAATGGCGTCGATGAATTTTTGTTTTTCGAATGTTGGATAAACTTCAGCGACAGCCTTGCTGAAATTTTCGTAAAAAGAAACTGAGTAAATATCTTTAATTAATCCCATGATTTTTGTTTGAATAAACCTCAAAGATATTTAATTGATCGCTTATTAAGAGGTTAAGTTTTGTTAAGAATTGTAACTTTATTTTTCATACTGTCTTAAGGGTTAAAAAAGAGATATTTAATGTTTTAATTGTTGAAGCATCTTTTTTTAAACACATAGAAACATAGATTTTATATTTAGCGCAACTAAAGAATTTAGAAAAAATCTAGATTTTAACACATAGATTGCAGTTAAAGCTATGTGTATTTCTGCAAGTGAAACGCTTTTTAAAGTCAAAGTACAACTCTGTTTCTATGTGTTAAAAAAAAGAGGTGTTTTCTGTATTACAAAAGCGAATAATAAACTTTTCGCAAAAACTAAACTTTTAATTCCATAAAATAAATTCTAATTTAGCGTATTATTAAAAATAAGAAAATGATAAGTAAAGTTCAGTTTCAATCAGAGTTGCAGCTTTTGATAAGCAATGCCATTAGAGAAGATGTTGGCAGAGGAGATTACAGTTCACTGGCTTGTATTCCTGATACGGCTCATGGTCAGGCAAAATTATTGGTAAAAGACCAAGGAATAATCGCGGGCGTTGAACTTGCCAAAATGATTTTTGAATATGTGGATCCAAAACTAAAAGTAAAAACGTATATAGAAGACGGAACGCATGTAGAATATGGCCAAGTCGTTTTTGAAGTTTCTGGAAGTTCGCAATCTATTTTAAAAGCTGAAAGGGTGGTTTTGAATACCATGCAGAGAATGTCTGCAATTGCGACTAAAACGAATCAATATGCACAGCTTTTAGAAGGAACTGGAGCTAAAATTTTGGACACTCGAAAAACAACACCGAATTTTAGAGTAGCAGAAAAATGGGCAGTAAAAATTGGCGGAGGAGAAAATCACCGTTTTGCTCTTTATGATATGGTAATGCTAAAAGATAATCATATTGATTTTGCAGGAGGAATTACTCGTGCAATTGCCAAAACAAAAGAATATTTAAAAGAAAATAAGCTAGACTTAAAGATTATTGTAGAAGCTCGTAATCTAGATGAAATTAGAGAGATTCTTTTAAGCGATGGTGTTCATAGAATCTTGATTGACAATTTTAATTACGAAGACACTAAAACTGCAGTAAATTTGATTGGTACAAAATGCCAAACAGAATCTTCGGGAAACATCAACGAAAAAACAATCCGTGAATATGCTTTGTGCGGTGTTAATTATATTTCGTCTGGAGCTTTAACACATTCTGTTTATAATATGGATTTGAGTTTGAAAGCTTTTTAGGGGAGTTAAGAGTTTTGAGTTATAAGTTATGAGTTTGGTTCTGAAATAAAGTCGACTTAGGTGTAAATCTAAAATTTAAACTCAACAATCTAAAATCAAAAAGATATGTCGCAAGAGATAGAAGCTCGGATAGAGAAACTGCCAATAATACGTAATCTCGCCCGACTTTTAAAAACAATAAAATTGCCATGGCTAGAAGGTTTCTCGCTGTATGATTTGCTTGAAATGTATACTTTAGGAATTCTTGAAGGTGCATTTTCGTATCATGCCAGTGCAGTTTCTTTTAGCTTTTTTATGGCATTGTTTCCATTTGCACTATTCATTCTGAACTTAATTCCGTTTATTCCAATAGAGAATTTTCAGGAAGATTTTCTACAGTTCGTGCAGCAGAGCGTGCCTCCTAATACTTTTGATGCCATAAGCAAAATCATCAGCGATATCTTAAACAACAGTCATTCGGGCTTATTGTCTTCGGGATTTTTGCTTTCTATTTTTTTGATGGCTAATGGCATCAACGGAATTTTAAGTGGTTTCGAATCGTCTAAGCATGTTTTTGATAAAAGAGGCTTTTTTAGGCAATATTTGGTTGCACTTGCTATTTCACTTGTAATGACAGTTATTTTGTTTGTTACAGTGGCAACAATAGTTGTTTTTGAGGTATTTATTCAAAAAACGATTATTCAGGATGTATTAAGCGACAGAATTCCGCTTATTATTTTGGGGCGTTATTTGTTTGTTATATTAATGATTTTGATAACAACTTCAATATTATTGCGTTATGGAACAAAACAATACAATAAAGTGCCTTTTATTAGTATTGGCTCTGTTTTTACAACAGTGTTAATTGTTATATCTTCATTCTTTTTTGGGATTTGGGTTATAAAATTTTCAAAATATAACGAACTTTATGGTTCAATTGGAACTTTATTGATTCTAATGTTTTATATTTGGATAAACTGTATGATTCTGCTTTTAGGGTTCGAACTGAATGCTTCTATCAGAAAATTAAAACAAAAAAAAGAAAAATGATATGAAAAATTGGATGTTAACAATCGGTGTATTTTTATTCGCTTTGTCTTCTGTGCAGGCTCAAGGTGTTATCGGAAAGTGGAAAACTATTGATGATGAAACCGGAGAAGCAAAGTCAATTGTAGAGATTTATGAAAAATCTGGAAAAGTGTATGGAAAAGTAGTAGATATTCTTCGCGAAAGTCATAAAAAAGATCTTTGCACAAAATGTGAAGGTGCAGATAAAAATAAACCAATTTTAGGAATGGTTATTATGAACGGTCTTAAAAAAGATGTTTCAGAATACAATGGAGGGACTATTTTAGACCCTACAAGCGGTAAAAAATACAAATGTTATATCACATTAGAGTCTCCAGACAAACTAAAACTTCGCGGTTATGTAGGTGTTTCTCTTATGGGCAGAACACAGTACTGGTCACGTGTAAAAAACTAACTTAAAAATACATGCGAAAATTAGCTTCGATAATTTTATTGTTAGCGGTAGTTTTAAACAGCCTTGGACAATCTAAGAGCTCACCATTGCAAATAAGTCATCTTACAGGTGACTTTTATGTTTATAGGACTTTTAATGATTACAAAGGGGACAAAATCTCTGCAAATGCAATGTATCTTGTTACAGACAAAGGAGTTGTCCTTTTCGATGCACCGTGGGATAAAACACAGTTTCAGCCTTTGATAGATTCAATAAAAGCTAGACATAACAAAGAAGTTGTAATGCTTTTTGCCACACATTCGCATAATGATCGTGCGGGAGGTTTTGAGTTTTATAAGAAAAGAGGAATCAAAACCTATTCTATAAAACTGACAGATGATATTCTGGAAAAAAACAAAGAACCGAGAGCGTCTTTTATTATTGCAAACGATACCACTTTTACGGTCGGACAGCATAAATTTAATGTTTTTTACCCAGGAAAAGGTCATGCGCCTGACAATGTTGTAGTTTGGTTTGATAACGAAAAAGTGCTTTATGGCGGTTGTTTTGTAAAAAGTGCCGATGCTGAGGATTTGGGCTATCTTGGCGATGCAGATGTGAGAGAGTGGCAGAAATCGATTAAAAAGGTTCAGAAGAAATTTAAAAATCCAAAATTTGTTATTCCAGGACATGATGATTGGGAAGATATTAATTCGCTGAATCATACTGAAAAATTGGTTGAGCAATATTTGGCTCAAAAATCTAAAGAAAACAAATAGAATAATTTTGTTTATATTTGATTCCGTTAAAATTTAAAAGATGAACTTTTTAGAAAATCATATGATAGATATTTCTAAGCTTTGTAAAGTGCATAAAGTAAAGGCTTTGTATGCTTTTGGTTCTGTGTTGCGAGAAGATTTTAATGATAAAAGTGATGTTGATTTACTAGTAGATTTTAAATCGTTGGATGTTTTGGATTATGCTGATAATTATTTCGATTTTAAATTTTCATTAGAAGAGATTTTGAACCGTCCAATTGATTTATTAGAAGAGAAAGCTATTAAAAATCCATATTTCAGAGAAAACCTAAATAAGCAAAAACAATTGATTTATGGATAATGATATTAAAACATGGTTGTTTGATATTCTAGGTTCCATAGAAGAAATTGACAGTTATCTTTCTGAGTCAATACAATTTCAGGAATATGAGGCAGATGTGCGAACGAAACGAGCTGTAGAAAGAAATATTGAGATTATTGGTGAGGCTATGAGTCGGATACTAAAAATAGATGATAAAATTCAGATAACCGATTCTCGCAAAATTGTTGATGTTAGAAATAGAATTATTCATGGATACGATACTGTATCTGATGCTGTAATCTGGGGTATTGTGATAAAGCAATTGCCCATTCTTAAAAATGAGGTTGAACAAATGCTTTCAGAATAATCACCGGTTATTCAAAATCCAATAAAATTTCTACATGTTTTTTATCGAAGTTATTTTACCTCTTTCCTTAGCTAAAACCTTTACATATCGTGTTTCTGAGGCCGAATTTCATTTTATAAAAAAAGGAATGCGTGTTGTCGTGCCTTTCGGAAAAAGCAAAATGTACACAGCATTGGTTTTGAGTGTTCATCAGAATGCGCCCACTTTGTATGAAGCGAAAGAAATTCACCAGATTATAGACGAAAAACCAATTGCTACTGAGATACAGATCAAACATTGGCTATGGATTGCAGATTATTATATGTGCGGTATCGGAGATGTTTATCGTGGTGCTTTTCCGACCGGTTTATTGCTTGAAAGCGAGACTATCGTGTCGCATAAAGCTGGGATAGTTGTAAATGACTCAGAGCTTTCCGATGATGAGTTTTTGATTTATGAGGCTCTGCAGCACCAAAGTTCTTTAAAAGTACAGGATATTATTTCGATTTTAAATAAAAAAAATGTTATTCCGATTCTTCAAAAGATGATTTCAAAGGATATCGTTTTTTTGGAAGAAGAGATTAAGGAAAACTACAAGCCAAAGCTGGTTCGTTACGTAAAACTGCATTCAAAATATGAAACAGACGAAGGGTTGAATCAGCTACTGGAAGCTTTAAAAAATGCCAACAAGCAAAAGGAGATTGTGTTGGCTTTTTTTCAATTGCAAGCTTCAGAGAAGAAGCCGATTACAGTAAAAAAGCTTATCGAAATTTCAAATACATCAACATCGATTGTAAAAGCCTTGATCGAAAAAGAGATTTTTGAGGAGTATTTTCTACAACACGATCGCGTTTCTTTTAAGGGAGAAAGAACAGATAAGGAGCTTGTACTGAGTATAGCACAAGAAAATGCGTTTAACGCAGTCAAAAATAGCTTTTTTGAAAAAGATGTATGCCTTCTTCACGGTGTAACTTCGAGCGGAAAGACCGAGATTTATATCAAATTAATTGAAGAATATCTGCAGTCGGGAAAGCAAGTGTTGTATCTGCTTCCCGAAATTGCGCTTACTACACAGCTGGTCTCAAGATTAAGACTTCATTTTGGAAACAAAGTGGCTGTTTTTCATTCTAAATATACTAATAATGAAAGAGTGGAGGTTTGGAGGCAAACGCTTGAGAATTCTGAAAAGGCACAAATTGTGATTGGGGCAAGATCTGCTTTGTTTTTGCCTTTCGCCAATTTAGGATTATTAATTGTAGATGAAGAACACGAGCAGACTTTCAAACAGACAGATCCAGCGCCTCGCTACCATGCGAGAGATGCAGCAGTTGTTCTGGCAAATTTTCACAAAGCCAAAGTTCTCTTAGGTTCAGCAACACCAAGCATTGAAACATTTTATAATACTCAGGCTGGCAAGTATGGGCTTGTTTCGCTTACTGAACGTTATAATAATGTCAGGATGCCCGAAATAGTGTTAGTTGATTTGAAGGATAAGCATTTTAGAAAAAGAATGACAGGCCATTTCAGTGATCTTTTAATAGAAGAAATTGCAGAAGCATTATCTTTAGGTGAGCAGGTTATTTTGTTTCAGAATAGAAGAGGATATTCGCCTATCATAGAGTGCATTACTTGCGGTCACGTACCTCATTGCCAACAGTGCGATGTAAGCCTTACGTTTCATAAGCATAAAAATCAGCTGCGATGCCACTACTGTGGTTACGCAATTGCTAAACCAACAAATTGCCATAATTGTTCGAGTATCGATTTGACCACAAAAGGCTTTGGAACAGAGCAGATAGAGCAGGAGCTGTCAGCGCTTTTTCCAAATGCCAAAACCGCCAGGATGGATCAAGATACAACGAGGGGCAAGTTTGGTTTTGAAAAAATCATCGATACATTTAAAAACAGGGAAGTCGACATTTTGGTCGGTACGCAAATGCTTGCCAAAGGTCTTGATTTTGATAACGTAAGCTTGGTCGGAATAATGAATGCCGATAATATGCTGCATCATCCTGATTTTCGAGCTTTTGAAAGAAGTTACCAAATGATGACACAAGTTGCAGGAAGAGCAGGAAGAGCAGAAAAGCAAGGCAAAGTTGTTATTCAGACATACAATCCGAATCATAATACAATACAGCAGGTAACGAATCATAATTATGCTGCTATGTATAAAGAGCAGCTGTACGACAGGCAGATTTATAAATACCCGCCTTATTTCAGAATCATAAAACTGACTTTAAAACATCGTGATTTTGATAAATTAAAAGAAGGCTCCATGTGGCTTTATCAAGTCTTGAGCCAAAATTTAGGCATGCCTGTGCTTGGTCCTGAAGAGCCTGCAGTAAGCAGAATACGCAATGAATATATTCGTACCATATTGATAAAAATTCCGCACAACTTGCATTTGGGGAATACAAAAAAAACTATTCAGAAAATGTTGAATAGTTTTGAATCTGTTCCGCCGTATAGAGCAATTCGAACTGCTGTAAATGTAGATTTTTATTAATTTGAAGTCGAAAGCGCTTTTACCAAGTCTTCTTTTTTATTTCGGCTGAGCGGTATTTTCGTAATTCCGATTTCGGCAAATTTGCTGTTAAATCTTTCGACTTTATCAATATTGATGATGTAAGATTTGTGAACACGAATGAATTTTTCTTTCGAAAGGTCGTTTTCAAAAGATTTCATAGTAGACAATACAAGATTGCTGTCGTCTTCCGTCACGACTCTTACATAGTCTCCAAATGCCTCGATCCATTTGATTTTAGAAGTGAATATTTTCAGCTTTTTAAGATTGCTTTTAATGAAAATATGTTCGCCTTCTTCTTCTTTGACATCTTTTTTGAGAAGATGCATATCTATTGCCCTTTTTACCGAAGCATTAAAACGATCTACCGCAATTGGTTTCTGTAAATAATCGGTAGCATCATAATCAAAGGCTTTTAAAGCATATTCTGCTTTGGAGGTAATAAATATAATTTGTGGTTTTGATTTTAGCCCGTCAAGGAAATCAAAACCATTTATCACTGGCATTTCGATATCTAGGAATATTAAGTCAATATTATTCAAAGAGATACAGTTTTTTGCTTCTATTGCATTAGAAAAGTCACCAACTAAGTGCAGACCTGGGTGATTATTAACTAATTTTGCAATAATTGTCCTTTGTATAGAACTATCATCAACAACAACACAGTTTAGTTTCATAACATTTTAATTTGAATAAATTCAGGATAGCAATAGTAAATGTATTATTTTTTTATAGAAAAAACTAAAATGAACGCATATTTTTTACTTTACACCGAATAAAAGTAAAATTCTGTTGCATATTTAAAATTAATGCTTACTTTTGCACCCAATTTTAACAAATAAAGTTTTTATTATGAATCATTATGAAACTGTTTTCATCTTAAATCCCGTTTTATCTGAAGTTCAGGTAAAGGAAACAGTAACGAAATTTGAAGAATTTCTTACTAGTAGAGGAGCTGAAATCGTATCGAAAGAGGATTGGGGTCTTAAAAAAATGGCTTACGAAATCCAAAACAAAAAAAGTGGTTTTTATCACTTATTCGAATTCAAAGTTGCTGGAGAAGTTCTTTTAGCTTTTGAAACTGAATTTAGACGTGACGAAAGAGTTATGCGTTTCTTAACTGTAAGTTTAGACAAACATGCTATCTCATGGGCTGAAAGAAGAAGAGCAAAATTAAAATCTACTAAAGCGTAATTATTATGTCTACAATCGAACAATCTGCAAAAGGAAAAAAAGACGGAGATATCAGATATTTAACGCCTTTAAACATTGAAACTAACAAAACTAAAAAGTATTGCCGTTTCAAAAAATCAGGAATCAAATATATCGATTATAAAGATGCTGATTTCTTGTTGAAATTCGTTAACGAGCAAGGAAAAATTCTTCCTCGTCGTTTAACTGGAACTTCACTAAAATACCAAAGAAAAGTTTCTGTAGCTGTAAAAAGAGCTCGTCACTTAGCTTTATTGCCATACGTGGCCGATTTATTAAAATAATTAAAAACTCTAGTCGCTGGTTTCTGTTATGCAGAACCTAACTTCTAAAATTAAGGACAACAACATGGAACTTATTTTAAAACAAGACGTACAGAACTTAGGATTTAAAGATGATGTAGTATCTGTAAAACCAGGTTACGGACGTAACTTTTTAATTCCTCAAGGTTTTGCTACTTTGGCAACTCCTTCTGCTAAAAAAGTTTTGGCTGAAAACCTAAAACAAAGAGCACACAAAGAAGCTAAAATTGTTGCTGATGCTAAAGCATTAGCTGAAACTTTAAAAGCACTTGAAATTAAACTTACTGCAAAAGCTGGTGGAGAGAAACTTTTTGGTTCTATCACTAATATTGATATCGCTGAAGCTTTAGAGAAATCTGGAAATGCAATCGATAGAAAATTCATCACTAGCGGTGTTGTAAAACGTATTGGTAAATACAATGCTACAGTTCGTTTGCACAGAGATGTTATCGTTGAATTACCTTATGAAATCGTTGCTGAAAAGTAATATTTCTAACATCTATAATTAAATCCCGATTTTTATCGGGATTTTTTTTTGAAATTATTTAAGTCGAATTTAATCTTTATGAAATGAAATACGCAAGATTAACAAAGGAGCAGTTTGATGAACTGCATGCAGAATTTGCTAGTTTTTTGGCAACGCAGGCCATTGATAAGGCAGAATGGGATGAGTTGAAAGTTAATAAGCCAGAAGTTGCAGAGCAGGAATTGGATATTTTTTCTGATCTAATTTGGGAAGGGGTTTTGTCAAGAGCAGAATATCTAGAACATTTTTCTAAAAACCATATATTTTTGTTTCAATGCTTCGATACTTATATACAGTCAATCGTTTTGAAGTCATTAGATGCTGATATAGACTTTTTGACTAAAGAAGGTCTTCAGTGGTTAAGCGATAATATGTTTACAGATAATATTGAAATGAAAACAGGTAAAAAAGTGTTCACAGAAGAACGAAATGCTTCTATCTTTGAATTGATAAAACAAGGAGCATTTTTAAGCGATGGTCAACTTTTTGTGCAGATTAATACAATTATTGAGTCTTAAAGTTCCTTAAATATAATTTTTAAAGACAAACGGTTATAAATCAATTGTTTGTCTTTTTTTATGTTTTTTAACGTTTGTTTATCGTTATTCAGAAAATCGAATGCGTATTTCTACTTGTTTTTTCTGAATAGTGTAAAATCTTTATTTTTATCTAGCTTCCTTTGATTCGAATCTATTCAAGGTACAAATCACGGATAGTTTTTATGATTTTTTTATTACAAAAGTAAGTTTTTACATCGTTTTTTTATATTTAACATAAAATATTGAAATTTTGTTTAACGAAAATTTAGATATTCGATTGTGTTAAAACCTACTGGTTTTTCTGATAATTCCAAGGAAAACCAAGCAGTTGTGATTTGTTAAATTTGAAATTATAGGAATTTTAGTGTTGTTTTATAACATGTTTTTTGTTAATTTTAGAATACAAAAGTTAAACAAACTTTCTTTTGTACTTTTTCAAAAACAACCAAATTGCATTTTTATATCACTAATTCAGTTGTGTGTTTTTGTTTAAAAGAGTAAAGTTTAAAATTTAAATCATAACTAATTGGCCTGTGTATGGAATTGACAACTACTTTCTTTATCAAGTATACATTATTAGCTGTTCTTTTTACTTTAGCTTTATTTTTTATTTCTTTGGATGCAACTAATCTAAACCGTAGATTACGTTCTATTTCGAAATCCAAACTATTATCTTCAATTTTAGATTTTAGAAATCTATTTTATTCATACCCCTGTCGCTGCTTTTCATAACTACATGCGAAGGGATTTTTTATTCCTAGTAAAATGATGAGGTTCAATCTTTAGAATTTATTTCAAAAGAAGAATGTGTGGCAAGACTAATCAACTCGCGTCATTTGTAAAGAATCAAATTATATATTTTGAGTTTCCCCAAAACTCTACTTAAATTATAATTTTCATTTAGAAAATTTAAACCTGCAGCAAATCACTCCTCAGGAAAGAAGATTAGAATCTTTTTCCTAAAATTAGAACAGCTTTGCCGAAAGCATTGCGTTTATCTGATTTGGTTTGGCCTATCAGATATAGTATGAATTTTAAAAAATTGTTGCTTAAAATCTTGACGAACTAAGATTTAGAATTATTATTTAACTATTTGATTTTTAACTGATTGTTTAATTGTGTAAGCATTCGTGCTTATTGCAAGAGGTGTTTTATTGTCCATTTTCTAATCTTCCAAATTATGAAAAAAAAATTTACTATTTATGATCTCAGTATTCACAAGAGATTATTGGGACTTTTATTTTTATTGCTTATATGTAATAAAAATTTTGCTCAGACCTTTTGTCGACCAGTGTCAAACACAAATGACATTACGGGTTTGGCATGCGTTGGAGCTACGTTAACGAGTCCAGCAGCGGCGTATGACAATGACCCCGCCTTAACAACCTATACTGCAATGAATACACTAGTAGGTGTGCTCTGTACAGTACAAGAAACAATGCGGTTTGGGCAGACAGCCCAAGCTGGTGACGAAATTGTGGCCTATATTGGTAGCGGTTCTGGTTTGTTGAGTTTGTCTTTATTGTCGACAGCGAGTGTACAGGCAAAACTCAATGGAACCAATGTAGGTTCAAGTTTGGCAGTAAATAGTCCGCTGCTAAATTTATCCTTGCTTCCAGGAAACACGGTAGGAGTTTTGAGGCTCACGCTTCCTGGTCCCGCAAATGAAATTCAGTTTTCATTAGGAGGTGCAGTAACAGCACTTACTGAGCTAAGAATTTATGATGTGCGCTTAGAGTTTGCAAAACCGACCGTTACAGGCGGTTTAACTCAAACTGTATGTTCTGGCAATCAAGCGACGCTGACAGCAACACCTGCCGCGGGTACTTCATTGGCGTGGTACAGTTCTGCGTCGTCTACGACTGCTCTTGCAACAGGAAACACCTATACTACGCCAGTCTTAACAGCAAATACTACTTATTATATAGGAGTAACAAGAGCTGCAGGTTGTGAAAGTAATGAACGACTTCCGGTTGTGATGAATGTTTCAAATCCGGTGGCGCCAGCAGTAAGTAATGCAGGAACCGCTATTTGTTCATCTGGACCTACACAACAGACTACTTTATCGTTAATAAATCCGATACCTGGTACTACATACAGCTGGTATTCTACAGCGAGTGGCGGTACGGCCTTGGCTTCTGGAAATACTTATTCGCCAACAGTTCCGCTTGGTACTACAACTTTTTATGTAGGCGCATCCATTGGAGCATGCGTGAGTGCAACGAGGACTCAGGTAAACGTAACCTCAAATCCAATTCCAGGAGCACCCTCTATTTTAACTCAAAGCGTTACAATTCAGTCCGGTCAGAATGCAACATTGACTGCCACAACTTCTGAGCCGGGTGTAACTGTAAACTGGTACGATACAGCTACAGGAGGAACAGCTTTGGCTACAAATTCTCCAACGTTTACGACGCCGATTTTAACTGCGACAAAAACTTATTATGCTGAAACACAAAGTGCCTCTGGAGGATGTGTAAGCGCAGCCCGAGTGCCGGTAACGGTAACGGTAATTGCTTCTCCGCTGGGTGGTTGTTTACAGGCTAACAGCCAACAAACAGCATTAAACGGACTTTGTTTATTATGTGCTTCTACAAATCCAAACAATTCTGTTGATGGAAATTTAGCAACAGCGGCACGATTAACCGTTCCCGTTGGATTAATAAACGGTTATATCCAGCAGACCCTTCAATTTAATAATCCTGGTAAAGTGGGAGATATTGTAGATGTTGAACTCGAACTTCCGGGCGGACTTGCAGATCTTACTTTATTGGGAGCAGTGAGTTTAGCTACTTATAATGGCGCGACATACAACAATGATAGAGTCGCTGCTACGAATCCTTTGATTACTTTGCAATTATTGTCAGGAAATCGTTTTAGAGCGAGTGTAGTTGCAGGAGCTAATTTTGATCGAGTTGAAGTTAGACTTGGAGGATTGGCAACAGTTTTAACCAGCGTAGATATTTATCAGGCTAGCTATAGATATAAGGTTCCAGCAGTTACTGGAAATACAACTATTTGCAGTGGACAAACTACCACTTTGACTGCGGCGACAGCAGTAGGCGAAACAGTGGCGTGGTATAGTGCCGCAACGGGCGGTTCGCCTCTTGCAACTACTGCAGCCTACACAACTCCAGCTCTAACAACAGCAACCACATATTATATTGAGTTAACAAGAAATGGTTGCGTTAATAGTGAAAGAAATCCTGTTCAGGTTTCAATTGTGAATCCTGTTCTTCCTACAGTTTCGGTATCTCCAACAACAATTTGTAGCGGGCAAAGCACAACTTTAACAGTTGACGCACCAGTTGCAGGAACTATTTATAACTGGTATGATGCAGCAACGGGAGGAACTCTAGTGGCGACTGGTACATCTTTTACTACTCCGACATTAACAGCAAATACAAATTATTATGTAGAAGCTGTTATTGGAGATTGTGCCACACCGACACGTACTTCGGTAAACTTAACCATTAGCCCAATTCCTGCTGTTCCAACGTTTGCGGCTTCAGATGTTATTATTCAGTCTGGACAAACAGTTACATTAGCAGTAGCCAATCCTGTTGCTGGAGTACGATACAATTGGTATACCACTGCTACTGGTGGAGCACCTCTTGCAGTTAACACAACGACATACACAACTCCAGCATTAACAGCTAATCAAAGTTATTATGTTGAGGCGTCTAATATAACGACAGACTGTGCGAATCAAACTAGAGGAGTCGTAAATGTGATTGTTATCGCCAATGCTAGTACTTGTCTGCAGGCAGGAACTCAGGTTACATCTAATCCTACATTGCCAATTTCATTATGTGTTGGATGTACTGTATCAAATGCAAACGGTTCTGTAGACGGAGACATTAATACTTATGCGCAGCTTACTGTCCCTATAGCTGTTGGAGGTTATATCCAGCAGGAATTGATATTTGCTAATCCAGGTCTGGCCGGAGATATTATTGATGTTGATCTTGAAGTGCCAGGAGGTGTTCTTGACTTAAGTGTTTTGTCTAATATTACTTTGGCGACCTATAATGGAGCAACATATAATAATGACAGAATTTCGGTAAATAGTAATTTATTGAACATTCAATTATTGTCAGGAAATAAATTTAAAGTAAGCTTTACAACAGCAGCGCCATTTGATCGTGTAGAAGTGCGATTAGGAGGAGTGGCTACTGTTTTAAGTAATTTATATATTTATCAGGCGGCTTACAGATATCCAAATGCGGTTATTAATGGGGCTTCAACTCCAATTTGTGCAGGACAGTCGGCTAGTTTAACAGCAACAGGATCTGAGACCTATACATGGTATAATGCACCAGTAGGAGGAGCAGTTGTTGCGGTAAGCCCAACGGCTCCATTGACTTCTTCGACCACTTTTTACTTACAAGCGTCTCGTGGAGGTTGTGACAATAGCTTACGTCAAGCAGTTACAGTTACTGTACTTCCAATTCCGACAGCAGCAGACGTAGTAATAACAACACCTGTAGAAGCTTCTTGTGCTGGCACAGCAGTTTTGGCACCAACTTCGACCATTGCAGGTGCAGAATTTAGGTATTATACAGATCAAAACAAAACACAGCAAATAGTAACAGGAAGTACCGTTGCAGCTCAGACTGGAGTTTCATTTAACAAAGATGCTACAACAGGAGCTTTGACTATAACAGGTTTAAGCGCAGCTTCGACACCTTTTACCTATTATGTATCGGTTTTAAATGGAGGTACTTGTGAAAATGTAAACGGAACATTGCTTCCAGTGACAGTTAACTTTCCGTCGACTACTGTTTTAAATACAACTGCAACATTATCAGGTTGTGGAAGTGCTAATCTGAGAAATGCCATTACTAATTTCGACTCAAGCGGCAATACTACTTATACTTTTTATGATTCATCAAATGCAGTTATTACTGCTGATGCAGCTGCAAATATAACTACAGGCGGAGTATATTCAATTGAAGCGCAGCAAAATGGGGTGACTTGCCCATCAGCACGTCAATCAGTTACTGTTACAATTAATGCATTGCCAAGTTTGGTAGTTACAAATCCTTCGGAGTCTGTAAATGTAGGGTCTAATGTAACATTGCAGGCAGTTTCTACCGCAAACATCACTTGGTTCGATCCTCAAGGAAATCAGATTCCTGGTCCAGTATTTACAACAGGAGTTCTTAATACGCCAGGAGTTTATACTTATACTGCTGTAGCAAATGACGGAATTTGTTCTACTACAGCTACAAAGGTTATTAATGTAATTGATTTAAGCAGTTGTCAGTCTTTGAGCGAGCGAGTTTATGCGACTGCTCAGACATCTGGTTCAATTGTTACGGGAGTGGTTACCGATGGAGCAAATGCTGTTGACGGAAATCCACAAACATATTCTACTATTACAACAGGTCTCGGATTATTGGGAGTTGGAACAACTTGGCAAGATTTGACTTGGTCGGCTCCAATTGCAAAAGGTACTCCAGTAACAGTTAAATTTGGTTCAGAATACAGCTTATTGGCGGTAGGACAAAATTTATCAGTCGTTGGAACCTTAGGAGGAACTCCTATAGGAACAATGCAACCAGTGTCTGGCTCTTTATTAAATTTAATATCTGGAGACAATACTTATGAATTTACTTTTGTGCCTTCCAATGCAGCAGGACCTCAAGATTATGATGGAATCCGTATTCAGTCTGCTTCATTGGTAAGTGTAGCTCAAAACACAAAAGTATTTGATGCGCATTACAACAGATCAGTTCCAACTGTGGCATGTACACCTGGAGATATTCAGGATATATTTTATGGTGCAACGGATTTAGGTCTTCCGATAGGAGCCGTAACAGGTACTGTCGGTGTAAGTGATTCTTGGAATATTGCAGACAACGACATCTCAACTTTTGCCACAATGTATGGTGGTGTGGGTGTTGCAGCAGCAGCTGATTTAACAGTGAAATTTAAAACACCATCTGTTGTTAGTGATACCTTAAGAATTGTTATTTCGCGTCCAGCAGCTCTTTTGAATTTGAATTTGCTTACTGGATTTACTATACAACGTTATTTAGGAGATGTTGCTGTCGGCGCTCCGATTGACAACAGCAGTTCTTTATTGACTTTGAAGCTACTAGCAGGAAATTCTTTAGCTGTAGCTTTGGTATCTTCACCAAACGATTCATATGATAAAGTGAGAATTCGTTTAGGAGGAATCGCGAGTGTATTTGATGTACTACGAGTTCATACAGTTGAACGCTCAGCAAATACCACAGTAATAGGAGCAGATCCGAATAATAAGGTTACAGTCTGTCCGGGAACAGCTGTTACCTTGCAAATACCCGAAGAAGCTTGCTCTACCTATATTTGGTATGATGCGCCGACAGGAGGAACTGCCGTTGCGACCGGATTAACCTATACAGTTCCACTTACTCAAACTGCAGGTATTTATAAATATTATGTACAGCCAGTACGTTACGGTTGCGAAACTTTTGCTAGAGGTGAAGTCACGATTGAAGTGAAAGCATCAAGTCCAACAAATGCATTAGCGGCTATTACTTTGAACGGAGGATCAGATACAACCATTTGTTCTCCAACAGGAACAGTTACTTTGGCTACGGGATTAACAGGAACGCCGACATTAACAAATCCAGTTTATTATTGGTACAGTTTTGACGGAACGACCAGTCAATTGATTGCGGGTCAAAATACCAGTCAATTGATTGTAAATGGATTAACGCCTGGAACATATACTTATTACGTAGGGGTAAGCTCTGCCGAATTTTGTGAAACTGTAGCTGCAGATAGAACACAGATTACATTTACAATTTTAAGACCATCAGATCAAAACGATCTTTCGGTTAATGATATTTCAATTTGTCATGACCAGCCAGCAGTTTTAACGCCGACTGCTACTTTGCTTACAGCTCCAGTGTTTACATGGTTTCTTGATGCAAATAAGACACAGCCAATTATAAATGGCGCAGTAATAGGCGGTGTTACCTATGCAATTAGTGCTAGTGGTGTTTTAACCGCAACAGGATTAACTGGTGCTATGAGTCCTATTACCTATTATGTTGCAGTTTCAAGTGATACAACTTGCGAAAACGCTGCAGGGACACTACAGAGCGCAGCTGTACTGATCAATGACCCGGCGACTCCGACCACAACCGATACGACACAGGATTTCTGTCAAGAAGATGCACCGACATTTGCGAGCATCCAAACTAACGAGACCAACGTGGTTTGGTACAGCGCGGCTACTGGCGGCACAGCCATTCCAGCCACAACGGCCTTGACGAGCGGCACTTATTACGCAGCTTTGGCTGATGCGGGAACAGGCTGCGAGAGCTCAGTACGATTATTGGTTACAGTAACCGTGACTGACCCAGCGACTCCGACCACAACCGATGCGACGCAGGATTTCTGTCTTGTAAATACGCCAACATTTGCGAGCATTCAGACCAACGAGACCAATGTGGTTTGGTACAGCACAGCTACAGGCGGCACAGCGATTCCGGCCACAACAGCCTTGACAAGCGGCACTTATTATGCAGCTTTGGCTGATGCGGGAACAGGCTGCGAGAGCTCAGTGCGATTATTGGTTACAGTAACCGTGACAGACCCTGCAACTCCGACAACAACAGATACGACACAGGATTTCTGTCAAGAAGATGCACCAACATTTGCGAGCATCCAAACGAATGAGGCCAACGTGGTTTGGTACAGCACGGCTACGGGCGGAACAGCGATTCCTGCTACGACAGCCTTGACAAGCGGTACTTATTATGCAGCTTTAGCTGATGCCGCGACAGGATGCGAAAGCTCCGTAAGGCTGGCAGTTGCAGTAAGCGTCACAGATCCTGCAACTCCGACCACAACCGATACTACACAGGATTTCTGTCAAGAAGATGCACCGACATTTGCGAGCATCCAAACGAACGAGACCAACGTGGTTTGGTACAGCGCGGCTACAGGCGGCACAGCGATTCCGGCCACAACAGCCTTGACAAGCGGCACTTATTACGCAGCTTTGGCTGATGCGGGAACAGGCTGCGAGAGCTCAGTGCGATTATTGGTTACAGTAACCGTGACTGACCCAGCGACTCCGACCACAACCGACACGACGCAGGATTTCTGTCTTGTAAATACACCGACATTTGCGAGCATCCAGACCAACGAGGCCAACGTGGTTTGGTACAGCACAGTTACAGGCGGCACAGCGATTCCGGCCACAACAGCCTTGACAAGCGGCACTTATTACGCAGCTTTGGCTGATGCGGGAACAGGCTGCGAGAGCTCAGTGCGATTATTGGTTACAGTAACCGTGACAGACCCTGCAGCTCCGACAACAACAGATACGACGCAGGATTTCTGTCAAGAAGATGCACCAACATTTGCGAGTATCCAAACGAATGAGACCAACGTGGTTTGGTACAGCACGACTACGGGCGGAACAGCGATTCCAGCGACAACAGCCTTGACAAGCGGTACTTATTATGCATCATTATTAGATGCAATGACAGGATGCGAAAGCTCCGTAAGGCTGGCAGTTGCAGTAAGCGTTACAGACCCTGCAACTCCGACCACAACCGATGCGACACAGGATTTCTGTCAAGAAGATGCACCGACATTTGCGAGCATCCAAACGAACGAGACCAACGTGGTTTGGTACAGCGCGGCTACAGGCGGCACAGCGATTCCGGCCACAACGGCCTTGACAAGCGGCACTTATTACGCAGCTTTGACTGATGCGGGAACAGGCTGCGAGAGCTCAGTTAGATTATTGGTTACAGTAACCGTGACTGACCCAGCGACTCCGACTACAACCGACACGACGCAGGATTTCTGTCTAGTAAATGCTCCAACATTTGCGAGCATCCAGACCAACGAGGCCAACGTGGTTTGGTACAGCACAGCTACAGGCGGCACAGCAATTCCGGCCACAACAGCTCTAACAAGCGGGACTTATTACGCATCATTATTAGATGCAGTGACAGGCTGCGAAAGCTCCGTAAGGCTGGCAGTTGCAGTAAGCGTTACAGACCCTGTAGCTCCCACAACAACAGATACAACACAGGATTTCTGTCAAGAAGATGCACCAACATTTGCGAGTATCCAAACGAATGAGACCAACGTGGTTTGGTACAGCACGACTACGGGCGGAACAGCGATTCCAGCGACAACAGCCTTGACAAGCGGTACTTATTATGCATCATTATTAGATGCAATGACAGGATGCGAAAGCTCCGTAAGGCTGGCAGTTGCAGTAAGCGTTACAGACCCTGCAACTCCGACCACAACCGATGCGACACAGGATTTCTGTCAAGAAGATGCACCGACATTTGCGAGCATCCAAACGAACGAGACCAACGTGGTTTGGTACAGCGCGGCTACAGGCGGCACAGCCATTCCGGCCACAACAGCCTTGACGAGCGGCACTTATTACGCAGCTTTGGCTGATGCGGGAACAGGCTGCGAGAGCTCAGTACGATTATTGATTACAGTAACCGTGACTGACCCAGCGACTCCGACCACAACCGACACGACGCAGGATTTCTGTCTTGTAAATGCGCCAACATTTGCGAGCATCCAAACGAATGAGACCAACGTGGTTTGGTACAGCACAGCTACAGGCGGCACAGCGATTTCGGCCACGACAGCCTTGACAAGCGGCACTTATTACGCAGCTTTGGTTGATACTGCGACAGGCTGCGAAAGCTCCGTAAGGCTGGCGGTTGCAGTAAGCGTTACAGACCCTGCAACTCCGACAACAACTTCTGCGGCTCAGGTATTTTGCTCTGGAACTAATCCAACAGTTGGTAACATTCAGGTAAATGAAAGTAATGTAGTTTGGTTTACTACAGCAACAGGTGGAACAGCGATTCCGGCTGGAACAGCTTTAACTACAGCGAATTATTATGGAGCTATTCTGGATCCGGCAACTGGCTGTACAAGTAGTGTAAGATTGTTAGTTGCTGTAACAGTGGGCGCCACTGTAAATCCAACTACTAATAATGCTTCGCAAACGTTCTGTTCTGTTACAACGCCTACTTTTGCTAGTATTCAGGTAAATGAGTCAAATGTGGTTTGGTATACCAGTGCTACTGGCGGAACAGCAATTGCATCTGCGACGCCATTATCAACTGGAGTTTATTATGGAAATATTATAGATCCTATAACTAATTGTGAGAGTACAACACGTTTACAGGTGACTGTTACAGTGGTGAATCCGACTGCGATACCGACGACTAATAATGCGACACAGAATTTCTGTACTTTAAATTCTCCAACAGTAGCCAATATTCAAGTTAATGAGGCAAATGTTGTTTGGTACAGTACGGCTGTCGGCGGAACCGCGATTCCTGCAACAACAGCTCTAGTTACCGGTACTTATTATGGAGCAATTTCAAGTGTGGCTGGTTGCGAAAATCCAGTAAGACTAGCTGTGGTTGTCAATGTTAATTCACCTGGAGTGGTAACAACGACAAATACCTCACAAGTTTTCTGTCTAGGTGCGGCTCCGACATTAGCGAATATTCAAGTGAATGAAGCCAATGTGGTATTTTATGCTGCAGCTACAGGAGGAACACCATTAGCTGCAAACACACCGCTAACAGCAACAACCTATTATGCGGGAGCTCTAAGCAATACAACTAACGGTTGTGACAATGCTCCAAGGTTGGCAATTACAGTTTCATTTGAGAACGACGCTGCTGTTCAGATCGCTACTACAGATGACACGCCTTGTGTTTTCAAAGGAGTTACTTATTCAATTGCAAACGGAAAATCAAGCTATGTTTGGACAATCACAGGAGGAACAATTATTTCTGGAGGTGGTGCAGCAGATGGTTCTGTAACTGTTTCTTGGTCTGATATTGGTCCAGGAAGAGTTGAGGTGGCTTATGTTAATAATTGTGACGAAAGAACGGTAAAATCTCTTAACGTTACGGTAGCAAGCTGTTCTGACTTAACAATTACTCACACAGTAGATAATCCGACTCCGAATTTTGGTGATAGAGTAACATTTACGATTACAGTAAACAATGTTGGAGAAGGTGACTTCATAAATACTCTTGTTAGTGATTTACTTCCTAGCGGTTTAGAATTGGTAAGTTCGTCTGCAACTTCTGGAACATATGATTCTAATACGCAACTCTGGACAATTCCGAGATTAAATGCTGGTCAAAGTGTAGTGTTGACAATTGTTGCCGAAGTATTGCCTAACGGAAATTACACGGTTGTTGCAACTGTAGAAAATTCAACTCCTTTGGATGTTGATCCGTCAAATAATTCAGCTTCGGTTACACTAGAACCAATTTGCTTGACTGTTTACAACGAGTTTACTCCAAACAACGACGGAGCAAACGATCTGTTCAGAATTGACTGTATCGAATCTTATCCAAATAATGAGCTGAAAGTTTACAACAGATATGGAGCATTAGTGTACAGCAAGGCACATTATGAAAATGATTGGAACGGAACAGCAAATGTTTCCGGAGTTGTTAATAGAGGAGATATGCTGCCAACAGGTACTTATTTTTATGTGATAACCATTGGAGATGGAACGGTTAAAAAAGGATGGTTGTCTATTATGAGATAAGCCGGCTTCTATTAATCATCTAATTAATTAAACTAATAAGTATCGTTATGAAACTATATATAAAATCATTAGAAACGTATTTCATTTTAATATGTTCTCTTATCACGGTTTGTGCCAACGCACAACAGGATCCTCAATATACCCAGTATATGTATAATACTATGACGGTAAATCCAGCTTATGCTGGATCTGCCGGCACCATAGAAGCAGCGCTTTTGTATCGCTCTCAGTGGGTCGGAATTTCCGGCGCACCCGAAACTCAGTCATTTTCCATTCACTCACCTCTTAGAAACGAAAATCTAGGTTTAGGTTTAAGTGTAGTGAATGATAAAATTGGCCCTTCGGATGAATTGTACCTTGATGGGAATTTCGCTTATTCAATTCCTTTGGGATATGAAAAAAGATTGGCTTTTGGACTTAAAGCAGGTATGAGGATGCTGAGCATTGACTGGTCTAAAGGAAGATATTACGACAATAATGATGTCTTGCTTAATCAAAATATTAACAATCAAATGAAACTCGCTGTAGGGGCAGGGATTTACTACTATACCGATAAATGGTACGTAGGTCTGTCTGTTCCGAGTTTTATGCGAAATAATTATTATGATGATGTGCAGGAATCTGTAGATTATGATCGTATGCACTATTTCCTAATGGGAGGATATGTTTTTGATTTTAGTCCAAGTTTAAAATTTAAGCCAGCATTTTTAGTAAAAGCCGTAAGTGGTGCGCCAATTACTGCTGATGTTTCGGCAAACTTTATGATTCAGGAAAAATTTGTTATTGGAGCTTCTTACCGAACAGACGATTCTGTCAGTATATTGGCTGGGTTTCAGATTTCAAGAAGTTTTTATCTCGGATATGCTTTTGATTATACTGTAAGCGATTTGAACAAATATAATGATGGTTCTCACGAAATCATCTTGAAGTATCAATTCGTTAAAAATCAAAGTAAAATCAAATCTCCTCGATTCTTCTAAATACAAAACCTATGAGAAAGCTATATATCCTATGTTTAATTTTGAGCATTACCTTTGGTTTTGCTCAAAAAACCAATTTGAAGAAAGCTGATGCCTTGTTCAGAAATTATGCTTATGCAGATGCTTCTAAAGCTTATGAAGAATGCCTCCAGCATATAAAAGATCCATCGGCACAGACTTTAAAAAATGCGGCAGATTCCTATTATTTTATTTCAGATTCTAGAAATGCCTTAAAATGGTATAGAAAACTGTATGAAGTGCAAGGGAACAACTTGACCGATATCTATTACCTGCGCTACATTCAATCGATGAAAGCAGTTATGGATTATGAGGAAGCAGATAAGATTACCAAGGAATATCTCGAAAAAAAGGGCGATAAAAAGGAAGTGAGCCGCTATGTTGCCCAAAAAAAATATATGGACAGCGTTGCCAAGGCAAAACCTCTTTATGAAATTAAAAACTTAGCCATCAATACGAGTAAATCTGATTTTGGTGCGACTTTTTTTCAAGAAAAAGTGGTGTTCACCTCTGCAAGAGATACGACAAAGTTTAGTGAAAAATTGTACACTTGGAACAATCAGCCTTTTCTTAATTTGTATGTTGCAGAACGAAATCCTGCAGATGGCAGCTTGTTTAACGAATCTGTTTTTCTTCCAAACGTGATGACCAAATATCACGAGGCTACAGCTAGTTTTGATAGTCAAGGGAAGACGATTTACTACACAACGAATATTGTAAAGAAAAACAAATTGGTTGTAGATGAGGATAAAGTCAATAATTTCCAGATTGTAAAGGGATCAATTGTCGACAATAAACTAGAAAATGTTCAAAAGGTGTTTTTTGACAGTGATGAATATTCTGTTGGGCATCCTTCTCTGAGCGAAGACGGAAAATGGTTATTCTTTGCTTCCGATATGCCTGGTGGTTATGGAGAAACAGATCTTTATTATGTAAAAATCGCTGACGATGGTACAATGAGTTCGCCAAAAAATTTAGGTCCGGCCATTAATACTATTGGTAATGATCTTTTTCCTTTTTTCAGTAACGGAGTACTCTATTTTTCTTCTGATGGACATTACGGTTGGGGAGATTTAGACATATATGAAAGCAAGCTTTTGGCAGACGGGACTTTTTCTACACCTAAAAATTTAGGTGCGCCGATCAACAGTAATAAGGATGATTTTGCTTTCATAATTGACAAATCAAATACTTACGGTTATTTTTCTTCAAACAGAGCCGAAGGAAAGGGCGATGATGATATTTATTCGTTTACGAAATCCAAACCAGTTTGTAAACAGAGCATCTCAGGAACTGCTTATGATAGAAAGTCAAAACAGCCTTTGTCTGACGTGGTCGTAATGGCTTACAACTCTTTTAGCGAAGTTCTTGGCGAGACCAGAACCAATTACGAAGGAAAGTATGCTATCGAAGTTCCGTGCAACAAAACAGTAAAAATGATTGCTGCTAAACCAAATTACAGTAGCGATGACAAGACTGTCGAAACTACTGGTGAAAATGCCGGCGAAATCAAAGATGTAAATTTCGAATTAAGTAACTATGATGACTTGGTGGTAAAAAGAAAAGGAGTCGAAAAAGTTGACGTAAATCCGATTTATTTTGATTATGATAAATATGACATTACTCCTAAAGCAATTGAAGAGTTGTCTAAGGTGGTTTTTATTATGCAGAAATTTCCAAATATTAGAATCAAAATCGAATCGCACACCGATTCTCGCGGAAAAGATGCTTACAATCTTAAACTTTCAGACAATAGGGCTAAAGCTACTCGAGATTATATCGTTTCACAAAACATCGATGCCTCTAGAATTGAAAGTGCAATTGGTTATGGCGAAAGCCGACTGATTAATAAATGCAAAAATGGTGTAAAATGTTCAGAAGCAGAGCATGTTTTAAACAGACGTTCTGATTTTATCATTATTCAAAAATAGTTTTATATTTGTCTGTTAATTAATTGATTTTCAGTTAATAATGTGAAGCACCAAAAACCATTTGGAAGTTGGTTTTAGTCATTCTTTTTTAAGAATAATGGACAAGGAGAAAATCAAGCTGTGGATTCACAGCTTGATTTTTGATTTTATAAAACTTTCATTTTTTAATACTTTCAAACAAAAATAAATCCTAATTTTGAAGTTCAGTTTTCACATTATACATTCTTCAATATTATATGAGCATTCAAGAGACCATTCAAACATTACGAGATGAACTTAATCAGCACAACTACAATTATTATGTGTTAGACAATGCCACAATTTCCGATTATGATTTTGATATTAAGCTGAAAGAACTTCAGGAATTAGAAAATAAACACCCAGAATTCTTTGATGAAAATTCTCCTACACAGCGTGTTGGAGGTTCGGTTACCAAAAACTTCAAAACTGTTGCACATCAATATAGAATGTATTCTCTGGATAATTCGTATTCAAAAGAGGATCTTTTAGATTGGGAGAATCGTATTCAGAGAGTTTTAGGAAATGTAGATTTGCAATATACCTGCGAATTAAAATACGACGGTGCATCGATAAGCATTTCATATGAAAACGGAAAATTAGTGCAAGCATTAACTCGAGGAGATGGTTTTCAGGGAGATGAGGTAACCAATAACATCAAAACAATCAAATCAATCCCGCTTCGTCTAAAAGGAAGTTATCCCGATAAATTTGATATAAGAGGAGAAATCATACTTCCGTTGGCCGGTTTCGAGAAAATGAATCAGGAGTTAATAGAAATTGGCGAAACGCCTTATTCAAATCCAAGAAATACAGCATCAGGAAGTTTAAAGCTCCAAGATAGTGCTGAGGTTGCAAAACGTCCGCTCGAATGTCTGCTTTATTTTGTTACTGGAAATAATTTGCCGTTTAAATCGCAATATGAAGGTCTCGAAGCTGCTAGAAGCTGGGGCTTTAAAGTTCCAAGCGAAGCAAAATTGGTCAATAACATGCAAGAAGTTTTTGATTTTATTGATTTTTGGGATACACAGCGACACAAGCTTCCGTACGAAACAGACGGAGTTGTTATAAAAGTTAATAGCATTCATTCTCAAGAAGAATTAGGTTATACAGCAAAATCGCCAAGATGGGCAATTGCTTATAAATTCAAATCCGAACAAGCTTCTACAAAACTAAAATCTATTTCATATCAAGTTGGGCGTACAGGTGCCATTACACCTGTTGCTAATCTTGAGCCGGTACAATTGGCCGGAACTATCGTAAAAAGAGCTTCTTTGCACAATGCCGATCAAATCGAAAAGTTAGATATTCGAATCAACGATACTGTTTTTGTTGAAAAAGGAGGTGAGATTATTCCAAAAATTATTGCGGTAGATTTAGAAAAGCGCCCCGAAAATTCAGAAGTCACGCATTATATCACACATTGTCCAGAATGCCAGACCGAATTGGTTAGAAATGCTGGTGAGGCAAATCATTATTGTCCGAACTTTTATGGCTGTCCTCCGCAGATTATAGGTAGAATACAACATTATATTTCAAGAAAAGCCATGGATATTGAAGGTCTTGGGGGCGAAACTGTCGCATTGCTTTTTAAGAATGGACTGGTTCATAATTATGCCGATTTATACGAGCTAAAAGTCGAGGACATTCTCCATTTAGAACGAATGGCTCAGAAATCTGCTGAGAATCTGGTAAATGGAGTCGAGAAATCTAAAGAAATTCCTTTTGAAAGCGTATTATTTGCACTCGGAATTCGTTATGTAGGAGAGACCGTGGCCAAAAAACTAGCAAAACACTATAAAAACATTGATGCCTTAAGCCAAGCTTCTCTGATGGATTTGGTTTTAGTTGATGAAATTGGCGAAAGAATTGCGAGAAGCGTAATTGAATTCTTTGAGAATGAAGAAAACAAAATCATAATTGACCGATTAAAAAGTTACGGAATACAATTTGAAATTGTTCAAAGAAACAACCCAAACGCAACTGATAAATTTATAGGTAAAACTTTTGTTGTTTCGGGTGTTTTCAGTCAGTTTTCGAGAGATGAACTCAAAAAAGCAATTGAAGATAATGGCGGAAAAGTCGGAAGTTCGATTTCAGCCAAAACAGATTTTGTTGTAGCAGGAGATAATATGGGGCCTGCAAAATTAGAAAAAGCCACTAAACTTAATGTTCCGATACTTTCTGAGGAAGATTTTATAAACAAGCTCAATGAATGAAAGCCAATAAGCCCTCATTAATTCTGTTTTTCTTGGCATTGTTCTTAACCATTATCTTTGATTGGATAGAACAGGACGTTTTGGCAACCTACGCCAAATCGATTGTGTTGCCGTCTATATTCATTTATTATTTTATAAGCAATGAATTAAGAATAGGAAAAACAGAAGGTCTTATTTTCTTTTTTTGTTTTGTGGGCCAGGTTTACGATTTAATGGCAATTGAAACCTCTGAAATAGGGGCGGTATTGAGTTTTATGGTTGTGTATGTTTTAATATTGGTTTTGTTTATTAGGGAACACGAAAGAATAAAACTCACAAAGCGAGATGTATTGCCTATTTCTATTGTGGTAGTTTTCATTTTCTACTTGCTGATTTCTGTATTGAGTCTTCAGTTAGAAAATATGCAGAAATTTAAAGTTATCTACGTCACTTACGGTATTGTATTAAGTATTCTGAGTTACTTCTGTTTTGTAAGTTATATAACAAAGGGTACGTTTTTAACTTTGCTAATGTCCTTAATGGCTGTGAGTTATATTTTCTCGGATATATTCTATATTTTCAATCAATATTTCTCGTATTCTGTGGTTCTGGTGTTAATTAGAGACATAACCCAAATTCTAGCTTATTTCTTTATGGTTGAATATTTCCTCGAAAAAGCTAGAATTCAAAAAAGACAGAAGAGAGTTATACAACAATAGTTGTCCCTTGGTTTGTGTGTGCTTTATCTTTATCAAAATAAAAGTCAATTCTACCCAGATTGATTCCGTAGCATCCGACTTGATTAACCAAAACCTCTTTACCAGCTTTATTTTTTACAATTGTTGGTTTGTCTAAGAAAGTATGTGTATGACCGCCAATAATTAAATCAATATCCTGAGTTTGTTCCGCAAATTTTAAATCACTGATTTTGCTTGCATCGTCCTTGTATTTGTATCCTAAATGCGAAAGACAGATTACTAGATCGCATTTTTGTTCCTTTTTCAGAAGCTGTGTCATATCTTGTGCAATCTCTACCGGATTATTGTAAACTGTTTCCAGATATAATTTTTTATCCACAAGGCCTTGCAGTTCGATTCCCACACCAAAAACGCCAACTTTTATTCCATTTTTATTGAAGATTTTATAAGGCTTCACATGTCCGTCCATGACAGTATTTTTGAAATCATAGTTGGAGTTTATAAAATCAAAAGTTGCGTGAGGAAGCTGTGCGTATAAACCATCAAGACCATTGTCAAAATCATGATTCCCAATGGTAGAAGCGTCATATTTCATCATGCTCATCAATTTAAATTCCAGTTCACCTCCGTAATAGTTAAAATATGGAGTTCCCTGAAAAATATCACCTGCATCTAGTAAAAGCACATTTGGATTTTCTTTTCGAATACTTTCTATCAAAGCAGCACGACGAGAAACACCTCCCTTATTAGGATTGCGAGGATCATCTGCCGGAAATGGATCTATATGACTGTGTACGTCATTGGTATGCAGAATGGTTAAATGCTTGATATCATTAGTTCCAAAACTGCTTAAAGATAGTCCTAAACTTAGAAGGGCAGTACTGGCAGCAGTTTTTTCGATAAATTCTCTTCTTTTCATTTTATATTGTTTTGCAGGAACGCTAGGTGTTTTTGTAAATTTATTCTTCAGTAATTCTAGTATCTTTTGGAGCCACAACAGTGTCTACTTCTTTAAAGTAATCAATCAGAACGTTTCTAAGCTTATAATTCAAGTCAAATTTTTGAGTGTTTTTTGCGAAAAAAGTCATGCTGTCGCCGCCATTTGCTAAATAATCATTAGTAGCAACGTAATACGTTTTGTTCAAATCAAGCGGTTTTCCCTGAATCAATATTTTTTTTGCAGTATTATCTTTTGCAATGGTAAACGTCATCCCAGACAAAGGCTGTGGTTTTTTTTCTCTGATGATATAAGCGGCAATTTCCAAAATTTGTTCGCCTTTTAATGCCAGTACAACTAAGTTATTTTCAAAAGGCATAATTTCAAAAGCTGTTCGTGTGGTAACATTTCCTTTTGGAAGAATAGCTCGAATACCCCCGTGATTCAACAGACACAAATCGATATCCTTATTTTCACGAGATTTAAAAACCTTATTTCCTCTTTGCAAGCAGACATCGGCCAATAAGCTTCCAATATTGGTTTGCCATTTTCCTGTGCTTTTATCTAGTGTTTCAGGAGCATAAGCTAAAACATTGTCTAAGTCCTGGTTAATATGATCGCGATAAGGTTTTATATATTTTTCAATTTCTGGAGTTTCAGCAGCCTTTTCGGTTACTGGAAGTTGTTTTCCCTCTATTTTGGTCAGATTGTAGTTTTTGGGGCTACAGGAAAGAATGAAAAAAAGTGTTAAGAATATAACAAAAAGTTTTAAAAATCCGTTATACTTTTTTAGTTTTACCATTTTAAATGCAACTTAAATAATTAATTTTGTAATCTGGTAAAAGTACTATGTTTTTAAATTATACGAAGGAATTTTTTGTAAAAAAATCATTAAAAAATAACCTCAATAATAATAAAAATGAAGTCTTTTCAAAAGATGTGCAAACAATTGGTTTGTTGATAGATGAGAGCGATTTCAACGATTCAGAAGCATTGATCAAAGAGTTTACCGTTTACGGAATTGCCCCTGAGAATGTTAAAACGGCTTCCTATATCGATAAATTCGACAAGAAAAAAACATATGCAAGGCCAACTTTCGGCAACAAACACATTGATTGGAAAGGGGAGGTTAAAGAGGAGTTTTTGAATGAATTTACAGCTTCAGAATTTGATCTTTTGATTAGTTTTTATAATGTGGAAAAGCCGCTTTTGATGTTGCTTACGCAAAAATCAAGAGCTAAATTCAAGGTTGGTTTTGCAACAGTCGATGCAGGTCTGAACCGCTGGATGATTAACACGGAGAAAAAGAACTATAAACTTTTCGTTTCAGAATTGTTTAAGTATTTAAAAAATATAAAATAAATTATAATAAAAAATATGCAATCATTAATAGGAACTGGTGTTGCGCTTGTGACTCCATTTAAAAAAGATTTTTCAGTAGATATTGAAGCTTTGCACAGAATTGTAAATTTCTCTATCGATGGAGGTGTGGAATATCTTGTAGTAATGGGTACAACAGCCGAAAATGCAACCCTCACAGCTGAAGAGAAAGAATTGGTTATAAACACAGTTGTTGAGGTTAACAAGGGAAGGCTACCTTTGGTTCTTGGAGTTGGAGGTAATAATACGATGCAGGTTGTAGAAGAATTAAAAACAAGAGATTTTAGCGCTTTCGATGCAATTTTATCAGTTTCTCCTTATTATAACAAGCCTACTCAAGAAGGAATATACCAGCATTTTAAAGCGATTGCTGAAGCTTCGCCTGTACCAGTAATCTTATATAATGTACCAGGAAGAACATCTAGTAATATGTTGCCGGCAACAGTAGTGCGTCTAGCTAATGACTTTAAAAATGTTGTGGCTATTAAAGAAGCTGCTGGCGATATGGCTCAGGCTATGCAGATAATCAAAAATGCTCCAAAAGATTTTCTTGTAATTTCTGGAGATGATATGCTGGCATTGCCAATCGTACTTGCTGGTGGAGCAGGAGTAATCTCTGTAATCGGGCAAGGTTTTCCAAAAGAATTTTCAGAAATGATTCGTTTAGGACTCAATAAAAAAGCTGCAGATGCGTTTAAAACACATTATTTCTTGTCTGATAGTATTGACATGATTTTTGAACAAGGCAATCCAGCGGGAATCAAACAAATTTTTCAAGCGCTTGGAATTGCTGAAAATACTGTTCGTCTGCCATTGGTAAGTGTTGACGAATCGCTTGCTGACAGATTGAATGAATTTGTAAAAAACAGCATAAAATAACATAATATTTAAGGGTATTTTATTATACCAAAAAATATTTTGCAATAGCTAAATTAATAACTAAATTTGCCACCGAAACTTCGGTGTGATTTTGCTTTGGCATAATTGTCTGAGAGATCATAATAAAAGTATGAAAATGAAAAAACTAATTTCGCTGTTGCTTCTAACAGCCCTTTTTTATTCTTGTAGTGACTATCAAAAAGCACTGAAAAACGATGATGTTGCAGCAAAATTTGAAATCGCAACAAAGATGTATGAGGCTGGAAAATACAATAAAGCGATACGTCTTTTTGAGCAGCTGGCTCCTTCTTATAGAGGAAAACCACAGGCAGAAAAGCTTTTTTACATGTTTTCTCAATCATACTACAAAACCAAACAATATTATTTGGCGGGCTACCAGTTCGAAAGTTTTGTTTCAGGTTATCCTCGAAGCGAAAAGGTACAAGAGGCAGCTTTTTTAGGTGCTTACAGTTATTCTAAATTGGCGCCAGTTTATAGTCTTGATCAAGCTGATACAGTAAAAGCTTTAGAGAAACTGCAAGCTTTTATTGATAATTATCCAAACTCAGAATACATTGCACAGGCAAATGAGACTGTACAGAAGCTGAATGGAAAATTGGAGAAAAAAGCTTATGAAAATGCTAAAGGCTACAATACAATATCAGATTTTAAGTCAGCATTGGTGGCTTTTGACAATTTTATAGCTGATTTTCCTGGTACACCTTTTAAAGAAGACGCATTGTTCTATAAATACGATTCGGCTTACCAATTGGCAATAAACAGCGTTCCGTCAAAAATGGAAGAGCGTTTGCATGTTGCAAAAACAGCTTACAACAACTTGCTGAAGTTTAAAAGCGATACAAAATATAGAAAACAGGCAGACGAAATGAATGCCAGAGTTGAAACGGATTTACAAAAATTTACTAAATAAATAAAGTCATGGATTTAAAAAAGACGAATGCTCCTGTTAACACAATAACTTACAATAAAACGGTTATTGAAGAGCCAACAGGAAATGTGTATGAAGCAATTACCATTATGGCTAAAAGAGCAAATCAGATTAATTCTGAAATTAAAAAAGAATTGACTGAAAAGTTAGAAGAATTTGCTACTTATAATGACAGTCTTGAAGAAGTTTTTGAAAATAAAGAGCAGATTGAAGTTTCTAAATTTTACGAAAAATTACCAAAACCACACGCTTTAGCTGTTCAAGAATGGTTAGACGGTAAAACGTACCACAGAAATTCAAACAAATAATATAGTATAATGTCAGTTTTAAACGGGAAAAAGATTTTACTGGGTGTTTCCGGTGGAATTGCAGCGTATAAAACAGCCTCATTAGTACGACTTTTTATCAAAGCAGGTGCACATGTCCAAGTGATCATGACACCTGCTTCTAAGGATTTTGTAACGCCACTTACACTATCTACCTTATCTAAAAATCCGGTACACTCGAATTTTTTTAACGAAGAAGATACAGATGCAGTTTGGAATAATCATGTAGAATTGGCTTTATGGGCCGATTTAATGCTGATTGCGCCAGCTACAGCAAATACTTTGTCTAAAATGACTACGGGAAACTGTGATAATCTTTTAATTGCTGCCTATCTATCAGCAAAATGTCCGGTTTATTTTGCACCTGCAATGGATTTGGACATGTACAAACATCCTTCAACTTTATCTAGCTTTAAAGCGCTTAAGCAGTTCGGTAATATTTTGATTCCAGCCGAAAGTGGCGAATTGGCCAGTGGTTTGTCTGGTGAAGGCCGTATGGCGGAGCCGGAAAATATAGTTGCATTTCTCGAAGCAGATTTAAGCAGTAAGCTTCCTCTTAAAGGAAAAAAAATCCTTATCACTGCTGGCCCAACATACGAGGCAATAGATCCGGTGCGTTTTATAGGAAATCATTCATCCGGAAAAATGGGGTTTGATATCGCAAATGAAGCCGCAAAATTAGGTGCTGATGTTATTTTGGTTTCAGGACCGACGCATTTAAAGGTCAAAAACTCTTCAATCGAAGTGATTGATGTAGTCTCAGCTCAGGAAATGTTTGATGCCTGCCATTTACACTTTAAAAATGTAGATGTGGCAATTGCAGCAGCAGCAGTGGCTGATTACAGGCCTAAAAATGTTGCAACACAGAAGATTAAAAAAACAGTTTCAGAATTTTCTATTGAACTAGAAAAAACAAAAGATATTTTGTTTTCGCTGGGAGCAATCAAAGAAAAACAGTTTTTGGTCGGATTTGCTTTAGAAACTGATAACGAAATTGAAAATGCTAAGTTGAAAATTCAGAAAAAAAACTTAGATTTGATTGTTTTAAATTCCTTACAGGATGAAGGAGCAGGTTTTAAAAAAGAAACCAATAAAGTAACGTTTATTGATGGAAATTTTAAAATCGAACCAATGGAATTAAAATCAAAAGAGTCTGTTGCGGCTGATATTTTGGGAAAAGTAGTTTTGCACTTCTCAGAAAACAGCTAAAACTTAAATCGGTGCGCATTGGTGTATGATTGCGCGACAGAATTTAAATATAAACCAGTATGAATAAGATCGCAGCACTTTTAGTTTTTTTTATTTTTGGCTTTGCGCAAGCTCAGCAGCTAAATTGTACGGTTACTATTAATACAGAACGACTTCCAAATCCGAATCAACAAGTTTTTAAGACCCTTCAGACTGCGTTGTCAGAGTTTGTGAATAAAACCGATTGGACAGGTTCGGTTTTGAAGCAAAACGAACGCATTAATTGTTCTATGTATATTACGTTGTCTTCTAATAGTTCGGATCAATTTACGGGCACTATTCAGGTTCAGTCTTCACGATTGATTTTTAATTCCACTTATTCGTCTCCAATCCTAAATTATAACGATAAAGATTTTAATTTTAAATATACCGAATACGAACCTTTGCTTTTTAATCCGAGCGTTTATGAATCAAATTTGGTGTCGGTAATTTCTTTTTACAGCTATTTGATTTTGGGCATGGATGCTGATTCTTTTCAGATGGGAGCTGGAAATCAGTATTTTGAAACGGCTCAAAATATTGCCAATGTCGCACAACAAGGCGGTTTTAAAGGCTGGACCCAATCTGACGGATTGCAGAATCGATATTATCTGATAAATGATATGCTTGCGCCAACTTACAGTGATTTACGCCAAACAATGTTTATGTATCACACGGGTCTTGATACCATGAGCGATGATCTAAAAACGTCTAAAGAAAAAATAAAATCATCATTATTGTTGATTGCAAGATTAAATTCGGTTAAGCCGAATGCTTTTTTGACTAGAATCTTTTTTGATGCCAAGTCAGATGAAATAGTTTCTATATTTTCTGGTGGTCCAAGCGTTCCCATCAGCGATCTAACCGATGTTTTAAATAGAGTTTCGCCTTTAAATGCTGGGAAATGGTCTCAGATTAAATTTTAAGAAACGTTTTATTTCTAAATTCTCAATAACTTTTATATTACAAATTTGTTTCTATGATTACGTCATTGTCTATTAAAAACTATGCTCTGATTGAAAAACTTGCTATTGATTTTTCAAAGGGTTTCTCTATAATTACAGGTGAAACGGGGGCAGGTAAATCTATTATCCTTGGGGCAATCGGACTGGTTTTAGGAAAAAGAGCAGATTTGACTTCATTAAAAAATAAAGAAGAAAAGTGCGTAATCGAAGCGCAGTTCGATATTTCAAAATACAATTTAAAAGAGTTTTTCGCATCAAATGATTTGGATTACGAAGACGAAACAATTATTAGACGCGAAATACTTCCATCGGGGAAATCACGCGCTTTTATTAATGATAGCCCGGTAAATCTTCAGGAGCTTCAAGATTTAAGTTTGTTTTTAATCGATATTCATTCGCAACAGCAGACTCAAGAACTGTCTGATGAAAATGTACAATTCAAGATAATTGATGCAATTGCTGCAAATTTTGAGACAATTGCTAATTATCAACAAGTTTTAAAAACGTATAGAAGTGCTAAATCAAAACTAAATGCACTCCAAAAAAAGCAGGCAGACGCTGGAAAAGAACAAGAATACAACACTTTTTTGCTGAACGAATTGGTTTCGGCAAAACTGCAATCTGGCGAACAAAGTGATTTAGAGGCAGAATATGAAAAATTAAATAATGTTGAAATCATTAAAGAGTCCTTAGATAAGTCTTTAGTGATTGCAAACGAAGAGCAATACGGCGTTTTTCATAATCTGAATGAGATTAAAAATGCGTTGCAGAAGATTGCGGCCTTTTCACCAGATTATGAAAATGTTTTTCAGCGTATTTCGAGTCTTGCAATTGAGTTTGATGATGTTTCAAAAGAGCTTCAAAATATTTCTGAGAAATTGCTAAACGATCCAGAACAGTTGCAGCTTGTAAGCCAGAAACTGCAGCTTATTTATAATCTACAGAAAAAGCATCAAGTGAATTCAGTTGATGAATTAATCCAGATACAAGCTGATTTAGGAAATGTTTTATTGGAATTGGACGGAATGGACGAGGAAATTAGCACTCTGGAAAAAGAGATAGAACTAAAAACCGCAGAACTAGATCAGTTGGCAGCTGTTATTCATGAAAAGAGAATAAAGGCGATTCCGGTTCTTTCGGATCAGTTAATAGCTATTCTGTCTACTTTAGGAATGCCTAATGTTCGTTTTAATATGGAATTGATTCCTTCGGAAACGTATCTTCAAAACGGAAAAGAAGAGCTTCAGTTTTTGTTTTCTGCCAATAAAGGAACAGATTTCGGACTTTTGAAAAAAGTGGCGTCAGGAGGAGAAATGTCTAGAATTATGCTAGCTGTAAAAGCTATTCTGGCAAAATATTCAAAACTTCCGACTTTGATATTTGATGAAATCGATACGGGAGTTTCGGGTGAAATAGCTATTAGAATGGGTGAGATTATGAAGGAAATGAGCAGTTCTATGCAGATATTTGCTATTACCCATTTACCGCAGATCGCAGCAAAAGGAGATTCTCATTTCAGGGTTTCTAAATCAACCTTTGGCAACGATACGGTTTCTGAATTGAAGCTTTTGACTCAGGATGAAAGAGTTACAGAAATTGCGCAGATGTTGTCTGGAGCAAACATCTCAGATTCGGCATTAAATCATGCAAAAGAATTATTAAATTAAATATTTGATTTATATTTGTTGATAGTAACAACAGGAAAACCATTAAGAATCTATGCTAAAAAAAATTACTATTTTTTATTTTTTTAGTCTTTTAGTTACAACGGTCAACGCTCAGGAAACTGCTGAAAACAACGGTGCTTCTTCCAAAACTTCAGAAGAAAATACCAGTTTGTTTTTGGCAAAAGACGTTCCTGAAGGCGTATATAAAACTTATGAAGATCTTGTAGCAAAAAAAGGAGTTTATATGGGCGACGCAATCATGAGAAAAAGCGTTATGCGTTATAAACCAATAGATAAGGCTGCGGTTGTAGATCAAGTTTATTTTGCTTGGACCAGAAATGATGTAAAACTTGACTTTTTTGCTATTTCTTACAATGGTGTTCTCTATATCCAGCAAAAATACTTTCATAAATATTCAGTAAAAGAAGATAGGAGTCAGGACGGTAGCAATCCATTGTCTTATCACAGAGTAATCAACGACGGTAAGTTTTTATATCTAGAAGGCGTATTTGCCAATTCTTTTACTAAAGGTGCGGCTTACGGTACGGGAGGAATAGTAGGAGGATTGCTGTCTGTTAATATGAATAAATTAAAAGGAGTTGTATTTGATATCGAGAAAAAAGAAGTTAACTTTATAAGAGATTGTGAAGATTTGAATCTTTTAATCGAACAATACAACGGAACTAAGATAGAATGCATAGAAAAAGACGTTGATATTCAGACTGTACGTGAAAATATAGATAAGATTATTAAATAATTTTTCAGGTTTTTGAATACTAGAAAAGGATCAAATAAAAATTGAAATAAAAACAGAATATGATTATAGAACCAAGAATGAGAGGATTTATTTGCTTGACAGCCCATCCAACGGGAAGCGAGCAAAATGTTAAAAATCAAATAGAATATATAAAATCAAAAGGAGCAATTGACGGAGCTAAAAAAGTATTAGTTATTGGAGCATCTACAGGTTTCGGACTGGCTTCAAGAATTACAAGTGCTTTTGGTTCTAATGCATCAACAATTGGAGTGTTTTTTGAAAAACCGCCGGTTGAAGGAAAAACGGCTTCTCCAGGTTGGTATAATTCTGCAGCTTTCGAGGCTGAAGCTCATAAAGCTGGTCTTTATGCAAAAAGCATCAATGGAGATGCTTTTTCAAATGAAATTAAAAGAGAGACCTTAGACTTGATTAAGGCTGATTTAGGCCAAGTTGATCTTGTAATCTATAGTTTGGCTTCTCCTGTTCGTACAAACCCGAATACAGGAGTTACGCACCGTTCGGTTTTAAAACCAATCGGACAGACTTTTACTAACAAAACAGTTGATTTCCATACGGGAAAAGTTTCAGAAGTTTCTATTACTCCTGCTAACGAAGAAGATATTGAAAATACAGTTGCCGTAATGGGAGGTGAAGACTGGGCAATGTGGATTGAAGCGTTGAAAAATGAAAACTTACTAGCAGAAGGAGCTGTTACTGTAGCTTATTCTTATATCGGGCCAGCATTGACAGAGGCTGTCTATCGCAAAGGAACAATCGGACGAGCAAAAGACCATTTAGAGGCTACTGCGTTTACGATTTCTGACAGCTTAAAAGAAATTGGAGGTAAAGCCTATGTTTCTGTAAACAAAGCTTTGGTTACTCAGGCAAGTTCTGCAATTCCCGTAATTCCGTTATATATTTCTCTTCTATATAAAATAATGAAAGAAGAAGGAATTCATGAAGGATGTATCGAGCAAATCCAACGTTTGTTTAAAGATAGATTGTACAATGGTTCTGAAGTTCCTGTAGACGAAAAAGGTAGAATCAGAATTGATGATTGGGAAATGCGCGATGACGTTCAGGAAAAAGTAGCGAAACTTTGGTTGGAAGCTACAACCGAGTCATTGCCTGAAATTGGCGATCTTGCAGGTTACAGAAATGATTTCTTGAATTTATTCGGATTTGAATTTGCGGGTGTCGATTATAAAGCAGATACAAACGAAGTAGTAAATATTGAAAGTATTAAGTAATAAAATACGTTAAAAACTTGAAAAAACCATCAATTAATGTTGATGGTTTTTTTTATGAATTAGATTATCTTTGTTAAAATTTTAAAATCTTAAAAATACACCTTAATACGCACATTCTGCTATGATTTTCTCTTTAATTATACCCGTGTATAATCGTCCTGATGAAGTTGATGAACTTTTAGAAAGTTTGACAAAATCAGATTATAATGAAGCATTTGAAATTGTTCTTGTCGAAGACGGCTCAACAATACCTTGTCGTGATGTAGTAATGACCTATCAAGGGAAATTAAATATTTCGTATTATTTTAAAGAGAATTCAGGTCCAGGCGATTCCAGAAATTACGGAATGCAGAAAGCAAGAGGCGATTACTTTATCATTTTCGATTCAGACTGCATTATTCCGCCTAATTATTTGTCTGAAGTGAGAAACGCTCTGAATGAAGAATATGTAGATTGTTTTGGTGGTCCTGATAAAGCTTTGGACAGTTTTTCGGATATTCAGAAAGCCATCAATTTTGCGATGACTTCTTTCCTTACAACAGGCGGGATTCGCGGCGGCTCTGAAAAAATAAATAAATTCCAGCCTCGCAGTTTTAATATGGGGATTTCTAAAAGAGCCTTTGAGGTTTCAAAAGGTTTTGGAAATATACATCCTGGCGAGGATCCAGATTTGTCTATACGTTTATGGAATTTAGGTTTTAAAACACGTCTATTTCAAAAGGCGTATGTTTACCATAAAAGAAGGATTGACTGGGAAAAGTTCTCAATTCAGGTTAAAAAGTTCGGTAAAGCTCGTCCGATCTTAAACAGCTGGTATCCGGAACATAATAAACTTACTTTTTTCTTTCCGACATTTTTCATGCTCGGATTATTATTAGCTTTTTTATTGTTAATTTTCAACATTGATATTTTATTACAATTATATTTTGTATATTTCGTTATAATTTTTCTTACAGCGAGTATCCAGAATAAAAGCATTAAAATAGGATATCTTTCTGTAATAGCAGTTGGAAAACAATTTTATGGTTACGGAACGGGGTTTTTAGAATCGTTTATAAAAATCATTATTTTAAAAAGAAAACCACAAGAGGCTTTTCCTAATATGTTTTTTAAAGTTTAGCATGACAAAAATTATTGGCCTTACGGGTGGAATAGGAAGCGGAAAAACAACTATTGCCCGTTATTTTGAAGAATTAGGTGTTCCTGTATATATTGCAGACGATGGTGCGAAGAAAGTAATGAATTCTGTTTCTGTTATTGAAAAAATAAAAGCAGAATTCGGAGATAGCATTTTTGAAGACAATGTCTTGAACCGTTCAAAACTGGCCGAAATTGTTTTTAATGATAAGGATAAGCTTGCTGTTTTAAATTCGTTGGTGCATCCTGCTGTCAAAGAAGATTTTGAAATCTGGAGAAAACAACACCAAAATTATGACTATGTAATTTATGAAGCCGCAATTTTATTTGAAAGCGGAAGATATAAAGATTGTGATCTTATAATTACAGTAACAGCACCTGAAGAAATAAGAATTGAAAGGGTCATAAAAAGAGATAATACCACAAAGGAACAAGTTCTGAGCAGGATGAAAATGCAGTGGAATGACGAAAAAAGAATTTCTATGAGCAATTTCATGATTAATAACAATAATCTTAAAATTGCTAGAGAAGAAGTTGTTAAAATTCTTAAAATTTTAAATATAAAACAAAATCAGTCTTAAATGTTAATATTTGGTTAATGTATTATTTAGTATATTGTTAAAATATTAATTTTGTTTCGATGAATAAATTATTTTTTAGAATACTTGTTTTACTGATGAGTTTATCCTTGATAGGGATCATTCTGGTACAAGTTTATTGGTTCAATTCATCGTTTAAAAACAACGATGAACAATTTAAATACCACGTTACTCAAGTTATTGGAAATGTTGCTGATAAACTTGAAAAACAAGAATTATATGCCTATGCAGATAAAGCCAACAAGCTTAAGGACAGCATAGGGAAAACACCAAAAAAAGAAGACCTTTTGGAAGTGTTGTTTATTCAGAAAAATAAAAAGACCAACAAAACCATTGTCTATTCCAATACATTAACTTCTGAAGATTATGATATAACAGGCGAACTGTTTAACAAAAAATTCAGTAGTGAACGTTTTAAGAGTTTTAGTTCAAAACGTGTTACGGAAGTTTACAATAACAACAACGGAATTGATAATAATCCATTAGGTCAAAGTATAATACCTGACCTAAAAATTGAAAAATCAGGTAGTCTTGATATTTTGAACAAAATGCAGCAGGAGATTACGCTGAAAGATATTGCAGGAGCGTTGCCTCTTGATGAACGTATCTCGGCACCTAAACTGAATTCTCTACTTAAGAAGGAATTGGAAGAATATGGTGTTAAAACCAAGTTTGAGTTTGGTGTTTTAAACAGTGGCTTAGCTACTAAAATAAAATCGGAAGGGTTTCATTATGATAAAGATGCGAGCTATCAGGTTCCGATTTTTACTGATAACGAAGGAAATAGTAACTATGAATTGTATGTTACATTCCCTCATAAAAAGAAATTTTTGCTGTCAGAATTATTGAGCATTACCATATTGTCAATAATTTTTACATTAATCATAATAGTTGCCTATACAAGTGCGTTAAATCAATTATTACGTCAGAAACATATTTCTGAAATCAAGACTGATTTTATAAATAATATGACGCATGAGTTTAAGACCCCAATCGCAACAATAAACTTAGCACTTGATGCTATTAGAAACCCCAAGATAATTGAAGATAAAGAGAAAGTTTATCGCTATCTTCAAATGATTAGAGACGAAAACAAAAGAATGCACGCTCAAGTCGAAAATGTTCTCAGAATTTCTAAATTAGAAAAAAGAGAGCTTGATATTACTAAAGAACCTACTGTGATTCACGACATTATTGACGATGCAATCGAACATGTAAATTTAATTCTAGAAGACAGACAAGGAACTGTTGTAAAACATTTTAATGCGGCAAGAACAACTTCATTGATAAACGAAGTGCATTTTACAAACGTCTTAGTTAATATTTTAGAAAATGCGATAAAGTATTCACCAGATGCTCCTAAAATCGAAATTTTTACCGAAAATGTAAAAGACATGATTCTGATTAAGGTAAAAGATCATGGTTTAGGAATGAGTAAAGTGGCCCAAAAACGTGTTTTTGAGAAATTTTACCGAGAGCATACAGGAGATTTACACAACGTAAAAGGCCACGGATTAGGACTGGCTTATGTAAAAAGAATAGTTGAAGACCATAACGGTCAAGTATATGTTGAAAGCGAAAAAGGAAAAGGTAGCACCTTTATAATAAAAATACCATTAATAAATTAAAATATGGAAAATAACAAAAGAATACTTTTAGTAGAAGATGACCTAAATTTTGGCGCTGTTCTTAAAGATTATCTAATGTTAAATGACTTTGAAGTTACTTTAGCTAAAAACGGTATGGAAGGTTTCGAGAAGTTCAAGAAAGACGTATATGATTTATGTATTCTAGACGTGATGATGCCTTATAAAGATGGTTATACTTTAGCCAAAGAAATTAGAGAAAAAAATAGTGAAGTGCCAATTATCTTCTTGACAGCTAAGTCTATGAAAGAAGATGTATTGAAAGGATATAAAGCAGGTGCCGACGATTATCTTAATAAACCTTTTGATTCAGAAGTGTTATTAATGAAAATTAAAGCAATAATTCAAAGAAAATCAGCTGATACAAAAGCTGAGCAGGTACAGTTTGAATTTAATATTGGTAAATTCCACCTGAATTCAAAATTGAGATTCCTTACTTTCCAAGATGAAGAGCCTATTAAATTATCTCCAAAAGAAAATGAATTACTTAAGATGTTGATTCTTCATGAAAATGACTTAATGCCAAGAGAATTAGCTTTAACGAAAATTTGGAGAGACGATAACTACTTTACTTCAAGAAGTATGGACGTTTACATTGCTAAATTGAGAAAATATCTTAAAGCAGATGAAGATGTAGAAATCTTGAATATCCATGGTGAAGGTTTCAGATTAGTGGTAAAAAGCAAAGTTTCTGAATAATTAATTCAACAAAAATTATATAAGCTCTGAGAAATCAGGGCTTTTTTTGTGTTTTTTATTTAAATTTTTCACTGCTTTTTTTAAAGGATGAAATCATGGTTAATACTTTGGTTATGAGTTTATTATTTGTTTTGTTTGAATTTTATGTTTGTAATTCTAAAAGTATTTTGATGAATTTTCCTTAAATAAATTTGGAAAATCAAAAAACAATTCACAATATTTGCACACGAAAAAAATAATAACCCTTTAAAAACGAAGAAATAATGTTTGTACTTGCATTGACATCACAAAGCTTCACACCAAACGGATTTGGTGCAGCAGTTCTTCGTGGCTTATTTCAATCTTAGAAATATAATTTATAGATATATAAAAAAGCCCGAAGACATTTAGTTTCGGGCTTTTTTTATTCTAGACACTTCAAAATTTTCCCGGAAAACCGATTTTAGTATTTATCCTTTTGGATAAAATGTTTAGCCTTTCTAGGCTTGAATTTAATGCACGATAATTTTTTTATGGAAAATTATTCGGTAGCGGAGTATGTTTTAAATACTCGCTTTAAAACTGAAAGAAGAAAAAGACGATTAGTTAAAAAAGATTTTGAAAAACAATTGATTCAGTTAAGAAAACTTGAAGTTGAGCTTTGGTACAAGCGCAGAAATTTACCATTAGTTGCTTTAGAAGTTCCTTATCAAAAAGGATGGCAGCGTAATTTCAAATTAAGAGATGATGTTTCAAGATCATCCGAAGCTGCCTTTTACAGAGAATTATTGGAAAAAATAAACACATGGCAGTTCTCTCCTGAAAAATCTTTTAAGAGAAAGAAAAAACGAAAAAGAAGAAATGTGTATGTTGAAAAACTCCAAACTGTAAAAGAATTTTCAGAATGGGAATGGAAAAGTCCAAAACTGGCATTGACAGAAAAGGAAAAAGCGCATTTTTATAGGCGCGAACGCTGGTGCAGTAACTGTAAGAGGTACAAAATTCACTATGTATTCAATGAGCCTTGGCGGTATGTACTTCGTGTAAGCTCTTATATGATAACACATACGAGGATGGTCGATTCAGAGTTGGAAAGTCAGATTCAAATGCTTGAAAATTATATTGTTAATCGTAATCTAAGAGATAAAATTAATAGATTATTATCTGGCAATTCTCATAAATGGAGTTACTATGAAAAAGAAAATCCAAAAGAGATAAGTCCAATTAAAAATAAAAGTCTGCATGTTTTGTATCAGCAATATGCAGACGAAATGATAGAAAATCATGGGAAATAAATTGTCTGGAAAAGACCTGATTAAGTTAGGGTTTCCAAAGAACAATTCAATAAATATCGCCTTAGGGCAAATAAACAGATATAGAAAAAGAGAAAAAAAAGAATCTATTCTGACAGAAGCAAAAGATGTATTGCTTCATCCTGAAAAATATGAAGGAAACGGAACTTGGGGAAAAGTAGCCGAAGGTTTGATTAAGCCAGTCCAAGTGAGAATGCATCAGCTGAGAAATACACGAGCTCCTTTTAGAATTTTTGGAGAAAATGAAATTGATGAACAAGCAAAATTTCAATTGTATGATTCATTGAAACTGCCAATTTCAGTTGCCGGAGCTTTAATGCCGGATGCTCACTCGGGTTATGGACTGCCTATTGGCGGTGTTTTGGCGACCGATAATGCTGTAATTCCGTATGGAGTTGGAGTGGATATCGGATGCCGAATGAGCCTTTCGATTTTTGATTTGCCAGCTTCTCATTTTAAAGGGAAAGAGCATCAGTTGGAAGCAATCTTAAAGGACAATACAAAATTCGGAATGTATGAAACGCATGCTTCTCGTGTAGATCATGAGGTGTTTTACAATAGCGGATTTCAGGATATTCCGTTATTGAAAAATCTTCTTCCAAAAGCTTATAAACAGTTGGGAACATCTGGCGGAGGAAATCATTTTGTGGAATTTGGAATTGCTAGAATTGAGAATCCTGAGAACGAATGGAAATTGGAAAAAGGTGAATATTTTGCTGTCCTTTCGCATAGCGGTTCTCGAGGATTAGGGGCAAATATTGCAAAGCATTATACGTATTTGGCAACAAAACAATGTCCGTTACCCAAAAATGTACAGCATTTGGCTTGGCTGGATTTGAATACCCACGATGGTCAGGAATATTGGCTGGCGATGAATTTAGCTGGTGAATATGCAAAAGCTTGCCATGATGACATTCACAGACGAATTGCCAAGGCGATTGGAAAAAGAGTAGTCGTAACGATTGAAAACCATCACAATTTTGCCTGGAAAGAAATGGTAAACGGTCAGGAATGTATTGTACACAGAAAAGGTGCGACACCAGCTGGAGAAGGACAATTAGGAATTATTCCGGGTTCGATGACTGCTCCAGGTTTTATTGTAAAAGGCAAAGGAAATGCTGAAAGCCTTAATTCAGCTTCACATGGTGCGGGACGTTTGTTTTCGAGAGCCAAATGCAAAAGTACTTTTACGCAAAGCGAAATCAAAAAGGTTTTGAAAGCCAATGATGTCACCTTGATTGGAGGAAATATTGACGAAGCACCAATGGCCTACAAAGACATTACAAAAGTGATGGCAAACCAAAGTGAACTTGTTGAAGTTTTGGGAACTTTTACGCCAAAGATTGTTAGAATGGATCGTTAAAAAACTAAGATTATGGAAAGATTTCAAGATGAAAATAAATGGCTGGGAAATTTTTATAACGAGATTTTCGTGAAATGTCCCAAATGCGAATCTAAAGGAGTTTTGAAAGAAATTCCTAGAAATTGTGAATGCGGAAAATGTACTACAATGACTTTTGAATGCAAATCCTGCTTTCATAAGATTGACGAACCAGTTTATCAATACAAAGCACTTGGAAAGCATTTCTGTGGTAATTGTTATGAAAAATTTGATTATGAGTCTCAGATTTTTAAAGAAAGACCAGAAATGTATCAGGTTAAATGTCCGCATTGCAGTTTTAACGAGGAAATAAAACCTTCGATTTTGAGAACTAGAAAAGAACCGCAAAAAGATGGTTTGGTAAGAGAACCTTGGCACAATTTGCAGCTTTGGTTTCAAAAAGAAGTCAAAGGAAACGTTTTTTGGGTTTACAATCAGGAACATTTAGGGTACTTGGAAAAATACATTAAAGCTGATTTAAGAGAGAGAAATAATAATGGAAGCGGTAATGGAACAATGGTTTCACGACTTCCAAAATTTATTAAAGAAGCAAAAAATAGAGAAAAGCTTCTTAAAATATTAGAAAAATGGAAAGAATAATTCAGATAACAGCGGGTCGCGGCCCTGCAGAATGCACTTGGGTTGTCGCTCAAGTGCTTAAAAAAGTTTTGGATGAAGCGGACGAACAGGATTTAGAAACAGTTTTACTGCAAAGAGAAGCCGGACAAGAAAATGGAACTGTAGAGACCGCATCAATTGCTGTAAAAGGACAAAATGCTGATCAGTTTGTGAAATCTTGGGTTGGAACGATTCAGTGGATTGGCCAGAGCCAGTTTAGGAAAATGCACAAACGCAAGAATTGGTTTATTGGGATTTTTGAAATTGAACAGCAAAAAAATGCATCAGTTTCAGAAAATGATATTCAATATCAGGCAATGCGAAGTTCTGGAGCTGGCGGTCAGCATGTCAATAAAGTGAGTTCTGCAATTCGGGCAACACATATTCCGACTGGAATTGCGGTTGTTTCTATGGACAGCCGTTCGCAGCATCAAAACAAAAAACTGGCAACAGAAAGATTATTAAAAAAACTAGAAGACGAAAAGCTAGTTCAACTTAAAAATCACGTAGGAAAACAATGGGAAAATCAGCTCAATGTAGCCCGTGGCAATCCGGTAAGAGTTTTTACAGGAAGTGATTTTAAAAAGAACAAAGTAGAGAAAAGTTACAAAGGAACTCGTCAGAAACTAAAAAACGATTTACGCAATGAAAACAACTGATAAATATCTTTTTCAAGCCTTGGATAATTATCCGTTTTGGTTGGAAGGAACTATAGAATCTTTAGATTATGCTTTTTCATATGATGATAAAAATACAATGGTTTTATGTTTGTATGGAAGAATTCAGGCAGAGCAATTGATGAATTACGAAGAGGCAAAATCTTATTTTCAGCAAGCTTTAGCGATTAATATTCATGCGCTTGAAGTATATCCGTATTATTTGAAAACGTTGATTTTAAATGAAGATTACGAAGAAGCTCAGAAATTGATTGATTTTTCGTTGACAGTAAAAGGAATCAACAAATCTGAGATTTATGTCAAAAAAGCAATTCTTTTGGAAGCGCAGAGCGAATTTAAAAAAGCATTGAAAGAAATTAAAAATGCAAAACTTAATTTGTTGCAATTTAATTATGAATCCGATATTGACGATGTAGAAAAAAGGATTAAAGAAAAAATTGATTTGCTTAAGAAGAAAGATAAGAAATCTAAGAAAGGTTCTAAAAAGAAATCGAAATGATTATGATAAAAAAAGATGCAAATTTTGCATCTTTTTTTATTTATTAAGCTTTCCTGCAAGGTTTCCAAAACCTTGTAGGTATTTCTTTTGATCTATTAAAAAATATTAAAACCTAAATAACAAACCTACAAGGTTTTGGAAACCTTGCAGGAGAGTACATGGGGTTTATTTCCAGTGCAATTCCAAAGCAAAACAGGTTTTTTCGTCTTTTGTAATGCTGAATGTTGCTGTTGTATGATTGTCGTCTTCGCTTTCGTGAATTATAACATTATCTTGTAATGAAAGTTCTTTCATGAAATTCATTTCGAAACTTTTAACTTCTTGCTTTATGATTCTTTTTGGGTCAACATGATCCAGACACCATTCTAGGTATTTCACGTTATTTACGTGATTTACTATATCTAAATCGGATAAGTAGACAGTTTTTTCAAAAACGGCTTCTTTGTCATGATTAAGATTGATTTTTGAAAAGCCTTCTTCTGTTGCTCTTTTTTCAGGAAACAATTCGAAGTGTTCAAAAGGCAGTGCTAAAGCTTCTGGACGACGTGCTTTGGTATTAAAAACCGCCCAGTAAGTCTCGCTTCCGACGATTTTTTTTCCGTTAACATACATTTCTAATGCACGAACAGAACGTGAATTTTCTAAACTGTTAATCCATGTTTTTACCGTTACAACATCCTGCCATTTTGGTAAAGCACTTATTTCTACACGCATACGACTCAAAACCCAAGCTTGATCAAATTCTTGCATATCAGTAAAACTGATGCCGCCGACTTCTGAATGTGCCGCGGCGGTCAATTGCAGCAGATTGCATAAATCAGTATATTTCAAGTACCCGTTTGGTGTACATTGCGTAAAATTAATTTCCCAGTCTTTGCTTAAAACTGATGTGAAGTTGGGAGATATTGGCATTCTTGCTTTTTAGATTTTAGATTGTTGATTTTAGATTTTTATCTCAGAAAATAGAAAATAGAAAATAGAAAAATAGATTTTATTTGATATGGGTTTCTATGTGATCTATGATTTCTTTTCTATCTGTTGCGTAATCGAACCATGTTGTATTTTCGTTTCGTTTAAACCACGTTAATTGCCTTTTGGAGAATCTTCGGGTGTTTTTCTTGATTTCTTCTATGGCAAAAGGCAGGGTGAATTCTCCGTCAAAATAACTAAATAATTCTCTATAACCGACGGTTTGGAGCGCATTTAACGATTTGTTGGGATAAAGCGCTTCGGCTTCTTTTAATAATCCTTCATTCATCATGATATCGACACGCTGGTTGATTCTGCTGTAAATTATTTCTCTGTCGGCATCTAAACCAATAAGGATAGGAGTGAAGTTTCTGCTGTTCTTTTTTAGATTTAAAAAAGAAGAATACGGCTTTTGCGAGCCAATGCAGACTTCGACAAAACGCATCATTCGCTGCGGATTTTGCAAGGTCTGCGGATTTTCGATTGTTATTTTTTGATAATAATCTGGGTCCAGATTTTTTAATTGTTCTTGGAGATATTCAATTCCTAGTTTTTCGTAGTTTGAATTTACCTCAGTACGAATTTCTGGAGCTATTTCAGGAAATTCATCAAAGCCTTTTAAAATTGCATCAACATATAAACCTGAACCGCCAATCAAGATGGCAAAATCGTTAGTTTGATATAATTCTTCAAGCTTAGAAAGTGCTTCTTTTTCGTAATCGCCTACAGTGTAGTTTTCGAAAATCGATTTGTTTTGAATAAAATGATGTTTGGCGGCGGCGAGTTCTTGCTGGCTTGGAACAGCTGTTCCGATAGTCATTTCTTTAAAAAACTGACGGCTGTCACAAGAAACGATTTCGCAATTAAAATGTTTTGCCAATTCGATACTTAAAGCGGTTTTGCCTATGGCTGTTGGTCCGACGATGGTGATTAGGTGCTTCATATTTTTTTAGCCCGGATGGAAATGAAAACCCCGGACTTATATTTGTTTGTTTTTTTTGGCGTAAAAGAGCGACCAGCGGAAGCTCCTTTTATGACTTTAAAAAACAACAAAGATAAGGAGGAGTTGCAATGTACAGCCGGATTAGCTTCTAAAATTAATTATTGGACAATTCGGTTCCGCATTCGTAGCAATATTTAGCACTGTCAAAGTGAACCTGCGCTTGACAATTTCTGCAGGTTTTTTTAGTGTTTACGGCATTGTTTTTCAGGCTTTTTTTGGCAAATTCGGCTGTTACGATTCCAGTTGGAACGGCTATGATTCCGTAACCTAAAATCATTACAAGTGCTGCAATAAACTGGCCGAGAGGGGTTTGTGGAGAAATGTCTCCGTAACCCACAGTTGTCAGGGTTACAATTGTCCAATAAATGGCCATCGGAATACTTGTAAATCCAGATTCTTTGCCTTCGACTAAATACATTATCGACCCAATGATAATGGTGCTGACCAAGACGAAATAAATAAAAACGAGAATTTTTTCTTTGCTGGCATCAATAGCTTCTTTCAGTTGCATGGATTGATGCGAAATCTGCGGAAGATGCAGAATTTTAAATAATCGAAGAAACCTAAGTGCTCTAACAATTGATAAAATACTTGCCCCTGGGAAAAATATCGATAAATACATTGGCAAAACGGCCAATAAATCAATTATTCCGTAGAAACTGAAAATGTATTTGATGGGTTTTTGAATGGAAATGATTCTTAAGATATATTCGATAGTAAAGAATATAGTGATGATCCATTCGCAGACCCATAATTGAGAATGGTATTTTGAACTGATTCCCTCAACGGTGTCGAGCATTATCAATAAAACACTTAATAATATTAAGCCTAAAAGAACCAAATCGAACATTCGTCCTAAAATGGTATTGGTGCCATAAAGGATGATTTTGACTTTTTCTCTAAAGAGTTCGTATTGTGATTTTTTCTTTTTCATATCTTAAAGATAATCAAAGTTTTGTTTGTTAAAAATGAAGAATTTTGAGTGATTTGCTTTTTCGGATGTAATTCTGGATAATATTTTTTACATCACGGTTGTGCTGCATCGGAATCAAGATGTTTTTTAGTATTTCGATGTTTGTGATTTGGTAATTTAAATCATAATAAGCATAACCCTTATAGACGCCGTTTTCGATTAAAATAGCGCTTCTTTCGTTTACAGTTCGTCCTTTGTCCATCAAAATCATGCTTTTGTTCTCAAAACTGTTTTCGCTGATAAACTGCTGTACACGAGCATTGTATTCTTCAGGAGTTATTTTCCCTATACAAGCCCCATCACATTCTTTTATTTTATATTGAAAACATTCTTTTTTGGTATCGTACAATCCTGTTAGTTTTTGGCACAATTGATATTTTGCCGTAAACATGAAAAGCGCATTTTTTCCTTCTTGCAATGATGCGTACGAAAGAATTTCTTTTTTTCGTCCATCAGCTTTTTCTAGTTTTAGGTTGATGTAGCCATTGTTGTCTTTTTCAGCATAAATAGCAAATGGGAAAATGGTTTTTCGCTGCGAACGGTTATATCTAGGCCTGTTTAGTTTGATTTCCTGGCTTTCTTTCAAAAGACCAATTAATTCGCTACCAGTTTCGTCATACGTTATCGTAAAAACTTCTGCCTGTATTCTTTTGCTTTTTTTGTTGGTCGAAGTAAAATGCTGATTGATTCTTTTTTTGATGTTTCGGCTTTTGCCAATGTAAATTAAGGCACCGCTTTCGTTATGGATGTAATAAATACCGGTTTTAGAAGGCATTTGTCCTAAAAGGTCGAGTAATTTTGGAGCAATGCCTTTTTCGATTTCCAGCTTGATAAAATCTTTAACAATCGTTTTTTCAAGATCTTTTTCTAAAAGCATTTTGAATAGCTTTACCGTAGCCATGGCGTCTCCGCTGGCGCGATGACGGTCGGCCATTGGTATTCCGAGTGCACGGACCAATTTACCTAAACTATACGAAGTCTGTTCTGGAATAAGCTTTTTTGCCAATTCTACGGTGCAAAGCGTTTTGGCTTCAAAATCGTAGCCCAAGCGTCTAAATTCTGTTCGAAGAATTCGGTAATCAAAAGAGGCGTTGTGTGCGACAATAATGCAGTCTGAGGTGATTTCGATAATGCGTTTTGCGACTTCATAAAATTTGGGAGCCGAACGCAGCATAGCATTGTTGATTCCGGTTAGTTTGACTACGAAGGGCTGAATCGGAATTTCGGGATTAACCAAGCTAATAAACTGGTCAACTACTTCATGACCATCAAATTTATAAATGGCAATTTCGGTAATTCCTTCTTCATTAAATTGTCCCCCAGTGGTTTCTATGTCGAGTATTGCGTACAAATTAAGTGTTCAGTCTCAGTTTTTAGTATTCAGTTTTTTGTAAAGACGTACTCCAATGCGTCTTTACGGCAGGTATTAACGACCGCCAAAAATGCTGCTTCCAATTCTTACCATTGTGCTTCCGCATTCTATTGCTAGTTTATAATCTCCGGACATTCCCATTGAAATTGTAGAGACGCACTGCAGTGCGTCTTTACCATATCCGTCAATATTTTTTAATGAGTCAAAAATCGTTTTTAAATGGGTAAATTCTTTTTTAATCTGGTTTTGGTCTTCGGTAAAAGTTGCCATTCCCATCAAACCTAAGATACGAATATTTTTCAATTCTGTAAACTCTACAGAAGTTAAAAGTTCGTTTAATTCTTTTTCGTCTAAACCAAATTTCGATTCTTCTTCGGCAATATATATTTGAAGAAGGCAATCTATTGTTCTGTTGTTCTTTAAAGCCTGTTTGTTGATTTCCTGCAATAATTTCAAACTGTCAACACCGTGAATCAAAGTTACGTACGGAGCCATAAATTTGACTTTATTGGACTGAACATGACCAATCATGTGCCATTGAATGTCTTTTGGCATTTGTTCCCATTTTTCGGTCATTTCCTGAATTTTGTTTTCTCCAAAAATACGCTGACCAGCTTCGTAAGCCTGCATCAAGTCTGAAACAGGTTTTGTTTTTGAAACGGCAACTAGAGTTACGTGTTCAGGTAAAGTATCTTTAATTGTATTTAAATTCAATTGAATCGACATAACATTTCTTTTATAAAAACTGTTTTGAAACTTTTTCAGCTTTTTTGCTTTCGCTGTAATCGTAAAAACCTTCACCAGATTTTACGCCTAGTTTTCCAGCTCTCACCATATTTACTAAAAGTGGGCAAGGAGCGTATTTAGGATTTTTGAATCCGTCGTACATTACATTTAAGATGGCAAGACAAACATCAAGACCAATAAAATCAGCCAATTGAAGTGGTCCCATCGGGTGTCCCATTCCTAATTTCATTACCGTGTCAATTTCATAAACACCTCCAACACCATTATATAACGTTTCAATTGCCTCGTTTAGCATAGGCATCAAAATTCTGTTTGCTACGAAACCCGGATAATCGTTTACTTCTACAGGAACTTTACCTAGTTTCTCCGATAATTTCATGATGATTTCGGTTACTTCATCGCTGGTATTATAACCGCGAATGATTTCAACCAATTTCATAATCGGCACCGGATTCATAAAATGCATTCCAATAACACGTTCAGGATGAGCAACAACAGAGCCGATTTGCGTTATCGAAATAGAAGAAGTATTGGTCGCTAAGATTGTATTATGAGAGCAAGCTTCATTTAACTGTTTAAAAATATTCAGTTTGAGCTCAAGATTTTCTGTGGCAGCTTCTACGACTAAATCGACACCCACAACACCATCTTTTATATCGGTATAAGTAATAATATTGGTAATTGTTTTGGCAACATCTTCCTGAGTGATAGTTCCTTTAGATAGCATTCGATCTAAATTGGCAGCGATTGTTGCCATTCCCTTATCCAATGATTTTTCAGAAATGTCGATTAATTTTACAGTAAATCCGCTTTGCGCGAAAGTATGGGCAATTCCGTTACCCATTGTTCCTGCTCCAATAACAGCTATTGTTTTCATACTTTGATAGATATTTTTTTATGATTTAGCCACGAATTCACCAATTAAATAGTGAATTCGTGGCTAATTTATTTTTTTGAAGTTTACTTATTTATTGAAACAGTCAATAATCTGATATGCCACTCGTAATGCATCTGTTGCTTGTTCCAATGTTACTACAGGAGTTGTATTGTTGTTGATTGCATCGGCAAATGAGTTTAGTTCGTCTAAAATCGCATTGTTTTGTTCAACGTCTGGATTTGTAAAGTAGATTTGTTTTTTTACGCCTTCAGCATTTTGAAGAATCATGTCAAAATCTCCGGGAACTTCTGGTGCATCTTTCATACGAACGACTTCGCATTTTTTCTCTAAAAAGTCTACAGAGATATAAGCATCTTTTTGAAAGAAACGTGATTTGCGCATATTTTTCAGTGAAATTCTGCTCGCCGTTAAGTTTGCCACGCATCCGTTTTCGAATTCAATTCTAGCGTTGGCGATATCCGGAGTTTCGCTGATAACCGAAACACCGCTTGCATTGATGCTTTTTACTTTAGATTTTACAACGCTTAAAATAGCATCGATATCATGAATCATTAAATCCAGAACCACAGGAACATCAGTTCCACGCGGGTTAAACTCCGCCAAACGATGCGTTTCTATAAACATCGGATTCTCAATCATTTCTTTTGTGGCGATAAAAGCGGGATTAAAACGCTCTACATGACCCACTTGTCCTTTTACGTTGTATTCTTTAGCTAAAGCAATAATTTCTTCAGCTTCTTCTACCCTATTAGCAATTGGTTTTTCAATAAAGATATGTTTTCCTGATTTGATGGCAACTTTAGCGCATTTATAGTGTGAAAGCGTTGGAGTTACAATGTCGATCACGTCGACAGCGTGAATGAGTTTTGCAATTGTACTGAAGTTCTTATAGCCAAATTCTTTTGAGATTCTTTCGGCATTTTCTTGATTTTCGTCGTAAAATCCAACTAATTCGTATTTGTCAGATTGTTGTAATAATCGTAAATGTATTTTACCAAGATGACCAGCACCTAAAACTCCTACTTTTAACATGAGAATGTATTTTAAACAAAAATAGAATTTATTTGTTTAACGTGAAAATGAATTTAGTGAATTGTGAATTGTGAGTTAAAAGTTATGAGTTACGACTTACGACTTTTGGCCCATAACCTATAACTCATAACTTTTACCCTTTAACCTTTTTTAATTTAAAATCAATATTTGAAATCCTGTTTTGTTTCTTATTTTTGCGAAAATAAAACCTACCCATTTTGAAAGACACTGCCAAACATCAAGGACTTCGCAATCAATTAGTAGCTACTTTAGAACAAAAAGGGATTACTGATAGAGCGGTTTTGGATGCGATAAAAAAAATCCCAAGACACCTTTTTTTGAATTCTAGTTTTGAAGATTTCGCTTATCAGGATAAGGCTTTTCCGATTGGTGCAGGTCAGACCATTTCTCAGCCTTATACAGTGGCTTTTCAGTCGCAATTGCTTGAAGTTAAGAAAGACCACAAAATTTTAGAAATCGGTACAGGTTCTGGTTATCAGACTGCCGTTTTGTTTATGCTCGGCGCTAAAGTATATACCGTTGAAAGACAGAGTGAACTGTTTAAAACAACATCGAATCTTTTTCCGAAACTGAACATCCGCCCCAAACATGTCACTTTTGGAGACGGTTACAAAGGATTGCCAAATTTCGCTCCTTTTGACAGTATTATAGTCACGGCAGGTGCACCGTTTATTCCTCAGCCATTAATGGCGCAATTAAAAATAGGAGGAAGATTGGTTATTCCGTTGGGAGAAGATGTGCAGATTATGACCTTATTGATCAGAAAGAATGAAACCCAATTTGAAAAACATGAGTTTGGAGAATTCCGATTTGTTCCTTTATTAGAAGATAAAAATTAGAAGTAAAGCCCGTTTCAAGCGGGCTTTTTTTATTGTGTAAGAATTGAGATATATCTTTCCAGGCTTTCTTTTTCTTTTTGAGCAATAAACAGAAAGAAATCTTCTTTGTCTTTTTTGGTTTGAGCAATTTCTAAAGACTGGTAATATTGCATTCGAGTTTCGTAATCCCCTTTAATATTGGCTATAGGATAACCTTTTTGCATAAGGATTAAATTCATTATCAATCTTGAAGTTTTTCCGTTTCCATCAATAAACGGATGAATTATTGCTAATCTTTCATGCATTTCGGCAGCCAGTATAATAGGATGCAATCTGTTTTTATTGATTTCATACCAACTAAAATATCCTTCCATTTCCTGCGGAACCATTAAAGGCTGTGGAGGAATGTGACTGCTTCCTTGAATTATAGCCTGAACTTTTCTGTAACGTCCAGCATCTTCTGGAATAATACCTCTCAGAATTAGATTATGAATCGATAAAAGATCTCGTTCGTTTAAAGAATTGTTTTTATTCGCTAAATCTTTAATAAAACTAATTGCTTCTTGATGATTTATAGCTTCAAGATGTTCTCGCATACTTTTTCCAGAAATGGTCAAGCCTTCATTTATGACCATGTCAGTTTCGCGAAGTGTCATTGTATTTCCTTCAATTCTATTGCTTTCAAAAGTATATTCTAATTCTAAGGCCTGTTTTATTTTAAAGCTGTCATACTGGCGATAAGAATTTAATTTTTCTTTTAAGGCATCGATTTCTTTTAGGATTTTTTCTAAAGAAGTCGATAGTTTAAAGTTTGATACTGTTTTATTGTATTTGATTTCGTCTTCAGCAACTTTTAATGCTTTTAAAGCAAGATCATCATTACCAATTTCATAAAGAATTTTTTCTTTCAGCCAGGCAATCATTAAAGTTTCATAATCGATTTCTAAAAGCTGAGATAGTTTAATTATTTGATCTTTGGTAGGTTTTCTGGATCCCGATTCGAATTTACTGATCAATGCTTGGTCAATGTCTGCAAGTTGTGCTAATTCCCGTGTTTTTAAGCCTTTCTGTTCTCTGGCATTTTTGAGAAGTGATTTCATTTAAATGAAAAGTTTTGTCTTGACGAATTTAGTCAATTTTTATACTATGAAAAAAGCAACAAATTAAATGTTGCTTTATGGATTTTATTTTGGAGGTAAAGAACCGTCTTTTCGCATTTCTTTCACGACAGCCTGCATAATGGCATCGACCGTTTGACCTACATCTGTCACATAATCAGATTTTGTAGTTCCGGTCCAAATCAATTTGTTTTGCTTTAAAGAAAAGATATTAGTTTCTACCATATAATAGGTTGTTTCCTGATAATATCCAGGATCATAAAAAACAGGCGAATACATTCCGTACCAATTTCCGAAACCATAACCGTACATTCCTGTGTATATTCCGTCAAAACCGCCGTAATACATGCCGGTATATGTTCCTGGCACATAAGTAGTTTCTTTTTCTTTGCTTACTAGACGCATGGTAACCACACCGTCGAAATTTTCATCTTGAAGAATTTTTAACTTTTGTTCTTGAGTAAGCTGTCTGGTTGTTTCGTTTAAATATTGATAAGAAGTTTTGAATACTGGATTACTAGCGGCAATACGATTTTCAGCAATTCTTCTCGAGGCTTCGTCTTTAACCAACACGACTACCAAAACTTTTTTAAAATGTTCTTCGGCAACTGTTGTTTTCGGGTCTCGCCAACTGTTGACAATGGAAGTGTTGCTGCCACAATTTGAAAGTGACAGAATTAAAATCAAAGAAATGAAGTACTTTTTCATATTTTATAGTTATTGTTTGTAGTAAAAATAACTATAAAATTTTGATAAACAATGGTTTATCTGTTATGTGTAAGCTTAATTGTACGCTTTTTTAATTCTGTCTAAGTCACGTTTCGTGTCTTGTTCTTTTAATGATTCGCGTTTGTCGTAGTTCTTTTTCCCTTTGCAAAGACCTATTTGCAGTTTTGCGAGCCCTTTTTCGTTGGTGAATAATTTTAGCGGCACGATTGTAAGACCTTTGGTCTGTACGGCTTTAGAAAGTGTTTTTAATTCCTTTTTATTCAATAGCAATTTTCTTTCACTTCGTGATTTATGATTGAATTGATTCCCGAAAGAATATTCTTCGATATAAGTATTAATGGCAAAAAGCTCTAGATTATTAAACTCACAGAAGCTTTCGGTAATATTTGCCTTTCCCAATCTAATTGATTTGATTTCTGTTCCGGCCAGAACGATGCCTGCCGTGTAAGTATCGATAATCTCGTAATCGAATCGGGCTCTCTTGTTTAGTATATTGACAGATTTTAACATAGAATGCAAATTTAGAATAAAAAACTCCTTGTTGTCAAAGATAATTAAAGATATTTTTTAATCTATGATTTAAGTCAGGATTTAAGAGAAACCTTGAGGCTAAGTTTGTTCTATAATTTAAAATAAACTACAAAATGAAAAAAATTGTAACATTAGTAAGTATCGTATTAATGGGCTTAAATGCTAATGCTCAGGAATCTTCTCAAGGTTTAAAAGGAGCGTGGTTTGCAACCTCTCAATTTGGCTATCAGCAGACTAAAACTGCAGATGAAAAAAATACCACTTTGTCTGTACTGCCGGTAGTGGGAACTTTTATAAGTCCATCTGTTGCAGTTGGAGCAGGTGTTGGTGTCATTAACATAAAAGCAGAATCTGATGCTGGAACAGCTGCAAAAACCAATTTGCTAGTAGTACAGCCCTTGGTTAGAAAATACTGGAACGTTGCGGGATCACTATATTTCTTTGGTCAGGCGGCTATTCCGGTTATCTCAGGAAAAGAAAAAGAGAGTGATCTAAAAGTAAATCAGTTTGGATTATCTGTATCAGGAGGTTTTGACTATTTTATTACCAAAAACTTCTCAGTTGAGTTTTCATATGATTTAGCAAACTTTACTTCTACAACTATTGAACCTAAAAATGGAGAAAAAACAACTGTTACTAATTTCGGATTAGCGCATGTTGCCAATGTTGACCCTTTTTACAATACTGCATTGGCGGGAAGTAATCCGAATTTGACTTCACCGCTTTCTTTCGGATTTAAATTCTTATTCTAAAAATTTAAGGAATTGTTTGGGTCAATTCGTTAATTTTGCAAAAAAGACCGTGCTTTTTAAAGTACGGTCTTTTGGTTTATTTAAATTGTATAAAATGGAAAACAAGTCCAAAGATCCGCTTCACGGAATTACGCTTCAAAAAATTGTCGAAACTCTCGTAGATTATTACGGATTTGATACTCTGGGAGAATTGATTCCTATTAGATGTTTTACCTCGAATCCTAGCGTAAAATCAAGTCTTACTTTTTTGAGAAAAACAGATTGGGCAAGAAAAAAGGTGGAAGAATTGTATTTAAAATCGCTTCCTAAATTCGGCTGATTAGTTTAATTTGTACGAAAGCATTACTCCACCGCGATAAGGTAGCCATTCGCCGCTTTTGTTCCAATTTGGAGCATGTTCGTAACGTCCTGGGGTTCCGTCATTGTATTTACCATGATAAAATCCTTGGTGCCATCCGCCACCTACAAAAAAATCAAGCAGCAATTTGTCGCTTACTTTTAGATTATATCCGACAGTTGCACCAATTCTATAGCCAAAACCATCTTCATATTGATTACTATCCCAGTAATTCCATTTCTGTAGTTCATATCTATCAGCACCGACATGACCTCCAACATAAAATCCGTTATATTTTTCTTTAAAATGATAACGAACTTCTGGTGTTACAGTAACAAATTTCATTGGATGATTCCCATTAAAGGATTCCCAGAAAGAAGCCATTACGTCAAAACTAAAAGTTGTTTTTTCTCCAATACTGGTTTCAACTCCTATATTAGGAACTGCAACAAAGGCGGTAACACCATTAAATTTCACATAGGTCTGACTTTGGGCGTGTAGGCAGAATAAAAGAGCGATTAGGGCGGGTATTTTTTTCATAAAAAGATTTTTATACTTCAATAAGTCGGTATTTTACTTTGTTTCGGCGCAAATATAACGCTTTAATCGGGCGACTATTGTAATAAAATTCTTTTTATTGTTGATTTATGGCTATGGTTCTAGTAATGAATAGATTACTTTGTCTAAGAATTTTCCGTCCCAAAAATCAGATTCTTTAAAATGAGCTTCTTTTACAAAGCCGCATTTTTGAAGAACTTTTTCAGAAGCCGTATTTTCAGGGTCAATTACAGCTTCAATCGAATGAAGTTTCAATTCTTCAAAGCCAAATTTTATAAGTTTTTTTACTGCTTCCGTAATGATGCCTTTTCCGTGAAAATCAGGATTTAGCATATATCCAATCTCTGAACGATAATTTTCAGGTTGCATTCTGTAAAAACCGATAATCCCTAATAATTTGGGGCTACCTTTAAGCCTTATTCCCCAGTTTATGCAAATGTTTTCCTCAATTTTATCATTGATCATTTTTATATGTTCCAAAGCGCCTTCGTGATTTGTTACCAAAGGCCTCGGAATATATTTCATGGTTTCTGGATTAGAGCGCAGTTGGAAAACTTCTTTTACATCAGAATCTGTAACCCTGTCTAATAGTAAACGCTCTGTTTCTACTACAGGAAATGGAGTAAAATTAAATTCTAACATGTCTTTGTTTGTGCTATTGTAATACTAAATTTCGCAGCAAAATCTTTTTCTGCCTCAAGAATCAAAATTCCTTCTTTTTCGTATAAATTCCCTGAATTTTCATCGGTATCGGAGTAACCTAGCCAAGGTTCGATGCAAACAAATGGGGCATTTTCTTTTGTCCATATTCCTAAACTCGGAAAATCGTTAAAATCTACTTTTACGTAAGGTGCTTGATTTTTTAGGATGGTTAGTGATTTTGAATCTAAAGTTTTAAAAATCAAAGCATCATTTTTAAAAAGTTCGTAGTTTAATGGAATTATGCTATTTGTGGTTTCTAAAATTTTGGTTTTAGATGAAATTAAATCGTTTTCAAGCAAGTAATATTTGAGTTCTTCTTCTTTTTCAAATTTAAATGCATAATCTTCAAATTTATCAGGTAATGCAATCGCGGGATGGGCACCTATAGAAAAAGGCATTTTTTCAGTTCCTTTATTGAATACTTTGTATTCTATATCCAATGAATTTTCATTAAGCGTATATATCAACTGCAACTCAAACTCAAAAGGGTATTTTGGTAAGGTTTCTGTCGAAGATTTTAGTGAGAAGACAGCTCTGTTTTCAGTTTTTTCAACGAGTTCAAAATCCATATCACGAGCAAAACCATGACGAGGCAATTGATATTCGTTGTTGTTGATCGTATAAGTGTTGTTTTTTAAAGTACCAACAATCGGAAACAGAACAGGTGAGTGCTTTCCCCAAAAATCAGGATTTCCTTCCCAGATATATTCTTTGTTTTGTTTATCTTTTATAGAAAATAATTCAGCTCCAGCATGTTTTATAGAAGCTGTTAATAGTGAATTTGAGATTGTTGTATTCAAAATAAGATGTTTATAGAGAAATTAGTTTTAGAGTGATGTAAATATATTTTATAAATTTTATTTTTTTAGGAAAATCGCTTAATTTATTTTATTTATAAAATTTTACTAAAATTGAATTTAAGTTTTGATGTTTCTCTGTAAATAGCTTTTTTTTTCATTAATTTGCTACATAAACAGCTAAAAAATATGAAAAATAATTCTCTAAAAGCCTTATTGACCGTGGCTTTGTTTGCAGGGATTTCTTTTGCGTCTGCACAACAGACACCATCGGTTACTGCAGGAAGTCCCGTAAACAATTACGATTATCATGATGCATTTGCACCTAATTTTTATACAAAAAACGGAACTTCTACAAGAACGGCAAGTGGACAGCCGGGAGTAGATTACTGGCAGAACAGGGCCGATTATGTAATTACGGCAAAACTTAACAATGCCACAAACGAAATTGTGGGTACAGACGAAATCACGTATACTAATAATAGTCCAGACAAATTATCGTTTCTGTGGTTGTATTTAGATCAGAACTTATTTAAAGATGATTCTCGCGGAAATGCAGTAGTGCCCTTGACAGGAAGCCGAAACGGCGCTCAAGGCCAAATTTTTGACGGAGGAAACAAAATTAAATCGGTCAAGGTAATTTCTGTTGGAAAAAAGAGAACAGAAGTTGAGGCAAAATATATAGTTACAGACACCAGAATGCAGGTTTTTCTTCCTGAAGAATTAGCGGCAAAAGGAGCTTCTGTGAAAATTAGAATCGAATTTTCATTCATTGCGCCATTTGAGGGATCGGATAGAATGGGGGTTTTGGAAACTAAAAACGGAAAAATATTCACGATTGCGCAATGGTATCCGCGTATGTGCGTTTACGATGATGTTAGAGGCTGGAATACAGCACCTTATTTAGGCGCTTCTGAGTTTTATTTGGAGTACGGAAATTTTGATGTAAAAATCACCGCTCCAGCCAACCATTATGTAGTTGGATCTGGAGAATTGGTAAACGGGGCAGAAGTTTTTTCTGCAGAACAATTTAAGCGTTATAAAGACGCACAGCAAAGCGATAAAACGGTTATGATTCGCTCAGCTGAAGAAGTTGCGGCAACAGCAAATTCTAATGCAACAGCTGAAAAAACATGGCATTACAGAATTACAAATGCAAGAGATTTTTCATGGGCATCTTCTCCGGCCTTTATTTTAGATGGCGCAAAAATTAATCTTCCAAGCGGTAAAAAATCATTGGCGTTATCGGCGTATCCAGTAGAAAGTTCAGGAAACGATGCTTGGGGCCGTTCGACGGAATATGTAAAAGGCTCAATTGAAAATTATTCAAAAAGATGGTTAGAATATCCTTATCCAGCTGCAACCAACGTAGCAGGAAATGAAGGCGGAATGGAGTACCCTGGAATTGTTTTCTGTGGATGGAAGTCTAAAGGAGATGATTTATGGGGAGTTACAGATCACGAGTTCGGACATATTTGGTTCCCGATGATTGTTGGTTCAAACGAACGTTATTTTGCTTGGATGGATGAAGGTTTTAATACTTTTATTAATTCGGTGAGTTCTGTTGATTTTAATAATGGAGAATACAAACACCAGCCAGAAGATCTTCACGAATATGCAGAATACTATACAAGTACAAAGTTAGAAACAGTAATGAGTTCTCCTGATAACATGAAGGAGGCCAATATTGGGGTTTTATGTTATGCTAAGCCAAGCGCGGGTCTTGTGATGTTGAGAGAGCAGATTTTAGGACAAGAACGTTTTGATAAGGCACTGCGCACTTATATAGAGCGTTGGGCATACAAACACCCAACTCCAGATGATTTCTTTAGAACAATAGAAAATGTCGCAGGAGAAGATTTAAGCTGGTTCTGGAGAAGCTGGTTTGTAAACAACTGGCGTTTTGATCAAGGTATTAATTCTATTAAATACGTAAAAAATGATCCTTCGAAAGGAGTTGTCATTACCGTTGAGAATTTTGATAAAATTCCAATGCCGATTGTTTTGGATGTAAAAACGAAAAGCGGGAAAGTGACGCGAGTTAAACTTCCTGTAGAAATCTGGCAACGTAATAAATCATGGTCTTTCAAGCATAATTCGACAGAAGAGATTGAAAGCATTACTTTAGATCCCGATCATGTTTTTCCAGATTATAATGAAAGCAACAATGTTTGGACAGCTGGAAAAGGAAAGGTTGAAAAAGATCTTATATTAGATCCGTATTTAGGTCATTTTGTTGCCTCGAAATCGGCTTTAACCATTGAAATGACCGAAAAAAATAGTGTGCTGAATGCTGAGCTTCCAAACTATCCAAAATTTGCCCTAGACCCAGTTGCGGGCGAAAAAGATACATTCGAATCTCCGAGAGCGGGATTAAAATTTAAATTTAACGAAGCTAAAACTGGTTTTGATATGACGATTTTAGGAAATGGCCAAGTAATGCAGTTTACTAAAAAATAATAAATCAATAATAAATGTTTAAGAACCCGGTAGTTATTAGCTATCGGGTTTTGTTTTTGTTTCAGGTTTCAGGTTTCAGGTTTCAAGTTTCAGGTTTCATGTTTCAAGTTTCAGGTGTAGGGTGCTGATTGAAAGGTTCAGAACCTTAGTGACTTAGCACCTTAGCACCTCCAAAAAACAAACATTGCATTAAAAAAATGTTAGAAATTCATTTTTTTGTTTGTTGAATTAAAAAATAATGTACTTTTGCACCGATGAATAAAACAAGTTTACATATAACTTCTTTGTCACGGACAATCTCACCAGGTACTTCTCCCGAAGTACGGATGCTATCTATATAGTATTCATTGAGTTTTTAGCCCGTATATTTATTCATATCCATTTTTCATTTTGAAATCACATAATTTGTCCATTGGACAAACACATCCTAAAAGTATTTATTATTTTGTAAATTTTCTTAATCAAGTTTTTGATTTTGAGAATGTTACTTCTGTTTTGCTTAATTTTATTGGATTCAATTCTGGATTTCAAGCCAAACAATATTCTTTTATTTTTAACACTAAACTTCAATTATTGAAATGAAGATCTCTATTGTTGTTACCCAGGAAGAACACTTCAAATTCGCACAAGAAATCTGCGATACGATAGAATCATCTGCCTTGTTGAGAGGTACGGGGATTGCTAAAAGAACTCCTGAGTATATTCAGAAAAAAATGTCGAATGGTGATGCAATGATTGCTCTGGCAGACGGGAAATTTGCAGGTTTTTGTTATATCGAAAGCTGGGAACACGGAAAATTCGTGGCGCATTCAGGATTAATTGTGCATCCTGACTACAGAAGTTTAGGTTTGGCAAAAAAAATCAAATCGAAAGTTTTTGACTATTCTTTAAAAAGATATCCGAACGCTAAAATATTCGGAATTACGACTGGTTTAGCAGTTATGAAAATTAACTCTGAATTAGGATATAAGCCGGTTCCGTTTTCAGAATTGACAACCGACCCAAGTTTCTGGGCTGGCTGTAAAACTTGTACCAATTTCCCAATCTTGCAAAGCAAAGAAAACAAAATGTGTCTTTGCACCGGAATGTTATACGACCCTAAAGAAAAACAAAAAACACCGCCAAGACATCCTTTTAATGAGGCTGTTTTAAGCAGACTTAAAAAAATTAAACAGGCTTTATTCTTAAACAAAATAGTGTCATTTATTTTTTTATTCAAAATTTAATCAAAAAGAAATCTCAAACTGCTACATACGAAAGTATTAGCCTAAATTATAAAAAATGAAAAAAGTAGTATTAGCTTATAGCGGAGGATTAGATACCTCGTATTGTTTGAAATATTTAAAAAATGAAAAAGGTTATGAAGTTCATACCGTTCTTGTTGATACAGGAGGATTTAGCGCAGAAGAATTATCAGCAATCGAAAAAAGAGCGTACGAGTTAGGAAGTGCGCAACACGCCAACTTAACGATTTTAGATAAATATTACGATAAAGCTATTAAATACTTGATTTTCGGAAATGTATTGAAAAACAATACGTATCCGTTATCAGTAAGTGCTGAACGTGTTTTTCAGGCAATTGAAGCTATAAAATATGCTAAAAAAGTAGGAGCAACGGCTATTGCTCATGGAAGTACTGGTGCAGGAAATGACCAAATTCGTTTCGATTTAATTTTCCAGACTATTGCTCCAGAAATCGAAATTATTACTCCAATTAGAGATTTAAAATTGTCAAGACAAGAAGAAGTAGATTATTTGGCTCAAAACGGAGTTCACTATTCTTGGGAAAAAGCACAATATTCTATTAATAAAGGACTTTGGGGAACAAGTGTTGGAGGAAAAGAAACTCTAACTTCAGGTCAGCCATTGCCAAGTGAAGCTTATCCATCGCAATTGCAAAAAGAAGGAGAAGAAAAAGTAACGCTTCATTTTGAACAAGGAGAATTAGTTGGTTTAAACGGAAAAACAGATAAACCATCAAATAATATTGTTGCCCTTGAAAAGCTAGCAAGCGCTTACGCAATTGGTAGAGATATTCACGTTGGTGATACGATTATCGGAATTAAAGGAAGAGTTGGTTTTGAAGCCGCTGCACCATTAATTATCATCAAAGCACACCATTTACTAGAGAAACACACTCTTGGGAAATGGCAACAATACTGGAAAGAGCAATTAGGAAACTGGTACGGAATGTTATTCCACGAAGGTCAGTTCTTAGACCCAGTTATGAGAAATATTGAAACTTTCCTTCAGGATACTCAAAAAACAGTAAACGGAACAGTAACCGTTTCATTAAAACCATATCATTTCTCATTGGACGGAATCGAATCTGAAAATGATTTGATGAACACTGGTTTCGGTCAGTATGGAGAAATGAACAATGCTTGGACATCAGACGATGCAAAAGGATTTATCAAGATTTTAGGAAATGCACAAAACATATTCTCATCTGTAAACAAATTAGACCATGATTAATGTCGGAATTATTGGTGGTTCGGGCTACACGGCCGGAGAACTCATCAGAATTTTAATGTATCATCCCAATGTAAACATCGATTTTGTTTACAGTACGACAAACGCTGGAAAACCACTTTCTGTAGCGCACCACGATTTGATGGGCGATATTGAAATGAATTTCACAGCCGAAATCAATCCGAATGTAAATGTTGTTTTCTTGTGTTTAGGTCACGGAAAATCGATTTCATTTTTGAAAGAAAATCAGTTCGCGAGTCATACTAAAATCATCGATTTAGGAAATGATTTCAGATTGAATAAAGACGCGCATTTCGAAGGAAAAGATTTTGTTTACGGTTTGCCTGAAATCAATAAAGCCGAAATCAAAAAGACAAATTATATAGCCAATCCAGGTTGTTTTGCAACTGCTATTCAGTTGGCTTTACTGCCTTTAGCAAAACATAATTTGTTGAATAATGATGTTCATATTAATGCTACAACAGGAAGCACAGGAGCAGGAGTAAGTCTTTCTGAAACTTCTCACTTCAGCTGGAGAAACAATAATATGTCGCATTACAAAGCTTTTGAACACCAACATTTAGGTGAAATTTCAGAAAGTCTGGTTCAGTTGCAGGATGATTTTGACAGCGAATTGCTTTTTATTCCGAACAGAGGAGATTTTCCAAGAGGAATTTTTGCAACGCTTTACACATTGTGCGATGACAGTTTGGAGCAATTAGTTGAAAAATACGAAGAGTTCTATAAAAACGAGCCTTTCGTAACCGTTACCACAACAAACATCAACATGAAACAAGTGGTGCAAACGAATAAATGTATTATTAGTTTATTGAAAAAAGGAAACCGGGTTCTCATAACATCAATTATAGATAACTTAACCAAAGGTGCTTCAGGACAAGCAATTCAAAATATGAATTTAATGTTCGGATTAGAAGAAACCACAGGTTTACATTTGAAACCAAGCGGATTTTAATTTAAAAAAAGTTATGAGTTATAGGTTATTGGTTAAGCGTTATATAACTGCTTGTATTTAAAAACTTCTAACTCCTATTTATAAATAACTTTTTCCAGAGTTAAAAAGTTACAAGCAGTTTAAAATCTGCTAAATAACTCTTAACTCCTAACAAATAACCTTTTAACTTTAAAAAGATGAACTTATTCAACGTTTACCCATTATACGACATCACTCCAGTAAAAGCAGTAGATTGTACAATTATTGACGACAAAGGAGTAGAATATTTAGATTTATACAGCGGACATGGTGTGATTTCTATCGGGCACACACAGCCGGATTATGTAGCAAAATTGAAGAATCAGATAGATAACTTAGGATTTTATTCTAATGCCATTCAGAATCCTTTGCAGGTGGAATTGGCGCAGAAATTAGGAAAACTTTCCGGTCTTGAAGATTACGAATTGTTTTTATGCAGTTCAGGAGCTGAAGCAAACGAAAATGCTTTAAAATTAGCTTCTTTCCATAATGGAAAATCAAGAGTGGTGGCTTTTCATAACTCTTTCCACGGAAGAACTTCTGCAGCCGTTGCCGTTACAGATAACAAGAAAATTGTTGCGCCAATAAATGCACAACAGGAAGTAACATTTTTACCTTTAAACCAAATCGAATTGGTTGAAGCTGAATTAGCAAAAGGAGATGTTACAGCAGTAATTATCGAAGGAATTCAAGGAGTTGGAGGTTTAGACCAAGGAACAACGGAGTTTTTCCAAGCTTTAGAGAAAGCATGTAAAAAACATGATGCGGTTTTGATTTTAGATGAAGTACAATCTGGATACGGAAGAAGCGGGAAATTTTTCGCTTTCCAACATCACGGAATCAACGCTGATATTATTTCGGTTGCAAAAGGAATGGGGAACGGTTTTCCTGTTGGAGCCATTTTAATTTCTCCAAAATTCGAAGCAAGTTTCGGATTATTAGGAACAACTTTCGGCGGAAGCCACTTGTCTTGTGCCGCTGGAATTGCAGTTTTAGATGTAATTGAAAAACTGGATTTACAGAAAAATGTAAATGAAGTTTACGAATATTTCTTAGAAAAAATCAAAGAAGTTGAGGGAATCAAACAAATAAAAGGAAAGGGCTTGATGCTTGGTGTAGAGTTTGATTTTGATGTAGCAGCTTTAAGAAAGAAATTAATCATCGAAAAACACATTTTTACAGGAAGCGCCAACAACAAAAATCTGTTAAGAATTTTACCGCCGTTGACTGTGAAAAAAGCAGATATCGATACGTTTGTAAAAGCTTTAAAAGAAAGTTTGGAGGAATTAAAGAACTAACACACAAGTAAGTATCCTAACAGGTTTCCAAAACCTGTTAGGTATTTAGTAGAAAGCAACCTTGGAAATATTTCAAGAATTAAACCTAACAGGTTTTTAAAACCTGTTAGGATAAATAACGTTTCGATAAAAGAAACAACCAAAAAACAACCAACCAACTAGAAATTATGAATCCATTATCAATTGAAAAACGCAATCTCGTGCTGCGGACTATGGCAAAGCTGGTCGAACAGGAGCGGAATCAGATAATTTTGACCAATCAAGAAGATTTATCAGATTACGACGGCTCAGATTTAGCGATGGAAGAACGTCTGAAAGTAGATGATAAAAAAGTCGACGAAATGATTTTATCATTGAATCAGTTAGCTTCTCAGGAAGACCCCGTTGGCGTTGAGCGTTTTCATTTTACTCATGATAATGGAATAAAAGTGGTGAATAAAACAGCCGCTTTCGGAACGATTTTAATTATTTACGAATCTCGCCCAGACGTTACCATCGAAGCAGGCGGAATTGCTTTTAAATCCGGAAATAAGATATTATTAAAAGGAGGAAAAGAGTCTTTAAAATCAAACTTAAAAATAGTAAGTCTTTGGCATAAAGCTTTAGAAGAAAATGGAGTTTCAAAAGACTGGGTGGAATATCTGAATTATAACAGAACAGAAACCCAGGCTTTTTTAGAAAAACCAACTCAAAAAGTCGATTTAATAGTTCCGAGAGGTGGAGAAAAACTTATTGAATTTGTAAAAGCACATGCCACTTGTCCCGTAATTGTAAGCGGACGCGGAAATAATTTTGTTTATGTTCATGAAGATGCTGATACAGATTTGGCTTTAAAAGTAATTTTAAATGCTAAAACTGCTAAAATTTCGGCTTGTAATGCATTAGATAAAGTTTTGATAAGTTCCAAGTTGCCAAATTTTGAAGGTTTTACAGCAATGTTAATCGAAGCTTTAATTGAGGCCAAAGTGGAAGTTATTGTCGATAAATCATTAGAGAATTTTGAAAATACTAAAACCCTTGAAAATGAAGATATTTGGTATGAAGAATTTCTGGATTATAAAATCGTAATCGGAACAATTGATTCTCAGCAAAATGCTATCGAAAAAATCAACAAATATTGCGGCGGACATTCGGCAGCAATTATTTCAAGAGATAACGAAGTAGCACAGCAGTTTATGGAATCAATAGATGTTGCAGCGGTTTACCAAAATGCATCAACCCGATTTACAGACGGCGGACAATTCGGTCTTGGCGGAGAATTAGCGATAAGCACCGATAAATTGCACCAAAGAGGGCCAATTGGACTTCAACATCTCGTAACAAACAAATGGTACGTGTATGGAGAAGGACAGATTCGATAATTGAGATAATTTGAAAATTGAGGCAATTAGATAATTAATAATTAGAATTTAAGATTTGGTTTGCCACGAATTACACTAATTCGCACAAATTATTTTTTATTAAGATGCTGAATAAATTAGCGTCAATTTGTGTAATTCGTGGCAAAAAAAACATAAAAACTTAGTGCCTTAGCGCCTTCGTGGCAAAAACAAAAGACATGGCAAAAAAACGGATTTTATTAAAAATAGGAAGTAATACTTTAACCAAAGAAACCAATCACATTTCGCGGGGAAAGATTGAAGATCTTGGAGTTCAGATTGCGGCTTTAAACGACGAATATGAATTTATCATAGTAAGTTCAGGAGCCATTGCGGCAGCAAAACAATTTGTAAAACTGGATAATCAAGATAAAGATGTTTTTGTAAAGCAAGCTTTAGCTTCAATCGGACAGCCACATTTAATGCGGATTTACAATGAGAATTTCAAAGATTTAGGCTTAAATACATCGCAGTGTTTACTTTCTTATTCGGATTTTGAAAAAGAGCAGACCAAAAAGAATATTGTAAATACGATTAATGTATTGGTTAAAAATAATTACATTCCCATTATCAATGAAAATGATACCGTTGCAACAGATGAGATTCGGTTTGGAGATAATGACAAATTAGCGGCTTTAACAGCGGTTCTTTTAAATGTTGATATTCTGATTATTGCAACCAATACAAATGGAATTTACACAAAAGAATCTATTCATGATGAAGTTCCTCAAACAATTAAATTGGTAAATGATTTAAAATCGCTCGAAAAAGAAATCGGCGACTCAAAATCATCACATGGAACAGGAGGGATGCAATCTAAAATTGAAGCAGCAGGAATTGCAAAAGCAGCCAACATCGAAACCTGGATTGTCAACGGACTGAATGATAATTTTATTCTGCGGGCATTGAAAGACGAAATTCCATTTACAAAAATAATCTAATGAGTCAATTAGAAAATTAGTCAATTAGATAATGACAGAATTATCCAATTTTCTAATTATCACATTATCTAAATTAAAAAGAAAACAAATGAACTACATCTCAATAAAAGAAATCAACTCATTATCAAAATGGGTAAAACAAGCGCTTAAAATCAAAAAGAATCCGCTTAAAAATCAGAGTTTAGGAAAGAATAAAACTCTTGGAATGTTATTCTTCAATCCAAGTTTAAGAACGCGTTTGAGTACTCAAAAAGCGGCTATGAATTTAGGAATGAACGTTATGGTAATGAATTTTACCAACGAAGGATGGACATTGGAATTCGAAGACGGAGCTGTAATGAATTCTGGAGCATCAGAACATATTAAAGAAGCGGCAGAAGTAGTTTCACAATACTGTGATATTATTGCAATCCGTGCTTTTGCAGGTTTGGTTGATAAAGAAAAAGATTATCAAGAAACTGTAATTTCAGGATTTTTGAAATACGCTACAGTGCCAATTGTAAACATGGAAAGTGCTATACGTCACCCATTGCAATCTTTGGCAGATGCTATTACGATGGAAGAATTCAAACCAAGACACAAAAACAAACCAAAAGTAGTTCTTTCGTGGGCGCCACATCCGAAAGCGTTGCCACAGGCAGTTGCCAATTCATTCGTAGAAATGATGCAGATGCAGAAAGATATGGATTTTGTAATCACACATCCAGAAGGTTACGAGTTAAGTCCAGAAATTACACAAGACTGCAAAATCGAATACGACCAAGATAAAGCTTTCGAAAATGCCGATTTCGTTTACGTAAAAAACTGGAGTAATTTCAACGATTACGGAAAAGTAACCAACAGTGATCCAAATTGGACAGTAACAGCTGAAAAAATGGCTTTAACCAACAACGGAAAATTCATGCACTGTCTTCCTGTTCGTCGTAACGTGATTGTAAGCGATGAAGTTTTGGATGGAGAAAATTCAATCGTAATCGAGCAAGCGAATAATAGAACGTATTCAGCACAATTAGTTTTACAAAAGATTCTTAAAAAAATATAATTTTTGAGGTACTAAGGTTCTAAGTTTCTGAGATACTAAGAAACGATGAGCAAAAACCTTAGTTCCTTAGAACCTTAGCAACTTAGAACCTCATGGAAGTTACCGTAATCAAAATAGGTGGAAACATCATCGATAATCCAACAGAACTTGAACAATTTTTAACTGATTTTTCTAAAATTGAAGGCTATAAAATATTGGTTCACGGCGGTGGAAAATCGGCTACGAAAATGGCGCAGAGTATTGGCTTGGTGCCACAAATGATTGATGGACGCCGAATTACAGATGCTCCAATGCTTGATGTTGTCGTGATGATTTATGCAGGGCAAATCAACAAACATATTGTAGCGCAATTGCAGGCTAAAGACAATAACGCCATTGGTTTCTCAGGTGCAGATGGAAACTTGATTCAGTCCACAAAAAGAAACCACCCAACAATCGATTACGGATTTGTAGGCGATGTAAAACAAGTCAACACCAAGTTATTAGCTACTTTATTAGAAGCTGGAGTTGTTCCCGTTTTCTGTGCCATCACACATGATAAAAACGGACAATTATTAAACACCAATGCTGATACAATTGCAAGTGAATTATCAATTGCTTTATCTGAAGTTTTTGATGTTACGCTGACGTATTGTTTTGAGAAACAAGGTGTTTTGATGGATTCGGAAGACGATTCGTCTGTAATTACTAAAATCAATGAAACATTATACAATAAACTAAAAGAAGAAAAAGTAATCCATTCCGGAATGATTCCAAAACTGGATAACTGTTTCAATAGTTTATCAAGAGGTGTGCAGAAAATCAAAATTGGACATCACAGAATGCTCCAAAATTCAGATATTCCGCATACAACGATTACGTTGTAAAGATATAGCCACGAATTACACGAATTGACACTAATTTTTTTCTGTTTAAAAAAGAGAAAATAATTTTTAAAATACATGAAAAAGTTCATTTTGATTTTAAATCTGTGACAAAAAGATAATTTGTGAAAATCCGTGTAATTAGTGGCAAAAAAACAAGACTGAGCAGTGCTTTTAAATATTAATTTAAGAAATTTGCGCAAATTAAAAATGTCGCATATTATATAGTTAAGAAAGTAAAAGCTTAAAAAAACTTAGCGACTTAGCGCCTTTGCGGCAAGAGCACAACAAAATGAAAAATATAGATACGCTTACCCAGGAAGCAATTAGTTTATTAAAAAGCCTAATCGAAACCCCTTCATTTTCAAGCGAAGAAGACCAAACGGCTCTTTTAATCGAAAATTGGTTCAATCAGAATGAAATTCCATTCCAGAGAGAAAACAACAATGTGTGGGCTTTCAACAAATATTTCGACGAAAACAAACCAACACTTTTACTAAACTCACATCACGATACCGTACGACCAAATCAGGCGTATACCAACGATCCGTTCAAAGCAATTGAAAAAGACGGAAAACTATTCGGATTAGGAAGTAATGACGCAGGAGGGTGTTTAGTTTCGTTATTAGCAACTTTTGTACATTTCTACGAAAATAAAAACCTTTCTCACAATATTGTGATTGTAGCTTCTGCCGAAGAAGAAAGCAGTGGTAAAAACGGTTTAAACAGTGTTTTAAAACATTTACCAGAACTAGACTGTGCAATTGTTGGAGAACCAACTTTAATGCAATTGGCAGTAGCCGAAAAAGGACTTTTAGTTTTAGATGTAAAAGTAAAAGGAACTGCAAGCCACGCTGCGCATCAAAACGATGATAACGCTTTATACAAATCAATTCCGGTAATGGAATGGTTTAAAAACTATAAATTCGACAAAATCTCTGATGTTTTAGGTCCTGTAAAAATGACCGTAACACAGATTAATGCTGGAAAACAGCATAATGTTGTACCATCAGAATGTGATTTGGTTGTGGATATTCGTGTAACAGACCGTTATACCAATGCCGAAATCTTGGAAGTGGTAAAAGCAAATGTAAATGCCGAAGTAACGCCAAGATCAATGCATTTAAATGCTTCGTCAATTCCAGTTGCCCACGGTTTGGTTCAGGCCGGAATTGCCTTGGGAAGAACGACTTATGGTTCGCCAACGCTTTCAGACCAATCCGTTTTAAGCTGTCAGTCTTTGAAATTAGGCCCAGGAGAAACATTGCGTTCGCATTCTGCAGACGAATTTATTTTTGTAAATGAAATTGTAGAAGGAGTCGATTTGTACATCAAAATACTAACCGATTTCTTTAAATTATAATATTTTGGTTTATTAGTTAATTATTATGGATATAGAATTTTATAAAGAATTACATAATCGTGAATTAACTAGACGCAAAGAAGTTGAAGATGGAGTTAATATACCAATTGGTTTAATAACGCTATTAATAGGTTTAATTTCATATTTTACAAAAGACGAAAGTGTATTTTTAAAAAATTATTATGTAAAGGCTTTGATAATTTTGATGATCATTTTTCTTTTAATTTCATCTTTTTATATAGCGAGAGCATATAATGGACTTTTTAAAGGATTTGAATATGAAAATTTACCTTTATCAAAAAAGCTATTAGATTATGAAAATGAGGTAGAAGATTATAATAAAGATGCCGAAGAAAGTGAAAAAATAAACTTTGAAGATTATTTGAAAAATAATTTTGCTGAAATGGCGGAACATAATAAAATAATTAATGATGAAAGAAGTGTAAATTTGCATTTATCGAAAAAGTATATATTTCTTTCAGTTACACTGTCATTAGTTTTAATATTAATTTATTTAACAAAAACAATATAACATGTCAAATAACAATTCAGGTCAAAAACCAAAACCGACTCCTCCGTCAAATACAAGAGAAAAATCTGAAAACACTAGTCCAGCTCTTAGTAATAAGTCACAAAAATAAAATTCAGAAAGAAAAGAATTTTGTGAATCTCTGAGATTACTTTGTGAATCTCTGTGGAACAAAAAAATCTACAATATGAAACTTTGGGAAAAAGGAATACCAACAGATAAACAAATCGAGCAATTCACCGTTGGAAACGATCGTGAACTGGATTTGGTTTTAGCAAAATACGATGCTTTAGGTTCAATTGCTCATGCGAAAATGTTGGGACAGATTGGTTTATTGACTCCAGAAGAAACAACATCTTTAGTTGATGCTTTAAACGAAATCATCGCCGATATCGTGGTTGGAAATTTTGAAATCGAAGACAGTTTCGAAGACGTACATTCTAAAATCGAATATCTTTTAACAGAAAAACTGGGCGATGCAGGAAAGAAAATCCACACCGCGCGCTCTCGTAACGACCAGGTTTTGGTAGACGTTCATTTGTATTTGAAAGATGAACTAAAAGCCATAAAAGAACAGGTAAAAACCTTGTTTGATTTGTTGATGGAATCGGCAGAGAAACATCAAAATGTATTATTGCCGGGTTATACGCATTTGCAAATTGCAATGCCATCGTCATTCGGAATGTGGTTTTCTGCCTATGCCGAAAGTTTGATTGATGATATTACAATGCTGAACGCTGCTTCAAAAATTGTAGATCAGAATCCGTTAGGTTCTGCAGCAGGTTACGGAAGTTCATTTCCAATCAACAGAACTTTCACAACACAGGAATTAGGTTTCGAAACCTTGAAATATAATGCCGTTGCAGCACAAATGAGTAGAGGAAAAGCAGAAAAAACAGTTGCTTTTGCTATGACAAGCGTTGCAGGAACGTTATCAAAGTTTGCGATGGACGTTTGTTTGTATATGAGCCAGAATTTCGATTTTATTGGTCTCCCGGCGCATCTTACAACGGGTTCTAGTATTATGCCTCACAAGAAGAATCCAGATGTTTTCGAATTAATCAGAGGAAAATGCAATAAGATTCAGGCGCTCCCATACGAAATCACTTTAATTACCAATAATCTTCCAAGCGGTTATCATAGAGATTTACAGCTTTTAAAAGAAGGTTTATTTCCAGCGATTCAGAATCTGAAAGCTTGTTTGGATATTGCTATTTTCTCCATAAAAGACATCACGGTTAAAGACCATATTTTAGAAGATAAAAAATACGATTATTTGTTTACAGTTGACACTTTAAACGAAATGGTAGTAGACGGGATGCCGTTTAGAGATGCTTACAAAGCTGTTGCTGAACAATTGGAATCTGGAACTTACAAATCTCCAAAAGCGACAAAACACACGCACGAAGGCAGTATCAATAATTTATGCCTTGATGCGATAAAAGATAAAATGAAAGCTGCTTTTTAGGATTTTCTAAAAATAAGAAAAACCGATTTGTGATTATCAAATCGGTTTTTTTGTGTTTTTAAGTTAGATTTTGTTAGTGCAATTTGCATTTATTAAACCAGTTGAACTTACTTGTAATGTTGCTCCAGCACCACAAGATGTATTAGAAACAAATTCCTCCACTTTTCCTAAAGGAATTGTAGTGTAGGCATAAGAAGGTTTATTTACTTTAGTGCCAAAATCCATTGGGCTTTTACGGCAGTGGTCAAATGCGATTCCGACTTCACCGCCATCTGTACTCGTGTATTCTTTAAAAACTTTATCAACATTGACAAAATCAGAACCTTCTACATAACAGGTTGAATTTTTGGTTCCACCGCCTAAACCAATTGCTACAGAACCAGATTCTGATGTATTGTAAAGACAGTTAAGAATATGGATTTCAGCATTTCTAACGCGAGGCATTCTTTGTTTGCATCCTTTCGCCCAATAACAGTTTTTAAAGGTAATGCTGTAATGGCCGTCGGCTGGTGCATCAGTTTTAGAGGAGCCTATTAAATTTGAAAATCTGTGGTCGTCGGCTCCGCCAGTTCCACCAGATTTAGGCGTTTTTAGATAAGTAAATTTGCACCAAGAAATCGTAACATTGTCGGCATCGCCCTTATTGTCAAAATTGCCATCCATTCCGTCTTGAAATTCACAATGGTCAACCCATATATTAGTTGCCTCAGAAGTCAGATTATCGTGTCCGTCAACATCATAAGAGCCAGGGCCTTCAAAAATCAGATTTCTAATGATGATATTATTGGAGCCCGATTTTAGGCTTAAAATTCCCGACCCAACCGCGGTTTGGTCTAAATTAACCAATCGTGCTCCCGGAAGTCCGATTATTGTTTTGTCATTGACAGCCAAACTGGTATACGAACAGTTGATTGTTCCGGAAACCAAGATTACCTGCGGTGTTTTAAGTTTGAGTTTTGCTGTCAAATCTGCAAGATTTGTTACTGTTACAGGAACAGCATTTCCTCCTCCTGTAGCCGCAGCTCCAAATCCTTCGGGATTACTCATGCAATAATTTTGAGAAAAAAGAAAAGAACACGGAACAAGCAGTGCCAATAAAATAAGTTTTGTTTTCATTTGTGGTTTTTGTGTAGGTAAATAGTTGATGTAATCGATTGCACAAATGTATAGGATTCAGATTAATTTCAAATTAATTTATGATATTTTTTATGCCTAAGGTTTTGAATACAAGAGTAGTAAGTGTTGTTTTTACATTTAAAAACAGCTTCTTATTTAAAAATCAAGATAATAAAAGATAGGCAGCATATTATACGGTGGATTAAAAGAGAAAATTCATACTAAATACATATATTTGGATACATTTTAAATTAATCAAATGAAGAAGTTTAATGAGCAGGCGACTGCTGGCCTATATGAAAAAGGTTTGATTACAGAAAATCAGTTTGAAGAAATTAAATCCTATAGAAGTTTAAATATTTTTTCGATAAACACAGAATTAAAACTATTTCTTTATTTATCAGTTCTTTTGTTTACTTCAGGAATTGGAATTTTGATTTATGAAAACATTGACTCTATTGGGCATATTGCGATTCTTTCTGTTCTTTTAGTTGTAATTGCGGTTTGCTTTTTTTACTGTTTTAAAAACTCAAAAGGTTTTCAGAAAACAGAAACTAAGTTTGAACATCCAGTTTTAGAATATCTGGTTTTACTCGCTAATATTCTGACCTGTATTTTTATTGGTTACCTGCAGTTTCAATACAAGCCTTTTGGAGAACATTACGGATTGGCGACTTTAATCCCAACTACAGTGAGTTTCTTTTGTGCGTATTATTTTGACAATCGAAGTGTTCTTACGATTGCCATCACTGGTTTAGCTGCTTATGTGGGACTTTCAGTTACTCCTCAGGATTTATTACATATCAATGATTTTTACGCCAGTCAAAATTTGAGCTACTCGGCTGTAATGCTAGGAGTTTTATTGATTTTATGGACCATTTACAGTAATCGAATAGGATTAAAAACTCATTTTGGATTAGTTTTTCTCACTTTTGCCTTACACATCATAAGCATCTCTTCAATCAGTAATTTAACCGGTTATGTTGTGACTTGGATGTTATTTGCTGTGGTTTTGGCGGCTTCGACATATTATTTTTATAAAGTCAGTTATGCCTATAAAGCGATGTCTCTTTATGTTTTTATGATTGTTTATGGCTATATAGGAGCGAATATAGTTTTGTTTAGAATTTTTGGAGATGTCGATTTCTCAGACATTTGGGAATTATTGGTGTTGTTGCTACCAGCTTATTTCGTTGGCTCAATAGTAATGTTTGTTATATTAATTAAAAACTTTCATAAGAAAATTACAGCATGATAGTGTACGATAAAAAACTGCTGGATAATCAAATCTTGGTTGATGAAGCACAAACTTTGTATAAAGGAGGTTTTATAAGTAAAGAACAAAAGAAATTTGTTCAAAATGAATTACCCGTTTTTAAAAGTCAGGAAAATATACTGGTTCGAATAGGATTCTTTTTATTAAGCAGTTTATTATATGGTTCCATATGCGGTGCCATTTCGATATTTGGAATAAGTGCTGAAAATGCTTATTTCCAAATCTCCTTTTATATTTTTGCCGTTGTTGGTTTTGCTGGTTCAGAAATATTGGCTAAGCAAAATTTTCATAATCACGGCTTAGATGATGCTTTTATTTTGGGAACCATAATGAATATTGGAATTGCTATTGCTATAACAACCGAAGGTTATGAAGCTGTGATAGCTTTTTTTATGGCAGTGGCATCTATTTGTATGTTTTTAAGATACCTGCATTTGCTTTCAATGCTTGCTTTTTGTTTGTCTGTAACAGCGTTTTTATTTTATCAGATGTTTGAGTTTGGAGATATTGGAAAGGCGATTCTACCATTTGTAGCCATGATTTTTGCAGTATTTTTTTATTTTTTGACAAAAAAGATGATGTATAGCTTAACTAAAAGTTATTATCTAAACGGATTATTGCTGGCTAATAGTTTTTGTCTTGTGTTGTTGTACCTTTCATGCAATTATTTGGTAGTAAGAGAGCTTTCGGCTGAACTCTTAGGTGCAGAAGTAAAACCAGGAACCGATATTAAGTTTGCTTTTTTCTTTTATGCTTTTACTTTTATTGTTCCGATTGTTTATTTGGCTCAAGCTTTAAGAACAAAAGACAGAATCATGCTGTGGATAGGTTTTTTAGCGATTGGATTTTCAATCTATACGATTCGTTTTTATTACGCAGTTTTGCCAGTAGAAGTGGCGCTAACTTTGGGCGGACTTATTTTATTCGCGATAGCGTATTTTTCAATCCGAAAATTAAAAGAAAAAGAAAGTGGTCTGACATTTAAACCAGATAGAATCAATCATTCAGATGCATTCCTTAATGCAGAAGCCTTAGTTGTTGCTTCAGCTTTCGGAATGAAGCCAGAGGTAAAACCACAAGATTCTCCGATGGAATTTGGAGGCGGAGGTTTCAGCGGTGGTGGCTCTAGCGAGAGTTTCTAAATTGTTTTTGCCACCAATTACACAAATTTTCACTAATTGTATATTTTAAAATTTTTGCTTCAACAGTTACAAAAAAATAATTCGTGGAAATTTGTGTAATTCGTGGCGAAAAAATCCCTTTAATCTATGATAATCTGTGGCAAAAAAAAAACTATACTTTGCTTTTCAGTGCCTCAGCATCAATATCGCTGTGCGAAACATCGTAAACTGCTTTTCCGTTTTTGATTAAAATCAATTGAGGAGATTCGTGATAAACCCCAAATCGGCTTGCAATTTCGTTTGAAATATCTCGATGTGCAATCAAATCTAAAAAATAAGCATCTACAACACCTTCAAGGTCAAATTCTCTTTCAAATTGTTTTAAAGCCATTCGGCTGATGCTGCATCTTGTGCTATGCTTAAAAATCACGACTGGTTTTTCTTGAGAAATCGCTTCGATTTCCATTAATTGTAGCATATCGGTCAATTCTGTCCAATTTACGTTGCTTTTTGGAGCTTCTGAGTTCTCTGAACTTCCGAAGATTGAATTAAAAAAACTCATATTTGACTTGTTTTATGACTTTTTGACATTAGAAGATGATAAAAATCAGCTTTTAAGTGTCGTTTTGTCCGTTTTTTTGTTATGGAATATAATTTGTCTATTTGAATACAAAGTTAAATTATTTGAATCAAAAAATTAGCTCTATAAATCGTAACTTTAATCTTATAGAATTTAGAAAAGAATCAATCAAATCGAAAAAATATGAATATTAACAAGTTTACTATTAAATCGCAGGAAGCCATTCAGTTGTCGCAACAATTAGCGCAAAGAAATGGCCAGCAGCAAATTGAAAATGAACACATTTTCAAAGCCATTTTTGAAGTAGATGAAAACGTAGCGCCATTTATTCTAAAGAAATTAAATGTAAACGTTCCGTTGTTTCTTCAGATTTTGGACAGTACCATTCAGAGTTTCCCAAAAGTTTCGGGAGGCGATGTAATGCTTTCAAGAGACGCAAATAAAGCTTTGAACGAAGCTGAAATTATTGCTCAAAAAATGAACGACGAATATGTTTCAATCGAACATTTAATCTTGGCTATTTTCGACTCAAAAAGTAAAGTTTCCCAAATCTTAAAAGATCAAGGCGTTACTGGAAAAGGTTTGAAAGCAGCAATCGAGGAATTACGAAAAGGCGAACGAGTAACATCGGCATCGGCTGAAGAAACATACAATTCTTTAAATAAATACGCTAAGAACCTAAATGAATTAGCACGTACGGGAAAATTAGACCCAGTTATTGGCCGTGATGAAGAAATCCGTCGTGTATTGCAGATTCTGACTCGTAGAACCAAAAACAATCCAATGCTTATTGGAGAACCAGGAGTTGGTAAAACCGCAATCGCAGAAGGTTTGGCACACAGAATTGTGGATGGAGACGTTCCAGAAAACTTAAAAGATAAAATCGTTTTCTCACTAGATATGGGAGCTTTGATTGCCGGAGCAAAATACAAAGGAGAATTCGAAGAACGTTTAAAATCGGTTGTAAAAGAAGTTACCGCTGCAGATGGAGATATCGTTTTGTTTATTGACGAGATTCACACGCTTGTAGGAGCAGGTGGAGGAGAAGGCGCAATGGATGCGGCTAATATCCTGAAACCAGCTTTGGCTCGTGGAGAGTTGAGAGCGATTGGTGCTACTACTTTAGATGAATATCAAAAATATTTTGAAAAAGATAAAGCGCTTGAAAGACGTTTCCAAAAAGTATTAATCGATGAGCCAGATACGGAAAGTGCAATTTCGATTTTACGTGGAATCAAAGAGAAATACGAAACACATCATAAAGTTCAAATTAAAGACGAAGCGATTATTGCGGCTGTTGAACTTTCACAACGTTATATTACGAATCGTTTCTTGCCGGATAAAGCAATCGACTTGATGGACGAAGCGGCTTCTAAACTTCGAATGGAAATCAATTCAAAACCAGAAGAATTAGACGTTTTGGATCGTAAAATCATGCAGCTGGAAATCGAAATCGAAGCCATCAAACGTGAAAAAGAAGAAAGCAAGCTAAAAATTTTAGGAATGGAATTGGCCAACCTAAAAGAAGAACGCAACGAAATCTATGCAAAATGGAAACAGGAAAAAGATATCGTTGACGGAATTCAGGCTGTAAAACACGAAATTGAAGATTTTAAATACGAAGCAGAACGTGCAGAACGTGAAGGCGATTACGGAAAAGTAGCCGAAATCCGTTACGGAAAAATAAAAGAAGCACAGGAACGCCAGGAAAGCTTGCAAAAACAACTGTTAGAATTCCAATCTGGTAATTCTTTAATAAAAGAAGAAGTAACCAGAGAAGATATTGCAGAAGTTGTGGCAAAATGGACAGGAATTCCAGTTACCAAAATGCTTCAGACAGAAAGAGAAAAACTATTGCATTTGGAAGATGAACTGCACAAACGTGTGGTAGGTCAGGAAGAAGCGATAGAGGCCGTGAGTGACGCTGTACGTAGAAGCCGTGCCGGTTTACAGGATATGAAAAAACCTGTGGGTTCGTTCTTATTCTTAGGAACAACCGGAGTTGGTAAAACGGAGCTGGCAAAAGCACTGGCTGAATATCTTTTTGATGATGAAAATGCCATGACCCGTATCGATATGAGTGAGTATCAAGAACGCCATAGTGTGAGCCGTTTAGTTGGTGCGCCTCCAGGATATGTGGGTTATGATGAAGGAGGTCAATTGACAGAAGCTGTTCGTAGAAAACCATATTCTGTGGTCTTGTTGGATGAGATTGAAAAAGCGCACCCTGATACTTTCAATATTTTATTACAGGTTTTGGATGAAGGACGTTTAACAGACAACAAAGGTCGTTTGGCCGATTTCAGAAATACGATTATTATTATGACCTCAAATATGGGAAGTAATATCATTCAGGAGAAATTTGAAAACCTAAAAGGAAGCGTTGAAGCAGCAACTGAAGCCGCTAAAAATGAAGTTTTGGGATTGTTAAAACAAACGGTTCGACCTGAGTTTATCAACCGTATCGACGAAATCGTAATGTTTACACCGCTTACTGTAGAGAATATCTCAAGAATTGTAAGTCTGCAGTTAAAGAGCGTTACCAAAATGCTCGCACTGCAAGGCATTACAATGGATGCCACTCCAGAAGCTATTGCGTATCTGGCAGACAAAGGTTACGATCCGCATTTTGGAGCTAGACCAGTAAAACGTGTGGTTCAAAGAGAAGTGTTGAATCAATTGTCAAAAGAAATTTTGGCAGGAAACATCACAACAGACAGCATCATTTTATTAGATGCTTTCGATGGTAATTTGGTCTTTAGAAACCAGACCGCTAAATAATTTTTTTAATGTTACTCTTAAGAAAAGCATCAGCCGAAAGGTTGATGCTTTTTTTTATCCGTGAATTCTGAAACTTTTTGCCCAATTCTTATAACGACAAATCTTGAATAAATACTCAATTTTAAAGTTATAAAAATCAGCAAATTATTAATTAAAATTTACAATCATGAACAATATTTTCAGAGGACTATTAGCAGGGTATGGCGCTAAAAAATTAGGTGGCGGATGTTTCGGAACCATTATCGTTTTTATTATTTTGTGGGTGTTGTTAGGACAATGCAGCTAAAAAACCGATACAGAAAAGTAGGAATAAAAAACGCAAATTTTGATGCGGGATTATTGGGCAGATTAAGGCAAAATGTCTAGATTCGCATCACTAAAAATAAAATTTATAAAATGGCTTCAGGATTTTTTGTTCTATTAGATGATATCGCAGCAATTATGGATGATGTTGCAGTAATGAGTAAAGTTGCTGCAAAAAAAACAGCTGGAATTTTGGGTGATGACTTAGCAGTAAATGCAGAAAAAGCTTCTGGATTTGCCTCTTCAAGAGAATTACCGGTTTTATGGGCAATAAGCAAAGGTTCGTTATTGAATAAAATCATTATTCTTCCAATTGCATTCTTGCTGAGCGCGTTTCTTCCAGTTGCCATCATCGTAATTCTTGTTCTGGGCGGACTTTTCCTGGCTTATGAAGGAGCCGAAAAAATCTACGAATTTGTTTTTCCACATAAACACGACGAGTCAGAAGGAATAACAAATGAAACTCTTACTGAAGAACAAATTCTAGAAATTGAAAAAGGAAAAATAAAGTCAGCAATCGTAACCGATTTTATTTTATCTGTAGAAATCGTAATTATAGCGTTAGGAACCGTAATAGAAGAACCTTTGACGCAGCAGATTATGGTAACTTCAATAATCGCATTGGTAGCAACAATAGGAGTTTACGGAATTGTAGCGCTTATTGTTAGAATGGACGAGGCAGGTTACAAACTCATAAAACACAGCAAGAGCGAAAAGAGCCTTTCTAGATTTATTGGAAATTTATTGGTAAAAGCTCTTCCATTGGTGATAAAAGGCCTAACAGTAATTGGTACAATTGCATTGCTTTTGGTAGCTGGTGGAATATTTGTGCACTATATTCCATATTTCCATCATTTGTCGGAAGAAATTAAAATCCCTGCAATTATAAAAGAATTTACGGTTGGTCTAGTATTAGGATTTGTAGTTCTACTAGTGATCAACCTCTTCAAAAAGATTTTTAAAAAGAAAGCATAATAAAAATCAAATAGACATTTCAAAAAACATCAGTTAATGCTGGTGTTTTTTTGTTTTGGGAGCAGATTGAATCGTTTTTAAAAGAACGTTTTGTCCCGCTATCCGTTCCAATCTTTTGCGCCGAACCCCGGCACAAAAGGATTTCCTCTTCTATCGGGGCTACCTAGAAAATTTTATTTTTATAAGAAATAACGGTATTTTTTAAATATTTTTTTATGAAATAAATTCCTGATTCCGAATTGCTTAATACTTATTTCAACCTTTTTAACATTTTTTCTAAGCAACCATTGCAACCAAGACACGTCTTCATAGTAATTAACAATTAATTATTATTTTATATGAAAAGTTTTAGATTAAAATCAGTTTTGGTAGTATTATTTTTATCAATTGCATTTGTTTCATGCAGTAATGATGACGACGAGAAAACTCCGGTTGTAACTACAAAGGCTGCTTTCGTAACAGAAATCAAAGGACCAACAACAGGAAAAGTAAATGACGAATTAAGTTATGATGTAACTTATGTTGTAGATAATGCCTGTGCAGAATTCGATAAAATTTCAGAAGTAACAATTGGAGATGTAAAGGGACTACAGGTAATTGCAAAATATCCATCAGAAGTTTGCACGCAGCAAGTTCCAGATCCTAAAAAGACAGTTTACAAATTCAAAGCAACCGCGAAAGGAACTTTCGAAATTAAATTCAAAAAATCAGAAACTGAATTCTTAACTCAGAAAGTGGTGATTGAATAACGACTAATATTGATATTTTTTAGGTTGATAAGCCATTTTGCAGAGGTTTTTAATCGATGTGAAATGGTTTTCTTTTTTGACTTTAATAGGTGAACGAAATCTTTATCTTTGAAAGATTAAAAAAAATATGATTATGGGAGCCTTAGAGTTGAGAGAAAGTGTATTAGAATATATTAACACGGCTGATGAACGTCTTTTAAAAGTTGTAAAAGCAGTTATTGAAAGTTATCAGGAAGAAGATGTAGTTGCTTTTTCTGTAGAAGGAAAACCAGTCACTCGAAGTGAATATAAAGCTCAACTGGCTGGTGTCAAAATGGAAATTGAAAGAGGAGAGTATACTTCACAAGAAGATCTAGAGAAAGAATCTGAAAACTGGTAATGGATAAGTTTTTAAAAGTTATTTGGACTAATTCGGCCAAAAATGAGCTTAAAACTATTTACAATTACTATAAAGAGAAATCTGTTCAAGGCGCAAATAATATTAAAAATGAAATTTTGGATGCCACTAAAAAAATACGCTTTAGTGAGCAATATCAAAAAGATGAGATTGAGCTTGAGTATCGAAGAATAATAATAAAGGGATTATAAAGTTTTATATCTTGAAGAGAATGATGTGATTTATATATGTAAAATATTTTCTACAAAACGAGATAGTATCAAACAATTATAAGAAGAGCTTTGAAGCTCTTTTTATATCTGAGTTAAGTAAATTGAACTGGCTTTGCCATTCCTTTAAAAAGTATTATTTTTACACTCTAAATTTTATGTCATGGCGAAAAGAAAATATAAAATATCAGTAATTCAGTTAAACCTGAATGATGTTGCTGAAAATAATCTAAAAAAATGTATCAGCTGGGTAAGAGATGCAGCAAGCCAAGGGGCAGAGGTAATCTTACTTCCTGAATTATATAGCAGTCATTATTTCTGCCAAAGTGAAGATGTGGATAATTTTGCTTTAGCAGAACCATTATACAGTACTTCTTTTGTTGCTTTCAGCGAATTGGCAAAAGAATTAGGAGTTGTGATTATTGTTCCTTTCTTCGAAAAAAGAATGGCTGGAATTTATCATAACAGTGCTTACATCATCGATGCAGATGGGTCAGAAGCAGGTTTATACCGTAAAATGCACATTCCAGACGATCCGCATTTTTATGAAAAATTCTATTTCACTCCAGGTGATTTAGGTTTTCAGGCAATCGAAACAAAAAAAGGAACTGTTGGAACCTTAATCTGCTGGGATCAATGGTATCCAGAAGCGGCAAGAATTACAGCTTTAAAAGGTGCTGAGGTTTTATTTTACCCAACAGCAATTGGATGGCATCCTAAAGAAAAAGAGCAATACGGAGAAAATCAGTACGGAGCTTGGATGAATGTAATGAAAGGTCACGCGGTTGCAAATGGCGTTTTCGTTGCTGCGGCTAACCGAATTGGTCTTGAAAAATATATCGATGGAACTGACGGAATCCAATTCTGGGGAGCATCATTTATTGCTGGGCCACAAGGAGAGATTTTAGCTCAGGCATCGCACGATAAAGAAGAAATCCTAATTGCTGAAGTTGATTTAGATCTTCAGGAAAATGTTCGTCAAAATTGGCCTTTCTTCAGAGACAGAAGAATCGATGCTTTTGAGGATATTACTAAAAGAGCAATCGGTAAATAATTGATTTTTTTTTTTTTTTTTAAATATATGAAAGAGCTATCCCAAAAAGATAGCTCTTTTTTTTGTAAGCTTCGGAGAAGCTAAATATTTATAGAATTTATATAAGCCAAATGAAAGAAGCTCCGGAGAAGCGACATATTTTTCCGACTTAATATACCGCTCCTCCGGAGCTTTGTTTTGTATGTACTTGTTATTTCTATAAATATTTAGCTTCCCCGAAGCTTTATTCTAATTGTGAATTAATCGAAAATTATTTTATTGAAAGATTGGTCAGTAATTCTATTTAATAACAAAAAAGAGCTATTCAAAATTGAATAACTCTTTTTTACGTTTTAGTTTTATATATATTACTTCACTTGGAAAGTAACTCTTCTCACGATTTGACGTGCCTCTTTCGAATTTTTGTTAACCGAAGTATCCTCTCCGTTAGCAATCACATTCAGTCTCGATGCATCAATTCCTGCATTTATTGCTACTTTTTTCACAGCCTCAGCTCTTTTTCTTGACAATTCAGTATTGTAGTTTGAATTTCCAATTTCGTCAGCATAACCAATAATGTCTGCCGATTTTCCAGGATTGTTTTTCAAATATTTTACTAAGAAATCAACTCCAGATAATGATGCGTTTGTTGGCTTAGAAGAATTGAAATCGAAATAAACATTTACATAACCACCGTTGATTAATTCTTCGACAGTATTGTTTGTAGCATTTCCGCTTCCTTTTCTCTCATAATTTTTATCTAGGTAGCTTTCCAACTCATCTGGTACACCATTTTGATTGGTATCAATAGATTGTCCTTTTGTATTTACAGCAACTCCTGCCACGCTGTTTGGTTCCAAATCGTATAAATCAGCAACTCCATCTTTGTCAGAATCTATAAGACCAGTTTCGATTAAATCCACTCTTTGTTCCAATTCAGTAATTCTGTCTTCTTCGCCAACCCAGTCAGCATGTTTTTCATTTTTACCAAGATAGAATGTTAAACCTACCGAAGCATTTAATAAAACACCATCAAAAGAACCGGTTGTTGTGTTACCCATTCCGTCGAAGTTCCAGTTCTGTCTTCCGTTTACAATTCCGGTAAGGTCACCTGTCAAAGCTACTCTGTTGCTTAATTTGATTTGTCCAGTAATACCAGCAATTCCGTGTGCCATGTAATCTTGTCCGCCAAAACCAGTTTCTGTGCTAATTTGCGAAACTCCAAAACCACCATGTGCCAAAATACCAATTGTATTAGTCCAAGTTTCAAAATTTAATGCACGTCCAACATTAATAACCCCTTGCAAACTTGCTCTTACATAACGGCTTTCAAAATCAGGAGTGTTTTTTTTCTCTTTAAACTGGTCATAACCAACATCTAACTTCACACCAAATTTTGGGTTGAACATATATCTCGCACCTAAATCTGCGTGAAAGAAGTTTAAAGACTCGGTTGTATAACCTGGAGTCATAGCACGTGTTGGCTTGTTTACACCGCCGTTTAATTCGATAGACCATTTATTATATTCCTGGTCAACATTTGGTTTTGCAGACGTAGTAGTCATATTTTGGGCACCTGCTGTAAGTGCTAATAGTAAAAGTGATACTGATGCTAATTTCTTTTTCATGATATCAAAAATTTAATTGGGTTTTTATTTAAACTCCTGACAAAATTATAGCGAGAGTTTTGGAATGTGTTCTATATTGCCTTACATAATTCCCACTATTTAACTTAGAATTCTGAAAATGTGTTAATTAAATTTCAATTTTTTGCATAAAAAAAACGGACAAAATTAAAATTTGTCCGTTTTTAGGTTTAAAAATTCTGGTTATTTTAAATCTGGCTGATAAATTTTTACTGTTCCGTCGCCTTCGCTGCTTACCACTAAAAGGCTTCTTTTGGTCGGACTTTTTGAAGCTGGAATAAAAAGAATTCCTTCTGGAGCATCTCCGGTTTTTACGGTCTGTAAATATTGTGGCGAATTAGGATTGGTTACATCATAAGTCATAAAAGCGTCAGATCTTTCAAGTCCAACAAAAAGAATGTTTTGATTTCCCATTTTGGCAACATACACAGCTTCTGGCTCAGAACCTTTATCATCACTGCGCTTATCGTCGTAAAGGCCTAGTTCGTGGGCTTTTTTGTCAAGATCATTTTTACTGTCGTAAACGATTTTTCCAGTATTACCGTTCCAAATCGAGAAAGATCTTGCGCCAAAGCTTACCAATTCGTCCAAATCTCCGTCGCCATCTGTATCTCCCATATCAGTAACAAGATTCAATCTTCCTAAATTAGCATCTAATTTTAAGTTAGCATCAGGGAAAACCGTTGGGTCAAGTTTTAAACTTTTCAATCTCTTAATGTCTGAGTAAGCATTGTATTCTCTAGCATCGCCTTCATTAGCAGTAACAAAATAAGGAACATTGCTGGCCGAAAAATGACTGATTGCATCTGGCATAAATAATCCTTTTACTTTCCATGGGTTAAAAGCGATTTTGTCATCACTATCACTTGGGTCAATTGCATTTTCAGCAGTATTGAAATCTTTTAGACCTAAAGGATAAATGGCAGTAATAGTTTTAGAAGTTAAATCAACTTTTGCCACACCATTATTTTCTTGTAAAGTTACCCAAGCTGTTTTTGAATCGTCAGAAATGGTAATGTATTCTGGTTCAATATCCTGAGCAAAACTTTTGGCGAACTTAGAAATTCTGAATCCATCTTTTGACAATGTTGCTGCCTGACTTGCAAAAGAGCTGAAATCTAAAGTAGTAACACTATAATTGCTTGTTTCAATAATAGAAATGGTTCCGTTTGGATCTTGCGAATAATCAGTATTTGGCTCCCCTTCGTTTGCCGTCATAATATATTTTCCATCTGGAGAATAGGTAATCATGTCAGGTAAAGCACCAACAGTTATTTGTCTGATTAAGCTGTAGTCTGAAGTATTGAAAACAACCACTTTTCCGTTAGCCTGTTTGTTTGCAGTAGATTCTAAAGCAACTGCCAATTTTCCATCAAAAACAGAAACGCTGTTAGCAGCACCTTCATAGGCAGCTAAATCAATTTTCCCAATTTTTGCCGGTTTCGTTGGATCGGTAATGTCAATAACGTCGATTTGATTGACACCACTATTGTTTACTGTAAAAAGTCTTTTTGTTTTTTCACAGTAAGCTGAAATTTCTGCAGCAGCTTCGCCACCAATGGTAATAGAACCAATTTCCTTAAAAGTTGCCGGATTTTCGTTTACAACAACCTCAGGTTCGTTGTTTGAATTTTCATCATTATTACAGCTCGCCATAATAAAAAGAGCAGCCAATAAGGAGATAGATAATTTTTTCATGTGTTAGTTTTTAGTTTTGGCAAAAGTAATTACAGGGTTTCTGCCAAATATTAAGAAGATATTATATAATCTTTAACTTAAATTTTGACGGATAATTTTTATAAAATAAAAGATGATTTATGGCTGATTGTTTTATAATCCTAATGAATGCTTATCTTTGCTCTTTCTTAAATTAGAACGTTTTTATGTCAACAAATAATAGAAGATTTCCAGCAGAATGGGAAAAGCAACAGGGCATTGTATTGTGTTTTCCGCATAATGGCAACGACTGGCCGGGAAAATACGAAGCTGTTCAATGGGCTTTTGTAGAATTTATAAAAAAGGTAGCCATTTTTGAAACTGTTTTCTTGGTTGTAGCCGATGAAAAACTAAAGGAAAAAGTTGCTGATATGCTTGAAAGGGCTCGTGTAAATCTTGAAAATGTTTCGTATATCATTCATAAAACCAACAGAAGCTGGATGCGTGACTCCGGACCAATTATTGTGAAAAATGGTTCAAAAAGAGAAGCGCTGAATTTCAATTTCAATGGCTGGGCAAAATATAAAAACTATCAGCTAGATAAATTCGTTCCGGGAAAAGTGGCTGATTTTATTGATGTTCCGTTAACTCAGGTTGTATACAAAGGAAAACCGGTAATTGTAGAAGGCGGTGCGATTGATGTAAACGGAAAAGGAACTTTATTGACTTCTGAGGAATGTTTGATGCATCCAACAATTCAGGTTCGAAATCCTGGCTTTACAAAAGAAGATTACGAAGCAGTTTTCAAAGAATATCTTGGAGTCACTAATGTAATCTGGCTTGGTGACGGAATAGAAGGAGATGATACTCACGGACACATCGACGATTTATGCCGATTTGTAAATGAAGATACAATCGTAACGATTGTCGAAACAGATAAAAATGATTCAAATTACAAACCGTTGCAGGATAATTTGAAACGTCTTCAAAACGCAAAATTAGAAAACGGAAAATCTCCAATAATTGTAGCGCTTCCAATGCCAAAACGTGTCGATTTTGAAGATTTAAGATTGCCAGCTAGTTATGCTAATTTCTTGATTTTGAATAATTGCGTTTTAGTGCCGACATTTAACGATAGCAATGATCGAGTGGCTTTAAATATCTTGGCAGAATGTTTCCCAGACAGAGAAGTAATTGGAATCAGTTGTATTGATTTCATCTGGGGATTCGGAACTTTGCATTGTTTAAGCCAGCAGATTCCAGCTTAATTTTTTTTGCCACAAAGGCACAAAGGCGCAAAGATTTGGTTTTTGGCTTAACTTATATGTTTTTGTCAGATTTAGCGAAGTCGAAGCCCCGGTAAAGTTTAAGAACAATAATAATTACAAGTAATATTTGTCATTTCGACGTAAGGAGAAATCTCCGCAAGTGACTCCGCAACAGTTAGTCAATCTTTATAGAGTTTCTCGTGGAGATTTCTCCTTACGTCGAAATGACAAAAAATGAGGAAAACTTTGCGTTTTGGCGTCTGTGCGAGATTAAAAACATACACCAGATCCAGCTTAAAAAAATATTTGCCACAGATTAAAGGATTTTCATAGATTGAAAAATCATTTTAATCTTTTAATCTGTGGCAAAAAAAGCATAAAAAAACCTTGGCGATACCCAAGGCTTCTGTATTTTTACAATTTTTCAGAATCTTTATCTGTTCTTCATTGTCTAATGAAAGGAGGCAATAATTGGCTTGAAACTTCTCCAAATCCAATTCTTACTTCTGCATTTTCGCAGAAACCACGAATAATTACAGTATCATTGTCTTCAATAAATTTGCGTTCGCTTCCGTCTTTCATTTTTAACGGATTCTTACCGCCCCAAGTCAATTCCAACATAGAGCCAAAACTATCCGGAGTGGGGCCAGAAATTGTTCCGGAACCCATCATGTCGCCTGAGTTTACGCGGCATCCGTTGGAAGTATGATGTGCTAACTGCTGGCTCATTGACCAGTATAAATATTTAAAGTTGGATCTCGAAATAACAGTTTCTTCTTGGTCCTCAGGCTTTAATGAAACTTCTAAGTGAATGTCGAAAGCTTTCTTTCCTTTGGTTTGCAAATAAGGAAGTGGCGCTGGATCTTGTTTTGGACCTTTGGTTCTAAAAGGCTCCAAGGCATCCATTGTTACAATCCATGGAGAAATTGAAGTCGCAAAGTTTTTAGCTAAAAATGGTCCAAGAGGCACATATTCCCATTTCTGAATATCACGAGCACTCCAATCATTCAATAAAACCATCCCAAATATATAATCTTCGGCTTCGTAAGTCGGAATGTTTTCGCCCATTACGTTTACATCTGTGGTAATAAAAGCAGTCTCCAATTCAAAATCGACCAAACGTGAAGCGCCAAAAACCGGGGTGTCGTGGCCATTGGGCAAAGTCTGTCCCATTGGTCTGTGAACTGGAATTCCAGACGGCACAATTGTAGAACTTCTACCGTGATATCCAACCGGAATATGAAGCCAGTTTGGAAGTAAGGCGTTCTCAGGATCGCGGAACATTTTGCCTACGTTTGTGGCATGTTCTTTACTAGAATAAAAGTCGGTATAATCGCCAATTAAAACCGGAAGTTGCATTTCTACATCTTCAATTTTAAATATAACAATATCTCGGTGTTTTGTTGAATCTCTTAATTGTGGATTATTTTGGTCAAAAATATCTGCGATGCGATTTCGGACCAAACGCCATGTTTTTTTTCCGTCAGAAATAAAATCATTCAGCGTATCCTGCATAAACATATCGTCTGTTAATTCGATTCCGTCAAAATAATTTAATTGCTGTAAAGCCCCTAAATCTATGGCATAATCGCCAATTCTGGTTCCCACGGTAACGACATTTTCTTTCGTAAGAAACACGCCGAAGGGAATATTCTGAATAGGGAAGTCGCTATTTTCTGGCACTTCCAACCATGATTTTCTACTGGTATCGTTGGCGGTTATTGGCATGTTTGTGTTAATTGTTTGTTGAAAAAATACATGTCAAATATATCATAATCTAACTGTATGGCAAACGTTTTTTTGTATTTTTGCAGGAAATTAACGAAAAACGAAAAAATGCAACGCGACGAACAAATTTTTGATCTTATCCAAGAGGAAAAAGAAAGACAAATTCACGGACTTGAACTTATCGCTTCTGAGAATTTTGTAAGTGATGAAGTAATGGCAGCAGCTGGGTCTGTTTTAACTAACAAATATGCCGAAGGTTATCCTGGTAAAAGGTATTATGGTGGATGCGAGGTAGTTGATGTTATCGAGCAGATTGCTATTGACAGAGCTAAAGAATTATTTGGAGCTGAATATGCAAACGTGCAGCCACACTCAGGATCTCAGGCAAACACTGCTGTTTATCATGCTTGTTTGAATCCTGGAGATACAATTTTAGGTTTTGATTTATCTCACGGAGGTCACTTAACTCACGGTTCTCCTGTAAACTTTTCAGGTCGTTTATACCGTCCAGTTTTTTATGGTGTAGACGCTGAAACTGGTCGCTTAGATTATGATAAAATTCAAGAAATAGCAACTAAGGAGCAACCAAAATTAATCATTGCTGGAGCTTCTGCTTATTCTCGTGATATGGATTTTGCTCGTTTCAGACAAATTGCTGACAGTGTTGGAGCAATTTTATTTGCTGATATTTCTCACCCAGCTGGTCTTATTGCAAAAGGATTATTAAGCGATCCAATTCCACATTGCCATATTGTTTCTACAACAACACACAAAACATTAAGAGGGCCACGTGGAGGTTTGATCTTGATGGGTAAAGATTTCCCAAATCCACAAGGATTGACAACTCCAAAAGGAGAAATCAGAATGATGTCTTCTTTATTAGATTTAGCTGTTTTCCCAGGAAATCAAGGAGGGCCTTTAATGCATATTATTGCTGCTAAAGCGGTTGCTTTTGGTGAAGCATTAAAAGATGAGTTCTTTACTTACGCAATGCAATTGCAAAAAAATGCTAATGCAATGGCAGATGCTTTCGTAAAAAGAGGTTACAACATTATCTCTGGCGGAACAGACAACCACATGATGCTTATTGACTTAAGAAATAAAAATATTTCTGGTAAAGAAGCTGAAAATGCATTGGTAAAAGCTGAAATTACAGTAAACAAAAACATGGTTCCTTTTGACGATAAATCTCCATTTATCACTTCTGGAATCCGTGTTGGGACAGCTGCAATCACAACTCGTGGTTTAGTTGAAAAAGATATGGAAACTATCGTAGCTTTAATCGATAAAGTACTTGCTGATCATACAAACGAAGATCTTATCGAAGAAGTTGCAGCAGAAGTTAACGAATTAATGAGCGAAAGACCAATTTTTGCGTATTAATTAGTTTAAAGTTTAAGGTTTCAAGTTTAAAGTTTTGTAATGCGGAAATAGACGTATTATGACACTTTAAACTTTTTTCGTTTAGAAAAGAAAACTTGAAACTTAAACAAAACAAACCTGAAACAAAAAATAAAATGGGCGTATTAAGATTACAATTACCAACCGACCCGAGATGGGTAAATATTGTTGAGAAAAATATAGAAGAGATTCTCACGGATCATGCGTGGTGCGAGCAGAAAGCCGCAACAAACGCTATTACTATCATTACAAACAATCCAGAACATCAGGACTTGGTTCAGGATTTATTGGCTTTAGTAAAAGAAGAAGTAGATCATTTTGAGCAGGTTCATAATATAATCATCAAAAGAGGCTTGAAATTAGGACGTGAGCGCAAAGATGAATACGTAAACGAATTGTACCAGTACATGAAAAGAAGCGGAGACGGAAGCCGCGTTTCTGGTCTTGTAGAAAGACTTCTTTTTTCTGCTATGATTGAGGCAAGAAGCTGTGAGCGTTTTAAAGTGCTTTCTGAAAATATTCAGGATGAAGAATTAGCTGTTTTTTACAGAGAATTAATGGAAAGCGAAGCAGGGCATTACACGACTTTCATAACTTACGCACGCAAATACGGAGTTGGAATTGACGTCGAAAAACGTTGGAGAGAATGGCTGGCATTCGAAGAATCTATTATCACCAACTACGGGAAAAACGAAACGATTCACGGATAGGTTTTTTTCAGTGTTCAGTGTTCGGTTTTTTAGTGTTCAGTCTCAGTCACAGTTTTCAATTTTTCTTTGTGAAGCTTTGCGAAAGCCTTTGTGAATCTCTGTGAAATTCTAAAAATCCGTTTTAATCAGCGTTTTGCGAAAACGAATCAGTTTAATCGTGTCCATTTTTTTAGTTTTTATAATCTAAAATCTAAAGTCTGAAATCTAAAATTCCTTATATTTGAGAGTAACCAAAAACTCGAACTATGAGAATAGAAATGGACTTAAAATTAGGTTTTAAAGATGTAATGTTTAGACCTAAAAGATCTACATTAAAAAGTAGGTCAGAAGTTTCCTTAGAACAAAATTTTAAGTTTTTGCACAGCACATCAAATTGGACAGGAATTCCGATTATGGCTGCCAATATGGATACGGTAGGAACTTTTGAAATGGCTCAAGTTTTAGCAAAAGAAAAACTTTTTGCAGCGATTCATAAACATTATTCTCTTGAAGAATGGAATACGTTTCTTAAAAATGCAGCTCCAGATGTATACAATTATATTGCAGTCAGCACAGGAACTGGAAAAGAAGATTTTAATAAAATTGGAGAAATAATAACTGCAAATCCGTTACTGAAATTTATTTGTATCGATGTTGCGAATGGTTATTCAGAACATTTTGTTCAGTTTCTAAAGAAAACAAGAAAACAATATCCAGACAAAATAATTATTGCCGGAAATGTTGTGACTGGCGAGATGACCGAAGAACTTTTATTGGCCGGAGCTGATATTGTAAAAGTTGGAATTGGTCCTGGATCCGTTTGTACCACTCGTGTCAAAACAGGCGTAGGTTATCCACAGTTATCTGCCATTATCGAATGCGCAGATGCCGCTCACGGTTTAGGCGGCCATATTATAAGCGATGGAGGCTGTACAACTCCGGGTGATGTAGCCAAAGCTTTTGGAGCTGGAGCCGATTTTGTGATGCTGGGCGGAATGCTCGCAGGACATACTGAAAGTGGTGGTGAATTAATCGAAGTAAAAGGTGAAAAGTTCAAGCAATTTTACGGAATGAGTTCTAAAACTGCAATGGACAAGCATGCTGGCGGTGTTGCAGAATATAGAGCAAGTGAAGGAAAAACAGTTCAGGTTCCGTTTAAAGGAGATGTGATTCATACTGTTTTAGATATTTTAGGCGGCATTAGAAGCACTTGTACGTATGTTGGTGCTTCAAGATTAAAAGAATTAACAAAACGAACGACTTTCATCCGCGTAAGCGAACAAGAAAATCAGGTTTTTACAAAATAATATGATTAAAATTACAGAAGCGTCGATTGAAGATATCGCTAAAATTCAAGAGATTGCACATATAACATGGCCAATAACTTATGGCGAAATTTTGACTAGTGAACAATTGGAATATATGTTAGATCTCATTTATTCTGATGAAGCACTTTCAAAACAAATTCAGAATAAAGAACAATTGTTTTATTTAATTTCCGATTCAGAATTAGTAATTGGTTTTATCGGAATTGAGCATCATTATAAAAACGAAGCGATTACCAAAATCCATAAAATCTATCTTTTGCCAGAAACTCAAGGGAAAGGATATGGCAAAACAGTTTTTGAATCTATTGAAAAACTGGCTTTAGAAAACAATTCCAATAAACTCTTATTAAATGTAAACCGTTTTAATACCGCTTTAAATTTCTATAAAAAGCTAGGTTTCGAAATTAAAGAAACGATTGATATAGAAATTGGAAACGGGTATTTGATGGAGGATTACGTGATGGGGAAGGATATTTCAAAGTAATTTTCCAGCATTTTTGTCATTTCGACTGAAAGGAGAAATCACACGCGGAACTCGACAAAGATTGGAATTTATCTCTGCGGAATTTCTAGTGTGATTTCTCCTTTCAGTCGAAATGACAAACTGTGGCTCAACTCACAATCACATCATGCGTAAATAATAACCCTTTCACTTCATTCAAAGAAAAAACAGCTTTCTTCAGTTTCGTTTTCGATGGATCCATAGTATAATTATAACTCGTTTTAAAATCGGCTTTGTTGGCGATGGCCTTGTTAAATTCGCAACGGTATAAATCGCAATTGTCAAAAATTACACTGGTTAAATCTGCGGCCATAAAATCGACGGCAATTAAACTGCAATTGATAAACGGAGTTCCTTTTAGTTTTAAAGTATAGAACTTCGAAAAATCGAGAATACAGTCATTAAAATGTACTTCAAAAATTAATTTGTCACACATGGCGAAATTTACCTCTTTAATTTCGCATCGATTAAAAGTGACTGTTCTCAAAGCGACGTAATTAATCTTTGCTTCGTTAAAAATACAATCATTAAAAACACAGTCAATAAAAGTAACGGCTAGAAAAGCGCAGGCAGAGAAGTTGCAATTATTAAAAACGCAACCTTCGAAATCTTTAAAATTAAGGTCGTCTTTAGCGTAAATAAATGAATCGTATTCTTTATCAAGAAAATATTCGCTTTCTTTTTTCACCTCTTTTTTGATAATCATTTAAGGCCGAAAAGGTACTAATTTGCGACAGAATTTTCGAGGAAAATCGTAAATCATTTTTGAAATAATATAAACTTTAGAATAAAATTAATGTAGCTTTACAGTTATTTTTCAAGCTGAAATTTATCAATTTTCACAATATGGAATCAACAAGAAAGGAACATGATTTTTTAGGAGAATTAGAAATTCCGAATCATTTATATTACGGAATTCAGACGTTTAGAGCTGTAGAAAATTTTAATATCACAGGAATCCCAATCTCTAAAGAACCTTTGTTTATCAAAGGTTTAGGTTATGTAAAAAAAGCCGCAGCAATGGCAAACAAAGACTGTGGTGCCATTGATCCTAAAATTGCCGAAGCGATTTGTTACGGAAGTGATCAGGTAATTGAAGGTAAATTTGACCAAGAATTTGTAAGCGACTTGATTCAGGGCGGAGCAGGAACTTCTGTAAACATGAATGCTAACGAGGTAATTGCCAACATCGGATTAGAATATTTGGGCCATAAAAAAGGAGAATACCAGTTTCTTCATCCTAACAATCATGTCAACTGTTCGCAATCGACAAACGATGCTTATCCATCGGCATTTAGAATTGCTTTGTATTTAAAAATGGAAAGCTTTATCAAAACTTTTGCAGGTTTAGAAGTTGCTTTCGCCAAAAAAGGAGAAGAATTCAAGGATGTGCTGAAAATGGGAAGAACGCAGTTGCAAGATGCCGTTCCGATGACTTTAGGACAGGAATTCAAAGCTTATGCAACTACAATTGGTGAAGATATTCAGCGTTTGAAAAATACTCAGGATTTATTGTTAGAAATCAATATGGGAGCAACCGCTATTGGAACAAAAGTAAATGCTCCAGAAGGTTATCCTGAACTTTGCGTAAAATATTTGGCAGACGAGGTCGGAATTCCGTTAACGCTTTCACCAGATTTAATTGAAGCAACTGTAGATACTGGAGCCTATGTTCAGATTATGGGGACTTTAAAACGTTCTGCCGTTAAGATTTCTAAAATATGCAACGATTTACGTTTATTGAGTTCTGGGCCAAGAACCGGTTTAAACGAAATCAATCTTCCGGCACGTCAGCCAGGATCTTCTATTATGCCCGGAAAAGTAAATCCAGTAATTCCAGAAGTCGTAAATCAGACTTGTTTTTATGTTATTGGGCAGGACTTAACGGTTACAATGGCGGCAGAAGCAGGTCAATTGCAGTTGAATGTAATGGAGCCTGTTATTGCTTTTGCCATGTTTACATCGTTGGATTATCTTTCGAATGCAATTCAGACGTTAATCGATAAATGTATTAACGGAATTACGGCAAATGTTGATCACTGCTACAATATGGTCATGAACAGTATTGGAATCGTAACGCAACTAAACCCGATTATTGGTTATGAAGAAAGTGCCAGTATTGCAGGCGAGGCTTTAAAAACTGGTAAAAGCGTTCATCAAATTGCGGTTATAGAACGAAAATTAATTACTCAGGAAAAGTGGGATGAAATCTATTCTTTAGAAAATTTAATTCATCCAAAATTTATAACGAAATAATTTGTTGATAAGCAATATAAAATTAAACTGTAATAGAGCGCTTTTTTGACACATTGATAAAATGCATTTTGTTTGATTATTTGATTTTAATGTTCTGTATTTCATGCAGTTGTGTTTTTGAGTTCATGTTTTTTCTTTCCAAAACAGAAATATTTTTGAAAGAAAAATAGTAAATTTGGATATACATTAACAAACAAAATCCAAAATTTATGAAAAAGTACAGTTTATTAGTAGCTGTATTTCTATCGGTGATAGGAATGCAGGCTCAAGATGCAAGGTCATTTTCTCTTAATTTGTATGGAGGATATAATTTTTCAGATCAACTCGATTACGACGGTTATTCGGCAACAATCGAAGATGGTTTTCAATATGGAGCGGGATTTGAGTATTTCTTTTCAACAAATAATTCTGTTGAGTTAAAGTATTTACGCTCAGATGTTAAAATACCATTATATGGTCCTGCAGGAAATCAAATCAATACTGATGATAAAGGTGCATTCAATTTCATTCTTACAGATTTTACCCACTATTTTGATACAGGATCAAATTTGCTTCCGTTTTTGGGTGCCGGTGCTGGAGTCGGTATTGTAGAATCGCCTCAAGGAGGAAGCGGAACATATTTTGCATGGGACGTAAAGGGAGGTGTAAAGATTAAAACCACATCATCTGTTTCTGTTAATATTAATGCCTATTTACAATCTATATCGGCAGCAGTTGGCGAAAGTTATTATTGGTCATACTGGGTAGGACCAGTTGCGATTGAAGATTATATTTCTACCTTTCAATTTGGTTTAGGCGCAACATTAAGTTTCAACTTTAAAAATTAAGAATTTGAAGTTTAACATAAATAAATAAGAAAAAGCAGGCTCTTGGGTCTGCTTTTTTTATGTTTTGGCTTAATTGTTCATAATTAAATCATAATTTCTATCCGTAATAAGTACTATTTTTGAACTCAATTCTTATTTTTGTTGTATATACAAACTTCTAAAGATGAAATTACTGATAGTTGAAGACGAACCAAATCTGTTGTCAATCCTTCGTAAAGGATTTGCTGAAAACAATAATGAAGTAAGTGTGGCAATGGACGGAAAAACTGCTCTGGAAATGATTCATAATTACACTTTTGATGTTGTGATTTTAGATGTAATGCTTCCGGACATTAACGGAATAGAAATCTGCAGAAGACTTCGTGCTGCCAAAAACTTTGTGCCGATTCTCCTTTTAACCGCTTTGGGAACTTCAGAAAACATTGTTACAGGACTTAATTCTGGTGCAGATGATTATCTGGTGAAACCTTTTAAGTTTGGAGAACTTGATGCGCGTGTCAATGCATTGTACAGACGATCGCATCAGGAAACAGAGAAAATTGATACCATTACAATTGCTGATTTAGAAATAAATGGCCGTGCCAAAACCGTAAAAAGAAGAGGCGAAAACATAATTCTGACCGCAAAAGAGTTTAAGTTATTGTATTATCTGGCAAAAAATACAGGCAGAATTGTTTCCCGAGATCAGATTTTGGACAATGTTTGGGACATCAATTTTGATATGAATACCAATGTTGTAGATGTATACATCACTTACTTAAGAAGAAAAATCGATAAGCCTTTTGGATCCAAACTTATTCATACCATGAAAGGATTGGGTTATGTTATAAAACCGTAAAATGGATATTAGGAAAAAAATTACTTTCAATTATGTTGCTCTGTCTACCTTCAGCACGTCATTGTTGTGTGTTATTGTTTTTTTTCTTTTCAGAGAAAACAATAGATACCACTTTTTAAAGCGTTTAGATGACAGATCGAAAATTGTGGCTTCAATCCATTTTCAGAATGATCCCCAAAAGATAAAATACTACAAGAATCTTAAAAAGAACGGTCTTGAAGAATTAATAGAAGAGGAAGAGTATGTACTAAAAATCAACAGCCACAACAGTTTTGATTACAATACGAACTTAAATCTTCCGAATAAATTTTATACTACTATTTTAAGCACTGGAAGTGATTACTTTGAACGTGACAATAAGTATTACTTAGGACAAATTTTTGAAGAAAACAATCAGAGATACATTGTAATCGTTGGAGCAAGAGATAGAAAAGGAACAGATACAACGGTTTACATCGTCAAGATTATGGTTTTTGGCGGTATAGGATTTGTGATTCTTGCTTTCTTGTTAGGACGTTTTTTGGCCAAAAGAGTAATCAATCCGGTGGCACGCATTACTAAGGAAGTAAAAAGAATCAGTGCTTCTAATCTTCATAATCGTCTGCCAGAAGTCAAAAATTCGGATGAGATTTCAGACTTGACCAATACTTTCAACAATATGCTTGATAGGCTCGAAACTTCTTTTGAGATTCAGGCCAATTTTATCAATAATGCTTCACACGAATTAAAAACGCCAATTACGACCATTATTGCGGAGGCAGAAATTATGCTATTAAAAGAGCGTGCTGTTGCTGAATATGTCGAATCACTTGAAAATATCTACAACCAAGCTTCGAGATTAGGAAATCTGACCGAAAGCTTGCTCAAACTTACACAAACCGGCTACGACGGAAAAAAACAGGTCTCTGATATCGCCCGTATAGACGAACTTTTGATGGATGTAAAATCTGACCTAGATAAAATTTATCCGGACAACAGAGTTGTCGTGAGGCTTAATTTTGCACCAAAAGACTCCAATTTATTGCTTTTGCCTTGCAATAAACCGCTTCTGGAACTTGCCATCAATAATATTATTACAAACGGAGTAAAATATTCGGACAATAACGAGGTTTTCGTCACTTTATCGGCCAATAACGAAATGATTAAAATTTCGATTAATGATATCGGAATCGGAATTCCGCCTGAGGATATTCCTCATCTTTACGAACCTTTTTTTAGAGGTAAAATTGCAACTAAATATATTGGTTATGGTTTAGGACTTCCGCTAGCATCAAAAATCATCCGCATGCATGAGGGTGAAATGCAGGTTCAGTCGGAGCAGAACAAAGGTACTATTGTCACAATCATCTTCAAGAAATCAAACATTAAAAAATCTAATGTTTAATCTTAGAAAATTCTAATTTTAGATTAATAAGTGTCTAATTTGCACTTGGTTACTTTGTAAGTATAAACTAAACTGTTATACTTATGAAAAATTTCCTTATACCTACGACTTTAAAAGACGACACTATCTCTGCTGTTAAATCTGCGGTAAATCAGTCTAAAAATACTGATTCAGAAATTATATTAGTATTAGTTTCTGAGGCACCAGACACATTTTCTTCTTCCAATTTTTTGAGAGAAATGCGATCTAGCCTTACCAAAAGCCAAGAAGAAGTCTTAGAGACTTGTCGTTATATTATTGATCATACTCCTAACTGCAAACTAAAAGTTCACAATCAGTACGGACTTTCGTCGCCTATTTTTAAACGTATTATTGAAGTTTTTTCAGTAAAACTGGTAATCCTGACACCTTCTTATAAACAGGAAACCAAAAAAATCCATCAATATTTAGTGCAGCTTGCAGGCAATCAGAAATGCCCGATTCTACATTTAAGCACAGAAATCAATAAAGATGTTTTCAAAAAAGCGCTTTATATAGAAAATTCAGACGTGAATATTCATATAAAAGATGTGCAGCAATTTTTGAGCGAAAACTTTTCATTTGAGATTGTGAGCCAGACGGCAAGTTTTGAAGATAATTTCGAAAATGCAGAACCATTTTTATCTGAGGCCATTACGAAACATAATATTGATATGTTGGTAGAAACCCGCAAAGGAGAAAAAATCAAATTTAAGAAAGTAAAAAAGGAAAATATTAATGAAAAACTGGGACTTCCAGTACTTTCATTATACGAGGAACTGGTTTAAAAAACCTGTTTTAGAATAAGTGTAATTTAATTTAAAAACCGAAAAGTATGCTGTTAAAGAAAAGAATACCAATGAAGTACGTTCTCGGGAAAATTAAAATAGAAATTGCCCTTGTAATGGCTTATGTAGTAGTTTTTGAAGTCTTTCATCACTATTTTGTAACGCTTCCGGTCGATATTCCGATTGCAATTCCGACCATGATCGGAACCATTATTTCGCTTTTGCTAGCCTTTAAATCCAATCAGGCTTATGACAGATGGTGGGAAGCCCGAATTGTATGGGGAGCTGTTGTAAACGACTCGAGAACTTTGATTCGTCAGGTGCTGACATTTTATGAAGATCCTGATTTTTCTGTTGAAGCAAGCGAATTCAAAGAAAATTTTGCAAAAAGACAAATTGCCTGGTGTTATAGCTTAGGACAGTCGCTCCGAAATAAAGATGCTGTAAAACCGCTTCACGGATTGATGAGCGAAGAAGAAATCAAGTACATCAAAAATCATCAAAATGTTCCGAATGCAATCTTGATGCTGCACGGAAGAGATTTGAGAAACGCTAAAAACGAAAAGAAAATCAATGCCTATCAGCAGGTTGAAATTGATAACACATTATCAAGATTATGCGATGAAATGGGAAAATGTGAGCGAATTAAGAACACGATTTTCCCGACAACCTATAGCATGTACATCAGGCTGACATTGTGTTTGTTTATTCTGTTATTGCCTTTCGGACTTACAAGTGTTTTGAGCTGGTTTGCGATTCCATTGATTACTGCTATTGGAGCAGCCTTCTTTTTAATTGAGAGAATGGCAATTCATCTGCAAGATCCGTTTGAAAACAGGCCAACAGATACTCCTGTAACGGCAATTGCCAATACAATAGAAAAAAATATAAGACAAATGCTTAACGAATACCAAAGCGAGTTTGATATTTTGAAAGAGTTTGAATTAAAAGATGATGCTAAAAAGGTAGAAAGCGAGGCTTACTACGTTTTGTAACAATAATTGACTTGGTTTCTCAATTGTCGCCAGGCAGCGTTTTAATTAGTGGCGCTGTCTGGCATTTTTATGATTTATCAGGAATATTTTTTAAGCAGATTTCCTAATGTCTGTATAGACAGCCTTAATTCATTTGACCAAGGAAGCCCAAAACTCAAACGCATACAGTTTGAAAACTGGTCCTGAAAAGAAAAGATTCTTCCAGGAGCAATACTGATATTATGTTTAAGCGCCAGATGGTAAAACGCAGCCGTATCTATGTTTTTATCAAGTTCTACCCACAGAAAAAAGCCTCCTTGTGGCTGGCTTACTTTGGTTCCAGCCGGAAAATATTCTAAAACGGTATTGATATAGTTGTTGCAGTTGCGGTTTAAGATTTGTCTTATTCTGCGGAGATGATTTTCGTAACGGCCATTTTTCAAAAAATCACCAACAACTTCATGAGTAATTGTGGGAGAAGAAATCGTATGATACAATTTGGTTCGCAACACCTCTTTTTTGAATTTCCCAGGCAAAACCCAGCCCACGCGATAACCAGGAGCTAACGTTTTTGAAACTGAGCTGCAGCAGAGAACAATACCGCTTTGGTCGTAAGTTTTGCAATTCGTCGGACGGCTTGTGCCAAAATACAAATCTCCATGAATATCGTCTTCAATCAATGGAATATTATAGAATTCCATCATCTTGACGATTTCTTTTTTATGTTCGTTTGGCATCATGCTTCCAGAAGGATTACTGAAGTTGCTCATCAAGACACAGGCTTTTACTTTTTTGGATGAAAGCGTTTTTTTTACTGCTTCGAGCTCGATTCCCGTTGTCATATTGGTTGGAAGCTCCATTACGTAAAGCCCCAAAGATCTGGCCAACTGCAAAATACCAAAATAGACGGGACTTTCGGTAATAATGGTATCTCCAGGTTTTGTCAGGGTCAGTAAACAATCTGAAATAGCAGAAATACATCCGGGTGTTGTAATAATATCTTCCTCAGTCGGAGAACCGCCCCAAGTAAAGGACCAGCGTGCTATCTCTTTTCGTAAATTGCTGTTTCCCTGAATTTCCTCATAACTGGTGCCACTGTTGGGTAATTGGCGCATAGCCTGAACCATTCCTTTGTTTAATTTGGCTATTGGTAGTAATTCATTTGAAGGAAAACCAAGTGAAAGCATTGTCAGATCCTTTTTGCGCATATCTCCATACACCAAATCAATCAGGTCTTCGCGTTCGATATTTTCAACAGTTAAAACAGGATTGCTTGCAGAAGGTTCCGGAATTTTACGAGCCGAAATGTTACTCACATAATAGCCTGATTGCGGTCTTGACTCAATCAAAGAGCGGCTTTCTACTTCATAATACGCTTTGCTGACCGTGCTCATGCTGTAACCCGTTTCTGCACAGACTTCGCGGATTGATGGCAGTTTGTCGCCCACATTGAGAAGTCCGGATTTTATTTGTTTCTCAATTAAGTCAGCAAACTGAAGGTATAAGTAACTGGAATTTTTCATAAAAAATAAAAACTGTTCTGCTGCAATTTACAAAAACTGTATCTGTATTGCTGTCTTATTTTTTAGAAATTTGCTTCATCAAAAGAAAACAAATTCAAAAGAGAAATTTTGTGAAAACAACAAAGTACTATATAGCCGCAATAACCGCCTTTGTAACATGGGGACTTTTCAGTTTGGTGTTAAGGCCTATTCACGATTATCCTTCCTTGGATATTCTATTTTTTCGTGTTTTCAGCTGCAGTATCTTAATGCTTTTGATTGCTTTTTTATTCAAAAGAAAAAAAATAAAAGAAACGATCGCAATCTTTAAAGCGATGCCGAAATCAGAAAAAAGAAAATCAATTCTTCTGAATATTGGCGGCAGTGCTTTTTTGATGGCAAACTGGTTTACGTTTATTTATGCTATGAATCATGTAAGCATTAAAGCGGCGTCTTTGGCGTACTTAGTTTGTCCGATTTTAACGACGTTGCTGGCTTATTTTATACTAAAAGAAAAACTGCTCAAAACGCAATGGATTTCGGTTGGACTTAGCATTTCGGGCTGTTTGTTGCTTTCTTATACCGATATTATGGATATGCTTTTTAGTATCGTTATTGGTCTCACGTATGCAGCTTATTTGGTAAGCCAGCGTGCCAATAAGAATTTTGATAAATTTATTGTTTTGACTTTTCATATAACATTGGCTGCCTTGTTTTTAGTACCATTTTATCCAAGTTATGGAGGACCGGTTCCAACAGAATTTAGATTTTATTTCTGTATCGAAACAATCGCAATCTTATTTACAATTGTACCGCTTTTCCTGAATTTGTACGCGCTTTCTGGAATCAATTCTTCAACAGTTGGAATGTTATTAAACATTAATCCGATGATTGCATTTGGGTTGGCAGCCTTTGTTTTTAAAGAAAATATAACGCCTTTGCAGATTACAGCATACGGAATCATATTTGCTGCAGTGTTAGTTTTTAATTCACATCATCTTTTTGCCATAAAGCAAAAATATATCCTGTCGTCTAAAGATTCTCGCCAGACATAATCTTACTATTTTTTATTGGTTTAAAATGTAAAATTACGAGAATCTTAACAGGGTTTTAAAACAGGAATGACTATTTTTCATTTCTGTTTTTTTTATGTTTTAAACAGAAAAATTATTTAGCCACTGATTTAACTGATTGTATTCTTTGTGCGAAAAAATGTTGCCACGAATTGCACGAATTCCAGCGAATTAGATTATGAGAATAGTAAATAAAATTTGTGAAAATTCGTGGCGAAAGAAAATCATTTTAATCTGTGTAATCTGTGGTGATATAAAAACGAATACGAATCCGAATCTATTGATATGAAAAACAACAAACTTCAAGCTTTTATTCCGTTATTTTATTTAGTGTGGTCTGATGATCTTTTGACGCAGAAAGAGTTTTCGACCTTAAAAGAATTTATAAATTCACTATCTGCTCTTTCTCAAGACGAAAAAGAGTTTCTTCTTTCAAAAGTTGATATTTCAAATCCGCCTTCGCGAAGTGAACTTACACAATGGAAATCAGATATTGAGAAAAGTATTCAGGATAAATCATCAATAAAATCGATTTTTGATATTGCAAAAGCTTTGTCAGGAGATGATCTGGATCTAACGCCAATCGAATCTGACTTTGTAAAGCTTGAAAATGATCTTGGTATCCTAGGTGAGGAAGCGTTGCAGAATTTTAAAACCAAGGCAGCGTCATTTACGGCTAATTCGCAGACATCGGAGAATTTTGACATCAAAAAAATAACTGAATTTCTAGACGGAACAGAAGCGCCAATCATAAAAAAGGTAAAATCGGTTATTTCAAGACCCGAATTTGCTTATGAAACGTCGACTGACATCAATGTTTTCAGAGAGACGGTTTACAAATGGTGTAAAATTCTTGCCGATGAAAATTTGGGAAATATGGCTTATCCAAAACAATATGGAGGAGGAGAGAACATAGCCGATTATTTTGCGATTATGGAAACGCTGAGTTATCACGATTTGAGTTTAGTAATCAAATTCGGCGTGCAATTTGGACTGTGGGGAATGAGCGTACAATCTTTAGGAACCGAAAAACATTATGCTAAATATTTAAGAGATATTGGTTCGTTGAAACTTCCGGGTTGTTTTGCCATGACCGAAACGCATCACGGATCAAACGTAAAAGGTCTGGAAACCACCGCAACGTACAATCATAATGATCAGACTTTTACGATTCATACACCATACAAAAACGCTCAGAAAGAATATATAGGAAATGCAGCAGTTCATGGACAAATGGCCACTGTTTTTGCAAAATTGATTATTGACGGACATGATTATGGCGTTAATGCCTTTGTGGTACCGTTACGAGATTCTGACGGCAATGTAGTAGAAGGCGTTACAATTGGTGATTGCGGTCATAAAATGGGACTAAACGGCGTAGATAACGGAACAATCAGTTTTGACAATGTCGTAATTCCAAAGGAAAATATGCTGGATCGTTTTGCTTCGGTAAACGAAAAAGGAGAATTCGAAAGTCCGATTCCAAGTGATAACCGTCGATTTTTTACCATGTTAGGAACTTTGGTAGGAGGTAGAATCGGGATTCCAAGATCTGCGTTGGCGGCAGCGAAATCTGGATTAACAATTGCTATTCGCTACAGCGATCAAAGAAGGCAATTCGGACCAGAAGGCGGCGCAGAAGTTCCGATTTTAAACTACAGAATGCATCAGCGTAGATTATTGCCGCATTTGGCTAAAACGTATGCTGTACATTTCGCTCTTCAGTATTTAACCAAAAGATTTTTGAACAGAACGGAAGCCGAAATGCAAGAAATAGAAGCCTTGGCAGCTGGAATGAAATCGTATTCAACCTGGAGTACAAGAGATATTTTGCAAGAATGCCGTGAAGCTTGTGGCGGAAAAGGATATTTGTCTGAGAACAGAATCGATGCGCTAAAAAACGATACCGAAATTTACACCACTTTTGAAGGCGATAATACGGTATTGATGCAATTGGTGGCAAAAAACCGTTTATCTGAATTTAGAAAAGCATTTGGAGAAATGGGATCTTTGGGAATTATCAATTATGTTTATGAAAATGCCAAAACCGCTTTAGCAGAAAAAAATCCGATTGCAACCAGAAGAACAGAGGAGGAACATTTACTCGACAGCGAATTTCATTTGCAGGCATTCATACACAGAGAAAAAACGATATTGGCTTCTGCAGCGAGACGTATCAAGAAATTGGTCGATGGCGGATTAGAAGCTTATGACGCTTTTAATGTCGTACAACATCAAATGATTGATGTAGCACAAGCTTATTTGGAGCGCATTGTTTTGGAGCAGTTTCAAGAAGCTCTAAAAAACATTGAAGATGAAAAATCAAAGCAAATCCTTACCAAGGTTTATCAGCTGTTTGCGCTTTCGCAACTAGAAAAAAACAAAGCGTGGTATCTAGAAGACGGCTATATGGAAGCCGTAAAAACAAAAGCAATTCGTAAAATAGTCAACCAATTGTGTTGGGATATTCGCCCAGATGCAGTTGCGCTTGTCAACGCTTTTGATATTCCGGAAAGCTGTTTAGCGGCGCCAATTGCTGTAAAATAAGGTTTCTGCCATGAATTTCACAAATTTTCACGAAATATGATGTAAAGAAGAAATTAGAATTCATTCGTGAAAATTCGTGAAATTTGCGGCAAAAAAAAGAAAAAACTTAGAACCTTAGCCACTTAGTATCTTAGGATCTAAAATCATTATATTTGTTTCCCTATTAAACTATCTATCTTTTTCTAGTGAAAAATCACTTTTTACTTTTTTGTGCTTTTTTATTTTGTATTCCGTCTTTTGCACTGGATAGCGAAGATGTAATTTTGGCGAAATTAAACAATGCCATCAAAAACAAACAACATTATGTAAGACTCAAAGAAGAACGGATTTTAAACTTCAAAAAAATAAAATCTGAAAATCTTACCCCAGAGCAGGAGTACAATTACAATAAAACATTATACTTAGAATACCAGAAATTCAATTCTGATTCCGCAATTCGATATGTAAAAAAAAACATCAATATAGCCGAAAAGCTTGAAGATAAAAATCTATTTAATTTGGCGCAGCTTCAATTGGTTACGCTTTATTCCTCGTCCGGAAAATACCGAGAATCTGAAGCCATTCTGAAAAGCATCAATAAAAAAACGATTTCTTCAGATTTGTTGCCAACCTATTATATATCGTACCGCGAATTTTTTGAACATTATGCTGCAAATAGCTATAATGAAGAATACCGCCAACAAATTATAAAATACAGAGATTCTCTGCTTACAATTCTGAATCCAAATTCATTTAGCTATAAGATAAACCGTATTCAGCAAGATATTTTCCATAAAAAATTTGATAACACAAAGAAGCAGTTGCAAGATTTGCTGGCGGTTACAAAAGAAGACAATCCGCAGTATGCAATGATTACTTACTTGCTTGGCAAAATTTATGAAGCCACTAATAATCTTGAACTGCGAAAGAGGTATTATGCGCTTTCGGCAACATCAGATCTTAAAAACGCCAATAAGGACAATGCTTCATTACAGGAACTTGCTTTGGTTTTTTATGAAATTGGCGATGTTGATATGGCTTATAAATTGACACAATCGGCTATTGAAGATGCTTTATACTGCAATGTGCAGTTTCGAACCCTGTTAATGTCTGAGGTGTACTCGATTATCAACACTGTTTATCTTGAGAAAGAAGCAAAACGTAAAACAGAATTACAGCTTTATTTGTTGTGTATTAGCTTGTTATCGGTCTTTTTGATTGCAGCTGTAATTTATGTCTACAAACAAATGAAAAAGGTATCTAAAATTCGAGCAGAATTGTATGAAACCAGCCAGAAATTAGCCGAGTTAAACAAAGACATCACCGAAACAAACGAACAGCTTCAGAAAACCAATTCGCAATTGTCTGAATCGAATCATGTTAAAGAAGAATATATCGCGCATTTTTTTAGCCTTTGTTCGACATACATCAACAAATTGGAGAATTATAGAATTATCTTGAATAAAAAAGCGACGGCCAAACAGTTTGACGAAATTTACAAAATCTTAAAGTCAACTACTTTAGTAGATAACGAGCTTGAAGAGCTTTACAAAAATTTCGATATCATTTTTTTAAATCTCTATCCGACTTTCGTAAAAGATTTTAATGCGCTTTTAATTCCGGAAGAGCAGATTGTTTTGAAACAAGGAGAATTGCTAAATACCGAACTCCGAATTTTTGCTTTGATCCGACTCGGAATAACAGACAGTGTTAAGATTGCGGCATTTCTTCGTTATTCTTTAAGCACCATTTACAATTACAGAACAAGAGGAAGGAATAAGGCTGCAGTTTCGCGAAATGATTTCGAAGAAATGGTCATGAAAATTGGTTCGATGGCATTAAAAACATAGATAAAAATTTTAAAAGCACTACTTTTTTTGGTGCTTTTTTTTATTTATGTAATTATAAATCAATGTTTTAATTTTTTAAATCACTACTTTTTTGCGTTCAAAAATATAACCTGTACGATAACGTTTTAGTTTTACAATATGATAAAGGTACAAATGACCACTAGTACTTTTGCAGATATTGAATGCTTAAATAAATTACAATAGTTATGTTTAAAAACGTTAAAACAATCGTTGTTTTAGTTTTATTGAGTTCATTCGGAATGAATGCACAAAATAAAGTTCCGGTTTATCTTGATGATAGAAAGCCAATTAATGAACGTGTAGAAGATGCGCTAAAGCGAATGACAACCGAGGAGAAAATCGCGATGATTCATGCACAGTCCAAATTTAGTTCGCCAGGAGTAAAACGTTTGGGAATTCCAGAAAACTGGATGACTGACGGGCCTCACGGTATTCGTACAGAAGTAAAATGGGACGAATGGGATCAAGCTGGCTGGACAAACGACTCTTGTATTGCATTTCCGGCTTTGACAGCACTTTCTTCGACATGGAATAAAGAATTGTCTTTATTGTACGGCAAATCGATTGGAGAAGAAGCTCGTTACCGTAACAAAAACGTACTATTAGGACCAGGAGTTAATATTTACAGAAGTCCGTTGAACGGGCGAAATTTCGAATACATGGGAGAAGATCCGTTTTTGGCCTCAAAAATGGTGGTTCCTTATATTAAAGGCGTACAAGCAAATGGAGTTGCGGCCTGCGTAAAACATTTCGCTTTAAACAATCAGGAGACAAATCGTAACTCTGTAAACGTAATCGTAGACGATCGTGCATTGTACGAAATTTATCTTCCAGCTTTTAAAGCCGCAGTTCAAGAAGGTGATGTGTGGTCGATTATGGGATCATACAATAAATATAAAGGGCAGCAATGTTGCCACAACGAGTATTTGCTAAACGATATTCTTCGTGGAGAATGGGGTTTTAAAGGTGTTGTAGTTTCAGATTGGGGCGGTGTAAACGATACCAAACAAGCCATCCACAACGGATTGGATATGGAATTTGGTTCTTGGACAAATGGTCTTTCTTGGGGAACAAGCAATGCTTATGATAACTATTATTTGGCAAAACCCTATTCTGAAATGATCAGAAAAGGTGAAGTGGGCACAAAAGAACTAGACGAGAAAGTACGCCGTATTCTACGCTTATCTTTCTTGACAACAATGGACAGAAACCGTCCTTTTGGTTCTTTTGGAACTGAAGAACATGCTTTGGCAGGACGCAAAATTGCCGAAGAAGGAATCGTTTTATTACAAAACAACAACAATATTCTGCCAATCAATCTTTCAAAAACTAAAAAGATTGCGGTCATTGGAGAAAATGCAATTAAGATGATGACTGTTGGTGGCGGAAGCTCTTCTCTAAAAGCAAGATACGAAATCACCCCTCTGGAAGGATTAAAGAAAAGAATCGGAAATCAGGCTGAAATTGTATATGCAAGAGGTTATGTTGGAGACCCAACTAGCAACTATAATGGGGTAGTGGCTAAAGTAAGCTTAGAAGAAAAACGTCCGCAGTCCGAATTAACGGCTGAAGCTTTAAAAATTGCTAAAGATGCCGATATTGTTCTTTTTATTGGAGGTTTGAACAAAAGCGAAAATCAGGATGACGAAGGTCATGATCGCAAACATCTAGAATTGCCTTATGGTCAGGATAAATTGATCAGCGAATTAGCCAAAGTGAATAAAAACATTGTTTTCGTAAATATTTCAGGAAATGCCGTTGCGATGCCTTGGATCAAAGAAGTTCCAGGAGTGGTTCAGGGATGGTTCTTAGGAACTGAAGCTGGAAATGCTTTGGCAAATGTTTTGGTTGGAGATGTAAATCCGTCAGGAAAACTTTCTTTTACTTTTCCAGTAAAATTAAACGATAACGGAGCTCATGCCCTAGGAGAATTCCCAGGTGGTGACGACGTAAAATACAATGAAGGAATTTTTGTTGGATACCGTTGGGCAGACAAAAACAAAATCAAACCGTTGTTTTCGTTTGGTCACGGACTGAGCTATACCACTTTTGCTTATGGAAAAGTAACGGCTGATAAAAAACAAATGACAACAGGAGATAAGATTACATTTTCTGTCTCGGTAAAAAATACAGGAAGTCGCGACGGATCAGAGGTGGTTCAGCTTTATATCAGTGATTTAAAAGCTTCATTGCCTCGACCGGTAAAAGAATTAAAAGGTTTTGAAAAAGTGGCTCTTAAAGCTGGAGAAGAAAAAACAGTGACGTTTACAATCGATAAAACGGCTTTAAGTTTCTTTGACGACAAAAAACACGACTGGGTTGCTGAGCCAGGAGCCTTTGAAGCTGTTATCGGAGCATCTTCTACAGATATAAAATCTAAAGTGGGATTCTCACTTCAATAATTTCATTATTTCTAAATTGGTTGGTTGTAAAGCTGCAAGTCTAAAAAATTTGCAGCTTTGCTTTAGTTTAATTTTACCATTGGCATTAAGAAAAATAAAGGAGAGCTTTATTTTCTTAAATATAAATGAGTATTATTAAAGTCTAGCTTAATTTTCTTAATATCTTAAATGGTTAAAAAAAATAAAAATAACATGAAAAAAATTATCCTTGCAGTATTAGCCTTATTTTTAATGCAAAATCTTTCAGCGCAAAGCTTGAATAAAATGCAATGGTTTAACGAACCTGAAAAATGGGAAATTAAAAACAATGCCCTGATTATGAATGTTACAGCAAATAGTGATTACTGGAGGATTTCGCATTACGGATTTACAGTAGACGATGCGCCATTTTATTATGCCAATTATGGAGGTGAGTTTGAAGCAAAAGTAAAATTGACAGGAAATTATATCGCACGTTTTGATCAAATGGGGCTAATGATTCGTATTGATGAAAAAAACTACATCAAAACGGGAGTGGAGTTTGTCGATGGAAAATTCAATGTCAGTACAGTTGTGACTCACGAAAAAAGTGATTGGAGTGTGACAGCATTAGATAAAGCACCGCCGTTTATCTGGATAAAAGTCGTTAGAAGATTAGATGCTGTGGAGGTATTTTATTCTTTAGACGATAAAAATTACATCATGACTAGAAATGCTCCTTTAGAAGACAATAAACCGGTCATGGTAGGATTAATGGCCGCTTCACCTGACGGAAAAGGTTTTGAAGCAAAATTCGAAAATTTTACCGTAAAACATTTGCCAGATCAGCGAAGGCTTGAATGGCTTAAGAATCATCAGTAAATAAAATTCCAATTTTTTAAATTCCAATATCCAAGCTTATAGATTTTAAAATGTTAGAAATCTATGATTAAAAAACGATCATAACCTTAAACCAAAATAAATGAATACAATTTCATCAGATATTCAACCAAAGAAACATTATGAAATTCTGGACGGTCTGCGTGGAGTTGCGGCTATTTTAGTCGTGGCTTTTCATATTTTCGAATCTCATAGCGGCGGGAACCGTTTTATACAAATTATCAACCACGGATATCTGGCTGTAGATTTCTTTTTTCTTTTATCGGGATTTGTTGTAGCCTATGCCTATGATGATCGTTGGGGAAATATGACGCAATGGGAGTTTTACAAACGCAGATTGATTCGCTTACAGCCAATGGTGATTCTAGGAATGATTATTGGGGCGTTATTGTATTATTTTCAGGCGTCAGATATATTGTTTCCGCAGATTGCCGGGATGGAAGTGTGGAAAGTGATTTTGACCATGATAATAGGTTTTACCTTATTGCCAATTCCGCCTTCAATGGAAATTAGAGGTTGGGGAGAAATGCATCCGTTAAATGGTCCTGCGTGGTCGCTTTTCTTTGAATATATTGCAAACATTTTGTATGCGCTGTTTTTCCGCAGATTTTCGAACAAGGTGCTAACGTTTTTTGTGGTAATATTTGCCGGTCTGTTAATTAATTATACGGTTTTTGGCCCCAAGGGAGATGTCATTGGCGGATGGTCTCTAAATTTGGAGCAAATGAATGTAGGTTTTACAAGATTGTTATTTCCATTCTTTGCGGGAGTTTCACTATGCCGTTTAGGAAAGCTGATCCACCTAAAAAACGCTTTCTGGATTTGCACTATTTTAATAACTATTGTTTTGGCTCTGCCACGATTTGGCGATGAAAACAGTCTTTGGATCAATGGATTGTATGAGTCATTCTGCATTATTTTGGTATTTCCGCTAATTGTGGCAATTGGCGCTGGCGGACATATCAAAAGCGAATTTTCAAATAAAATCTGCAAGCTGTTGGGAGACATTTCGTATCCAATTTACATTACTCATTATCCGCTGATTTATTGGTACACGGCTTGGGTAGTAGATAAAAAAGTATCATTAAAAGAAGGTTATCCATTCGGAATCGCTCTTTTATTTGCAAGTATATTGTTGGCTTATTTATGTTTGAAATTGTATGATGAGCCAGTTCGCAAATGGCTTCAGAATAAATTTCAGAAGAAAAGAGCTGCATAAGTTTTTTTTTTAGAGTTTGTAATTTTTGTTAGTTACAAATGCAGAAGGGGATGAAACATTTTTGTTTTATCCCTTTTTTAGTTAGATTTGATTCTCAAAAATATAAGAAATGTCACCGATTGATGATACCCACAAAATGCCTATATACATCAAGGCAGAACAGATTTTTCAGCTGACACAAGGCCTGGTACAGATTGTGCCGCCTGAGAATGAATACTTGCAGGAAACTGTGGTTAAGTACATGCTTGAAAATTCCATGACTATTCCAGTAAAAATTGCTGGAGCAGAAGGCGGTGATTTGTATGATTTAAGAATGGAAAATGCCGCGCTGATTCGTAAAGCTGCCAGAGAATTGTATGTTCAGGCCGGAAGTCTTCGTTTTGAAGAAGGAATCAGAGATAAGGATTATATCGAATTGCTTCGAAATACGATTGAAGAGTTTCGTCTTTTGTTTGTTGACTGGGTTGCTGGATTTGATCAATATAATTATATCAAGGACAGCTGGGGATTGTTTAATCCTCCAGGAGTTACAGCACACGATAAAGATCCCGATGCTGATATTCCTTTTGATCCGAATGATTTTTTTGAATTTGATAATGAAGAAGATTACGATGATGACGAAGATTAAAATAAAAGGGAACGCTGCTGTTCCCTTTGATCTTTTAGCGTAATTCATAAAAACTTCGTTTTCCAATTTTAATTTTTGTTTCTTTTTGTAAAGCAATAGATTCGTACGGATTTGTAATTTTCACATTGTTGACTTGTACAGCACCGCTTTCAATCAATCTCCTGTTAGCCGATTTTGTTATCTCATTTTTTAATGAAGCACAAAGGTCAATTAGGGCGATTTTATCAGATTCATTTTCTAATGTAGAAATTAAAACTGGAACAAAAGATTTCACATCTAAATTTTTGTTTTGAAATTGATTAACAAAGAATTCTTCTGCTTCATCTGCCTTTTCTGCGTCATGGTATTGCGTTATGATATTTTTGGCAATCAGTTTTTTAATTTTCATCGGATTTTCATTTTCAAGCCTTTTTTTGATTTTTTTGTTTTTCTTCGAATGAAAAATCGGTTGTCAATTCTAAAAATTCTAAAATAAGATCATCTGGAATCGACATCGTTTTGCCGAACATTTCCTTTGGCTCGTCAATCAGTCCGATAGTGTTATGAAGCGATTTGCTCATTTTTTCTTTTCCGTCAAGGCCTTTCAATAAAGGCATGCACATTACAATCTGGGTTGCCATTCTAAAATTTTCCTGCAATTGTCTTCCCATTGTGCAATTGAACAGCTGGTCGGTTCCGCCCATTTCAATATCAGCATTTATTTTGACCGAATCAAAACCTTGTAAAATTGGGTAAACGAGTTCGTGCATTGCAATCGGCGTATTTTCGGTAAAACGTTTGTTAAAATCATTTCTATGCATCAATTGCGCAACTGTCACATTCGACATGATCTGAATCACTTCAGCAAAAGAAAGTTCGTCTAGCCATTCTGAATTGAAAACAATTTTAGCTTTTTCAACATCAATAATTTTGGATAATTGTGTAATATAAGTTTCGGCATTGTGCTGTACCTCTTTACTGCTAAGCGGTTTTCTGCTTTTGTTTTTTCCTGTAGGATCGCCAATTCTAGCTGTAAAACTTCCTACCACAATCACAATCTGATGTCCGAGATCCTGAAATTGTTTTAGTTTTTTCAATACAACAGCATGTCCTAGATGCAAATCGGGAGCAGTGGGGTCAAATCCTAGTTTGATGACTAGTTTTCTGTTTTCTTTTTGAGCCTGATTGATTTTTTCTTCCAAACCATTTTCAGGAAGAAAGATGGCCGCATTTTCTTTTAATTTTTGAATTGTTTCCATTTTTTGAAAATAAAAAAGCCCGGACGCAATGCCCGGGCTTTAAGGTTTATATAATTTATTTGTCTAATTTACAGTTGAGAATACGTTGAATTATATGCATAGCCTATCCGAGCAGATGTTATTGCATAATAATAAGTGCTGAAAAAAGGAAGACGTAATATGCTGTTCAAGAATTTCATGACTGCAAAGATAAATTTTTTATAATAATTTATCGGTTGGTAGAATAATAAAATCAAATTTGATTTACTGGAATTTTTTTTAAAATCTCCCTCAAATACTTTTGCGCATAGATTTTTTCACGCAGATTTATACAGATTAAAGCAGATCTAAACAGATTTGAGTATTGTAGCAAACAATAAAGATTCAAAGGAAAAACCTTTGTCCCTTTGAACCTTTGTAACTTTGTATCTCAAAAGAAAAATTATTCTAAAACCAATTCTGCTAAAGCTTCTTTGCTGAAACCTTTTAATTCATCCGTTTTTCCAGCCTTGATTTTAGCCACCCAATTTGGGTCAGACAAGAGAGGTCTTCCAACAGCAACCAGATCAAAATCGCCTCTGTCGAAACGTCTGTTCAATTCTTCTAAAGAAGTTGGCTGTGAACTTTCTCCAGCAAACGCACCAAAGAAATCGCCAGAAAGTCCTACAGAACCTACTGTAATAGTTGGCGCTCCGGTTACTTTTTTGGCCCATCCGGCAAAGTTTAAATCAGAATCCTCAAATTCAGGTTCCCAGAAACGGCGTTGCGAAGCGTGTATAATATCCACACCAGCATCAACAAGAGGAGTGAGCCAAGCTTCTAATTCTTGCGGATTTTTAGCCAGTTTATAGTTGTAATCAGAAGGTTTGAATTGAGAAAAACGCATAATTACAGCAAAATCACTTCCAACTTGTTTTCTGATTTCTTTTATTACCTCAATAGCAAAGCGATTGCGTTCAGGCAATGTTTTGCCGCCATAAACATCTTCACGTAAATTAGTTTCAGCTCTAAAGAATTGGTCAATTAGATAACCGTGAGCACCATGAATTTCGATGGTGTCAAAACCTAATCTTTTCGCATCAGCGGCAGCTTTACCAAAAGCGAGAATAGTATCTTCGATATCTTTTTCAGTCATGGCTACACCGTTTCTAAAATCAGGACGGTTTAATCCAGAAGGTCCTTCGAATGGAACCGGCGGCACCCATCCAGAATGGTGATTATCCATAATTCCCATATGCCAGATCTGCGGCCCCATTTTTCCGCCAGCAGCGTGAACTTCGTCAATTACTTTTTGCCAGCCATTTAGCGCTAAATCCCCGTAAAAATGAGGGACATTAGCATCATTAGAAGAAGATTTCCTGTCGATAACAGTTCCTTCAGACAAAATTAATCCAACTTCGCCTTCAGCTCTTTTTTGGTAGTAAGCTGCGACTTCATCCGTTGGAACTCCGTTTGGAGAAAAAGAGCGCGTCATTGGCGCCATTACGATTCGGTTTTTCAGATTTAACGATTTTAGGTTAAATTCAGAAAATAGGTTGTTTGTACTCATAGTAATTTTACAAATTAGATTGAATTAATTTACTAAGTGCTTCAAAGGCACCTTCGTTGCGTTTATAGTAAGTCCATTGCCCAACACGTTTGGCTTCTATAAAACCAGCGCGTTGTAAAATAGACAAATATTCAGATACTGTAGATTGCGTCAAGCCAGCTTTGGCTTGAATCTGCCCAACGCAGACACCATGCTCAAATCCGCCATGTTCTAACTGTCCCGGAAAATTAAGTTCGGGTTCCTTAAGCCATTCCAACATTTGAAGTCTGGCTTTATTAGAAAGAGCTTTAAAAATTTCTATCGTTTCCATGAAACAAATATATCGACTTTTCCCGATATATCAATTAAGTGAAAAATATTTAGCATAATTTTAGGATTGGAAGTTCGGAAACTAGCTCTTTTCGGATAGAAAATTTATATTTGCCTATAGAATAATCTCGCAAATAGTGTGCTGATTATAAGATTGAACCCCAAATAAATAAACTTAACTATGAAAAAAACTTTACTAATCGCGGCGTTTCTATGCTGTGTGGTTACCAGTTCTAAAGCACAAGTTGTAGGCGTAGATGTAGGAGATATTGCTCCAGAAATAGATCTTCCAGATGCAAAAGGAGAAAATACAGCACTTTCTTCGTTGAGAGGCTCTTTGGTTTTGGTTGATTTTTGGGCTTCATGGTGTGGTCCGTGCATCAAAGAGCAGCCATTACTAGTCAAACTTCATAGTGCTTATCCAGATAAATTATCAATTTATGGCGTTTCTATGGATACCAAAAAGCCTTTATGGACGGCTGCAATTGCAAAAGGAAAGTTGCCTTGGACAAATGTAAGCGATTTAAAATATTGGAAATCTCCTGTAGTGAACGATTACATGCTGCAGTCGGTTCCGTTGAATTTTTTGATAGATAAAAACGGAATCATTTTAGCCAAAAATATTCATGGAAAAGCTTTAGAAGATAAAATAAACGAGCTTCTAGGGTCGCAATAGTTTTCTTAACAGCCAGTAACGCTAGTTAAGTTATATAAAGCAATTATCTCGCATGGTCGCAGAGTCGCAAAGTTTTAAATTAATTTTCTTTGCGAATCTGTGGTTTTGCGAGATTTTTTAAATTTTGTGTTTTAGCTAACAGAAATTAAAAAGCTATACCAAACTGAAAACCAACCGTAAATGTTGCGGGATGGTCATTTCCAAAACGTATTGGCAACGGAAGAGCTGCAAAATAACTGCAATTTTCGCTTTTAATAATGGTTTTGTTGATTACAGGTGTAAAACCATATCTGCCTCCGCTTTCAAAAGCTGCTCTTCCGGCAAAAGTGTACCCATTTCCCAATGCGACCAGCACCCCAGGATGAAACAGCAGATTGCTAACTTTATCACTGCCACCCTGAACTCTAATATTAGGAACCACTTCAAATGAAAAACCAATTTTTTGATTTTTCCAAATGTTAATGCCTGTGGGAAAACCAACGGCATAATAATCGCGAAAGTTTACATTGGTTTGTTCATTGCTTATTGTAGTAATGGGATGCATAATGCCGAAGTACCCTGTAATTTTAGGATAAACAGTTTGAGAATTGATATTGGCCGATAAGGTCAATAAAAGAAATAAGTAAATGTGCTTAATAGTCATAAATAGTTTGTTTTTTAATCGGAAAACAAAGCTAAGTATGGTTCATTTTGATAAATAGAACACTATTTACCTTTTGTATCTGATTTACTTTTTGAAGCGTTTTTTCTGTATGAAGAAGGATTTTTTCCAGTGTGGAGTTTGAAGATTCTTGTAAAGTGGCTTTGGTCTGAAAACCCAGTCATATAGGCGATTTCCGTTAAGGTAAAAGTAGAATTCTGAATCAGATTTATGGCTTTCTCTATACGTAATTTGCGTACATATTCCCCAAAATTAAGATCTTCAAAATACTTTGAAAATTCTCTGGATAAGTAGGATGGGTTTAGCTCTAAATCATTTGAAATCTTTTTCAGATCAAAAGTAAATTGGGTGTCAATCTGATCTTGTATTATTTCTTTTAATTCTTTTACCCAAGAAGGAGTTTTTTTATTGGATTTCTTTTCGGCTAGAAATTTTTTATAAACTTCCTGCAACAGGCTTTCGAAAGGGCTGTTCTGGAGATGGTTTTGGTTGTACAAATAGGAGGCCCAGCTGTAAAGTGCGTCATAAATTTTCAGACCCGTTTCCAGTAATAAATGATCGTCGGTAATGTTATGAGCAAGCCCTGCCGAAATCGCCCAGAGCCCCGCAGCTTCTTTTGCTAGATTATGTTGGTCGGTATCGGCGCCTCTAACAATTTTTGCCATTGTTAAAACAGCAGGATCAGTGATTTGATGTTTTTTTACAATATAATCAAATGTGCATTCTTCATTGTAATGGCTATATTCTACATTTGGAATGTCAAACGGTATGGCGCCAAGTTCTTTTGCTTTGCTAAGTACGTCATCAAATGGAACATACAGGAATTCGGCCTCAGAATCGATAAACTTTTTAATAAGCCATGGGCACGCAATTCTGTCAATTTTGGGTCTTTCCCGTGTGATCCATTTCATTTTTTCTTAATTAAGAATTATTCTTGCTCTTGATTTTTGGATACATTTCTCACGCCGCCAAAATTAGTTTTCATCATTTCTCTAATCTGAAACTGGGTTTTATTTCGTGTAACGCTTTTCCATTCGTCAAAATCAAAAATATGAATTTTGTCCGCATACGGATTGGTTACGAAAAAAAGTCTTGATATAGAGAATTTGTAATATTTTAGTTCATGCGAAATGTGGCGGTCGGGAACCACGATAAGGATTGTGTCCCAGTCCAGAAAATTCTTCGGAACATCCTCTCTTTCTGTTAATCCAAGAGAATCAAAAAAGGCAACTATCTTTTGATCATTATTCTTGTCGATTTTTTCATCGATTCGTTTAATGGTGCTCAGAAGCTTTTTTTCATCTTTAATAACACTCATAATACTCTCTGCTTTTTAAATTTTTATATAAAATTACACCAAAAGAAAATTATTTTGAAAAGTATAGCCAATAGAATGATTCTAAATTTTACCCCTCATTTTTACCTAATAAAAAAGAGTAATTGCGAACGTTTTGATAAAATACTATTAATTTAGAACTGTTATAAAACTTAATTTTATCGTTTTGCACATTCTAACCACTAACCGCTTTTTTATGAAAATAGTATTGCCCAAAGCATTTTTGCTGTTTCTGATTATTTGTTCTGCGTCATCTTTTGCTCAAAACAAATCAGACAGAGAGCTTATTTTGATTGACAAGGACTGGAGTTTTTCTTTTGGTCATTTATACGATACCAAAAAAGATTTAGGACATGCTACGGGCTACTTTTCCTATTTGACCAAAACAGGTTTTGGAGATGGTCCCGCAGCAAAGGATTTTGACGATCGTGCCTGGAGAAAACTTGATCTTCCTCATGATTGGGCGGTTGAACAGCTTTTTAGCGAAAGCGCCAGTTTTAGTCATGGATTTAAAGCAGCAGGAAAAAATCATCCTGAAAAAAGCATCGGTTGGTATCGAAAAAAGATTAGTATCCCAGAATCAGATAACGGAAAGATAATTTCTTTGCAATTCGACGGTGTTTTTAGAAATTCAAAAGTATTTTTTAACGGCTATTACCTCGGAACAGAACAAAGCGGTTATAATGGTTTTGAATATGATGTAACGGCTTACGTTAATTATGGAGGAGAAAATACAATCGTAGTGCGCGTAGACGCTTCGATGGAAGAAGGTTGGTTTTACGAAGGTGCTGGGATTTATAGACATGTTTACTTAAAGAAAACCAACCCCATTCATGTGGCTGCAAATGGAACGTATGTTACTTCTGAATTAAAAGACGATGATGCAACAATTACAGCAACCGTAGAAATAGCAAATAAAGGAAGGTTTGAAGGTTCGATTGAAATAATTCAAACAATTTTGGATGATAAAAATAACAAAGTTGCGATTTCTTCTGAAAATAGAAAAGCTCCCGACTTCTATCAAACTATTGCTTACAGTTCAAAACTGGGTGTCCAAAAACCGATTTTATGGGATGTCGATTCGCCGAATTTATATCAATTGATTACCGAGATAAAAAAGGAAGGAAAAATAATTGACAGTTATAAAACTTCTTTCGGGATTAGGACTGTTGCATTTGATCCTGAGAATGGCTTTTTTCTAAACGGAAAACCTTTAAAACTAAAAGGAACTAACAATCACCAAGATCATGCAGGAATCGGTACGGCGCTTCCCGATGAAATTCAGTATTACAGAATTAAAAAGCTGAAAGAAATGGGTTCGAATGCCTATCGATGTTCGCATCATCCACCAACTCCTGAATTGTTAAAAGCCTGTGATGAATTAGGAATGCTGGTGATCGACGAAACACGTTTAATGGGAATAAACGATTATCACTTGAATGATTTGGAAAGAATGATAAAACGAGACCGAAACCATCCGAGTATTTTCTGCTGGTCGGTTGGAAATGAAGAATGGAATATTGAGGGCAATATTGTGGGGGAAAGGATTACGAATGTCATGCAGGATTTTGCCAAAACGATTGATCCAACAAGACCTGTAACGGTCGGCATCAGCAGCGGATTTAAAAGCGGTATTTCGTCTGTAGTTGAAATTATGGGCTATAATTATTTAGGAAACGGTGATATTGATGCGCATCGAAACGAATTTAAGAAACAACCTGGAATGGGAACAGAAGAAGGTTCGACATTTGCGACTCGTGGCATTTATTTTACTGATGAAACAAAGCATTACCAGAGTGCGTATGACAAGAAACCTCGTCCTACTTTTTACAGCATTGAAGAAGGTTGGAAATTCTATGCTGAAAGACCTTATTTGGCCGGAATGTTTATCTGGACAGGATTTGATTACCGAGGTGAACCGACTCCGTATGGATGGCCTTCGGTAACGTCATATTTCGGAATGATGGATGTGTGCGGTTTTCCGAAAGACAATGTTTTCTATCTCAAATCTTGGTGGGGAAATCAACCCGTTTTGCACGTATTGCCACACTGGAATTGGAGCGGCATGGAGGGCAAAGAAATTGATGTCTGGACATATTCGAACTGTGATGAAGTGGAACTTTTTCTAAATAAAAAGAGTCTGGGAAAAAAGAAAATGCAGCAAAACGGACATTTAGAATGGAAAGTGGAATACGCGCCAGGAACTCTCGAAGCAATTGGTTATAAAAACGGTAAAAAAGTACTTTCAGATATTCAAAAAACAACTGGAAAACCAGAAAACATCAAATTGTCATTAGATAAAGAAAATGTTTTAAAAGGTAATGTTTCTGTTGTAACGGTTGAAACTACTGATAAAAATAATTTGCACGTTCCAACAGCAAATGACGAAATTACGTTTTCGATAAAAGGAGGAAAAATTCTAGGAGTAGGAAATGGTGATCCGACATCATTAGAAAAAGATAAATTTATTGATGACATAACACTTGTTTCCATAAATAATTTTATGGAACAAAAAGGCGCAAATTCGACTTTGCCACAACAATTAGCACATTATTCAGAAAATGACTGGACGGAAGCTTTTAAAAATCGGGATTATAAAAAACAAGCAGCCTCTTATGTTTATAAAGGAGAATTTGAGCTAAGAAATAATTCGGCTTCTAATCTTGTGAGTTTCTTTTACAAAAAAATAGGAGTTGAAACAGTGGTTTTTATAAATGGAAATAAAGTTGAACCAAGCAAAGAAGATGTTCAAAAATATATTTTGAATACATCGATTTTAAAAGAAGGTAAAAATACAATCCACATTGCAACAACGCCATTGCAAAAAATAAAAGACTGGGATGTTATCAACACAGATCCCGGAATTATTCAGGTTATAACTCCAGCAGAATCTTGGAAAAGAAAGCTTTTTAACGGTTATGCCCAAATCATTATTCAAAAAGATGATAATGCAAAAGAGGTGATTTTATCCGCTTCCGCGAAAGGATTACGTGCTAACATTTTAAAAAATTAAATTAACTGTAAAGTTCGCTAGGATTTAGGCAAAGCACGCAAAGAGAAATAAAACTTTGTGTCTATGCGTCTCTGCGAGATTCTTCCATAAAGCTAAAAAAAACTTAGCAAACCTTGCGTAAATCTTTGCGTTCATTGCGGTTAAACCTAAAACCTGAAACTTTAAACCTGAAACAAAAAATATTGTTTGATTTTCATAACTTTGCCAAATGAATAATCACACAGAAATACAGAATTGCGATTTCACTTCAGATTTGAAGATGAAGGGTTTTAAAGTTTATCCTATAAATGGAGATTTCACCAAAGTTCCCGTGTACAGTCGAAGAGATTTTTATAAAATCTGCATCAATACCAGCAAAAGCATAATCCAATACGCAGACCGAGGCATAGAGACAGACGGAACGATTTTGTTTTTCGGGAATCCGATTATTCCGTATTCTTGGGAAACTCTTTCTGAAGGATATGAAGGTTATGCGTGCGTTTTTACCGAGGAGTTTTTTAAAACCACAGACCGATCAGAAACACTAAATGAATCGCCGTTGTTTAAAATAGGAGGAACTCCGATTTTTTCTTTAACAACTGAACAAAAGGTGTTTATAGATTCGTTGTTTCAAAAAATGATTGAAGAATATGAAACCGACTATGCTTTCAAAGACGATTTAATGCGCAGTTACGTCAATTTGATTATTCACGAGTCAATGAAAATGCAGCCTTCAGAGAACTATTTTAAGCATAGAAATGCTTCTTCAAGAATTACTTCGCTGTTTTTAGAATTGTTAGAAAGACAATTTCCTATTGAAACTAAAAATCAACCCTTAGTTTTAAAAACACCACAAGATTATGCGCAAAGCCTTTCTGTACATGTGAATCACCTGAATCGTTCGGTGAAAGAAGTTACCGGAAAACCTACAACAGCGCACATTACGGAACGTATCATTAACGAAGCAAAAGCGTTGTTGCAGCATACAGATTGGAGTATTGCGGATATTGGCTATTCACTTGGATTCGAATATCCAAGTTACTTCAATAATTATTTCAAGAGACTTACGGGAACGGTTCCCAAATCACTTCGGATGTAATTGTTTCAATTTCTTAATTTTTTGTTTGAATGTTGTTATTTTCAAGAAGCGTTGTTGCGCTAATTTTGCTTTTGAAATTACAGTATTAATCATTTATCAGTCCTTGATAACTACACAACACTTCATAAAGCGGTTTCTAGCTCTCTTAATTTAGTTTTCTGATTGTAGCGATATCGTAATTTTTAAATGAATTAAAACTCAAAAAATAGGTAAATTTATGTCAACAAATTATGCAGCCGTTATCGAAGAAGGAAAAGTCCCGAATACTTATATGACGGGTGACGTTTCCTATAAAAAACAAACAAGTGATATTCATCCCAAAAACACTTTAATTAAGGAAGTTACTTTTGAACCTTGCGCAAGAAGTAATTGGCATAGTAATGCAGGTCTTCACATGCTGATTGCAAAAGAAGGAGAAGGTTATTATCAAGAAAGAGGTAGCGCCGTTAGAAAGCTTAAAAAAGATGATGTAGTAACGATTTTGCCAGGAATAGAACATTGGTACGGTGCTACACCATTCGGGAAATTCTCTTACGTTGCCATTATCACAGAAGTAGATAAAGGCCACGGAGTCTGGCTAGAAAAAGTAACCGATGGAGAGTATTTTATTTTAGGTTTTTGAGGTTCTAAGGTTCTGAGGTTCTGAGATTCAAAGGTTCTGAGGTTTTGGAGGTTCTAAGGTTCTGAGATGCAAAGGTTCTGAGGTTCTGAGCTGCTAGATAAAGTTTACGTAGCGTGCCTTGCGTAAAACCTTAGCGCTCCTTGCGGTTAAACCTGAAACAAGATTTCAACAGAAAAAAGAATTTCGGAAAAATGCGGCGATAAAAAGGGTAGCGTGCTTTGCGTAAACCTTAGCGCTCCTTGCTGTTAAACTAAAACAAGATTTCAACAAAAAAAAAGGAATTTGGAAAAAAATGCGGCGACAAAAAGGGTAGCGTGCCTTGCGTAAAACCTTAGCGCTCCTTGCGGTTAAACCTGAAACCTGAAACATGAAACAAATTAAAACTAAACAAATTATAAAAATGGAAACAAAAAGCATTAAAGCCTTTGGTACAGAAGCTGCCGAAGCACCTTTGCAAACCTTAAATATAAAAAGAAGAGCAGTACAGGCTCACGACGTAGAAATCGAAATTTTATATTGCGGCATTTGTCACTCCGATCTGCATACAGCTCGCAACGAGTGGCATGGTACAATATATCCGATTGTTCCAGGGCATGAAATCGTTGGGCGTATTACAAAAGTAGGCGATCACGTAAAAGGTTTCAAAGTAGGTGATCTGGCCGGAGTGGGATGTTTGGTTGATTCTTGTAGAGAATGCGAACATTGCAAAAATAATCAGGAACAATTTTGTGATGAGGGAAACATTCAGACATTTAATTCGCCAGACAAACATTTAGGAGGACAGACTTACGGAGGCTATTCGCAGAGCATCGTGGTAGACGAAAATTATGTACTGCATATTTCAGATAAATTAGATCTTGCTGGAGTTGCGCCTTTATTATGTGCCGGAATAACAACTTATTCTCCGTTAAAACACTGGAAAGTAGGTCCTGGGCAAAAAGTAGGTATCGTGGGCATTGGCGGACTAGGACATATGGGAATCAAAATAGCAAAAGCTATGGGCGCTCATGTGGTGGTTTTTACCACTAATCTGTCTAAAGCAGAAGATGCAAAACGACTTGGAGCAGATGAGGTTGTCTTGTCAACAGACCCAACACAAATGGCGCAGCACGCCAGAAGTTTAAACTTTATTTTAGACTGTGTTTCTGCTGAACATAATATTGATGCTTACTTGAATTTGCTAAAAGTAGACGGAACTTTAACTCTTGTGGGAGCGCCTATGGAACCGCTTCCGGTGACATCTTTTAGCCTTATTTTAGGAAGAAGAAGCTTCGCAGGTTCACTAATCGGAGGAATTGCAGAAACTCAAGAAATGCTTGATTTCTGTGCACAACATAATATCACATCAGATGTAGAGGTAATTGGCGTTAACGATGTAAATGACGCCTACGAAAGATTATTGAAAGGAGATGTCAAATATCGTTTTGTGATAGATATGGCTTCTTTGAGTTAGATTTTTTAAGGTTCTGAGGGGCTGAGCTACTAAGGTCCTGAGGTTTATGAGGTGCTGAGGTTCTGAGCTACTAAGGTTCTGAGGTTCTGAGCTACTAAGCTACTGAGGTTCTGAGCTACTAAGGAACCAGTTTGAAGGTGCTGAGATGCAAAAAAAACTTAGAATCTAAGCACCTTAGTACCTTAGAATCTAAGCACCTTAGAAGAAAAAAAAACAAAACCCCTTAAGCAATTCAACTCTTAAGGGGTTTCTAAAAAATAAATAATAACCAATTAAATTTATTTTATTTTTTGTCAAGATTTTGTTTCAGCAATTTTGCATGTTCTAAATGTGCTGTCAATCCTGCGATATTGTTGGATGCCCAAAGCTTAACATCATCGTCGTGCGCATTTTTAGAAGCATCTTCAAGCTTTTTAATGGCTTTTTCATGACCATCAATCATCATATCGGCGAATTTTTTATCAAAATCTAAACCTGATTTTTCGTTTAATTTTTTATATTCTTCCTGACCATCTTCTGTTAGAGAAGTTGGCAAAGTAAAGTTTTTCGCTTTCGCTAAAGCACTTACTTCAGAAGCTGCCTTAGTGTGTTCGTCAACTAGCATTTTTCCGAATTTCTTTACTTCCGGATTGGTACTTTTGCTTTGCGCCAGTTTTCCTATTTCGATTTCAGCTAAGTTGATTTCAGCCTGATCTACCAAAAATTCAGAATCATCTTCTTTATTGTCAATAGTATCAAATTTTGCTTCGTTTGCATCTTCGGCTACCTCTTTTGGATCTTCTTGTTTAGTTTCATTTTTACAAGATTGAAGGAATATAATAATAAGTCCTGCTCCCAAAATGGCTTTTCCGGCTAATAATAACTTTTTCATGATATATAATGGTTTAAATGTTATGATGTAAAATTATCTACTATCTAGAAGGATTGTCTTACAGGATTCTAGAAGATTGTTATATGATTTTGATGCTGGCTTATTTATTCCTAAAAAAATTCAACGAATTAATTACAGTAGTCACTTATATATTAAACCGTTGGGTGAGTTGTTTTTTTAATTCTAGCAAATCAGCTTATATATAAATCTGTCTAAATCTGCTTTAATCTGTTGAATCTGCGTGAAAAATTTATAAGCAAAAGAATTTTGTTTCCGCTCAAAAATGTCTTGTTTTGAGTATGATGAAAAATAGGTGATTATAAAAAAGATTAGTCTTTTACCAATTCATTTAACAAAAAAAAATAGCTAAACCCGTTTGGTTAAATTATTTTTTTCCATTCTATTAAATCAGCTTATATACAAATCTGTCTAAATCTGCTTTAATCTGTTTTGAATCTGCGTGAAAATTTATGAACAAAAGGATTCCCTATAGATTTTAGCAGATTAAATTACATTTTAGTTTTGAGTAAAGCTACTTTATTCTATTTCACTCAACGGGTTAGCTAAGCAAAAAATAAAGAATAACCAGCCCGAAAGAGTTTGCTTTTTTTTTGCACTAGAAAATCACGATTTATGCTGCAATCCCACAACTATGAAATTTCAAACAAAAATTCTATAACAGAAAATTCTTAATTAATGATGAATTTTGACATAACAGATTTCGACATACAAATGTCAAAGTATAAACTTAAAATTTTAAGTCATGCCAGATCCAAGAATTAAAAATGAGGAACAATATGAGGCGTTGGTAAAAAAAGGATACAGCAAAGAAAAATCTGCACGTATCGCCAACACGCCAGATGCAGGGAAAAAAGGAGGCAAGGCCAAACCTTATGAAGAATGGACCAAAGAAGAGCTTTTAAAACAAGCCAGCAAAGTAGGTGTAAAAGGTCGTTCTTATATGAATAAAAAAGACCTTATTGAGTCTTTGAGAAACAATTAATTAATAGAAAAGAATTACGCAGCAGTCATGAATGCCAGAACCCAGAAATTAATGAGCCAGTTGATCAAATCACCGCATTTGGTGCTAGAAAAATTGGATCTAGTTTATGTAAGCAATCAAAATCTTCCGATTGAAAGATGCGAAAGCGAAGACGGTTTTGTCTACAAAAAAAATGGACGCTGTATTAAACAGAAATCAGAGTTAAAACGTTTCAGTAGTCTGGTTTTGCCGCCAGCTTGGGTAAATGTCAAAATTTCTGATTTATCAAATGGGCATTTGCAGGCTGTTGGTCTTGATGTTAAAAACAGAAAACAGTATCGTTATCATCCAAAATGGAATATCATTCGCAATCAGACCAAATTTTACAAAATAGCTGAATTCGGATCAAAACTGCCGGCTATACGAAAACAGGTCGATAAGGATTTAGAACAAAAAGAATGGTCGAAAGATAAAGTCACTGCTTTGGTTATTCGTCTGATGGAAGAGACCCATATTAGGATTGGAAACGAAAAGTATGCTAAAGATAATAAATCATACGGGCTTTCTACTTTGAGAAAACGTCATGTCAATATCAATAAAAATACGCTTCGGTTTGAATTTGTTGGCAAAAAAGGAAAGCAACATACTGTGACGACGCGAAACAAACAATTGATAAAATTGGTAAGCAGATGTGAGGAAATTCCGGGTTGGGAAGTTTTTAAATATTATGATAAAAACGGCGAAAGAAAGGTTCTAGACAGTCACGCCGTTAATCAATATCTGCACTGTATTTCTGGTGAATATTTTAGTGCAAAAGATTTCAGAACATGGGCAGCTTCGATAATATTCTTTGAGAATTTAATGGAATTAGGAGTTACAAGTGATGAAAAAGAAATCAAAAAAAATATTGTAACAGCCTATGACGCAACGGCAGAATCGCTAGGTAACACCAGAACTGTCTGCAAGAATTATTACGTTCATCCTTTGTTGATTTCGACTTATGAAGACGGCTCTATTCAGAAATACTTTGATAAAGTCAAAAAAAGCCGAAGCAACAAAAAATATTTTACAAGATCTGAAGATGCTTTTTTAGAACTGATACAGAATTATCAAGTCAGTCTTACTTAAGTATTATACAATAAAGAGTTTGGCGTTGCTCTCAAACAAAACGGCCACATACAAATCATTATTAACTAAAAAATTACTATTATGTTACGTTGGACAGTCACATTTATAATTCTAGCCATAGTGGCGGGGATTTTCGGTTTTGGCGGAATTGCCGCTGGAGCAGCCAGTATAGCTAAAGTTTTATTCTTCATATTTTTAGTATTGTTTATTATATCACTAATAAGCGGAAGAACAAGAGTTTAGTTTTAAATTCAGTAAATTAAAAACAATAAAGCGACACACTACTTCGGTAGTGGTGTCGTTTTTTTATTTTGAAATTCTTTCACAAAAAAAAACCGCTGAGAGGACTAGTCTCAGCGGTGTTTTTCTGTAAAAGTTTTAAGATTTAGAATTTTCTAGGATCATTATCTGGGTAATCCTCTTCGTCATCGCTTTCCTGGACATCGTCTTCGATGTACTCATTGTCTTCGTTTTCATAATCTTCATCTTCATCTTGATCGATGTCTTCTAGGTCGTCTTCGGTTTCATTAAAATCATTTTCAAAAGTATCGGCAGGGTTGTCAAATTCATCATTTTCAACTTCGTCGTCAATACCTTCTTCTATGTATTCATCTTCACTTTCAAGTTCAACTTCGTAAATATCGTCGTTATTGTCTTCAAGGTCTCTGTCAGTATGAAAATCATCATCCAAATCGTCTAAATCATCGTCAGAAAGATAATCTTCCTGATCAGGATTAATTCCGTTCGGATTATAGCCATTTCGTACGGTATAGCCGCGTTCTGCAATTTCCCTGTTGTTATTATCAGATTCTTTTACGTTTGTGATATCTTCAAGATGATTGTTAATACGTCCTGAATTTCGATTGTTGTTATCTAAAGTACTCATGATGTGTAGTTTTTAAAATTTGTATATAACAAAGCTAGAACCGATATGTGGCTTTTGTCTTATAGAATTGCTTTATGTAATTGTATAATTAACAGATGATTAGAATGAAATGTTGTTTTGTAATCATATAACCCTTGATTAAACAGGTGGTGTAATTTTACAAAACTATTAATCACAAAAAAACATATCATGAAAACGACAGAAAACAAGAAAGAATCGACTTCTAAAAATACAGCAGGTATGACTAAACCAAAATCGGATGCTGCTGCAGCACTAAACGAATTGTTTGAAGAAAGCTTGAAAGATATTTATTGGGCTGAGAAAGCGTTGACAAAAGCGTTACCGCTGATGGTCAAAAATGCTTCTTCGGTAGAGCTAAAAGATGCGCTAGATAATCATTTAACAGAAACAGAAGGACAGATTGAACGTCTGGAACAAGTTTTCAAACTCATTGGGCAAAAAGCTACTGCCAAAAAATGCGATGCCATGGAAGGTCTTATTGAAGAGGCGAAAGGAATTCTAGAAGAAACCGAAGCAGGTGTTGTGCGCGATGCCGGAATTATTGCTGCAAGCCAGAAAATTGAGCATTATGAAATTGCAACATACGGAACTTTACGCCAGTTTGCCGAAACTTTAGGGATGCCAGAAGCCGCAACCTTACTCGAACAAACTCTTGACGAAGAAAAAGGTGCTGATAAAAAACTGACTGATGTTGCTGTGAATGCTGTAAATCTTGAGGCAGCAGAAATTGAGTAAAAAATAATTTCTTACCTAAAAAGTGCAGTCCTCAAAAACTGCACTTTTTTCTTAAAATAAAATATTATGCCCGAAGGTCCGTCTATAGTAATTTTGAAGGAAGAAGTGATGCAGTTTGAAGGACAAAAAATTAAAGCTGTATCCGGAACCAGTAGTGAAGATATTCAACGAATGAAAGATAAAACAATCCTGAGTTTCAAGACTTGGGGTAAACATTTTTTAATATGTTTTGAAGATTTCAGCGTTAAGATTCACCTGCTGATGTTTGGCACCTATCGTATAAACCAACGAAAGGAAGCAAAACCGAGATTAAGTCTCGTTATGCCAAAAGGCGAATTAAATTTTTACACTTGCCAAATCAAGATTTTGGAAGGAAACATTAATGAGCATTACGATTGGAGCACCGATGTGATGAATGAAAACTGGGATCCGAAAAAGGCAAAAAACCGCTTAGAAAAAACTCCAGAAAAAATGATTTGTGATGTGCTGCTCGATCAGAACATATTTGCCGGGGTAGGAAATATTATTAAAAATGAAGTCTTGTACCGCTGTTACATACATCCAGAATCTATTGTCGAGAAAATTCCGCAAGACGACATCGATCAGTTAATTAGTGAGTGCTCGGTCTACAGTTTTGAGTTTTTGTATTGGAAGAAAAAATTTGAACTCAAAAAACACTGGCAGGCTTATGCTCAAAAAACATGCTTGCGATGTAACCTTCCATTTCATAAAAAACAAACAGGAAACGGCCAACGACGCAGTTTCTTTTGTACCAACTGCCAGCAATTATACATATGAAAACAAATACTCTAATTGGCTGTTCAAGTTTTAATAATCGTTTTTGGAAAGGCGTTTTTTATCCTGAAAACCTGCCTTCAAAAAAATGGTTTGAATTTTATTGCAAACATTTTGACACCTACGAATTCAATGGCAGTTTTTACAAATTTCCGACACTCAGGATTTTTCAGAATTGGTACGAAAAAGCGCCTGATAATTTTATTTTTTCCGTAAAAGCGCCAAAAGAAATCACGCACATCAGAAAATTCGAGAATTGCAACGATTTAATTACCGATTTTTATGAAATATCGAGAGCGGGCCTTAAAGAAAAATTAGGCTGTATATTGTTTCAGTTTCCGCCGAGTTATGCTTTCAGTGTTGAGAAATTACAAAACATAATCAGCAATCTGAATTATGAATTTAAAAATGTGATTGAATTTCGTCATCAAAGCTGGTGGAATGAGCAAGTTTGGAATGTTTTCAGAGAATATGATATTACCTTCTGCAGTGTAAGTCATCCTGGGCTTCCAGAAACTATTTTAAAGGATTTTCCTCTACTTTATATCCGACTTCATGGAGTGCCGAAGATGTTTTACTCGAGCTATGATTCGGATAAATTCCTTACAATCAAAAATGAAACAGATTCACAAAACTCTTTTGTGTATTTTAATAATACTGCTAGCGAAGCAGGAATACTAAACGCCTTGCAATTGAAGGAATTGTCACTTTAAATTCATAAAAAAGCCACAGTTATTTACGATGCCTCTGCATTAAACTCAGCTCATTCTCGTAAATCCCTGCGGACTTTCAAGTTAAATTAAAACTATAATTTTAACTCGTTGGGTGAAATTATTTTCAACACATAGAAACATAGTTTAACTAAACTTAAAAAAGGCGTTTCACTAGTCTAAAGCACATAGTTTAGCTATGTGTGGAAACTTGTTTCTTCCATTTTCTTTTTTCGGCACAAAAAACTATGCGCCTATGTGTTAAAATGCTTTTATTTTTTAATTACACCCAACGGGTTATAATTTTAAATTTCCTTCAATACCGTCATCCATTGTATGACCTGTAACAAAAGCGGCAGCCATTTTAGCAATTGCAACCATTTTACCGTTTTTGTTGTTCCAGTAATAACCGTCTTCAGGAGTTACTTTTATTACACTTAGATTAGGATCATCTACACCGCCTGGCATCCAGATTTTTACGGCAGGATTCCATAATTTTTCAATTGTTTTTCTGTCGTAGGAGATGCTGGCAGTTCCATGAAGGGTCAGGAATTTGTCATGTGGTTCCGAAAAAAACAAGTCAACTGTAGGATTTAAAGTGATTTCGGCATTCTGACCGCTATTTCTATCAGATAAAAACCAAAGCTGTCCGTCTTCATCTATTTCCTGAACCGACATCGGTCGAGATTGAAGTCTATTGTCTTCTCTATAAGTACAGAACATACAAGTTTTGATGTTCTCTGCAAGGTCTTTTATTTTTGCTGCTGCAAATTCGTCTGTAAGGTCTTTATGATCTCCCATGATAATTTCGTTTTAAGTTTCAACTTTTATTCATTTTTTCGCTCTAATAGCGTAATGTAAAGTTGAGTCTTTTAATTATCAAATGGTTATATAATTGCTTTTTTAAATTATGAGATTTCAATTTTAATAAATTTGTAAGAATTTGACGAAGCAACGAATATTTTGAGAAATTATTTTATCTTTGATTCAATTAAAATTTCACTCGAAAAATACCATGACGAACTTTACTATTTTTTACACAGATGACGATGAGGATGATTTGAGTATTTTTGCTGATGCTGTAGAATCAGTGCCTCACAAAATCAACCTGCAGACGTACTCAGGAGGCCAGAAATTATTAAATGCGATTTTTAATCCTCCTCCCACGCCTTATGTGGTTTTCTTAGATTTGAATATGCCCGGAAAAAATGGTTTTGATGTCTTGGAAGAGATTAGAAGTTCGCAAGATCAGAAAAACATTCCCGTTATTATTTATTCTACTTCAAATGAACCAGGCATTATAGAAAAATGCCGCACTCTAGGAGCGAATTGTTTTGTAACAAAACCTGTTTTGATGAGTGATATTGTAAAATCTATTGAGCATGCCTTGGAAGTTGACTGGGATACTTTTACTCCCAATCATTCCAATTTTGTTTACAAATACTGATTTACGCTAAATCGGGAAAGTAAAAATTAAAGACAGAACCTTGGTCTTTCTCGCTGAAAACCATAATGATTCCCTTATGGTTTTCAACGATTTTTTTAACAATTGCCAAGCCAATTCCTGTACCAGAATATTCGCTTTCGGTGTTTAATCGCTGAAAAACTTCAAAGATTCTTTCCTTATAAACAGGATCAAAACCAATTCCGTTATCCGAAATTTTTAAATGTAGGTACATTTTCTCAGGAAAATCTACAATCGTACCTATTTTGCTTCCTTTAATTTTCTCAGTTTCAATCTTAATAACAGGAGCAACGCCTTTTTTAGTGAATTTAAGTGCGTTTCCGATAATATTATGGAACAATTGCCTGAACTGGAACTGTATTAGAGTTGCTTCTCCTAAATTTTTAAATTCAATCCGTGCGCCTTTTTCCTCAATGCGGTCAGAGAAATCGCTGATTACCTCTTCGGCAATTTCGTCGAGTTTTACTTTTGTAAATACTCGTTCTGCCGAGTTTGTGCGCGAGTAGGTAAGCAGGTCCTGAATAAGATTCTGCATTTTTTTTGCCGAAACTTCAATTCTGGCAAGATACGTTTTGGCTATAGCCGAAATGTTTCCTTCATCTAAATCGGAGAGACGGCTGGCAAAAGTCTGAATTTTTCGAAGTGGCTCCTGTAAGTCATGGCTAGAGATATAAGCAAACGACTGCAATTCGATATTCATATTAACCAAATCCCTGTTTTTGAGTTCAAGTTGCGTGGTACGCTCCATAATCTGTTCTTCGAGCTGGGTAGAGAAATTTTTCTGATCTTCGATATCAGTACTGGTTCCAACCCACATCTGAATATTTCCCAATTCGTCTTTTTGAGCAATAGCACGGCTTAGTTGCCACCTAAATTCACCGTTATGATGTCTGAATCTATGAATGAGCAGAAAATCTTTTCCTGTTTTTACAGATTCCATCCAGATGTTTACATTTTCTTCGCGATCTTCGGGATGTACAATTTGAAGCCAGCCGTTTTCATCAATTTCCTCTTTTGAAAGTCCGGTATAAGTATAAAATGTATTGTTGAAATAATTTAAATTACCCAACGTGTCGCTTGTCCAGATCATTTGAGGCATAGAATCGGCCAAAAGCCTGAATTTTCTTTCGTTTGAAAGCAGTACTTGCTGAATCTCTTTCTCTATTGTGAAATCCATTACAGTACCAATCATTTTAGCAGGCTCATCAAATTCATCAAAGAATATTTTTCCGTGTACTTTGATCCATGCAATCGAATTATCTGGCTTAATAATTCTGGCTTCGTATTTATAGATGCTGGTTTCGAGAGCTTCTTCAAAAGCGCTCTGTAATATTATTTCGTCTTCAGGATGTATTCTTCCGCGTATTTCCTGATGGATTATTTTTTTGTTTTTTTCGAATCCGAAAATATCCAGAATGTTTTCGGTATAAATTAATTTTCGGGTCTGCAGGTTCAGATCCCAAGTTGCGATTTCTGCGATTTCTGCTGCAAGTCGTATTCTTTCTTCGGCATTTTCCAGTTTTCTTCTGGCTTTTACTTTTGGTGTTACGTCATTAACCGTAACCATAATTCCAGAAACGGCGCCGTCTTTTTCGTATAGTGGCGTGTATTCGTAGTCGAGATAGAATTTTTTTAGTTTTCCTCTAATATCCACATAGGCAACCGATTCGTTTTCTCGAATTGTTCTTCCGTTTTCAATAACATCATTAAGTAGTTCAGGATACTTCTGATTCATGAGTTCAGGAAAGATTTCTAAAAGAGGTTTTCCTAAAGTATCTTTTTCTTCTTTTTGCCAGATGGTTTTCATCATTGTGGTATTGGCCAATTCTATGATATGGTCTTTACCTCTAAAAATGGCCATAGCAATCGGAGATTCGGTCACGATTTTTCTGAAAGCATTTTCGCTTTCTGTCAGTAAGTGTTTTGCTTTTATTTCTTCGGTGACTTCGTATGATGCAATAATGATTCCAGAAACATGGTTGTTTTCTCCTCGAATCGGATGAAAAACCAAATTAAAATAACATTCTTCTTCTTTTCCGTATCGGTTTAAAACAATCTTAAGCTCGTCTGAATGATACGGAATGCCTTCTGTAAAAACTTTAGAAAGCAACGGATATACGGTCTCTCTAGCTTCTGGAACGACATCAAATACTGGTCTTCCCAGCACTTCTTTTTCTTGCTTGTCGATAATTTGAAGATAAGTCGGATTGGCCATTTCGATGATCAAATCTGGCCCTCTAAGTATACCGATGCCCAAAGGCAGCTGTTTGATTGTTTCTCTAAACCTTTTTTCGCTTTCTTCGACCGCTTTACGCATTAAAACCTGCAATGTTACATCGGCCGCGATGGCAGTGATACCATAAATTTCGCCGTTAGATTCACGCAGCGCCTCGTAAGTGACATTAATAAAAGTATCTTCAATTTGCCCTTTTCGGCTCAGTTTTACAGGAAGTTCATAAGCAGTAAATTTTTCGCCTGTCGAATACACATGTTGCAGAATATCTTCCAATCCCTGTCCGCGAGCTTCTGGTAGCGCTTCAAAAACAGGTTTGTCAATAACCTGCTGTTCTGTTCTTTCCCAAATTTCGAGCATAAGGGTATTGATGATTTCGATTACATGGTTTGGTCCTCTAAATACACACATTGCATTTGGAGCCTGTAAAATACTATTGCGATAACGCTCTGTGGTGTCTTTTAATTTTTTGTGCAGATTGACCTTTTCTGTAGTTTCATTGCAGATAACGAGAACCCCAACGGTATTTCCTTGGTGGTCATTTACGGGGCTGTTGCTGAAAGTCCAATAAACTTCTTCTACTTTTCCGTTTCTGAAAATCGGAAGTAGTTTATCTTCATGCCAAGTCGATTCGTTTTTGCTTAGTACCAAATCGAGCTGCTGTTTAACAAAATCCCATATTTCAGGCCAAGCTGTTTCGCCTTTTTCTCCTAAAATATGCGGATGTTTACCTTCTTTTCCTAAACTCGGGCGGTAAGCGTCATTGTAAAAGCAAATATGTAGCGGTCCCCAAAATAAAAACATGGGGAATTTTGAGTGCATTAGAATTCCCAAAGTGGTCCGTAAACTCTGCGGCCAGGTCTCGATTTCGCCCAAAGAGGTCTTGCTCCAGTCTTTGGCACGTATCAACGAACCCATTTCGCCACCTTTGGCAAGGAAATCGTGATTTTTGTTGTTCATTAAAATTTGTTTTTGCTCTTTTTAAAACAATAAAAAATTATGTAATAAATATACTATTTTCTCTACATATATAGAGTTCCGACATTAAAATTAATATAAAAAAAACACACAATTCTGCTGATTTTTAAATGAGCTAAGAAATAATTCTATTGAGTTAATTTTATTAGCATTCTATTGTGAAATTTGAATAAGCAAAGTTTTTAATAACAATGTTAATTGATTCAAGTCATGAAAAAAGAGCAGAAACACGAAACCGACTATATAGAAAAATATCAGAACGAAGGGTATACCTCTAATTTCTTATTTGAAAATGGATGCCTGATAGATTCTGAAACCAACTACGCTTATCAGCCCGACGAGATTTATATTGTAGCAAATCATCGTTATGAAGGAATGAGCAATCCAGATGATATGTCGATATTATATGTGATTGAGACCAAAGATCAGATTAGGGGAACACATTTAATAGGATACGGGCCTACAGCAGATTTAGAAGAAGCAGAATTTTTTAAAGACATTCCGAAAGCGAATTATTCGAAGAATTCAGACATTGATGAACTCACATAGATAAAATAAGATTAGTATTTTATTTTGCTGATGAGCAGTTGTTTCAGTTTATGCTGAGGCAGCTGCTTTTTTTATGTAATAATGACAGAAACGGACTGCAGCTATAAATTATGAAATATTGGTCTGAAATTGTATAAAGGTTTGATTTGCAAGTTGAAATAAATTTGGAGTATAGAAAGTAAGAAAGAAACAAGATTAATTTAGTACACATAAGTGCTAGCCATTTATTAAACCAAAAGCAAATGAAAAAACTTTACATAAATACAGGAAGCTTCGATGCGGTTTTTGATAATCTTAAAGACAGTTTTGAAGGTACATTAGTAATAACTGAAAATGAATACAAACTAAACGTAAAATCAAAATGGGCAAAAGGAATAATAACAGGCGTTTGTTTTGATGAAATGATTTATTTGAATTTTGATTTGATGCTTCAGTCTGATCTGAATTTAAGCATAGAGTCTAACCGATGTGCTCCCGTATTTTTTGCTTATTGCGAAAAAGGTTTTTTACGACACAGTTTTGGGGCAGGAGGCGAAATCAAGAATCTAAAAAAACAGCAATCTGGAATTGTTAGCAATACAACAGCTATTAACAGTGTGTTGTATTTTGAGAGCCATAAACAGATTCAGTTTTCTGTTATCGGAACTCCGACAGCTTTAGATCAAAACAGTGATTTGGCTGCAAAAATTAAAAAGCATTTTATAAGCGATTCGGGAAATTATATTTACACAGGAAACCGAAATGCAATGATCGAAGAGAAAATTACGGAGCTCAAATCAATTCCGCAAAAAGGAACTGTCCGATATCTGATAATGAAAAGCATATTGAAAGAAATAGTAGAACTGGAGATAGCCCAGCACAGTTACAATTATTTAAGCACATTTAAGCCGGTTGTTAATATAGCAATCAGACAACTTGATGAAATTAAAAAACTATCGCATAATATTCCAGAGCTAATTCAGAATGCAGGAATTGCAGGTTTCAATTATCTTCCTCGAATATTCAAGGAGAAACATTTGGCGGTTAAAAGTTATGACCAAAAATTAGCTAGCTAGTAAGCACATATATATTCTTCATTTTTTCCAAAAAAAAACAGCTTTTAAGGCTGTTTTTTTATTTTAAACCAAGAAAGGTTCACTCTTTTTCATAATAAATTATAAAGTAAACCATAATGATATTAAGGCAGAGTGAAACACTGTTGGTGATAATAATTGGCAAGTCTTTTTTAAGTATTCCGTAAACAACCCAGATTGCGATTCCGAATGTTAGGATGCTGAACATTTTTAATGAAATCTCTTTCACTTTTTTTGTTTTCCAGACCTTCAAAATCTGCGGAATAGTAGAGATTGTCACGCAAGTTCCTGCAAATAATCCTATAATGTCTAAGTAGTTCATACGTGGCTTTTTGGTTCAGGTTTCAGGTTTCAGGTTTCAAGTTGTTAGCTTCCGATAAGTTCTCCTCCGTTGATATGAAGAAATTGGCCTGTTACATAACTGCTGTCTTCGCTGGCCAGAAAAACATATGCAGGGGCTACCTCAGAGGGCTGTCCGGCTCTTTCCATGGGAGTGTCTTTTCCGAAATCAGATACTTTGTCAAAGGTTGCTACAATTAGTGGTGTCCAGATAGGTCCCGGAGCTACGCCGTTTACACGAATCTGTTTTTTGGCTAGCATAGTAGACAATGACCTAGTAAAGGTTACAATAGCGCCTTTGGTGCTTGAATAATCCAGCAAATGTTCGCTGCCTCTATAAGCAGTAACCGAACTGGTGTTGATAATGGTGTCGCCGGCTTTTAAAAACGGCAATGCAGCTTTTGTGATGTAAAAATAAGGGTAGATGTTGGTTTCAAAAGTCTTATGAAGTTGTTCTGTTGTAACTTTTTCCAATTCTTTTTTCGGAAACTGAACAGCGGCATTATTAACTACGATGTTTAGTTTCTTGAAATGGCTATGACATTTTTTTACGGCTTCCTTGCAGAATTTCTCATCTTTTAAATCACCGCTTATCAGAAGGCATTCTTGTCCTTCTTTTTCAATCAAGGCTTTGGTTTCAAGAGCATCTTTGTCCTCTTTTAGGTAAACTATCGCGATATTGGCTCCTTCGCGGGCAAAATGTACTGCAACACTTCTGCCGATTCCGCTGTCGCCACCAGTGATAAATGCAATTTTTCCCTGCAATTTACCGCTGCCTGCATAATTTTCTCTGATGATTTCGGGTTCCGGTTTCATTAAATGCTCATTTCCTGGCAAGTTTTGTTTTTGTTCGGGGAAAGTTTTTGTCTTTTTCATTATAACGATTTTTTATTCTTATATGCTTAAAATTAAGCACATTATTAAACTGAAATTGACTGAAAAGAATAATTGTTTACCTCAATTGACAAGTTTGAGTGAAGAAGAAAAACGCCTATTTTCCTCGATTCTGCCAATGTTTCATAATCCCCATGTCTGAGGTGGGAATTTTGTAAAGATTTCCATTTTAAATAAAAAAGCTGCCCAATATTTTTTTTATATTTTTGAGAATTTCCATGGAGTTTTGCTAAGAAACTTTTGATTTTTATAAAAAAAATACGATAATTTTTAGATACATTTAAAGAGTAAAGTTTTGATTCACAACCGATTTAGTTCCCGATTCTCATGGTATTAATTGTAGACGATATTAGGGCAAATATCATTGCCTTAAAGAAAACTTTAGAGCTGCATAATATCGATGTAGATACTGCCGAATCGGGAGAAGAGGCACTAAAGAAAATTTTAAAGACAGAGTACTGTCTTATTATAATGGACGTTCAGATGCCCGGACTTGACGGCTTCGAGGTGGTTAAGATATTATCTGGAAATAAGCGAACCAAAGACATTCCTGTAATATTTCTTTCGGCTCTCAACACCGAGAAAAAATATATTTTCAAGGGGTATGAAACAGGTGCCGTAGAATACATTACAAAGCCCGTTGATTCTGATTTGTTGATTCTTAAGGTCAAATCTTTCCTTAAGATATATGAGCAGCAGAACGAGCTTAAGGCTATTAAAGATCTTCTTTCTAAAGAAATTAAAATTAGAAAAGAGGCCCAGGATAATCTCGAAATCAAGATTGCCGAAAGGACCAAAGAACTGGTTCAGAAAAACGAAGAATTGGAACTCAGAAATCATGAATTGCAACAATTTGCGTGGGTAGTTTCTCATGATTTGAATGAGCCCATCCGAAAAATTCAGATTTTCATCAAAATCATCAAAGACCTTTACCTAAAATCAGACGAGAAAGGGGTAGATTATGTAAACCGTACCATAAAATCTGCAGAGCGAATGCAGACCCTGATTACCGATCTTCTTGCTTATTCTAGACTTTCGGCTCAGGTAAAACCAGAATCTACAGATCTGAATATTGTCCTTCAAGAAGTGCTTTCTGATTTTGATTATCTTATCGAAAGAAAAAATGCGGTTATAAAAACCAACGAATTGCCTACTATTGACAGTATTCCGAGCCAGATGCGTCAGGTTTTTCAGAATCTTATCGGAAATGCGCTAAAATTTTCGGGAGGAAACGAACCGCCTTTAATCGAAATCATTTCAGAGCTAATTGCCGACAAATCATTTGACAGTCCGACAGCGCCCGAAGGAAAATATTGCCGAATTATCGTAAAAGACAACGGAATTGGTTTTGATGAAATTTATCTCGACAGAATATTTATCATTTTCCAAAGCTTAAATGACCGCCAAACCTACGAAGGAACCGGAATCGGTTTAGCGATTGCCAAAAAAATCATCGAAAAACACAACGGTCTGATTACAGCAAAAAGCGAGTTAGGCAAAGGCGCCAGCTTTATTATTGTTCTTCCCCTTAAATACGAATAAATACAATTGAAAAATATGAATGGTAACTTTAAAAGAAATCTGCTTATAAGTTCGCTGGTTTCATTATTGGTTTTAACAATCAGTTCTGTAGCGTCGTTTATTAGCATAAAAAGTTTATTAAACAGTAATTTCTGGGTCAATCACACCCAAGAGGTAATCTACAACTTAAATGAAGGTTCGGCTATAGTTACTGAAGCACAAACCAGCATGCGCGGCTATTTGCTTACCGGAGATGAGCAGTTTGTTGATCGTTTTAATGATTCTGAGGCAAAAGCAAATAGTTATTTTGATAAACTCGACGAGCTCACGGTAGATAATCCTTCGCAGCTAAAGCTTCTTAGCGAATTAAGAAGTAAACGTCTTGGATTCTTTAAATACCTTAACAATCAGATTGTAAAAAAACGTCTCAATAAGGAAACCTTAATTTTTGATTTAAACGAGGGAAGGTTGATGATGAACGATATGCGCGCTATCATCAAAAGGGTAGAAAGTGCAGAACAGCACCTTTTACAGGAACGTATTGCTAACTCTGAACGATACGGAACTTACAGTTTGATTCTGATTGTGGTGGCATTTATTGTAGCTTTCTTGATTTCAATTGTGTTTTTAATCAGAATCTTGAAGGATTATAACGAACGTTCGTTGCTGCAAAGCGAATTAGAGAAAAAAGACAAAGAAACCGCTCAGCGAATCGAAGCAATCAGTACGATTGCAACAAATATTTCCAAAGGTAATTACGATATCAGGGTAGACGATACCAAAGCAGATGCACTTGGTAGTGTTGGGGAATCGCTCAATACCATGGGAGTTTCTCTTAAGAACTCTTTTGATCTTTTGTCTCAAAAAGAATGGCTTCAAACTGGTGTTGCTGAATTGAACAATGTGATGCTGGGCGAGAAAACGCTTCAAAAATTGTCAAAAGATGTTATCGAATTTTTGTGCCACTATACGAGCAGCAGTGCTGGTGTTTTATATGTTATAGAAGAGAATGAACTGGTTTCTGTAGGAGGCTACAGCTACATACCAAACAAAAATAGAGAACGAATTAAAAATGGCGAAGGCCTTATAGGACAGGCGATTGCTTCGGGGAAAATATTAGAATTAAAAACCTTAGCTCCCGATGATATTCAGATAAATTATGCTTTGGGACAGGTAAAACCATCGCATATTGTGGCAGTTCCTTTAATCGATAACAAAATCGAAGGTGCTCTAGAAATTGCTAGTATTTACGGTTTCTCTGAACTGCATTTGGAATTCCTGAAAACGGTTGCCAATAATATCGGAATTGCGATAAAATCTACTCAGAATCGAAAACGTGTTTTAGAATTATTGGAAGAAACCAAATCTCAAGCAGAAGAATTGCAGGTGCAGCATAGCGAATTGGAAGCGATTAATGCCGAATTAGAAGCACAGACCGAAAAACTGCAGGCTTCTGAAGAAGAACTTCGTGTACAGCAGGAAGAATTGGAACAAACCAATGAAGAATTATCGGAAAGAAGTGTTTTATTAGAAGAAAAAAATACCGAAATCCAGAAAAAATCTGAAGCTTTAGAGCTTACTACGCGCTACAAGTCAGAATTTTTGGCCAATATGTCGCATGAATTGCGAACACCTCTTAATTCTATTTTATTGTTAAGCCGTTTGTTGTCTGAAAACAACAACCAAACAATGAACAATGAAGAAATTGAATTCGCGAAAGTGATTCAGAGTTCAGGAAACAGCTTGTTGGGCTTGATTGACGAGATTCTGGATTTATCTAAGATCGAAGCCGGAAAAATGGATCTTGAATTTATCGATGTTTCAACCAAAGAGATTACAGATAATTTATGGAATCTCTTTAACATTGTTGCCAAAGAAAAAAACATCAAGTTTGAAATAATTGCCAAAGACGCGCCAATTGTCATAAAAACAGATAAAATGCGCTTGGAGCAGATTCTTAAAAACCTGATTTCTAATGCAATTAAATTTACAGACAAAGGTTCTGTGAGTTTAGAAATCAAAGTTGATTCTGATGATGATAAAATTATCTGCTTTATTGTAAAAGATACCGGAATCGGAATTCCGCTAGAAAAACAGCCTTTGATTTTCGAAGCTTTCCAACAAGCAGACGGATCTACAAAACGCAAATACGGAGGAACAGGTCTCGGATTGTCTATTAGCCGTGAATTGGCCAAATTACTCAGAGGTGAGATAATTTTACATAGCAAGGTAAACGAAGGTAGTACTTTTACCTTATGCCTTCCGGTTTTAGGATTTGCGATTAATAAAATAACGGCGGATAAAATTCCGCATGCAGAAGTTATAGAAGAGGAGGAAGTGATATCTGAAGAAGAAAGAATAAGATACATTAGCCCGATTATTCCAAATGAAATTGAAGACGACAGAAACTCGATTCAGGAAGGAGATAAGGTAATTTTGATTGTAGAAGACGACATCAGCTTTGCTAAATCACTTCTTGCCTTTACACAGAAAAAAGGCTATAAAGGAGTTGTGGCGGTAAGAGGAGATTATGCCCTTAATTTTGCCTTGATTTACAAGCCAGTCGGAATTTTACTCGATATTGAATTGCCGATTAAAAGCGGTTGGGAAGTTCTGGAAGAATTAAAGAACAATTCGCATACCAAGCATATTTCGGTTCATATTATGTCTTCGCACAAACTTAAACAAGAAAGTTTGCTTAAAGGTGCTGTAGATTTCTTAGACAAACCGGTGGCATTTGACAAAATTCCGGAAGTTTTTATGCGCATTGAGCACATCATAAACAAGGAGTCTCAGAAAGTCTTGATTATTGAAGACAACCCGAAACATGCCAAAGCGCTTGCTTATTTCTTAGAGACGTACAACATTAATTCTGAAATAAAAAGCGAAGTCGCTGCAGGATTAACGGCCTTAAACAGAGAAGAAGTAGACTGTGTGATTCTGGATATGGGAATTCCGGACAAACAGGCTTATGAAATATTAGATGGCGTAAAGAAAAGTCCAGGATTAGAAAATCTTCCCGTAATTGTTTTTACAGGAAAAAGTTTGTCTATAAAAGAAGAATTGAAAATTAGAAAATATGCTGATTCAATTATCGTAAAAACAGCCCATTCGTATCAAAGGATGCTCGATGAGGTGTCGCTGTTCCTTCATTTGGTCGAAGAAAAGAAAGAAGGCAAAGCAAGAAAAGAAAGTCCGAAAAAACTTAATTCGTTAAATAATATTTTATTTGAAAAGAAAGTTCTGATTGTAGACGACGATGTTCGTAATATTTATTCGCTTTCTAAAGCTCTTGAAGCCTTCAAAATGAATGTTATTACGGCTTTTGACGGAAAAGAAGCGATTAAGATATTAGATGAAAATCCGGATACCGATGTAGTACTGCTTGATATGATGATGCCAAACATGGATGGTTATGAAACTGCAGAAAAGATAAGAAGTAACCCGAAATTCCTTAACTTAGCGGTAATTGCCGTAACAGCAAAAGCAATGACAGGAGACAGGGAAAAATGTATCAAGGCAGGCGCTTCAGACTACATAACCAAACCGGTCGATGTTGACCAGCTCTTATCATTGCTGCGAGTGTGGCTGTATGATAAAATCTAATTTTTAAAAGCACAGATGAAGAAAAAACGACTATTGATTGTTGATGATGATTCGAGGAATATTTTTGCGTTGGTGAATACCTTAAAAGCAAAATCCTACGAATGCGTATCGTGCTTAAGTGCAGAAGAAGCTTTACGAATATTGACTAAAGATGCAGACATAGATGCTGTATTGATTGATATGATGATGCCTGAAATGGATGGTTATGAGGCAATTCCGCTTATTAAAGAGATTCCGTTGCAGGAAAATGTCTTTATCATTGCGGTAACTGCTCAGGCTATGAATGGCGATAAAGAGAAATGTTTAGAGGCTGGGGCAGATGCCTACATCTCAAAACCTGTAGATGTAGACAAACTGCTGCAGCTTTTGAGTGAAATTTGATAAATTATGATTGAGGATATAGAACTAGAAACTCTCATCAATGATGTTTATGAATATTATGGATTTGATTTTGGAAGTTATTCCAGAGCTTCACTGAAACGCCGTGTTTACAGGGTTTATCAGCTTGACGGTTTTAAGCATTTTCATGATTTCCTTTCCCGTGTTCGAACAGATGCGGAATATTGCAGAAGAATGATTGACGAAATTACGGTCAACGTAACAGAAATGTTTCGTGATCCGTCATTTTACTTGACTTTAAGAAAAGAAATTTTACCCCTACTGGGAACCAAGCCTTTTATACGCATCTGGCACGCCGGATGCTCAACAGGCGAAGAAGTATATTCTATGGCAATCCTGCTTTACGAAGCGGGTTTGTTGCACAAATCGCTGTTGTATGCTACAGATGTAAATGCATCGGTCTTAGAAACTGCCAAAAGCGGTATTTTTCCGCTTCGCATGATAAAAGATTACGCTGATAATTATCGGGATTCTGGCGGACAGGAAGACTTTTCAAATTATTATATTGCCAATTACGGTTATGCAAAATTCAATCAAAATCTGGCCGAGAAAATGGTTTACTCGCAACACAATCTCGTTTCAGACACTTCTTTTAACGAGTTTGATTTGATTTTGTGCCGTAATGTTCTGATTTATTTCGATAATAACCTGCAGAAAAGAGTGGTTAAGTTATTTGACGACAGTCTCGCTGTGTTGGGTTTTCTGGCATTAGGAACAAAAGAAACTATAAAATATTCTATATCTCAAAGCAAATACAAACAATTTGATAAAGAGAAAATATGGAGAAAAATAAAATAAAACAAAACTGTAAAGTAGTCATTATAGGAGGCTCAGCAGGAAGTCTTCAGGCATTGCTTCAAATCCTGCCTTTTCTGCGACAGCCAATTTCATATGCTGTCGTGATTGTAGTACATCGCAAAAGTTCAGACGAACAGACCTTAGAAGATCTTATTACATTAAAATCAAAAGTTGAGGTTAAGCAGGTAGAAGACAAGGTGCGTCTTTTACCGGGATTTATTTATATAGCACCCTCGAATTATCATTTATTATTTGAGAAAGGTGAAACGCTTTCGCTGGATACTTCCGAAAAAATCAATTACAGCAGGCCAAGCATAGATGTTTCTTTTGAGTCGGCGGCTGAAATATACGGAAGTAACCTTGTCGGAATATTATTGTCGGGTTCCAACTCCGACGGAACTGCTGGACTTATTGCAATAAAGGAAGCTGGGGGGACTATTATAGTTCAGAATCCGCTTTCTGCAGATATGTCATTTATGCCCAAAAATGCTGTTATTAACGCTAAACCTCATTATATTCTCGATGCACCTGAAATTCTGGAGTTTTTACAAGACCTAAATTGATTTTCAAATACAAGGAATCAATCTTCGTCTTCTGGAAGAATTACTTTGTTGATTTCGGCTTCTTTTGCAGCTCTTTTTTGTGCGGCTTTTCCCTTTCCAATTGGAATTCCCGCCGTTAAGTAAAGAGATCTGTTGTAAACATTAGGACCGTCACCTTTCATAACTGGAACCAAACCATAATAATACTGAATCGTAATATTTAATCCGTAACCAACTTTTAAATGGTAGCCAGCGCCAAAGGCAACGCCGGCATCTATTACGCGAATTTGGTCTTTTATGTCTTTTTTATAGACTACATCTTCTTTGTCTACTTCAATTCTAAATTCATCAAAAGCTTTTGCTAAAAGTCCAAGTTGAGGTCCGGCTTTTACATAGATGTTGCTTTTGAAATGATGCTTAATCAAAATAGGAACATTAAAATACCGAATTTCCCTATTTACTGTGCCTCCTGCAAAAGTATTGTCAAGGTCAGGATTCTCTAAAGAGTACATCGGAATATGACGGGCTCCCATAGGCGATTTTACTATAACTCCTGTATTTATCATCCAAGCCGGATTTTGTTTGGAACGAAAATCAAAATAAAAGCCAAGATTAAATCCAGCATTGCTTCCCGAAGTATCCATGTTTTGAATATCAGAGAAATTGACACCTCCCTCAAGTCCAAATTCTAAGAATGGAGAATTTAGTTTATCTCCAAAAATCAAGGATATCAAAACCTGAGATTTTGCCTGATTTATAAAGAATAAAGCGAGAATTATACATAAACCTTTTTTCATAAAATAGGTTTTTAAAGTCCAAAACGATATTGTATGCCTCCCAAAGCTTGCGTGCGGGATCCGAGAAATCCAACTTCAACTCTAAACATAATATGTTTGTCAAGCTGATATTGCGAGCCAACGATAAAATTCCACATATCCTTTGGGCGTTTCTGAAGCGAATACTGCACCGATGACGAATTCGCAGTACTCAAAGCGCCATCTAAAGTAGAAAGGAAATTCCCAGCAGTCTCCAAAGCACGGTTAGCAGTATTGTGCTTGGCAATATTGCCGGGATTTTTTTGTTCTGCAGGAGTTAATCCGTTCCACCAAGTATCGACTTTTTCTTGATTTTCAGAGACTTTTGCCAGACCATTATCCACTTTTGCCTGAGCGGTCGATAAGTCGATAATTTCAGATAAATTAATATTTCCGTTTGTATTTCCAGAAATATGCACTCTAAAACCGCCTACCCACAAAGCAATATTTTGATCAGCTTTACGTAATTTGAAAGTCTTCCCTAATCGGGGACCAAAAACATACGAAAAAGCAGGTTTGTCTAAAGCATCCACATCTGTCCAAGCCATATTCATGTCAAGAGCCAGCCAGCCACCGCCAATTCCGATAGTTGGCGTCATTCCGAAACCAAATGTTGTAGCGCTAAAGTTGGCTTTTGTACTGAAATTGGCTACTTCGTTCCAGTTATTGTCGGCATCGGGAATGTAAATGCCTGCATTGATTTTTGTCGAAGGATTTGATTTTCCAAAAACGCCGTAAATATTCAGAAACGGAAGCAACCAGATATCGGGACGTATGGTTAATGCTCCAGCTTCTACAGAAGATTTATCAAAACGAACAATTTCATCTAAATTGTGCATCGGACCATTGTTAAAGCCCACTTGAAGATTACTGATTATGATTTGAGAATCCTGCCAGAAATAATTTAGGGAAAGTCCAGCAGAGTAGGGAAGTTTATATCCTTTTTGAGCTACTTTTTCTCCCCAAATAGGAAGTGCATAAGGATATTCGGCAATTTTAAGACTGTCTTTTAGTTCCTGATTTTTTTGTCCGACAATTTTTTCGGTGTAGACTTGAGCGGAGATCTGAAAACTGCATAAGAATAAAAAGGCTGATATTAGTGATTTACATTTCATTTGTGAGAGTGTTTTAAAATTAATTAATCGAACTGCGTAAATAAATGTGTACTAATGAATTTCGGCTTATTGCATTGCTTTACAGGTGGATAAGAATATTTGTTTTTAGAGCTGGTAAATAGAAAATAATGAGTTTATTAGTGTTAAAGTTAATTAAAAAAATCTAATTGATTAGGTTTTTTTGAGAAATTGAACTCGTAATAAGAAGAAAATCAGTCAGTTTTGGTTTAAGATGTCTCTTTTTTTGAAACCCGATCATTCTGAACGATTCCCTATTTTGTAAAAGAATAAATACTATTTTTGTATTTGTGAAATGGATTGCAGTCATATTATCAATTTATCTGATGGCATTGTCTAATATGCCTTGTGCGGATATGGAAGTAAACAGCGCTATGCATAAAACAGCTCAGTTTGCTTCAGAAGACAATCATTCGCACGATAAGGAAAATGATTTATGTTCTCCGTTTTGTGCCTGTAATTGTTGCGGTGCTCAGGTTTTGAGTTACCATTCTGCTGTAAGTTTCGAATTTCCTAAAGCTTATAAGCAAATTTCAGTACCGTTGCCAAGCTACAATTCTGTTTTTTTTTCCGATTTCTACGGAAGCATTTGGCAACCCCCTCAAATAATATAATGATTATGCCTGTTCGATAAAAATCGAAAACGGGCGAGAGAGTTGTGGACTTTCCACACATTTGCAGACAATTTACTTGTCTAATTTCTCACGTCATTATAGATTCAAATGTTAGATAAAATCATTCAGTTTAGTATACGAAACAAATTCGTAGTACTATTATTTACCTTTGTTTTAATAGCTTGGGGAAGCTATTCGCTTAAAAAATTACCGCTCGATGCCCTGCCAGATGTAACCAATAATCAGGTTCAGATTATTACGACTGCACCTACATTGGCAAGTCAGGAAGTGGAGCAATTAATTACTTATCCGTTAGAGAGAGCTGTTAAAACAGTTCCAGATGTGATAGAGCTCCGTAGTATTTCACGTTTCGGATTATCGGTTGTTACCGTTGTTTTTGAAGAAGGAGTCGACATTTATTGGGCTCGTGAACAAATATTTCAACGTTTAAAACAAGCCGAAGAAAATATTCCAGATTATGTCAATTCTCCCGAATTGGCGCCAATTTCAACAGGTTTGGGAGAAATTTACCAATACGACGTTTATGCCAAAAAAGGCTATGAAAACAAATACAGTGCGATAGAATTAAGAACTATTCAGGATTGGATTATTATTCCGCAATTGCAAGGCGTTCGTGGTGTTGCAGAAGTAAGTGCTTGGGGCGGTAAGCTCAAACAATATGAAATCGCCGTAAACCCAAATATGCTTAACAGTTTAGGAGTTACAATCACCGAAATTTTTGATGCGCTAGAAAAAAACAATCAAAATACGGGAGGAGCCTATATCGAAAAAGACCAATACACCTATTTCATTCGTGGTGTCGGAATGGCAAAAGGAATCAAAGACCTTGAAAATGTAGTAGTAAAAAACAGAAACGGTTCGCCTGTTTTGGTTCGAAATGTAGCGCAGGTTCGCGAAGGCGTTGCGTTGCGATACGGAGCCTCTACAAAAGACGGAAAAGGAGAAATTGTTTCCGGTTTGGTTTTGATGTTAAAAGGAGAAAACTCAAGTGCTGTAGTGGATAGAATTCATGAAAAAATGGAACAAATCAACAAAAGCCTTCCAGAAGGAGTTGTTGCCGAAGCTTTTATTGATAGAGGAAAACTCGTAGACAATTCCATAAGAACCGTAGCTAAAAATTTATTGGAAGGGGCGTTGATTGTAATTTTTGTTTTGATTTTATTTTTAGGAAATCTTCGTGCAGGATTAATTGTGGCTTCGGTTATTCCGCTTGCCATGCTGTTTGCTGTCATTTTGATGAATGCCTTTGGCGTAAGCGGAAACCTAATGAGTTTGGGTGCTATAGATTTCGGAATCATAGTCGATGGAGCCGTTATTATCGTAGAAGCCACGATGCACCATTTGCAGCAATTCAAAAACGAAAAAGAGCTCACACAGAAAGAAATGGACGAAGAAGTCTATAATTCGGCTTCGAAAATTAGAAATAGCGCCGCTTTTGGCGAAATCATCATTCTGATTGTATATCTGCCAATTTTGGCTTTGATTGGAACAGAAGGAAAAATGTTCAAGCCAATGGCCATGACGGTTGGTTTTGCCATTATTGGAGCATTTATTCTTTCGCTAACTTATATTCCGATGATGAGTGCTTTGTTTCTTTCTAAAAAGACAGAACACCAAGAAAACTTTAGTGACCGAATGATTGCTTGGTTAGAAAGCCGTTACACGCCCTTATTGAGAAAAGCTTTAACGTTTAAAAAAGTGGTGCTTCCTGTTGCCGTTGGATTATTCGCTTTTGCGTTTGTTGTTTTTCAGAATATGGGTGGCGAATTCATTCCAACTATCGAAGAAGGTGATTTGGCAATCAACGCTACGATTATGACAGGAAGTTCGCTTACGCAGATGGTCGAAACTGCTACCAAATACGAGCAGATTCTAAAAGCCAAATTTCCAGAAATCAAAACCATCGTGACTAAAATCGGAAGTGGTGAAATCCCGACCGACCCAATGCCGATAGAAAGCGGTGATTTGATTATTGTTTTGAAAGACAAAAAAGAATGGAAAGGAAAATACCATAATTGGGAAGAAATTGCCAATGCGATGAAAAAGGAAATGGAGATTATTCCGGGAGCGAATATCGAAATTTCGCAGCCTATCCAGATGCGTTTTAACGAGTTAATGACTGGAAGCCGATCTGATATTGCGATTAAAATCTTTGGTGATGATTTGGAAATTCTGGACGCCAAAGCAACCGAACTGATTTCGAAAATAAAAGGCATTGATGGAATCGGTGATCTAAAAGCGGATAAAGTTACAGGCTTGCCACAGATTACCGTGAAGTACGACTACGATAAAATAGCGCTGTACGGACTTAATATTTCGGATATCAATCAAATTATCCGCTCTTCTTTTGCTGGAGAAGTGGCTGGAAAAATTTATGACGAAAGCAAAAGATTTGATGTTGTAGTCAGAATGGATGAAAATAACCGTGCTGATATTACCGATGTGAGCAATTTGTTTATTCCGCTTCCAAACGGTCAGCAGGTACCGCTTTCGCAAGTCGCTTCTATTGATTACGAACAAGGTCCTGTGCAGGTCATCCGCGAAGACGGAAAACGAAGAATTACGGTTGGTTTAAATGTCCGTGGACGAGATATTAAAAGTGTTGTCGAAGAAATTCAGCAAAAACTGGATAAAAGTTTCAAGCTTCCAGCGGGTTATTATGTGACTTACGGAGGACAATTCGAAAACTTAATCGAAGCTTCCAAAAGACTTTCGGTTGCTTTGCCAATTGCGTTGGGGCTGATTTTAGTTTTACTGTATTTTACATTCAAAAGTATGAAACAAGCTTTGCTGATTTTTACTGCGATTCCGTTATCGGCGATTGGAGGTGTTTTTGCGCTTTCGCTGAGAGGAATGCCGTTTAGTATTTCGGCAGGAATCGGATTTATCGCCTTATTCGGAATTGCGGTTCTCAATGGAATTGTTCTGATTTCGTATTTCAATCAATTAAAATCAGAAGGAATTTCAGATGCGTTTCAGAGAATCATCATTGGAACCAAAACTAGATTGCGTCCCGTTTTAATGACGGCAGCGGTTGCTTCATTAGGATTTTTGCCAATGGCATTATCCACAAGCGGCGGAGCGGAAGTGCAAAAACCTTTAGCAACTGTAGTAATAGGTGGTTTAGTCTCAGCCACTTTATTGACCTTAATCGTTTTACCGATTTTGTATTTACTATTGGAAAGTGGGTTTAACCGCAAAGATTTAATTAGAAAATGAGAGAATTTGATAATTAGATAATATTTTACTGTGTGTAGAAAATAAATTTTTCTCGCAGATTATGCAGATCTAGCAGATGATTTAAAAAGATTCAAAAAAATCTGCTCAATCTGCCAAATCTGCGAGAGACAAAAAAAGATTTTCACGCAGATTCTGCAGATTTTAGCAGATTCTGCAGATTTAAATTAAAAAAAATAATCTGCGTTTATCTGCGTAAATCTTTTTAGATCTGCGTGAACTAAATTGTCAATTTAAAAGAATCTCTCGCAGATTACGCAGATATGGCAGATTAAAAAATAGATAAAAAAAATCTGCTCAATCTGCAAGATCTGCGAGAGACAAAAAAAGATTTTCACGCAGATTCTGCAGATTTTAGCAGATTCTGCAGATTTAATTAAAAAAAATAATCTGCGTTTATCTGCTTAAATCTTTTTAGATCTGCGTGAACTAAATTGTCAATTTAAAAGATTTTCACGCAGATTCTGCAGATTTTAGCAGATTCTGCAGATTTAATTAAAAAAAATAATCTGCGTTTATCT
>NZ_SJTF01000020.1 GCF_004634245.1 Flavobacterium foetidum
TTAGATATTTGAGGATAGAATTAAAAAAATCTAATTTAATCTGCTAAAATCTTTTAAAATCTGCGTGAAATACTTTTCGTTTAAGGATTTTTCACGCAGATTTAGACAGATTAAGCAGATTTACACAGATATAAATTGATGAGTTAATCTTAAAAAAATCTAATTTAATCTGCTGAAATCTTTTAAAATCTGCGTGAAATACTTTCCGTGTAAGGATTTTTTCCCGCAGATTTAGACAGATTAAGCAGATTTTCACAGATTTAGATATTTGAGGATAGAATTAAAAAAATCTAATTTAATCTGCTAAAATCTTTTAAAATCTGCGTGAAATACTTTTTGGGTAAGGATTTTTTCCCGCAGATTTAGACAGATTAAAGCAGATTTGCGCAGATTTAGATATTTGAGGATAGAATTAAAAAAATCTAATTTAATCTGCTAAAATCTTTTAAAATCTGCGTGAAATACTTTTTGGGTAAGGATTTTTTCCCGCAGATTTAGACAGATTAAAGCAGATTTACACAGATTTAGATATTTGAGGGTATAATTAAAAAAAACTTAATGGGTTATTTTAATTCGGCTCGAATTCTGCTTAAGCTGACTTGAGTGATTCCTAAATATGAGGCAATATGCCCTAATTGAACCCTTTGCAATAATTCAGGATGATCTTTCATTAATTCCAAATAACGTTCAGAAGCATTTTTGAATTGTTTAGAAATAAGACGTTCTTCCGTTTTGATTAATTCTTTTTCTGCAAATTTTCGTCCCCAATTGGCTATATGAACATCTTCATTAAAGAGTTTTCTAAGATTTTCCGTTTTGAGTTCATACAATTCGCAGTCTTCCAGTAGTTCGATAGTTTCATAACCAGGCTGTTCTTCAACATAACTTTTCATCGAAATAATGGTTTCACCTTCTTTTCCGAACCAGAAAGTGACCTCGTTGTCTCTTTCAACAAAGGCTCTTACCAATCCTTTTTTTATAAAATAAATATTCGATTCTATCTTGTTGGCTTTTAGTAAAATATGCCCTTTCGGGAAAGCTATTTCGCTGACATTGTTTTGCAGTGCCAATTTAGACCGTTCAGGAAGCTGGTGTATGTAATCGAGAATTTTGGAGATATCCATCAATGGGATTTTAGAAATTATAGAATAAAGGTAAAAACTAAACGGCAAAAGCGTTCTATTATAAATAAAAAAAATCCCATTTCAGAGTAGAAATGGGATGTAAAACTGCTTCTGTGATGAGCTATTATTCAGAAACAATTTTTCGACCAACATATAACTAATTTATTCCTCCGCCCAAAGCTTTGTACAATAGGACCTGAGAATTTGCGTTTCTGAGCTGAATATCAACAAAATCAAGTTCTGCCTGCAGTTTGTTTTTCTGTGCATTGATGATTTCTAGATAATTGGCATAACCGCTCAAATACAAGTCATTTGATACGTTTACGGCTATTTCGAGATGATCGATTTCTTTTAATTTGTACTTCAAAACATCTTCGTAGGCTTCATTTCTGTGCAGTAAAGCGCTCAATTCATTGAAAGCCGTCGTTACACTGTTTTGATATTGAAGGAATGAAATTTCCTGTCTTCTGTTGGACACATAAAACTCTTGCTTGATTTGCCCTTTATTGAAAACAGGAGCTGTTAGTCCGCCTAGAATCTGCCAAGCAAAAGAACCAACATCAAAAATAGTATTGAAAGAGAACGAATTAAATCCTGCATAACCACCCAAATTTAAAGTTGGGAAAAAGGCAGCACGAGCCGATTTTGCATCGGCATTGCTCGCTAATAATTCGAAATAAGCCTCAGACACATCAGGCCTTTTGTGAATGATAGAATCGACGCTGATTTTTTGATTTAGAACTTCCAAATGCCCCGCCAAAAAATCGCTGCTTCTTTCAATTTTAGCGCCATATTCGCCCAAAAGTGTCAATAAAGCTTTTTCGGTCTGATCGATGCTTAATTTTAACTCCGAAGCTTCGGCATGAATATTATTGTTTTGTGCATTAAACTGCTGTACGGCCAATTCAGTCGCTTTTCCTACCGACCTTTGTGCCGAAACGATATCCAATGCTCTTTCCTGCGTTTTTAAATTGTTGTCATAAATCGCGGCTTGCTTGTCTAGTGCTATCAGTTTGAAATACAAATCGGCGATATCACTTAAAAGTCTTGTCTGCAATAATCGCATTCCTTGCTGAGAAGCAAAATACCTTTGTTGCGCCGCTTTTTTGCGGTTGCTTAGTTTGCCCCAAATATCAGCTTCCCACGAAACTTTTCCACCCAAAAAGAGATTAGGCGTAACATCTTCGTTGATTCTTTGTTTTTCGGTAATGTTTTGAGAAAAGTTCGTATCAAAATTACCAACGCCTTCCATGGTATATTTTCCGAAATGTGTTCCAGAAGCATCTGCCACAAGATCTAAGGAAGGAAGCAGTGCCAATTTTGCTACTTTTAAATGCGAATTGGCAATCAAGATTCGCTCCTGCATGATTAAATAATCCGGATTTTTGGCAATGGCTTTTTTTAGCAATGCTTCTAATTTCGGGTCTTTAAAAAAGTTTTCCGTTTTTAATGGGATAAAATCATTGGTAGAAACTTCTTTTCGCTGTGCGTCAAAATTCTCAGGAAGTTTTGCCGCATCTAATTTAGTACTGACTTTTGGCGCAGAACAAGCTGTCAAAAGTAAAACACCGGTTATTACAACGGCATTTTTGGTTGTCCTTAGAAACTGAACATCAGCATTTTTATATTGATTTAATAGATCTTTCATTGTTTAATTTTATTTGTTCAATCTTTTGTCTAAATTTTTATTTTAACACATAGAAACATAGATTTTTATTTTCAAAAGGGAATTGAAAGAAACTAGTTTCTAAAACATAGAGCTATGTGACTTTTAGAAAAGTGAAACGCCTTTTCTAAGCCCACTAAATCCTATGATTCTATGTGTTTCAAAAAATGCACATTAAGATTTACTCATTCGTTTTTCCAATTTCGCAAACAGTATATAAAGTCCAGGAATAATCAAAAGACCAAATACAGTTCCTATTAACATGCCGCCCGCAGCTGCGGTACCAATCGAACGGTTTCCGATAGCACCCGCGCCAGAAGCGATACACAGCGGAATCAATCCTGAAATAAATGCAAATGATGTCATTAAAATTGGACGGAAACGAAGTCTTGCTCCTTCAATCGCGGCTTCGACAATATCGCGTCCGATTTTGTTTTGTGCCATCGCAAACTCTACAATCAGAATGGCGTTTTTGGCGAGCAGACCGATCAGCATGACGAGTGCTACTTGTGCGTAAATATTATTATCCAATCCGACCATTACAAGTGCAATATAAGAACCGAAAACTCCAACGGGAAGGCTTAATAAAACAGGGAACGGAAGCAATAAACTTTCGTATTGAGCAGCAAGCAATAAGTAAACGAAAAGTATACAAAGCCCAAAAATGTATATGGTTTGGTTACCCGACAGAATCTCCTCACGCGTCATACCCGACCATTCTAATTCAAAACGGCTTGGCAATTTTTCGGCAGCAATTCTTTCAACGGCGGCAATCGCATCTCCAGAACTGTAGCCTTCAGCAGGTTCGCCGTTGATCATAGCCGACATATACATGTTGTAACGCGTTAAAACTTCTGGGCCGTAAACTCTTTCTAGTTTAATGAAAGTAGAAAACGGAACCATTTCGCCCGCCTCATTCTTCAAATACATATCCAGAATGCTTTCTGGATTTTGGCGGAATTGCGGACTCGCCTGAACCATCACTTTGTACATTTGAGAGAAACGGATAAAATTGGTAGCATAAAAAGAACCTAACATGGTTTGCAGAGTAGACATCGCATTATCTACCGAAATTCCTTTTTTGGCAGCCAAATCATAATCAATATGAATTAAATATTGTGGGAAAGTGGCATCAAAACTCGAAAAAGAGTTCTGAATTTCTGGCGAAGCATTCAATTCTTTGATGAATTCTTTGGTTACTTTATCGGTATTGGTGATACTTCCTCCAGATTTATCTAATAAACGAAGCTCAAAACCACTCGTATTACCAAAACCAGGAACTGTTGGAGGCGCAAAGATTTCGATTTGTGCATCGGTAATGTTTTTTGTTTTTTCTGTCAGTTCGGCCATAAATTCGGTAACCGAAATATCACGTTCGCTCCAGTCTTTCAGGTTGATCATTCCCATTCCGTACGAAGCCCCGGCAATTTCGGTTACAATACTGTATCCAGCAAGAGTCGTTACGTTGTCTACACCTTTAATGCCTTGAGCAATTTTGGTTACTTCGTCTAGAGCTTTTTCGGTACGTTCTACCGTTGCTCCTTGTGGTGTTGTAACACTCACATACACCATTCCCTGATCTTCAGTTGGGATGAATCCTGACGCTAAAAATCTCGTTGTTCCCCAAGTTAAAATACAGAACAGCACTAATAATCCAACAGTTACGGTATTGCGATCCGCAAATCTTACTAATACCTTGATGTATTTTGAAGTAATGTTATCGAACCAATTGTTGAATCTATGGAAGAATCTGCCTAATAAGGATTTTTTCTCTTTATTAGGATCATGCGCTTTCAGCATAATAGCACAAAGGGCAGGAGTAAGGGTAAGTGCGTTGACCCCCGAAATCACAATACTAATTGCCATTGTCAGCGAGAACTGCCTGTAGAAAACCCCAACTGGTCCGCTCAAAAAAGCAACAGGAATAAATACCGCGGCCATTACAATCGTAATCGCAATTACGGCACCTGTAATTTCTTTCATCGCACTAATGGTAGCTTCCATTGGCGACATATGTTCTTCGGATATTTTTACGTGAACGGCTTCGACAACGACAATCGCGTTATCGACCACGATTCCGATGGAAAGCACCAAAGCAAAAAGCGTCAATAAATTGATTGAGAATCCCATCATCGACATAAAAGTAAACGAACCAATAAGCGCTACAGGAACTGCTAATACAGGAATTAAAGTCGACCTCCAATCTTGAAGGAAAAGAAAAACCACAAAAGCCACCAATATAAAGGCTTCTACCAAAGTTCTTAATACTTCGTGAATAGAAGCGTCAAGGAAACGAGATACATCATAAGCGATATTGTATTCCATTCCAGGAGGGAAAGAAGAAACCTTTAATTCTGCCATTTTTTCTTTTACGCTCGCAATAACTTCAGAAGCGTTTGAGCCCGGACGTTGTTTTAGCATAATCGATGCAGAAGGTTTTCCGTCGGTTTTAGAAACCATTCCGTAGCTCATTGCGCCAAATTCTATTTTCGAAATGTCTTTTAATCTTAAGATAGTTCCGTCTGCATTGGCTCTTAACGGAATTTCCTCGTATTGTTTTGGCTCAAAGAATTTTCCGCCATACTTGATTACATATTGCAGCTGATTGTCCATTTGACCTGAACCTTCACCTACTTTACCAGGCGCAGCAGAAATGTTCTGTTTTTGAAGCGAAGCAATGACTTCATTTGCCGAAATGTTATACGAAAGCATCTTTTGCGGATCCAGCCAGACACGCATCGAATATTCTTTCTGCCCCATGATTTCGGCACGTCCGACACCATCAATACGTTTTAATTCCTGAAGAATATTAATATCGGTAAAGTTGAAAATAAACTGCTCATCCTGAGTTTTGTCGGTGCTCGTGATGTTCAAGTACATCAACATACTATTTACTTCTTTTTCGGTCGTAACTCCGGCACGGATAACCTCTTCAGGAAGTTCGTCAAGTATTGTGGTTACACGGTTCTGTACGTTTACCGCTGCAAGATCGGGATCGGTTCCTACTTCAAAGAAAACCTGAATTAGGGTCAAACCGTCATTAGAAGTTACGGTCGACATATACGTCATTCCGGGAACTCCATTTATGGCTCTTTCTAAAGGTAGGGCAACGGCATTGGCAGAAACCTCTGCGTTGGCTCCTGTATATTTTGCTGTAACGGTTACAGACGGTGGTACAATATCGGGGAATTGGGTAATGGGAAGCTGAAACAACGCCAGCAATCCCAGAAGGACTATCATAACCGAGATGATTAATGACAATATTTTCCTTCTGATAAATAACTCTATCATTTTTAAATTTTTAGATAAATAATTAAATAACTGTTCTACAAGTCGATAACCAACATTTATTTCATGTTGATTTTATCGCCGTCTCTCAATGATTGTGTTCCTTCTTGTACAATCAGGTCGTCATTTTTAAGACCATCATTCAAGATATAAACATCATCAAGAGTGGTTTCAACTGTAACATTTGTCATTTTAACTACTCCATCTTTGTTCACGCGGAAAACGTATTGTTTGTCCTGAATAGAAAATACAGCTTTCTGCGGAATTAATATAGCGTTGGTTTTAGGCTCTGAGATAATCAGCTTACCAGAAGTTCCATGTTTGATAAATCCTTGTGGATTGTGAAATTTTGCTTTGTACTGAATAGAACCGGTCTGTCTGTCGATTTCTCCGTCGGCAGTTCTTAGTTCTCCTTTTTGGTCGTAAACTTGACCGTTTGGCAATACTAGTTTTATATCACCTTGGGTATTTAAGGTTTTGTCTTCCATCATTTGGAAATAGGTATTCTCAGGAATTGAGAAATAGGCGTATACATCGTCTAATTGAGAAACAGTAGTCAATAACGAACCGTTTTCTACTAAACTTCCTTCTTTAAACGGAATTCGGTCAATCGTTCCGTCAAAAGGCGCGCGGATTGTGGTAAAACTGATTTGCTGGTCAATGGCTTTCTTTTCGGCAGCTGCATGCGCTACTTTAGCAGAAGCGGCTTCATATTTTGCTTTAGATAATTCTAATTCCTTATCAGCAATCACTTTTTTATTGAAAAGCGTTTGTGCTTGTTCCAGTTCTACTGTAGCGATTCTTAAATCGGCTTTTGCGTTTTTATAAACAGCCTCCGCTTTTAGAAGCTGAATCTGAAGTTCAACATCGCTAATTTTAAAAAGGATTTGTCCTTTTTTTACTTTTTGTCCTTCGCTAACGTACACTTTATCTAAAAGGCCAGGAATTCGAACATGAATTTCGACATTGTTTTTAGCATGTACATCGGCAACAAATTTGCTCGAAACGATGGTGTCTTTTAGGGTAACTTTATAAACAGGAACTGTTTTGATATTGTCTGAATTCTTTTTGTTTTTATCGCCACACGAGACTAAAACGAATAAAGCCAAGGTGCATAAAAGAAATGGATTTTTATAAATGCTCATCATTAGGTTTTTAATTTTGAATAAATAAATTTTCTCCCTTGATAAATTAAATACAGGGAGTATGAATTTGGATTTTTAAAATAGATATGTTACGGACGCTTTTTAGAAGTTCCGTGTTTGAAATGTTTTTGATGTAAAACGATTACTCCAATTACTAGGTGAAGGTAAAAGAAGAAACAGTTCAGGTTTTCTGAATTAATTATATAAAAACATCAAGAAGCCGCAATCTAGAATAATTGGTACAAATGCAGATAGGTATGCCTTTCGACTTGGTATATAGAAGCTATACCATAAATTAAGCTTTTTTTGTAAAGCTTGAAGTTAATCAAGTTGCTAAAATAAGGAGCTTTTATGGTGCTTTGCTCCAATGTGGTAGCCCTAGATTTTATTTTCTTTTTAATGTTATAATGAACTTCCAGATTTTTGGAAGAAGAAAAGTCGGGCGTATGTATAAGATTATCGTCTGTCGTAACGCTGTCATGCGTAATGCAATGGCTCAGATATGCCTGCTGCTGATACGTCTCGGTGCTTCTGAAAAAAGAAAGCAACGAAAGTAAAACAATATATAGGAACTTTATAGGTTTCATGTATGATAAAGCAGCAATTTAATAGTACAAAAAACAGCGTTGGTCTAGTTTAATGTGCGCCAAATATAATAATTTGAAAAAGAATGATTCTTAAAATTATTTAAAAACTGCAAAAAATTAAGAATATGATAACCTTAAATGTTGGATTTTTCAAGAAATGAAAAAATAGCGACTTAATTTAAAATTATAATCCGCATTGCACTACACCTTATCTCAATCGTTAATTCTATAAAAGAGAGTACTAATCATGTAAAGATAATTGATTAAGAGGCTTTAAATTTGAATTTACAAACCCTAAAAAATAATTTCATGAAATCTTTAGTCAAATTCAAAATGTTATCAATTATAGCTTTGGGCTGTTTTTTATTTTCTTGCAAGAATAATAATGACGGTTATAGCGATGAAATAGAAACAGTACAAACACCTACCGACAGTACCAATACGGTCCCTGATACTACATCGCTTGATAATGCTTCGAACCAAAACGAAGGCGGAGATCCGGATGATTCTAATACAGGAGCAGCTTCTATAAGCGGCAATTCTAGTGACGCTTCATCAAAAACTAGCGAAGGAACCGGAAGCGGGCCGGGAGAAAGCGCAAAAGATGGTGCGACTTATACGAACACAAAAGCTTCAGATTCTCTGAAAAAGAGTTATAAAAAGAAGAAATAATTAAAAGAATAACTAAAATGAAAGAAGCTTCAAGAGGCTTCTTTTTTTCTTACGATATATTTCTATTAAGTATTTTTGATAAATGATTCTTTTTTGAAAATCTAACAATCGAGATTATGAAAGCATTAGTAATTGGAGCAACAGGAGCAACTGGTCGATTTCTTGTAGATGAACTTTTGGCAGACCCGTTTTATACTACTGTTGTGATTTTTGTAAGAAAACCAACAGGCAGACAAAATCCTAAACTTGTAGAACATATAATTGATTTTACGGCAATTCGGGACAGCAAGGATTTGATTGTAGGAGATGTTATATTTTCATGTCTGGGAACAACGTTAAAAGATGCCGGCTCCAAGGAAAGCCAGACTAAAATCGATTTTGATATGCCGCTCCAATTTGCTGAAATCGCAAAAGCAAACGGCATAAATTCATTTATACTTCTTTCTGCTTACGGAGCTTCTGCAAAAAGCAATGTGTTTTATTCGCAGCTAAAAGGAAAATTAGAAGATAAAATTGCGGCGCTTCACTTTGAGCAATATATTGTTTTTAGGCCAGGGCTTCTGCTGCGTCCTGATTCTGATCGCGCAGGCGAAAAGATTTCTGCCGTTGTGCTCAGTGTTTTCAATTCTTTAGGTTTGTTTCGAAAATTCAAACCATTGCCGACAGCTGTTTTGGCACAAAAGCTTGCGATCTCACCCAGATTGTTTTCTAGAGGGAATTCGATTGTTGAATTGAACAAAATTTTTGAACTGAATTTGTAACAAAATCTTAGAACAGCGGTCTAAATGTAAAAACATTTTGACTTGGTTGGACTTTTACTGAAAAGCTGTACGAAAATCATATTTTAAATAAATTAATTTTCTGTTATTTGTACTGAATTTTCTGCTAAGTTTAAATGAAGCCGTTCGTGAGTTCAGAACGACTAGAATGAAATGAACACAATATTATTGGTTTCATCGAGTTTAAAATTAGGGATCATATTTCAAGTATGGACAACAAAAAGTTTATAAAAAGTTTAAAAAAAGGTACCGAGGCTTCTTTCAAAGAAGCTTATCTAAACTATTATGATAAACTGATCAGTGTTGCCAGAAGATTTGATTTTACAATGCTTGCTCCAGAAGATTTTGTGCAAGAGACTTTTATCAGGCTTTACGATAAAAGAGAATTATTAAACGAAGAGGTTTTGTTTGACAAGCAATTATTTGTAATCTGCAAAAATATTATCATTAATCATTTAAACAGGGAGAATAAAATCATTCAGCTTGATCCAATTAAGGTAGAGGTTGGAGAAGAAGAACCTGATACTAGTGATTTTGAAGAAAGAAGCCGCCAGTTGTATGCCTTTATTGAGCAGCTTCCAGAACAACAACAAAAAATATTTACACTTCATAAACTGGAAAACCTTAGCTATAAGGAGATTGCAGAGCTTACAGATCTTTCTGAAAAGACTATTGCCAATCATATTTATCTTGCCAGTAAATTTATTCGAAAAAAAATCGAAAACCATTAGGAACTTTTCTGTTCTCGTTTGTTATAGATAAAAACGGGAATATGAAAATGCGTATCGAAGCTTATAAAACAGATATAAAAACAAAGGAAGATGCAGGTTTTATTCTGCTTATTCTACAATTTGTTATTTCTGATTGTAAAATGAATTTTGATCTGGAAGATCAGGATCATATCTTAAAAATAGAAACCAGAAGAGATATTAAGGAATTAGTGTACGGTGTTTTGAGCAAACAGGGTTTTTATTGTCAAAAACTTAATACTTCTAAGGCATGGACGAAAAAAAATTAGACGAGGAATTACAGAAAATCTGGGATGAAAGCCCTGTTCCTCATTCAGACCAAGCCAAACAAGCTTCTTGGGAAACATTTCGATCTAAAACTTTTGCTCCTAAGAAAAAAAGGCTCAGAACCTGGCATTATTATGCTGTGGCCGCTTCGATATTGCTTTTTCTTTTTATCGGAACAACGCTTTACTTTACGAATAGTCCAATTCAAAATGGGAGTTTTGCGGGCGAGACTGTAATAGCAAACACCACTTCTGAAATAAAAACAGTAGTGCTGCCTGATAGTTCTAAAGTTGATTTAAGTCCGTCCTCTCAAATAAAATATGCGGCCAATTTTGTTCAAAACAGAAAAATCGAAATCGAAGGCGAGGCCTATTTTAAAGTTACGAAAGATAAAAAACACCCATTTCAGGTTTTTTGCAGCCAAACTACGACGACTGTATTAGGAACTTCATTTATAGTTAGAAGCAATGCTAAAGATAATGTAATTGTGGAGCTTTACGAGGGTCGTGTACAGATGAATGTTAAAGGGTTATCTCAAAAATGGATACTAAAACCAGGAGACAAATTTATTTATGCGGATAAAATTGCCGAGGTAGAAGAATTTAACAGATTTACCGATTTTGAAAACGAAAAACTGGCTGGAGTAGGCCATTACATAGAAAAAAACTATGGTTACAAAATAATTGTTCCTCAGGAATTTGCGAATCAGAGAATTACGGTAAGAATAAACAAAAAAGAAGACCTAAAAACTATTGTTCAATTAATATCAGAAATGTATGATTTAGACTTTGAAATAAACGAAGAGTCAAAACAAATCTCTTTTCATTAGAAAAGAAAAAGGATGCACTAGCCGCGAAACTACACATCCTCCTCATAATCAGGAAAGCAGAGCGCTTTCCGTATAATAATAATTCAAAAATACAAAATTTCATGAAGCATATAATTTCAGCATGCTTTTTTTTATTCAGTTTAAGTTTGTTTTCCCAAAACGTTACGGTCACCGTCGATCAGAATTTGACGCTTAAAGAGTTTTTCAGACAGATTGAAAGTCAGACCGATTTAAAATTTGCGTTTACAGATCAGATTGATACAAGCCAGAAATATTTCTTGCATAAAAAGACATACACCAATACAGACATCAAAGAAGTACTAAAAGAGCTGAATAAAAATTCATCAGTTCAGTTCTCAATTGCCGGAAGCAATATTTTTGTAAAGCAAAAATCGGCAAAAACGCCTAGAAGAAAAATCAAATTGATGGGGCATGTTGTTGATGATAATAAAGAACCTGTTATTGGTGCGAATGTTTTTATCAAAGAACTCGCTTCGGGAGCTACGACAGACCAAAACGGAATGTTTTCGATGGATATTGAAAAAGGAAGTTATACTGTCTTGATTAGCTATGTGGGATTTAGAAACAAGGAAAAAGAGATTACCGTTTCTGACGATGCTAAAATAGATTTTAATATGGAAGCCGACAGTCAGGAATTGGAGCAGGTAATTGTAACCACAACAAAAGCGGTCGACATTAAAAATACCCAAATGAGTGTCAATAAGCTTTCTATGGCAGAAATTAAAAGAATTCCGGCTCCTATGGGAGAACCAGATCCTTTAAAATCATTGCTCACATTGCCCGGAGTTACAAATGCGGGAGAAGTTTCTTCTGGGTTTAATGTTCGTGGGGGAGCAGCCGACCAAAATCTGATTCTTTTAGATGGTGCGCCGGTTTATGGAGATTCGCATATGTTTGGTTTTTTCTCTGTTTTTAATGCAGATGCTGTAAGCAGTTTAGATTTATACAAAGGAGGTATTCCTTCAAAATATGGTGGTCGTGTTTCCTCTGTTCTCGATGTAAATCAACAGACTGGAGATTTTGAAAATTATAAAGTAAACGGAGGTATTGGTTTGATATCGAGTCGCTTATTGGTTCAAGGGCCTATTCAAAAGGAAAAAGGATCATTTATTGTCGCTGGACGTACGTCGTATGCACACTTATTTTTAAAACTTGCCGACAATAATAATTCGGCTATGTTTTATGATTTGAATGCCAAGCTGAATTATCGTTTTAATGATAAAAACTCGCTTTCTTTTTCAGGTTATTTCGGAAACGATGTTTTTGACATAAACGACCGTTTTTCCAGTACTTACGGAAATACAATGGGGATCTTGAACTGGAAACATAAATTTTCCGATAATATCAACACGAGTTTATCTGCCTTTTACAGTGATTACAAATTCAATCTTGGCATACCAACCGAAAATTTTGAATGGGACAGCAACATACAAGCTTATGGACTGAAGTATGGATGGAATCATACGCTGACCGATAAGTTGAAACTGAATTACGGAATCGACGGTCAGTATTACAATTTTAATCCAGGAACTGTACAGCCAACAAGTTCAGACTCTCAATTTAATTACAAACAGCTCGACAAAAAATATGCTTTTGAATCTTCTGCATATCTAGATTTTGAACATCAGATTACAGAAAAACTAAATCTTAGATACGGACTTCGCTATAGTATGTTTTATCGTTTAGGAAGCGAAGAAATTAGTACTTATGAAGACGGAAAAGCAGTTGTTTACAATCCGTTATACAATATTTACGAAGAAGGAACACCCAACGGAAGCATCTTTTACGGAAAAGGTAAGACCATTAGCAAGTTTGACAATTTGGAGCCTCGCGCGGCATTGTCATTTGCATTTGATGACAACAATTCTGTAAAAGCAAGTTATAACAGAATGGCGCAATACATTCATATGTTGTCTAACACGCAGTCGCCGATGCCAATGAATATCTGGACTCCGAGCGGGCCGTTTACAAAGCCGCAGCTTTTGGATCAATATGCTTTGGGATACTTCAAGAATTTCAATGAGGGAGTTTACTCTTTTGAAGGAGAATTGTTTTACAAGAAGATCCAAAACCGTATCGATTATATAGACGGTGCGGATATTTTGGCCAATAACAATATTGAACAGGTTATTTTGACAGGAAAAGCCCGTTCGTACGGAATGGAATTGCTTTTTAGAAAAAATAAAGGCCTTTTGACAGGTTGGGTTTCGTATACGCTGTCTCGAGCTGAACAAAAAACTCCAGGAAGAACACCGCAAGAACCCGGAATTGCAAATGGAGACTGGTATTTGTCGGGCTATGATAAACTTCATAATTTAAATATTGTGGGAAGTTACGAGTTAAGTCCGAAATGGTCTTTTAATGGTAATTTTTCATTGCAATCAGGACAACCTGTTACATTTGCAAACGGTTACTATGAGTTTGGAGGAATTAACATCCCGAATTATTCTTTGCGAAATGAAAACAGATTACCGCTTTATCATCACTTGGATCTTGCTGCGACATACACGCCAAAACCAGATAAAAAGAAAGGTTGGCAGAGTTACTGGGTTTTCAGTATTTATAATATCTACAACAGAAAAAATGCTGCCTCTATAACCTTTACAACAAATGAGGATACAGGAGCAAATGAAACCAGAAGGCTTTCTATTTTCGGAATAGTTCCAGGGGTTTCTTATAATTTTAAATTTTAATGAAGATGAGAATAATAAATAAAAAACTAGTTGCATTATTGAGTTTGTGCTGCGTAATGCTTTTTTCTTCCTGCGAAGATGTGGTCAATCTGGACTTAGAAAACGGAGAAGCAAAAATTGTAATCGATGCCGAACTTATTTGGAAAAAAGGGACATCGGGCAACGAACAGGTCATCAAAATAAGCAAAATGGCTCCTTATTATGATAATGTTGTTCCAAAGGTTTCGGGCGCGCAGGTTAGGGTAGAGAATACTGATGGCGATGTTTTTACTTTTAACGAGACTACTCCAGGAGAATATGTGTGTACCAATTTTGTTCCGGTTATCAATATGACCTATACTTTGTATGTGACCGCAGAAGGACAAACTTTTACAGCCGTAGAAAAACTCACTTCGGTGACAGCGATAGATAAGGTAGAACAGCAAATTATCCCTGATTTTGATGGTAAAGACATTATCGAACTGACTTTTTATTATAAAGATCCAGCTGCTGAAATGAATTATTATCTGACAGATTATAGAAGTGAATTTCTTTTGTATCCGGAATACGAGCTGACAGATGATGAATTGTTTAACGGCAATGATATCCCTACCCGATTTTCTGATGAAGACATGAAAGCGGGAAATACCGTATCAATTACGCACAGGGGTATTTCAAAAAACTTTTATAATTATATGAAATTAGTCCTGCAAGTTTATGGAGGAAGCCCTTTTTCGATTCCGCCAGGAAATATTCGCGGAAACATTGTAAATACAACTAATTCTGCAGATTTCGCTCTAGGATATTTCAGGCTTTGCGAAGCGGATCAGGTTTCTTATCTGGTAAAATAAATTTTTACACTAAATAGTCGAATGCATCTGAGATTAGTTTTCTTATTTCAGATGCATTGTGGCAGTTTAGCAACATGCTGTAACTTCCACTACTTTTTGCAATTTATCAGAATAGCCGAGATATGTCGTATCTTCTTCAGCCAACGAAATGGCGAATAAAGGCCTTTTTTCTTTTTGGCATTCTAAAAATGCATTGTAATCTATAAAATCTTCTGGAGCAGCGCCTAGAACAGGATCGTCTTTAATTTCACTTCTATTGCTTATATCCGTTAGATTATCTGCGTTTAAAATCTCTCTTGCTCTATCCAAAATATAACGTTCAAGCTCTTCATCGCTTTTAATATGTATGAGATGATAACCGTTAATGATATAAGATGTCTGAAACGATTTTTCATAAATTACTTCGCCGGCACTATTAAATATTTTAAATACAGTTATGGTCTCTTTTATATTTCCAACAGGAATGTTAAGAGTAAATTTATCCTCACTTGATAAATCTGAGAATTTTGCGAAAATAGAATCATTAAATTCTTCATTAATTACCGTATTCGAATAATCAAAATATTCTTCATTTGGCGCTTTTGTCGCAATTTGCGAACTGTCTTCTTTCGCATTTTCTAAACTGTCTTTTGGAGACGGAGATGTTTTTTTCTCTACGCGATTACAAGAAAAAATGCATAAAATAAGGATGCAAGAAATGAGATTATTTTTAAACATAAAACAGTTTGGCTTTAGTAGAAATGCATCTCAAATATAAATAAGTTTTCAAAAAATCAGTTTTTTTTCTTAAAAATCTCTTAGGATTGCTCAAACATCGCTGATTGGTAAAAAAAAATGTGTTATCTTTAAAAATTACAGCTGTCCTAGTACAAGGAAATTTAGAATAATACAATACCATTTATAATGAATAACAAAAAAAGCCTTAAAACGGTATCTTATGGCGAGGTCCTTTGGGATGTTTTTGAAAATGAAAAAAAAATAGGCGGTGCACCACTGAATGTCGCCTTGAGAATGAAAACGTTCGGCTGTGATGCTGCCATTATAAGCTGTGTCGGAAATGATGCAGATGGAGAAGCGATTATCCATCATATCCAAAATCTCGGACTTGATAAACAATCTATCATAAAATCTGAAAAATTTGCAACAGGGCTGGTTTTGGTTACCTTAGACGAAAGCGGTTCTGCAACTTATGAAATTAGCTACCCATCGGCTTGGGATAAGATCGAATTGACAGTAGAGGCAGAAAAACTGGTTTCTGAAGCGGATGTACTGATTTACGGAAGCTTAGTCTGCAGAGATCATGTTTCCAGAACTACTCTAGAAAAACTATTGCAGAAAGACGTTTACAAAGTTTTTGATGTGAATTTAAGAAAACCGCATTATACGTACGAAATCATTCAGCAATTAATGCAATCTGCTGACTTTGTGAAATTTAATGATGAAGAGATACTAGAAGTAGCTCAAGCGATGCACTCTCCCTACAGTACCATTGAGGATAATATTACGTTTATCTCCGAGAAAACAAATACGAAAGGTATATGCGTAACCAAAGGGAAAGACGGCGCCTCATTGTATTGGGAGGGCAAGTTGTACACTAATGATGGTTATCCTGTTAAAGTAGTCGACACTGTTGGAGCAGGAGATTCCTTTCTCGCTTCGCTTACAACTTCGCTATTAAGTGGCAAAGAGCCTCAAGAAGCTATAGATTTTGCCTGTGCGGTTGGTGCGCTTGTAGCTGCTTCGGCAGGAGCCAATCCCGAAATAACTGCAGACAGAATCAATGAACTTATGAAAAAATAGTTTCCTTAAATTTTAAAAACTATCCTGAATTAATAAAAAAAGAAACAGTTTACACAATAAAAAGATAATTGAACAAAATATAAAAAAGGGCAATGTTTTTTTTATAAATTTGCTTTAAGGAGCAGCCAACTGTATCTCTTCCAAATAAAACAATATAATCCATTATGAGCACCGATCTGACTTCTTCTATATCCTCGAGTTTTCTTTCAGATTTAAAAACACAGACTGCTGATTCCCATAAAAAATTAGAAAACCTTCCGGTGTCTTCTTCTATTTTGTCTCCAGATATGAATATCGAAGATTACACGCATTATTTAAGCTTAATGCTGGATGTGCACAAAAGTACTGAAGAATATGTTTTTCCGTTGCTTACTGATGTGATAGAAGATTTGGATCAGAGAAAAAAGAAACATCTCATAGAAGATGACCTTTCCTTTCTTAATTATACGAAAACAGATTTTACAAACGTTTTTAATAACATAAATGTAAGCATCCCTTTTGCTCTCGGAATCTTTTATGTTATTGAAGGGTCTACTCTTGGAGGAAGATTTATTCTAAAAAACGTAACAAAAAATCCAATGCTTTCTGGAGAACGAGGAGTACGTTATTTTTCTGGTTATGGAGATAAAACAGGAAGTTTCTGGAAATCATTTCTGGCTATGCTCGAAGCTTATGAAGAAAAGCATAATTGCGGAAGTGATATCGTAGAAGGTGCAGTTTATGCGTTTGATAGTATTTATAAACATTTCCAGACTAGATAAAGAATGAAGATTAAGGATATAGTCAATCGTGATATTGTTACGTTGACCAATTGCGAGCATGAACCCATACACATTCCTGGACAGATTCAGCCGCATGGTTTTTTAATAGGCGTAGATTTAAATTGGAAAATTGAATTCTGTACCAGTAATATAGCTGATTTTGTTGACGTACGCTATACCCAAGCATTAGGGAAAAAGTTTTCTGATGTCTTTGGAAAGGATGCAGAAAAACAACTTTTTACCTATATAAACGACGATAAAATTCAGAATGCATTTCCTCTTGAAATAGAGCTTCAGGGTAAATTGTTTCAAATCAGCATTCATAAGAGTTTTGACATTTACGTTCTCGAAGCAGAAACTTTGTTCAGCAGAGAAAAACTGGCTGATGTTTATACACAGACCATTCAGTTTGTGAATCAGATGAACAATACCAAATCGCTTAAGGATTTATGTGCGCTTGTTGCCGAAGCTACACGAGAGATAACTGGCTATGACCGCGTAATGATTTATCGTTTTGATGAACAGTATAACGGTGAGGTTTTTGCCGAAAGTTGCCGAGATGATCTTGAACCTTTTTTAGGATTGCATTATCCGCATACGGATATTCCTGCACAAGCCAGGGAGTTGTATATCCGAAATCAGCTCAGATTGATAGTAGATGTCGAATATGAACCGGTACCGATTTTTACTATTGACGACAAGGAAGAAAAAAATCTCGATTTAAGTCTTTCAATTCTCAGAAGTACATCACCAATTCACGTACAATATCTCAAAAACATGGGAGTTGGCGCAACACTGACCATTTCGCTTATTCATCGCGACCGTCTCTGGGGACTTATTGCCTGCCATCATTATTCGAAAAAGAATCTATCGCCAGAAATAAGACTAGCGGCCAAACTGCAAGGGCAATTCATAACTTCTCAAATCGATATCAGAGAGTCTAATGACGAAAATGAGAATGCTAAGAAGACAACACTAGCTCTTGAGCAGTTGACGAGCCTAGAATTTCCTGTTTTAAAACAAGCATTAGCAACTATTATTGAAGTGCCGCAATTGTTGCACATCTGTAATGCAGCGGGCGTTTCTGTAATCAGCAGAGATAAAATCTATAAAAGCGGGTTAACGCCTTCTGATGAAGAGATTACAAAACTGCTTGAGCTTATCACAGAACAAAAGGCAAGTTCGCCATTGGTTACCAATAAACTAAAAAATCTTTTCCCTGAAATCGAACTTTCAGATACTGCAGGAATTCTTTATCATGCACTTGGAAGCAGTGACCATATCATCTGGTTTAAGCCAGAAACGGTATCGGAGATTAGCTGGGGTGGCGATCCTGAGAAAAGTATTGTAAAAGACAGCAAGGGACTTCATCCTAGAAATTCGTTTAATATCTGGAAACAGATTGTGAAAAATCAAAGCAGCACATGGAAACAGTACGAAGTGTATGCCGCAACTCAATATGCGCACGCATTACATACACTGCTTATGGTTATTATGTTGAGCGAAGAAGAAGAAAAGTATAGAACCCAAAGTGAAGTACTGCGCGAAACCAATTCGGAACTAGAAAACATAAACTGGATCAGTACGCACGATTTGCAGGAACCGCTTCGCAAAATTCAGCTGATTACTTCTAAAATGATGTCTGAATTAGATGTAGTTTCCATCGAGTCTATTTCACATTCGCTACAGCGTGTGTTAAATTCAGCTGCCCGAATGAGAGTTTTACTCGAGGATCTTCTTAAGTATACACGTATCAAGAATACAAGAGATACGCTGCACAAAATTGATTTAAATTATATTTTGAAAGTTACAAAGGAAGAAATGAGCGAAATGATTTCTGAGAGCAATGCAGTTATTGAAAACGAAAATCTTCCAGAAGTGCATGCAATCGGTTTTCTGATGCGTCAGTTGTTTTCTAATATTATTCAGAATTCTCTAAAATACGCTGCTCCAGAAAGAACTCCCCTCATAAAGATAACCGCTTCTCAAGAACCTGAGCTGGTAAGCTATTCGGATAAAATCTACTGTCATTGGATCCGTTTTTCTGATAACGGAATTGGTTTTGACCAAAAGTACGCCGATTCAATTTTCAAAGTATTTACACGATTGCATAATCAGCAGGAATATACAGGGTCGGGAATTGGTCTTGCTCTGTGCAAAAAAATCATGCAGGCCGTAGGAGGAACGATTCATGCTGAAGGCAAACCAGGCATAGGAACCGCAATCACAATTTATTTTCCGTGCGATCCTCTTGATACGCTCATGTAATTTAGGATTTTTATTTCTTAAAAAAAGGACAAAGCCTCTAACTGATTATGTACAGCTAAAGGCTTTCATAAAAAAAACAGAATTACTTTATTGTGAGCGTATAAGCCGTTACAGATAGACTGCTGCTAAGCGTATTTCTAAATCTGATTCTGTTATACGTTCCCGCAGGAGTACCTGCAGGAATTTTTAATACTGCTCTGTAGGGGGTAAGGCTTACAATCTCTAAAGGATAGGTAACTGAGCTAGCCGTACTTACATAAACTTCTGCAGAAGTTAAGGTATTTAGCAGTCCTCCTCTTATTTCTATTGTTTCGCCCGCCTGTTTTTCGCTTGGAGTGCCGTACCTTTCAACAGAAAAGTATGTGGGTTCTTCAATACTGATTTTAAATCTTCCTTCTTCATTTACTGCCTGCATTGTATACGCACCGTTTTTTATACGCAAATCGTACATTCCAGGGGGAATGTTTTCAGGGAGAAAATAATAGACGCCATACTGTGTATATATTGAAGGAGAGGCCTCGATACCCATAAAGACTATTTCTGAGGTGTACTCTTTTTGGTCTGTCGCCGAAACGAAATAAACGCGACTGTCTTTTATGCTCAGCCAAAGGTTGTCTATAGCGGTTGTGCCTCCAATAGCAGAATTAATTTTTTTCTGTAAAAGACCTTTATACAACGTTTCGGCTCCACCAACCCAAGCTGTAGGTTCTTTTTGTCTGAAATCTATCTTTAAGGTATATTTTTTTGTGGTTCCAGCTTTTGAAGTAACCGTATAAACTGTTCCATCCTTAAAAGGAACTTCGGTTCCCGATGCAGGACTTATAGAGGCTTCGGTTCCAAGAATAATTTCGGGTTTAATGGTTTCAGGAAGAACGAGATGATTGCTCCATGTAACAACAATATTGTCTTCTGTCAATGCGGCGCTTATAGAATTGTCTTTTGTGTCTTTAATCGTAAAAGATTCTATTTGCGTATAGCCGGGAACTTGAACCACATCTCCAGGAATTGTATTTACCTTGTCGATATATTCTGTATCGCAGGACAAAAAGAGTATAGACAAAAACAGAATTCCGGTAAAAAGCAAGGAGAAATTGTTTTTTTGGGTCATGATGGTATTGGTTTTATTTTTAAACGATTATTTATTAATTTTGCCCTCATTGATTGCGGGTTTTTATTTTTAAAATGCCTGTATTTTCAATGCTTACGGTAATAAGGCCGTTTGACAATCATGGGAGAATGTTATAGGAAATGTATTTTGCAGTGATTGCCGGTCAGCTGGACTGCATTACTTTAGATTATATCATGATCCCATGTTATTTTTACATTGTTGTGAGTTATAAAACTTTGGTCCAGTTGTAGCTTATTGTACTGCTCGAAGCTCCCGGCGTAACAGCGGTAACTTTAACCAAATACACTTCAGATGCAGCAGAAGGAACAGTTATAGATTGTGAGTTCAATCCTGTTCCTGTTGATTTCCAGATTACAATAGCTTTTTCTGGCGTCATGATGTGACTGATAGGATTGTAAGAGTAATATCCCAGTCCATAATTAGATCCTGAAATAGTTCCATTATATCCTAGCACATTATATTTGTCTGTTGGAGCAGTACCTAGATTAGCATTTTTAACATCGATAGTGCTTTTCCAAACATCCCAGTCATCGCATACTTTTTCTAGCTCAACGGTACCAACGTACCAATTGTCGGTATTGCCTACAGGACGTATAGACGCACCATAAATTCCTTCCCATTCTACATTAACGCTGCCGATAGTTGCTGCTACAGGAGTCCAATTTGTGTAGGTAGACGAAGGAGCCTGCCATCTGTTTACTGTTACAGATGTTTCCGTCACTTCACATAATTCAAGAGCCGATTTTTTAGCGGTTTTACTGGTTGATTGCTGTCCCGCAGTTCCTTGTAATTCAGCAGTCTGATCCTCAGAGCTGCAAGATGTTAATGAAATAGCAGCCAATGCTATAATTGATAAAATTACTTTTTTCATAATTATTTATTATTTAGTAGATTAGTTGGCTTATCGCATTACCCTCGCATTCAATACAGGCATTTTTTATTTTAATTCTGATTCATTTATCTAAATCTTACAGGATATTTCATGGTTTTCGATAAATTATAACTTTCGATCATCAGCCAGTAATCGGTATTGGTTTCTAGGCCTGTTTCTGCAAATGTGGTAGCTCCAAAAACATATTTGATGGTGAATGTCGTAATATCGAGTCCTTCATTATATTGCTTTAATTGTAGTTTTTTATTTCCTTGCGCATCTACTACAAAAAGTTTAGTAACTTCATAAGATGGAACAAAATTTTGGCCTTTTATCGTAACGACGCCAAATACCGACAATGAAGATGTTGTCGTTGCAGTAGATAAATCATCTAAAATTAGTTCCGGCTGCTGTATTACTACTTTTACCGTATAAACGGCTGTAGTTCCGTCTGCCGCTTTTGTCGTATAGGTTACAGGTGTTTTGCTGAATACCGGAATCAATTCTGTAGCCGCCGGCGTAATCGTGGTTTTTTCTGGAAGCGTAATAGCGGTTTCTAAGTGCTGATATTCATAATAAGACGGGAGATATACCGTTATGGTTTTGTCCAGATTATTCACAACGCTATGTATGGCTTGCGTTTCGCCCGGATTTGTTACTTTAAAAGAGATGATTCTTCTAGCATCAAGATCGGTAATAATCTCTGTTTTTGTTTCTTCTTTTACATCTGTCCATCTTTCTTCCTCGTTATCACAGGAAGTTAATAGTGCCGAAAAAGTAAAAACAGAAAAAAAGAAAGTGGTTTTTAATTTGTTGATTAAAGGGTGCATAAGATTAGGATTGGTTATTTTATCTCAAATTTGGTGCTTCCTTTCGGAACCATTACATAATCAAAAGAATAGTACATGTGCGGCGAATCTCTAAACCATTCTGCCGAATTATAGAGGTCTTTGTAAACAGATCTCATTTTTATTTTGGCATAATTTCCGTTTGCGGTTTTAAGAATAATAGTTCTCGCCGGAATAATGGTTCCGTTAAACAAAGTCAACGGATCTCCAAGCGCATATGCTACGTGGGCCTTTTGAGGATTTTTTCCATCAGATACTACAATGCCATCAAAATCATACAAGTACCATCCTGTACCAGCACCAAAAGAACCTGCATCGTCTGTACCAACAAGGTCTATTCCGGTTTTAAACTGACTATCGGCCGGAATATCTACAACTTCATTAAAAGGTTTTGCAACAATAGCAATACCGCCCACGCCACCTGCCTGATAACCATTGTTTTTAGTGTCATTACCGTTATTTCCAGACAAGAAACTAGCGTACAGTCCGCCGAAAGCCATATCCCATTTTTTGGTTTTTTTATACGAACCTTCGACAGGTTTATTTTCTTCTAAGCTGTAATAAAGCGTTGCCGAAGGTGCTGTTGGATTTTCATCAGAGGTGCTTCCTTGAAAGTTTTTTACGCTGATTACTTTATAAAAAAGACCATTATCAGGTACCTCGGTATCCGGATTTTCAGTACCATTTTCTGATTCGGCCTGATTATCGTCTGATGAGCATGCTGTTAGGACGCTTATCATAATAAGAGCTAAAATGCTTTTTGGAAGTTTTTCAATTATGGTTTTGATTCTTTTCATGTGTTTATATTATTTTGTGCTTAAATTTTTACTGCCGTCGTGCTGTACAAAATATCTAAAGGTAAAATAGGGAGCAGGCCAGTTTAGGTCGGTTACTGCGGGAGGATTTCCTTTATAGGCATTGATAAGCTGCAGTTTTGCATATTTTCCGTTCGGAAGCCTTATTGCGTAAGTACGATCGGGAACAGCCTGCATAATGTGGCTGCTGAGGCTGTAATAAAACCAGCCAGCAGAGCTTTCAGAAGAAGACCAGCCAATCTTGGTAACTTCGCTTTTATCAAAATCACTGTCTGCTGGAGCCTGGCTCACATTAGCATAAGCTTGATCAATTTTAATGACAGCAGTATTTTGAACTGGCCCCTCATAACCGGGATTGTATTGATGCTTAGAGCTGTTTACATACACTTCGCTGTTGTACGGACCAGTAAAAGCAAGATCCCAGTCGGCAGTTTTCATGTATTGAGCAGAATCTGCTTTGGTATGCAGCCATATTTGTTTTTTGTCGCTTAAGCGAAAGAGGAAGGTATGGAAAGATCGTTGCTGTTTTCCATCTGTATTGCCTCCCATGGAAGCTCCCGTATCTCCTGCAAGATCTGTAATTACGGTGCTTTTTCCGTCTGAAAGAGATGCGTTGTTGTCATCTTCATTGCTGCTGCAAGCAGTTAAGGTTACTGCTGTCAGCAAAAGCAGTGTGTTGCGCCATTTTTTCATTGTTTGAGCTGTTATCATTATTAGGATTTGAGTATGTTGGTTAATTCTTATTAATCTTTAAAGAAACTGTAGCTTACGCCTGCAAGCAGTATGCGTCCAGGCTGTCCGGGCATCAGCGGATCGGTATAATCAAAAATGTTTTCGGCGGTGAAACGGATGCTGAGATGATCTTTAAGCAGTTTTTTTTCGATGTTGGCATTCATCAGCCAATAATCTTTCACGAAAGTGTCGTATTTGTCTATAAACTGATTGCCGTTGCGGTCTCCAAACGGGTATTTCCCTCTAAAATTTACTCGAATGTTAGCATTGATTTTCCAAGGCTCATAACGGTAAAAAACGGCTGCATTAGCCATATGGCGCGAACGATTTTCTATACCCCAATAATCAGATGGGCGGGGTTTGTATGAATTTCCAGTTGCTGGATCATGAATGTTTTGATTGTAAGGCCATTTGTTGGCTCTAATGCTGTCTTTTACGCTTAGATCTTTTGCAATTAGATATTGATAGCCGGCATTTATTTGCAAATTATTGAACGGACTAGATTTGAAGCCGATTTCGAATCCCTTATTAACCGTTTCCGGAAGGTTCTGGTAGGTATAAATAATCTGATTATTAGTACCAGTGGCAACCTGAATACTATTAATCTGATTGGTTATTTTATGAAAGAATGCTGAACCTTCGACTTTTAGCGCTTTTGAAGGTTCGAAAACCAATCCAGCATTATAAGAGGTGCTTTTTTCTGCCTCAAGTTTTCCAGCGGCTTGATTCAGAACATATTGTCTTGTTTCGCTTATTTGCCCTTCATTTTGCAATTGCTGCAAAGTCGGAGCAAGAACAGCATTTCCTATAACAAGATAATTACTGTTTGAATTGTAAAAAACTAAATAATTGGTTTTAAAATCTGGAGCTTTAAAACCAGTTCCGATTCCCGTCTTAAATGTGATTTTGTCGTTTATGAAATATTGAAGTCCAAAGCTTGGATTGATTCTTCCTCCAAAATTATTAGTATAGTCATAACGTAAACCTCCAACAGCTTTTAGTTTTTTGATAGGCGACCATTCACCCTGAATATAGGAGAAAAAGGTGCGTAGTGAGTTTACATTTGTCAGCGCATCATCGTTCATATTTTCTAAGCTGCCACCAAATCCGCCCACAAGTTCATAAGAGCGAGTACCGCTGTAAGAAAATTGCTGTTCGATACGATGCAAAGTCTGCTTAAAAACATCCTGACTAGTATGAGTTGTGCTTTCTTGCCAAGCGACACTCATGTCTGCACTGTAAAAGGTTAGGTAATATCTGGTAATGCTTCTGAGATTATTAGAAAAACGATGATCAAAAGAAAGAGAAAGATTAAGATCTTGTTCGTCTTGATTATCTCCTGAAATGTGGCCCAGACCAAAATCTTTTCGCATAAAGGAACGTCTTAACCCATATCGGCCGCTAAAATTGAGAAAACTTTTTTCACCCAATTGATAACGTGATCTTCCTTGAAGACTGTAATTGTCGTAGGGTGGAGAAGTGGTGCCGTTTATGTATTTTGAATTGGTGTTAAAACCGTCTGTACTGTAATAATTGGTAGCAAGATTTAGAGTTCCTTTGTTTTTTGAAAAAGGAGTTTCTCCTTCTAAAACCGCATCCATAATGTTTAAGGTTCCATAACTTACAGCAGCTTGTAATTGAGGCTCAACAACACCGTGTCTCGTTATAATATTAATAGTGCCCCCGAGAGCTTCGCTACCATAAAGACTTGAGGAAGCACCTTTTATGATTTCAATTCGTTCAATATTGGAGACGCTAATCCTAGAAAGATCAAAATTGCCGTTGTTTCTTCCAACCATCGGCTGGCCGTCAATAAGCACCATAATGTATTCGCTTCCAAAACCCTGCATCTGCACGCCAACCGATCTTGCGCCACCACTAATGTTGTTGACAATTGCTATTCCGGTTTGCTCTTTCAGAACTTCATCAAGTCTTCTGCTTCCCATGAGTTCGATGGCTTTACGATCTATAATTGTGACGGGCATTGCGCTGTATTGTGCATTAATCAAATTTTCGGGATTGTTTTTGGCACTTCGGCTTTTGTTTAGGATACTGACTTCGTTAAGGTCAATACCCGCCTCCATGTCAATCTGCAGCGGTGCTGTTTGTTGCCCGTTTAAGATGATTTTGTGTCTGTATTCTTTAAACCCCATACTCGTTACTTTTATGATATAAGTGCCATCTGATAGTCCAAAAAACGTAAAAGAACCGTCTGCATTTGTATGTGTTGTTTTGTTTGAAGGCTCGAGCTGTACAATTGCATTTTCTAGAGGTTTCTGCGAATGATAAATAAAACCGCTTATGTTTTTTTGTGCATTTACCGAAAATAGGGTGAGTAAAAGAAAGACATTGATAACATTCTTAAGAGGCTTTTTCTGGCTTTTAGGTTTCATTTCTATTTTTGGTCAAATCTATTTTTAGAGAACAATTAAAACTATTCTTATTTAGACTTGGTAAAAATAATAATTAATAATATAGTAATAGTATTTTTTTTACAGATTTGAATATTGTATTGTTTAACAGGGGTTAAATTCGATTGATTTTATTTATTAAGTAATTGTATATCAGTTTTTTAATAATATTTTCACAAAAATATATTCTTTGTTTTTTAAGAAAAAATTAACACTATTTAATCCTCTTTTTATAGTGTAAGAAAGCTTTTAAACAAAAAAACGCCTCAATGCTGAGACGTTTTATTGCTATAAACTGCTGAATTTTATTTAAGAATGATTAGCTTCTAAATAAAACTTTAAATTTGAGATATCATCTTTTACCACTTTTTCGAAGTATGGATTCAGCAGTTTTGCCGCTTTTTCTCCCACGATTCCAAGCGGAGCATGATAGGATATGGTAATATCTAATTCTGTCGCTTTGCCTTTTGGTTTAAAAACTACTTTGCCCGCATTTTTAATTGCCGAGTTTTCTATGGAATTCCAACTGAGGAGTTTTTCCTTTTCGTCTTTGATTATTTCCGCTCTCCAAGTTATTTTGCCGATACCAGCCGGCCCTTTTGCTGTCCACTCAGAGGTATTTGATGTAATTGTCTTTACAGACTCAAGGTGATTCATAAATTTTGGCAAGTTTTCCAGATTTCTCCAAAAAGAATAAACCTCTCCAATTGGCTTGTTAATAACACTATTGATTCTGATATTTACATTAGATGCCTTGTCATTTATCAAATGGTCTGCTGCATCATAGACCGGACAGTAACCTGAAATTCCTCTCAAAAGCATGGCGCTGGCAGTTCCTGTTTTTGTTACGCTTTTTTCTTTTGCAGACAATGCATTATAGAGTAGGTAGGCGCCACCTGCAATCATTAATAACCTTTCTGCGGTTGAAACATTTGTTTTTAGTGATTTTAATTTCTGTGTTGTGAGTGCTGCTGTATTCATGACTATGTTTTTTTGAATTATAATTTCTAATCCTTTAAAATTAAATGGTTTAAGTATAGATTTTTTATACTTTTTTACAAGATGATTACACAATTATATGTGGCTATTTATTCATTTTTATTTTATTGATAAATTCTTCGAGCCTTAAAGCATTAAATGCGGCATATGCTTTTTCATCATTATCAAAATAAACGAATACATCTTTTGTCTTGAGCCATTCGATACATTGTTCTGCCCAATCAGTCAATATTTGGTCAGAGTAGCTTCCTTGATATTTTGACGAACTGGGGCCATGCAGTCTCAGATAAATAAAATCTGCCGTAATTTTAATGGGAGAAGTATGCCCCGCCAATTCGTAAATGCAAAAGGCTGCATTGTAGTTCTTTAAAAGTACATAAATCGGATCTGAGTACCAGCTTGCATGTCTAAATTCGAATACAAAACGTTGATTTTGAGGAAGTGCCTGCAGGAAATCTTCTAACAGATCTATATTGATGTGAAGTGTTGGTGGTAGCTGCACTAATATAACACCCAATTTTTGGTCTAAAATTGCGAGTTTTTCTAAAAATAATTCTAGGCTTTCTCGAGGATCATGAAGCTTTTTTATGTGTGTAATGAAACGATTGGCCTTTATTGCGTAAACAAAGTCTTCTGGAACTGAATTTTTCCATTTCAAAAAAGTTTCATCAGATGGGAGTCCGTAAAAGGTGTTATTGATTTCGACCGTATTAAACTTCGAAACATAATAAGAAAACTGGTCTTTTACTTTCAGTTTTTCAGGATAAAACGTATTTCGCCAGTGTTTATAAGACCAACCCGAAGTGCCGATATGTAAGCTGTGATTTTTCATTGTTTTCAAATTGATTAAATCATTGATAAAAAAAACATCTGCACGCAAATGCAGATGTTTCCAGTAAATGAAAAAAAGTAACAAGAAATAATGCTTTATTATTCGATTGCCGCTACGTTCACCAAATTTAGCGCTACGTCATTCAAAAGGCAATCTGCTTCTTTTTCTTCCGCGAGAGTTTGTGTCAGTAGTTTAGCGGCGTCATTTTCTCCTAATGTCTTGGCAAAAGCAACCAATGTTCCGTAAGTGGCTATTTCGTAATGTTCAATTTTTTGTGATGCTGCAATAATTCCAGCATCTCTAACAGGACCTGGTGTTGTTTCGGTAAGAATTGTATCTCCTTCCTTAAGTAATCCGGCCATTGCTTCGCATTTTTTGCCTTCTGGCTTTTCTCCCAAAAGTTCAAAAATTTCGTCTAGCCTTGCCACTTGATTTTCTGTTATGGCGATATGTTCTGATATAGTACCTTTTAGTCCCGCAGACGAAGCATTAGCCACCATTTTAGGCAATGCGCTTACCAATGCATTTTCTGCCCAGTAAATGTCTTTAAGACTATCAATAAACAAGTCTTTTAATTCTGAAGCCGCATCTGCTGAGGGCTCTACAAAATTATTTTTAATATTGTTTTTTGCAGGCTTTGCCTGAGCCGCATTTGTTTGATTTGGTTTCTCTGAGTTTTTCATTTTTATATTTTTTTATTAATTATAAAGATTTGGTTCTCGTTGCCAAAAACGGTGCATGGTCATGGCAGCAATAAATTCTTGAGCGAATGATTGCGATGCGATTTCGCTAGTCACTATAATGCCCGCATCAGCATTACTTATTTTTTGTGAAAAAGGAGCTCCGCTGATTATTTCAGCAGCTTCTCCGTCTGCCCCTATAACTTTACAGTGTTTATAGGCATCGGTAAGATATTCAATAGCATCTTCATTTGCCATTAGTGCATTTAATCCTAATCCGTGTGGAACATACACTGCATCGAAAAGAACAGATGATGCGGTAAGGAAACTGAATTCGGCTGCAATTGCAGTATCGTTATCGGTAAGAACTGATCCTAAATGAGGCGCTATCACACAACCTTTGGCACCTTGTTTTTTAAGAGCATCTTTCATATTCATTACAGAACTCTCAGAAACTCCATCAGTACAAAGAATAGCTACTTTTCGTGATTCTATTGTTGGAGAATTCGTTGGGTTCTTAATCATGCTTAAGGCTTCTGAAAGGGGAATAGATTGCTGGCCATCTTTTGGCTCCTGTGTTCCTTCTTCTTCAGTTTCAGGCGAAACGCCTTTGTTCATAGGTGTTTCTGGTGCTGGTGGCACTGTAGCACCAAGTCCAATTGCCACTTTTTCGGCAAGTTCAGCATCAACTTGAGACAATAATCCAAGCATTCTTACTCTAATGGCAGTAGTTTCTACTTTTCCGAGTTCAAATCGGAAGGCTTTTACGATATGGCTTTTTTCTTCTGGCGTCTGACTGTTAAAAAATAATCGTGCTTGACTGAAATGGTCTGTAAAACTTTCGCTTCTTTCTCTTACTTTATGAGCCTCAATTCGTTCGTTAAAACTAGAAAAGCCTCCTTCGCTGATTTTTGCTTGATAAGGACAGCCACCTCCAAGTGAGTTTGGATGATAACTTACACGGCCTTTATTAATTTCCTGACGCATAAATCCGTCACGCTGATTGTTATGCACTGGAGCAACACTTCTGTTGATTGGAATTTCGTGGAAATTCGGTCCGCCCAGTCTTGTAAGCTGTGTATCGGTGTATGAAAATAGTCGTCCTTGAAGAAGTGGGTCGTTTGTGAAATCGATTCCAGGAACCACGTGGCCTGGGTGAAAAGCAATCTGCTCGGTTTCTGAAAAGAAATTGTCAGGGTTTTTATTGAGCACCAAACGACCTACAACGGTAACGGGAACTAACTCTTCGGGAACAATTTTAGTGGGGTCAAGCAAGTCAAAATCATAATTATGTTCGTCTTCTGCCGGAATGATCTGCACTCCTAATTCCCATTCAGGGAAATTCCCCATTTCAATGGCTTCCCACAAATCCTGACGATGAAAGTCTGGGTTTTTACCAGATATTTTTTGCGCTTCATCCCACACAACAGCATGAGTTCCTAATTTTGGTTTCCAATGAAATTTCACAAATACCGACTCTTCCGCAGCATTGACTAATCTAAAGGTATGAACTCCAAAACCTTCCATCATTCTATAACTTCTCGGAATTGCGCGATCAGACATCAGCCACATTATCATATGCGTAGATTCTGGCATTAGCGAAATAAAATCCCAAAAAGTGTCGTGTGCAGAAGCGGCCTGCGGCATCTCATTGTGAGGCTCAGGTTTTACGGCGTGAACTAAATCAGGAAACTTTGAAGCGTCCTGAATAAAGAAAACCGGGATATTATTCCCCACCAAATCAAAAACGCCTTCTTGAGTGTAGAATTTTACAGCAAAACCTCTCACATCGCGAGCAAGATCTGTCGAGCCTCGCGAGCCCGCAACTGTTGAAAATCGAGCGAAGACAGGAGTTTTTAGTCCCACTTCCTGCAAAAATCCAGCTTTGGTCAATTCTGGTATCGGATTGGTTACTTCAAAAAAGCCATGTGCACCAGATCCGCGGGCGTGAACCACTCTTTCAGGAATTCTTTCGTGGTCAAAATGGGTGATTTTTTCTCTTAGAATAAAATCTTCTAATAACGATGGACCTCTTTCGCCAGCCTTCAACGAATTGTTATCATCGTTTATGCGTACGCCTTGATCTGTAGTTAGGAATTTATTAGTGCCGTCTGATTTATTTACTGATAAATCCCGTTGTTTTTCATCTTGAAAGTTTTTCATGTTGTTTCTTGTTTGTTAAATACATTTAAGGATAAAAAATACAATCCTTAGCAGCAGATTTACAGCTTTTTAAAGATTGTTATTGATTTATGTTATCCAAATTTAATTTTTGGTTTTGGCTTGTTTTTATAAAATAAAACTTAATAATTGTAGAATTACCACAATAAGTTTTAAGCCAAAAAATGCCGGCTTGATACACCGGCATTTTTTATTTTTTATCTTCATTATTCAATTTGTCATCCCATTCTGGTTCTTCACCTTTAAATTTTTGCGTATCGGGATCGTAATTTTTATCATTAGTCAATACTTCATCATGATCCTTGTATTGATGTTTTCTAGTATCGGTTCGATGGTCAGAACCGCCTCTTTTACTGTTGTCCGGATTTTGATTATTAGTTTTCATAATATCATCGTTTTAAGTTTTAAATAAAATTAACTCGTTGGGTGAAATTATTTTCAACACATAGAAACATAGCTTAACTAAACTTAAAAAAGGCTTTTCACTAGTCTAAATGCACATAGTTTAGCTATGTGTGGAAACTGTTTCTTCCATTTTCTTTTTTCGGCACAAAAAACTATGCTTCTATGTGTTAAAATGCTTTTATTTTTTTAATTACACCCAACGGGTTAAAATTAGTCTAATATCATTAGTCAGAACTTATAAAATCACAGCTCAATTTTATAAAATGCTACGATTACAGCGTTTTAGCACTCACTGGCAAAATAAAAAAATGAGAATCGAGTCTTTAAAAAAATTAAATGAGTTAATATCTACCGCAATAAAAGCGTACCTTTAAGAAAGAAGAAGCCGGTAGCGCCATTTTGCCAACTAGAAATCGGCTTTATTTTTAAAAAATATTTAAAATGAAACTACAATTAGAGACACTATATAAAAACAAAGAAAGCGTCAACGACCACTTTCTGCAAGACGTTATCGACGGACTTACCCAGAATCCAAAACAGCTGCAGTCTAAATATTTCTATGATAAAAAAGGAGATGCTCTTTTTCAGGAGATAATGGCAATGCCAGAATATTACGTTACGAGATGCGAGATGGATATTTTTCAGAATAAAACCAAAAATCTTGCGACAGAAATTCTCGCAGATGGCAGTCCGTTCGACCTGATTGAGCTTGGTGCGGGAGATGCCTCAAAATCGCTACATCTCTTAAAATATCTGCAGCATACAGGAGCTGAGTTTACTTATATGCCAATTGATATTTCTGGAAATATATTGGAAATTTTGGACCAAAAGTTAAAGACTCACATTCCAGATTTGGATATTCTGTTGCTTGAGGGCGATTATTTTGAGATGTTGCAGAAAGCCTCCAACGTATCCTCCCGTAGAAAAGCGGTACTTTTCTTAGGCAGCAATATTGGAAACATGGAGCTTTCAGAAGCTTCAGATTTTTGCTTCGAATTACGAAAAAATCTTAATCAAAAGGATATTGTTTTGATTGGTTTCGATTTAAAAAAAGATCCGCATACCATTTTAAATGCATACAATGACCCTAAAGGAGTTACGGCTTCCTTTAATCTCAATCTGCTGGAGCGTATTAACAGAGAGCTTGACGGAAGTTTTGATCTGAGAAAGTTTGAACATTACCAAAATTATGATCCCTTGAGTGGTGCTTGCAGAAGTTATCTGGTAAGTCTGGAAAATCAAAATGTCAATATCGGAATCCATTCGATTGATTTTAAAAAGGATGAAGTGGTCTATATGGAAGTCTCTCAGAAATTTTCCATAGAAGACATTCAGGATTTATCCGATTCTAACGGATTTAAACTCAACAAAACAATTATGGACAGTAAAAAATGGTTTGCAGATGCTTTCTGGACCGCTGTTTAAACAATTACATTATGAAAGAAATAGAAACTTATAGCCATACAGAAATTCTAGAGCAGTACAAAACAGTACGTTTGCATTCTGAAGAAATCTGTCGCCCACTAGAAATAGAAGATTATGTTGTGCAACCTATTGTAGATGTTAGTCCGCCAAAGTGGCATTTGGGCCATACCACTTGGTTTTTTGAGACCTTTATCTTGGTTCCAAATTGGGCTGATTACAAGGTATTCAATAGCGAATACAATTTTGTTTTCAATAGTTATTACGAAACTGTCGGAGCGCGAGTGGTCCGTACAGATCGAGGAAATCTAAGTCGTCCGTCTGTTGCAGATGTGTACCGTTATCGTACTTATGTCGATGATCAGATGCAGAAATATTTGATAAACGAAAATTTAAGCGACGAAATTATTTCCTTATTAGAGCTTGGTCTAAGTCACGAACAACAGCATCAGGAATTGTTGCTTTCTGACATCAAATATATCTTAGGCCATAATCCGCTTTTTCCGGCTTATAGCGAAAAACCTTTTTTTCAGGAGCTGAGATCTCCCAATGAGGGGTTTACTATGATGCGTGAGGGAATTTATGAAATTGGCTTTAACGGAAAAGGTTTTAGCTTTGACAATGAATCTCAAAGGCATAAAATGTATCTTGAAGATTATGAAATTTCCAATACGCTGGTAACCAATGCAGAATATCTTGATTTTATAGAATCTGGAGCTTACTCAGATTTCAGACATTGGCATTCAGAGGGCTGGGAATGGGTAAAGGAGCAAAATGCAAATTCACCGTTATATTGGCATTTTATAGACGATAAATGGATGTATTACACGCTAAACGGATTAAAAGAAATTGACCTTTCTGAACCCGTATGCCACATCAGTTTTTATGAAGCATCTGCTTATGCCTCTTGGAAGGGAATGCGTCTGCCGACAGAAGCAGAGTGGGAGGCAGCTTCGGATTTTTTTGATTGGGGCGAGCGTTGGGAATGGACAGGAAGCGCTTATCTCCCGTATCCTGGTTATAAAAAAGAAGCCGGGGCAATCGGTGAGTACAATGGCAAGTTTATGATCAATCAAATGGTTTTAAGAGGAGCATCTGTTGCAACTCCTAAAAACCACAGCCGTAAGACGTATCGCAATTTCTTTCATCCAAGGCTGAGATGGCAATTTACAGGAATTCGCTTAGTTAAATAATAGTAATTTTTAGATTGAATGGACTACAATTTTGATGAAGTTATTAATAGAAGAAACACAAATTCTGTTAAGTGGGACGAAACCGATTCTCCCGATATATTGCCGATGTGGGTTGCCGACATGGATTTTAAAACGGCTCCCGAAATCATTCAAGCACTTGAAAATAGAATTTCGCATGGTGTATTTGGCTATAGCGTAACATCAGCGGCATTTTTTGATGCTGTCATAATGTGGTGGAAAAAACGACACGGTTTTTTGCTTCAAAAAGAATGGATATTGCCTGTAGTTGGAGTAATTCCTGCAATGTCGGCGGCGATACGTGCTATTACAGAAAAAGGAGATAAAATAATCATTCAGCCTCCTGTCTACAATCATTTTTACAGCACTATAGAAAATTCAGGAAGAGAAATTGTAGAAAATAATCTGATTTATAAAGATGGTTTTTATACGATTGATTTTGATGATTTAGAAAAAAAAGCCTCCGATTCTAAGGCGAAAATAGCAATAGTATGTAATCCGCATAATCCCGTTGGTAGGGTTTGGACAAGGCAAGAGCTAAATCGAATAGCTGAGATTTGTAAAAAGTATGGGGTAGTTGTATTCTCTGACGAAATCCATTCTGATATAGTATTAAACGGAGAAAAACATATTCCCTTTGCGTCGCTTGATCATTCGCTTGTGTCAAATTCGATTACTTTTAGTTCGATAAGCAAAACTTTTAATCTCGCCGGGCTACATGTAGGGTATGTGTTTACAACAAATGAAGAATTGTACAGCAGTGTAAAATCTGTGTTGGTAATGCAGGAGATGGAACTTTTAAGTCCGTTTGCCACGACGGCACTTATTGCAGCTTATGAAAAAGGAGAACAGTGGCTAGAGAAGCTAAAATCCTACGTTTACGAAAATTTTCTTTTTTTGAAACAATATATCGAAGAAGAACTTCCTCAGGTAAAAGTAATGCAGCTGCAAGCCACCTATTTAGTTTGGCTAGACATTCGTTCTTTTAAATTGTCGTCTGATCAAATCGCCAAAAGACTTTTAGACAATCAAAAGCTTTGGGTGAATTCTGGAACTATGTATGGAAAGGCAGGAGAAGGCTTTTTACGAATCAATATCGCTTGTCCGAAAAAAATACTGCAGGATGGATTGCAAAGGATAAAAAAGGAACTTTTGCAAGAATAAACAAAATTGACCGCAGAGAACGCCAGTAGATTTAGCTGGTGGTTCTTTGCGGTCAAGCTGTTTTTTTTACTATTCTTTATGAATTGAATTACTTTATGAGGAAAGATTAAATCACACCAAGATCTTTTGGAATGCTGTTGTCTTCAAAGTACTCTGTACTGCTAGCTTGAGTTTCCAAAGAAGTAGAGAACTCACTGTCAATATAGGTAGATTCTTCACCCCAGCACAAAAGCTGTTCTTTCGTCGATTGGTAAAAACGTTCAACGTGTTTACGCTCATAATTTTCCATATACATTGGAGAATCTTCTGAAATGTGTACCTGTTGCTTAAAATCTTGGTAATTTGCTGTTCTCATGGTGATGTCTTTTTAAGTTATATTTTTTCTGAAGTATCTGATTGATTGTATGAAGCAAATTTATATCGAGTAATCACCAAAATTTTACATAATTTTCATGAATAGTTATTTAATTTTCAGTTCGTTATGTTGTTAAATGAAATTGTTAACGTTATTTTCTATAAAAATTGAGAACTGAAAAAAACTATGAATTGATTTTTATAGATTTGTAAAATCTATGCACTGCCCAAATTAGCTTGGGGAAAATTATAAAATCAAAAGACAATGAAATCTGTTACTTCAATATTTTTATTTTTAATGCTGTTTACAAATTCATATTCGCAGCTGAGTTCAGATAAAATATTCGAAAGCTTTAAACAAGGAGAACGCACAAATTGTTCCTCTATTGCCTTTATCAAGGCAGCTTTAAATATATACGGATTGGATAATCTGTTTGTGACAGAAAAACAAGCCGACGATACATTTAAAATAACATTAAAAAACAACGCATCGTTTACTCTTAATAATAATGAACTTCAAAGAGCAAGAATATCCGCAGGTTTTGTATTTATTAAGGACAATTGCGAAAGCGAAAAAATTATCGAGTATGCTGTTCTGACTTATGCAGTTATGGCAAAATACAAACAGATTATCGATAAGGAAGAAACTTTTGATAAAGCGCTCGATGATTTAGAAAGCGGTGAGGTTTATACTCCTACAATCTACAAATACTTAGGATTTCAGTTGGGCAAACAAATACAGAAACTGAAACGACAATCAGGAAGCGAATATTGCGGTGTTGTTGCATGGTCCACAGCTCATGCCGTTTTTGTATGCGAAGACTTCATGGATTATTACGGCAACAAAAAAAGCCTTTGGATTAAGTATCCGGGCCGTTTTAGAATAATTAAATCGTAAAAAGAACATTTTACTAAAGTTAAAAAATGTCTTTTCTGTATAGTATTTATCATTCTTTAAAAGTAGAAATTGTGTTATTTTACTTATAAAAATAAACTATATAAAACAAAAGCTATTTTTACGGCAAAAAAGAAATCAATAAAGTTGTGTTTTAACATTATTTACATATTTTTGTTTCTATCAACCCAATTACATAAAAAATGAAGAGCAAAATTATTTTATTTAGTTTCCTTTTTATCTTGGCAAGCGGTGCTGTTTCAGCGCAAGCTAAAAATGCACCAAGAAGTATAATCAGTACAACAGCCCTAATCCGCAAATACCACGATCAAAAAGAATTGAGTGGAATGCAAAAAGGAGAACTTTTAGAATTGTACATCGAACGTATTAAAGTTTTGGTTAAAACTCTTCCGTACATCGCTTTGGTTACAAAGCCAGGTGTTACTATGGCAGACTTAGGTATTCCAGACGATAGTGAGCACAAAAAAGTATTAGATTTGCAGGCTACAGGAACTTCGACATTCCTTGATACCACAGTCGAGTTTCAAAGAAAGATGATGCCATATTCTGATAAAGGAAACCTTATTGCAGCAATCTTATTTTACGAAAACACTTTAAAATCTTTACACGAGTTCAACGAATTGAACGAAATGTAATACTTATAAAAATATTCAAAAACCTCCAAAGTGATTCATTTTGGAGGTTTTTTTATTAAAGGTACCGAGCAATTGCAGATGTTTCTTGCCTTTTATGAAAATGGATATAACAAATTACTCAGTTTTGATGCGTATCTTTGAAATAGAAAAAAATAAGCCATTTATGAAAAAGATAGGATTTTTATCATTTGGGCATTGGTCGAATCATCCTTCGTACCAAGCTCGTACGGCAGCAGATACACTGCTCCAATCCATCGATTTAGCTGTAGCGGCAGAAGAGATAGGCTTAGACGGCGCTTATTTTCGTGTACATCATTTTGCGCAGCAGCTTGCATCGCCCTTTCCGCTGCTTTCTGCAGTTGGCGCGAAAACTAGCAAAATCGAAATAGGAACCGGTGTCATTGATATGAGGTACGAAAACCCATTGTACATGCTGGAAGATGCCGGTGCAGCTGATTTGATTTCGGAAGGACGCTTACAGCTGGGAATAAGTAGAGGATCGCCAGAACAGGTTATAGACGGCTGGCGCTATTTTGGTTACGAACCCGAAAAAGATGAAACTGATGCTGATATGGGACGTCAGAAAGCATTGCAATTTTTAGAGGGACTCAAGGGTGAGGGATTTGCAGAACCGAATCCGTACCCAATGTTTCCAAATCCGCCAGGATTGCTTCGAATCGAGCCGCATTCTGAAGGACTAAGAGAACGAATTTGGTGGGGAGCCGCCTCTAATGCGACTGCCGTATGGGCCGCCGAAAACGGAATGCATCTGCAAAGTTCTACTCTGAAGTATGACGAAAACGGAAAGCCTTTCCATGTACAGCAAGCCGAGCAAATCAGGATTTATAAGGAAGCTTGGAAAAAAGCAGGACACCAGCGTGAAGCAAGAGTTTCTGTAAGCCGTTCGATTTTTGCACTAATGAATGATCAGGACAAGTATTACTTTGGAGCGCAAGGAAAAGGAAGCGATAGTTTTGGTTATATCGAACGCGATAAAAGAGCGGTCTTCGGGAAAAGCTATGCAGCCGAACCTGATCAATTAATCAAAGAACTGCAAGAAGACGAAGCCATAAAAGAAGCAGATACCTTGCTGCTTACGATTCCTAATACTTTAGGAGTTGATTATAATGTACATATTTTATCTTCAATTCTTGAACATATTGCTCCAGCATTAGGTTGGCGATAAGTTTCATAAAGCACCAATTAAAAGCCCTCATGTCCGAGGGCTTTTGTTTTTCTAGGAAGTACTTAATATTGTTTTTTATTTGAAGAAATAATCAAACTACCATACTCTGGAAAGAATACGCCTAAAAATGGATAATTTGTCTATTCTTTTGATCAATACGTCCATACATTGGATTGAGGTTTATTATACTTTTATTTTCGATTAAAAACTCAATTTTTCTTTCGATAAAAACTTTAGATTGTTTTGGTAAAAAGAAATCTTATAAATAGATAAGAATTAGTAAAGTTTGTCGAAAGTGAGACAGAAAATAAATTTAAAAAGATTAGTTAGTTAGAGATTTTTGTTTGTTTTTATTAAAGAGGGAGGTTAATTAAATGTTTAATCTCCCTTCTTGTTTTTAATGTATAATGTGATAATTATTTAATTTTTAGGATATGAAAAAAACAACTCTTATTAAGGATGGCAGTACCTTAAAAAATCTTTTCTTGTTGTCTGCATTGCTGCTTTTTTATTCTGTAAAAGCACAGGATAAAAACAATGAAAAAACAAAAAACGCGGCAGCAGTAATTGAAAGATTAATTGGTAATCGCGTCAATGAGTTTGAATTAAGCATCGTTGAAGACAAAAGAAATGCCGATTGGTTTGAAGTAGAGACCGCGAATAACCATGTCAAAATAAAAGCTCCAAATAATACTACGCTTTGTTATGCTGCGTACAATTTTCTGAGAGACATTGGTGCTGTTTTGGTTAGCTGGGAAGGAAACAGAGTTAATCTGCCTAAAACCTGGCCCAAATATTCAAAAAAAGGGGATACCCCATTTGAATATAGAGAATATTTAAACGCTTGTACTTTTGGCTACACAACGCCGTGGTGGGACTGGAAGCGCTGGCAACAAGAAATTGACTGGATGGCATTGCACGGAATCAATCTCCCGACGGCTATGGAAGGTCAGGAAGCGGTATGGCAGGAATTGTGGAAAGAATATGGATTATCAACTGCACAATTAGACTCTCATTTTGCAGGTCCGGCTTATCTGCCTTGGCAGCGAATGGGAAACATCAATAGTCTGGAAGGTCCGTTGCCACAAGAATGGTTCGTCAAAAAAGAAGCACTTCAAAAGAAAATCTTAGAAAGAATGCGTGATTTAGATATGCATCCAGTCGTTCCGGCTTTTAGTGGTTATGTGCCAAAGGCTTTCGCCGAAAAACATCCAGAAGCTAAAATAACCGAATTGAAATCTTGGTCAGGTGGCGGTTTTGCAAGTACTTTTCTGTTAGATTCTAAAGATCCTCTATTCAAAAAAATTGGAAAACGTTTTATTGAGATTTATACAAAAATGTACGGTAAATCTAATTTCTATTTAGCCGATTCTTTTAACGAAATTGAACCTCCTGTTACAGAACATAATAAATATGAAGAACTTTCTAATTACGGAAGCGCTGTTTATGAAACTATAAATGAAGCGGCTCCTGGTTCAACTTGGGTTATGCAGGGATGGCTTTTTGGTGACAATAAAGAATTCTGGACCAAAGAAGCTACAAGCGCTTTTTTAAGCAAAGTGCCAAATGAGAAAGTGATGGTTCAGGATTATGCCAACGATAGATATAAGGTATGGGAAAATCAGGAAGCTTTTTATGGCAAACAATGGACATACGGTTATGTACATAATTATGGAGGATCTAATCCAGTTTATGGAGACTTGAATTTTTATAAAGATGAATTGACTAGCTTATTGAAAAATCCAAATAGAGGAAATGTGGTAGGTTACGGAGCAATGCCTGAAGGGTTGAATAATAATTCTGTTGTATACGAATACATTTATGATCTTCCGTGGACTAAAGGAGAGCAGCCTGTAAACGATTGGTTGACCAAATACCTATATGCAAGATACGGACAAGCCGCTTCAAAACCTGTTTTTCAGGCTTGGGAATTATTATTGGAATCTGTTTATAATGTAAAATACTGGGAAACTCGTTGGTGGAATGACTGGGCGGGGGCTTATTTGTTCTTTAAACGCCCAACTGCAACCATTACAACATTTAAAGGAAATCCTGGAGACAAGAAGAAATTGAAAGATGCTTTGGATATTTTAAGCAAGGAAGCCAAAAAATACGATAAAAAGAATCTTATTCAGTACGATTTAATCGATGTGACAAGACATTATTATTCGCTTTCTATTGACGAAGATCTGATTGAGTGTGTAAAAGCTTATCAGCAGAAAGATGTTTCGAAAGGAGATCAGCTTTTCAGAAAGATAGAAAAACAAGCTTTAGATATAGATAAAGTAATGTCGGGCCAGCCATTAAACAGTTTGGATCAATGGGTAAAATCGGCTTCTGATTATGCAGATAGTCCGGCTGTTTCTAAATTATATGCCAAGAATGCCAAAACCTTAATTACGCTTTGGGGAGGAGAAGGACATTTGAATGATTATGCTTCAAGATCGTGGCACGGAATGTACAAAGGATTTTATTGGCCAAGATGGAAAATGTTTTTAGAAGCCTTGAAGAATGCAGCTGCAAATAACGCTTCTTTTGACGAAAACAAAGAAAGAGAATTAATTAAAAATTGGGAAATTAAATGGACAGAAGAAAAATAATGCAATACTTAATTGCGATTAATTCGTATATAGACTAAAAATTAACCTATTCTTTTAACCTAAACTCAAATAACACTAAAAATTATGAAATGAAAATTACCGAAATCGTTTTATTAGTAAGTTTTTAATTATAGAAAATTATAAAAATAACTTTGCCAACCCTTGATAACACTGACATTATAGAAATTATCCATGTTTATGAATAACTTGTCCATTTGTTAACATTTCATTAGCACTAATTTCGTCAGTACTATTTAACCAATTAACCAATTACACGATGGAAAAACTTAAACTTTTATTATTAGCCTTTTGCTTTGGCTTCTCAATGAATACATGGGCACAAAAAACAGAAGTGTCTGGTGTAGTTTTAGATGACAAAGGCATTCCACTGCCAGCTGCCAATGTACTAGAAAAAGGTACAACGAATTCAGTAACTACAGATTTTGATGGGAAATTTAAAATTTCGGCTTCAAACAAAAACGCCACACTTATATTTTCTTTTATTGGATTTGAAGATCAACCATTAAAATTAGATGGGACAAAAACAAACTACTCAATCCGATTACAATCGACTACAACCAACTTAGAGCAGGTAGTGGTAGTAGGTTACGGAAAAGGATCTCGTAAAAACTTGACAACTTCTGTAACTTCGGTAAAGGCTGAAGAGCTAAACAGAGGTGCCATCAGCGATGTGGGTCAGCTTTTGCAAGGTAAAGTTTCTGGTTTGAACATTTCATCAAGCGGTGACCCTACCAAAACAGCCTCTGTAGTATTACGTGGAGCATCTACCTTAAATAGTTCTCAAGGGCCATTTTATGTAATTGATGGTATTCCGGGAGTAGATATCTCTGTAATAGCTCCAGACGACATTGCTACAATTGATGTTTTAAAAGATGCTGCCGCTACAGCAATCTACGGTAACCGTGCCGCAAATGGTGTTATCATGGTAACAACTAAAAAAGGAAGTAAGGGAAAAACGCAGATTGCATATAATGGGTATGTTGGATGGGAAGAAGTTTCTAATAATCTAGACATGATGAATGCTGAGCAGTTAAGAGCATTTACAACAAAAAACAATCTGAATTTTACGCCGGAAAATGATAAAGGTGCAAATACTAACTGGCAAAAAGAAATCTTAAGACCAGGACGCGCAGCATCAAGCAGCCATAACTTGTCTATGAGCGGTGGCGGCGATCACGGAAATTATACGGCAAGTATTACTTCATTCAATAAAGAAGGGGTAATGCAGAAAAGTGACTTTTCTCGTATCATTGCTCGTTTATCTGTTGAGCAATATGCTTTTGACGACAAGGTTAAATTCGGTTTAAATGTAACAAACTCTAGCACAAAATATCAAAACGTGCCACAACGTAATACGGTGCTTTTGCAAGCAGCGAGCTATCTGCCTGTTTCTCCAGTAAGAAATCCCGACGGAAGTTTGTTCGAAAATTTTGTTAGTCCTGGCTATTTTAATCCAGTAGCTTTAATTGAACATGGCACGGACGAAACCAAAACAGAAAATCTTATAGGTAACCTTACTGCAGAAGTAAAACTTCCATTCGGAATTACTTATAATCTTAATTTAGCGCATCAAAGATTAACGGCATCTCATGGCGAATTCTACGATAGCTATTATTCACAATACAATAGTGCGAACTTCTACAACAATCCAGATCCGCCTTTGACAAAATCGTTAGTGAATTTTGGTGTAAATGGTTCTGCATTGAGAAATTCTTACGAAACAAGAAACAATATTATCGAAAGCTTCTTTACTTGGGACAGAACTTTTGGCTCTCATAAAATCAAAGCTGTTGTTGGTTATTCATGGCAAGAAAACACCTTAGGAGATGGTTTTCAGGCTACAACAACAAACTTTCCAGTAGATAATGTTGGTTATAATAACTTAGCTTTAAGTAATTATACTTCGGTAAATGGTTATGTGGTAAATTTTGGGGATAGTAAAGCCTATCAGCAAACACGCCTGATTTCTTACTTCGGACGTTTAAACTACAACTATAAAGACAAATATCTATTACAAGGATCGCTTAGAAGAGACGGTGGTTCTATGTTTGGAGAAAACAATCGTTGGGGATATTTCCCTTCTGTAGGGGGTGCTTGGAGATTAGACAAAGAGAACTTCATGAAGAATCAAAGCTTTTTTACAGATTTGAAACTTCGCGGAAGCTGGGGGGTAACAGGTAACTCTTCTGGATTTAATGCGTACACAGCGCAATTTATTTCAGGAAGTTTAGGTACTTTCTATTACAACGGACAACAGATTGGAGCTTACGGGCCAAATCAGGCCGCAAATCCAGATTTGAAATGGGAAAAAACAGCCACATCAAATATTGGTCTTGATTTCTCAATCCTTAACGGAAAAGTAACAGGTTCTGTTGATGTGTACGACAAGAAAACAACAGACATGATTTTTAACTACAATGTAAATCCGGTTTTAGTGCCAGTGGGAACAATTGTAGCAAACGGAGGAACAATGTCTAACAAAGGTATCGAGGTAAGCTTAAGCACTACTCCGATTAAAACAGCAGATTTCAATTGGACGACTAACTTGAACTTGGCGCACAATAAGAATGAGATTGTAAAACTAACGAGTCCGTTTTTTGTTGGTGGAGATTCTATTCGACGTGTACAACCTGATGGAGGCGGACAAACAGGAAGCACATTACAGATTTTTAAAGAAGGAAAACCTCTAGGGCAATTCTTTACGCTTAAATATGCTGGAAAAGATGCAAATGGAGTTTCTCAGTATTATGACAAAAATGGTGATTTAACCACAACACCTCAAATTGGAGTAGATTATCATTATGCAGGAAGCGCGCAGCCAAAATTATTAGTAGGATGGGCAAACAATTTTCAATACAAAAAATTTGATTTAAGTATTTTCTTTAGAGGTGTATTTGGTAATAAAATTTTTAACGCTACTCGTGCCGATTTATTCAGACCAAGTACTGCCATGACCAATAATATTTTGGTGGATGCTGGAAACGAATCTCCAAACGATTTGAACGCATACAGATATTCGGATCGCTTTATAGAAGATGGCAGCTATATAAGATTAGACAACATGACTTTAGGATATAATTTTGGTAAAGTGGGAAGATATATCAGCAATGTCCGTATTTATCAAACCATAAACAATGTATTTGTAATTACTAAGTACACAGGAATTGATCCAGAGGTAGAACAAGGAGGAACCGCTCCGGGTGTAGATTCAAATAACTTCTATCCAAAAACTAGAACCTATATGTTCGGTTTAAATGTGATGTTCTAAAAACTAAATGCTAAAAATTATGAAAAAGATATTAAAATATTTAGGGCTTCCAGTTTTGATGGCTGGTTTAGTATGGTCATGCGATGATCTTGATGTGCCTATTTCAACACAACTTACTCCAGAAGTATTTCCTCAAAATTCTACACAATACATTCAGACTACAGGTCCAGTTTATGCAGCTTTCCGTGGTGAATTTTCATTCGCCTGGTGGTGGTCGCAGTCTTTAACGACAGATGAAGCGATTCTGCCTGCAAGAGGAGGAAACTGGTTTGACAACCGAAACTACATCGCCATGCATTTTCATGACTGGAACGCAGATAACGGTATCATAGGAAGTCTTTGGGACTGGTCGTCTAAAGTGATCGGAACAAGCAACCAAGCTATTTCTATCTTAAGACAGACAATGCCAGAAGGCGCAGAGAAAAAAACTTTGATTTCGGAGTTAAAAACCATGCGTGCGATTTCTTACTTCATGTTAATGGACAGTTATGGAGATGTACCGTTGGATACTTTATACGGTGATTTTACTTCTCATGCTAAAACACCTAGAGCAGAAGTATTCAATTTTATTGAAAAAGAACTAAAAAGCGCTGTTCCAAATTTAAATCCTGCGTCTGGAGTTGCTACTTATGGAAGACCAAACAAACAAACTGCTAATGCAATGTTGGCGAAGTTGTATTTGAATGCAAACATTTATACAGGAACTTCACGATACACAGAATGTATTGCAGCTTGCGATGAGGTAATTAATTCCGGCTTGTATGCTGTAGAACCAAGAGCAACTTATCTTCAAATGTTTTATCCGACTAACGGACCAGCTATGAAAGAATTTATTTTTGCCGTTCCTTACGATCCAGCAGCGGTGACAGTAGGTTACAACGGGCAAATGTACCACGCACGTTACGATGTTCCTCGTTCTGAAAGAGCTAAGTTTGGTCTTTCTTTCACGCCAAGTGCACCTAGAAGTACCCTTCCAGAATTTTATGCCTATTTCAATGATGCAAATGATATCCGTAACAGACAATGGTTGACAGGACTTCAGTATATGAATGATGGTGTAACGCCAGTAATGGTTACGACTACTAAAAAAGGATACGATCAGTTTTACACAGGTTCTGATGGAGGTGCCGCTTATACTTATCAAGTAAACTTGACACCAAATATTGTTCCTCGTCAGAGCGTGCCTTTATTTGATCTTGGGAATGATGAAATTGCTTGGAATATGGGATATAGAAATATCAAATTTTATCCAGACGCAACTTCTACAAATCGTAACCAAAAGAACGATGTTCCTTTCTTGCGTTATTCAGATGTGCTTTTAATGAAAGCAGAGTCAATCCTTCGCGGCGGCGGTGTTACTTTAGGGCAGACAGCTGATGCATTAGTAAATATGGTTCGTTCTAACCGTACTACTTCTGCAGCATTAAGCGGTGTTTCTTTAGAAGATCTTTATAGAGAAAGAAGCCGTGAATTTGCTTGGGAAGCTTGGCATAGAAACGATATGATCCGTTTTGGGAAATATGAAGGGTCTTGGGGTTATAAAACCAATACAGACACCTATCGTCGTGTATTCCCAATTCCAACAAATGCAATGGTTTTAAATCCAGCATTAACACAAAATGACGGATATTAAACAAGAATTTAGTTAAGTACACATTTTAATTTTGAAAAGGAGAGGAGACCAAAACTCTTCTCCTTTTTACTAAAAAGAAAACTGGTTGATTAGTTGCTCATGATAACCAGTTCAGTTTCATTTTCATTTTTTTGAATGAATACAAAGCTTAGTCGAATGTAATTCCTGAGACCATAAGAAAGATTAAGCTTTGTAAACATTTTTTTGCTTCAATACCAAAGAATCCTCCAAACCCAAATTGCCTCATCAATAAACAGAATAAATGGAACTAAATCAAATCAATAAAATAGGACGTATCGCAATAAGTTTAACCCTTATTTTTTTAGTGTCGTGCAACGCTCAGAAAACAGTTTCTTTAAAGAAAAAACAGTTATCAGACAGGGTTTATCCGTTGTTGGACACCGAAAATTCAAGATGGTTTTTCTTTTCGTCAGCAAGTCGTCCGTTTGGTATGGTTAATCTAAATCCTGATACAGAGATTAAAGGAGATTGGGGAGGTGGTTACAAGTATACTACAGATACTGTAAAAGGTTTCAGCCATGTTCACGAATGGCAGATGTCTGGCGTGTCGGTGATGCCCGTGACCATTTCAGAAGAAAATAAAAAAACGATTTTCAAAGATTTTTATTCTAAATTCAGCCATAAAACTGAAATTATTACGCCTGGATATCATTCGCTAAAATTAGATCGATATCAAATAAAAACAGAATTGACCAGCACACCAAGAGTTGGCTTTCATCAATATACATTTCCGACAAAGACACAAAAAGCAGTTCTTTTTAATTTGAATACTGTTTTAGGACCTTGCGATAATACCAACGGAACATTAGAAAAAAACAATGATTTTGAACTTTCAGGCTCTTTGGTTTTAAGTACCAATTTCAGACGTCCAAAACCATTGACTGTGTCTTTTAAAGTGAAAACCAATGAGCCGATTTCTGCTGTTGAAAGAGATAATGCAACAGGAAATTATTTAATTCATTTTGGTAAAACAAAAGAACAAGTATTGATGAAAGTCGGCATTTCTTATACTTCGATTGAAAATGCCAACAACAATATCGAAACCGAATTACCACACTGGAATTTTAATAAAACAGTTGAAGATTCTAGAAAAGTATGGAGCGATTTGTTAGGAAGAATAAAAATAGAAGGCGGTACCGAAACCGAGCAAAGAAGGTTTTATACTGATCTATGGCATGCTCTGCAAGGGAGAAAAATGATCAGCGATGCAAATGGAGCTTACCCTGATAATTCTGGGGAGAAATTCAGGGTGGGACATTTGCCATTAAATGTTGATGGAAAACCCAAATTCAACCACTACAATTCAGATGCTTTTTGGGGCGCGCAATGGACGATTAATAACCTTTGGGGATTGGTATATCCGGAGATTATGGAAGAGTTTGTCTATTCGTTGATGCAATATTACAAAGACGGCGGAATAATTCCGCGTGGACCTTCGGGCGGAAATGATACCTATGTCATGACCGGAGCTTCAACAACGCCATTTATTGTCAGCGCCATTCAAAAAGGAATTGTAAAAGAAGACTTAGAAGAAATTTACATTGCACTCAAAAAAAATCATATGCCAGGTGGCATTATGGAAAAAGCCGGATATGAGCACAAAACCAATATTGGCGGAGGTTTAAAATATTATTTAGAAAAAGGATATGTGCCGTATCCGCTTCCTGATGGGAATTTCGGAAGCCACGAAGATGGTGCGAGTCAGACTCTGGAATATGCTTATCAGGACTGGACTTTGGCGCAACTGGCTAAAAAACTGAATCATGAAGAAGATTACAAGTATTTCATGAAAAGATCCGAAAACTATAAAAATGTTTTTGATGCTAAAATAGGCTGGATGCGTCCGAAAAATGTTGAGGGAAAATGGCGCGAAAATTACGATCCGTATCAATACGAAAACGGATTTATAGAATCCAACGGTGCACAATCTACCTGGTTCGTACCACATGATATTTTAGGTTTAGCCAATTTAATGGGAGGAAAACAAAAAGCAGTAGAAAAATTAAATGCGCAATTTGAAACCGCTAAAAAACAAAATTATACTTCGGGTACATCTCACGATGCAGAATTGCACCCGGAGTTTAGCCGAATTCCGGTCAATTTTGGAAATCAGCCTTCTATGCAGACTTCTAATATTTTTACCGTTTTAGGAAGACCCGACTTAACGCAGTACTGGACAAGAAACGTTGTAAAAGCAACCTTCAGCGGATTATCGCCTGCAACAGGTTATAACGGAGACGAAGACCAAGGATTGATGGGAAGCTTGAATGTTTTATTGAAATTAGGTTTATTTCAAATGAATGGAGGAACAGACAAGGATGCCGTTTACGAAATTGGAAGTCCGATATTCAATAAAATCACGATAACTTTAAATCCGAAATATTATTCAGGGAAAACATTTGTGATTAATGCGCAGAACAACAATCCTGAAAACATGTACATCAAAGACATCAAATACAATGCTAAAGCGGTGAAAGATTTTACACTTTCGCATCAGGACATTACCAATGGAGGTGAATTGATTTTGCAAATGTCTGATCAGCCAAAACCTTGAAAATAGTAATATAACGTTGGGTTAACGCCCTATTAACGTAAAAGAATAAATGATTATAGTTATTTGAGAAATATTAAATAACCCGTTGGGTGTAATTAAAAAATAAAAGCATTTTAACACATAGAAGTATAGTTTTTTGTGCCGAAAAAAGAAAATGGAAGAAACAAGTTTCCACACATAGCTAAACTATGTGCATTTAAACTAGTGAAACGCCTTTTTTTAGTTTAGTTAAACTATGTTTCTATGTGTTGAAAATAATTTCACCCAACGAGTTATTAAATAATAATTATAAATGCCAACAAAAAACAAAGAAGTAACCACAATGAAAAGAGTATCCAAGTTTATCTTTTATTTAGGAATTTCATTTCTTTCGATTACAAGTATCGCGCAGCAAAAAGTGCATCAATATGTTGACCCAATGATCGGTTCAGAAGGAGTTGGGAGGGTTTTCATCGGGCCATCATGCCCTTACGGAATGGTAAAACCAAGTCCCGATTGTACCGTAAGTCCAAACAGCGGCTGGCTTCCAATACCTAAAGAAGTAACAGGATTCAGTCAAGTCCATGTGAGCGGAACCGGCGGAGGACCAAAATATGGAAACATCTCCATTATGCCTTTTTCTGGAGCTTTAGACAAAATGGATCAGACTTCTTTCAGAACAGAAGAAAACGTAAAATTGGGCTATTATGAAACGGTTTTCAAAGAAAACAACATTAAAACCGAAATCACGACAGGAGAGAAAGTTTCATTTTACAGAATTACTTATCCAAAAAATAAATCAAAAGAGTTAAAAATAGACCCGGGATTTTTCCTTGGAGAAGAAAAAATTCCTGATGCCAGAGAAGCCCAGCAGTTTGTAGGTTCTCAGATCGAAATTGTTTCAGATACTGAAGTAAGAGGGTATAGTCGAATCAGAGGAGGATGGAATAACGGAAGAGCTTATACGGTTTATTTCTGGGCCATTTTCGATCAGCCAATTGCTAAATATGTCACTTTTAAAGACGGTAAATTTTACAACAATCAAAAAGCACAATTTGATTCTGGAAAGAAGACTGGAGCGTTGCTTTCTTTCGGAAATTCAGGAAAAGAAGAATTGAATGTCAAAATCGGAATTTCATTTTTAAGTGAATTAAAAGCGAAAAACAATATAGAAGTCGAAATCCCGCATTGGAATTTCAATACCGTTTTGGCCACTTTAGAAAATAAATGGGAAGATTTATTAAGCCGAATCAAATTATCGGATGATACTTCGGTAGAATACAGAAAAATGTTCTACACTGGTTTGTACCACACGATGATTATGCCGGTTGACAGAACAGGAGAAAATCCGTTATGGACAAATGACGAACCGTATTATGATGATTTTTATACGATTTGGGACACCTTTAGAACGTCAAGTCCGTTAATTACATTGATTGACAGCAAACGAAAAGTAGATATCATCAATGCAATGCTGAATATCTACAAACGTGAAGGATATATGCCTGAAGGCAGAAGCGGAAACGATAACGGAAGAACGCAGGGAGGCTCTAACGCTGAGGTGGTAATTGCCGATGCTTTTGTAAAAAACTTAAAAGGAATCGATTATGAACTGGCTTTACAAGCCATGATTAAAGACGCTACAGTGCCTCCGGGAGGAAATGAAGAAAGAGAAGGAAGAGGCGGACTTTTAGATTATCTGAAATTAGGATATGTTCCATACGGCACAGACCGCGCTGGAAATAGAACAATCGATTATTCATACAACGATTATAACATTGCTACAGTAGGCAAAGGTTTGGGCAAAACAGAATTGTACAATCAATACATGAAACAGGCTGAGAACTGGCAGAATTTATGGCGTGCTGACTATGAAAATAACGGTGCAAAAGGTTTCATTATGCCAAAAGACAAAGACGGAAACTGGCTGGATGATGTTGTTTTTGGAGAATCTAAAATTCAGAAACCGACTTTTAAATACACGCCGGTTATTATCGAATCACCTTGGTATGTCTGCCACTGGTGTGTGTTTTTCTACGAAGGAACTTCCTGGGAATATTCATTTAGTTTACCGCACGATATTCCGGAACTGGTAAAAAAATCAGGTGGAGAAAAAGCATTCGAAAATCGATTGGATATCTTCTTCAACAATGATTTATTTAATGTTGCCAACGAACCTTCATTTCTTACACCTTGTTTGTATCATTGGATTGGAAAACCGTATTTAAGCAGTGACAGAATCAGAACGATTATCAAGAATAATTTCAATACATCAAGAGAAGGACTTCCGGGTAACGACGATTCAGGTGCAATGTCTTCGTGGCTGGCTTTCCACATGATGGGATTGTATCCAAATGCAGGACAGCCTTATTATTTGATTAATACGCCTTTGATAAAAGAAACGGTTATGAAATTAGAAAATGGTAAAAGTTTTAAAATCACTACCAAAAAGATGAGTGATAAAAACAAATACATTAAAACCACTTTGTTGAACGGAAAACCATACAACAAAGCATGGATTTTACACGAAGATATTAATAACGGAGGAGAACTGATTTTAGAAATGGATTCGAAACCTTCAGCTTGGGGAACAACAATTTTACCACCAGCAAAATAAAAATGATGAGTAAGATGAAAAATATATTTTTAGTTATTCTTTTCTGCGCCCTTTATCAAACCACAATAGCACAGAATTACATTCCGACATTAAAAAATAATACCCAATTGCATTATGTCTGCAAACTGCACGGACAAACGAGGACTTTACAGCTTACGGCTGAAACTTACAACAATACATTGGCTTTTAAACTGGAAACCAGAGGCGTAAAAAGTAAAATAGTAATGCTTCCCGAAGCTGTAAAAAACGGGACTGAATTAAGTTTCAATCAGGGAGAATATGCACCGGTTCTGAACCTAAAACCAACCGAAACTTTTTTTATGATTTCACAGTCAGCATATCAGGATTTAGTGAAAAACAATTCTTTTGTTTACAACAACACGACTTATGTTCTGGATAAAAGTGAAGATAAAAACGGAATCTCAGTTGACGGCAAAATCGTGGATGCATTCCATGTAGTCGCACAGATAGACGAAACCGAAATGTGGATTGTAAAAAATCCGGAGTTTCCTCTAATATGTAAAATCATTAAAAACCCGCTAGGAATTAATCCGACCTTAGTAAGAGTTGTGGATTAAAGAATATAGAATATAGAGCTGTTTATTAACTTATTAAATTGGTTTTTAGCCACAAATTAAAAAGATTAGAAGGATTTTAAATAAACTTTTAATCTGGATTAATCCTTTTAATCTGTGGTAAAAAAAAAAATCAAAGTTTTAAGATTTTTCACATTTTTGATATAAATTGATAATTTCCAAACAATAAATAGAATTCTTAGTAGATTATAGAAAGTTGTTTTTAAATTTACAGAATTACACTTAAACTATAATATTTTAAATTATGAAACTATCTATTGTAACCTCTTTGCTTTTTTGCTGCGTTTGTTTTGGACAAAATAATACAGACAACAGTTTGTATATGAAGTCGGACAAAATAACTTATTTATCAGATATCGGCTCAGATTCAGGGGATTTATATAAAACAATCGGACATCACGGCCCGGCGGTTGAAAACGAATGGATGGCATTGCGAATTTATTTCAGCGATAAAGTAGCAATCGACGTTTATTCTAAAGCAAAACCAGGCTTAGAATTAAGAAAAGCCAATTGGTACCCAACGCCTGAACAGCAAAAACAAGGCTGGGGAGCCGATTATTATAAAGTGGCTTCGACTGTTGGTTTAGGAGGCGTAAAACTTTGGGATGGAGAGAAATTAGTGCCTTTAAATCCAGTGACCAATCGTTTGGCAAGAGTTGGAAAAACAGATACGACTTCTTGGATGGAAATGATTTCAAGAGGTGTGCCTTACAAAGGAAAAAAAGTTGATATTTTAGTTCGCGTAACGGTATTTTCTGGTAAGAGAGAAGCAAAAGTGGAAGCGGTTTCTTTAACTGGAGAGAAAGTTCAGTTTGCAACAGGAGTAAATTACTTTAAAGATACTGCCACCAAAAAAGGAGCAAATTACATCGCGGTTTGGGGAAAACATCCGGAAGATGTTGCGGCAGAAATTGTTGAAGTTGGAGGTGCAATTAAGTACAATCCAAAAGATTTTGAGAAGACTACAGACGATGGAACACAGTATTTATTGATTTCAAAACCAGCAAAAAATTTAGAGACTACCATTTTATCTTCATGTGCAAGAGAAACAGAACTAAACACGTTAGATAAATTGGAAGCATACATTAAAAAATAATTGAATTATCCTTTAAGCAAGGACGCGGATTGAACGGATTTACTTCGTAAAGACGCGGATAAAACGGATAATTTATTGAAAAGTTTAATAAAAAAATCCGTTTTTATCCGCGTCTTCGCGTTAGCGAATCTGTTTAATCCGCGTCTGATTTTACAGGTTTTCTATTTTTAAAATAGGACAAATAACGGATAATCATAAAATTAAAAACAAAATAAATGTTTAGAATATCGGCTATATTGGTACTACTACTTTCTTTATCTTCCTGCAAATCACAGCAGAAAGTCACAAAAGAAGTTCAGATTGCTTTTATAGCCGATGCTCATTTACAGGATATTTTTGCGAAATTCAAAGACAGCGATTATAAGGGAATTCCAAATCCAGTAACGGGCGAGTATGCCAATATCCGAACGATGAATTCGCAGTTGCATTCTACGAGAATTTTCAATGAAAACTATTTTGCTTTTTTAGAAGCTTTAAATGATATTGTCAAAAAAGGTATCAAACAAGTAGTGCTTCCAGGCGATTTCAGTGACGATGGACAGCCTGTTCATGTACGCGGATTGCGAAAAATACTCAATGAATATTCTCAAAAGCACGGACTTTCTTTTTATGTCACTACAGGAAATCACGATGTAGTAAGGCCGTTTGCGCAAGATGCTGTTAAAACTGATTTTTTAGGTAAAGATGGAAAAGAACAAATTATCAGCAGTTCTGCAAACAACTTCAATAAAAATAAAAGCGAATTAGAACCCATCATTACAGCCGATATAAAAAATTGGGGTTACAAAGAAACCATTAATGAAATGCGTGATTTTGGTTTTTTTCCAAAGAAATCCGACTTGTATTGGGAAACGCCTTTTTCTGATTACAATTATGAAAATTACAATTTTGAAGAAGCTAAAAAAGAATCCGTTTTAGAAAAAAGAACGTATCTAATAAAAAATACCAATTTGTATCTTCCTGAGGCCAGTTATTTGGTGGAACCAATAAAAGGAATCTGGCTTTTGGCGATAGATGCAAATGCCTATGTTCCGAATGAAAAATTATCTGGAGAAACCAATAATCCGCATGATTTTTCGGGAGCGAACACCGGTTACAATAACGTTCTGATTTATAAAAACCATCTTTTAAACTGGGTGAAAAAAGTTGCCGCGGAAGCGAAACAAAAAGGAAAAGTACTCATTGCTTTCAGTCATTATCCGATGGTTGATTTTAATGATGATGCTTCGCCTGAATTAAAACAGCTTTTTGGAGCAAACAAAATGCAGTTACAGCGTGTTCCGGATGAAGAAGTGGCACAGCAATTTGCAGATGCCGGAATTCAGATTCATTTTGGCGGACACATGCACATCAACGATACAGGTGTTAGAAAATCGGCAAAGGGAAATACGCTGTTTAATATCCAGACACCATCGCTTGCTGCGTATATGCCGGCTTATAAAATATTGACCGTTCATTCTAATACTGATTTTGAAGTGGAAACGGTTGTGATTGGCAAAGTCAATAAATTCAATAGTTTATTTCCTTTTTATGAAGAAGAATATGCTCATTTAAAAGAAGTTAAAAGCAAAGACATTTGGAATAAAGAAATTCTGAAAGCCAAAGATTATGAAGAGTTCACCAATTGGCATTTAAAAGAATTAGTGCGTTTGCGTTTTTTACCGGAAGATTTTCCAGCTGATTTTCTAAAATCAATTGTGAATCTTTCAGGAAAAGATTTATTGTTGCTGAATACGAATAAAACTGAAATTGAATCCGTTTTAAAAGCCAATTCTTTCACGATTTCTGATTTCGAATCATGGAATGGTTTTGATATGATTTTCGATTTTTACCGCTTAAAAAGTGCTGATGAATTAGCTTTTTCAAAAATTGGAAAAAATAGGTTAAAACAGTATGAACTGGTATGCAGTCAGTTAAAAAAAGCAAATGATTCCAAATTGGTTTTATGGGCACAAATATTTCTCAAGACCATGAATGGCGAGCCTTCAGACCATTTTAAAATTGATTTGAAAAATAATAAAATCGATAATTTATCTGTTAAATAATTTTGATATTTATTGAATCAAAAAGATTAAATTGCATTTATAATTTATTTCCATGAGCCAAAAATCCTTTATAGTATTCTTGTTATTTTCCGTATTTTATAATTCGTATGCACAGAATATAAAATTTACGCATTATAATGACAATAATGGCTTGTCTCATAATTCGGTACGTCATATTGTGCAGGACAAAAAAGGTTTCATGTGGTTTGGGACGTTTTCAGGATTAAACCGTTTTGATGGGTATCAGTTCAAAAACTACATGAGTTCTACGCCTGGAAAAAATAAATTATATAATGATGACATTACGGCTTTAGAATTAGATGAAAGTTCTAATAATTTATGGATAGGAACCCGAAAAGGATTAACCCTTTTCAAAATGGATACCCATGTTTTTACCACTTTTTTTCACAAAAAAAACGACCCCAACAGCTTGCCCGATGATGAAGTACGAGCAGTTTATGCGGATAAATTTAATAGAGTTTGGGTTGGAACTAAAACCAAAGGGGTTTATTTGTTTTCTTTAAAAGAAAATCGGTTCGACAAAATTCCATTGAAAGGTTTTGATTACGTCAAAGAAATTTTTGAAGACAAACAAGGCAATGTTTGGATTGGAAGTTATGAAAAAGTGGGTGTCGCCAAAATTACCATGGACGCAAAAGGCGCGATTGTAAAGATTAATACCTATACACTTTCTGTTCCAAACTCAAACATTAAAAATCCGTATCTTAATTTTATTTACGAAGACGCCAAATCGGATATTTTTCTTGGTACGCGCGAAGGATTGTATAAACTAGATAAAGCCAGAAACCAATTTGTCAATTTATATATCGACAACAAGCAGGTTAGAGGTGCTTTGGGGCCTTATTTTCTATCGGTTGCAAAAGCTCCAGACGGAAAATATTGGGTTGGAACTTTAGGAGGATTGCTGGTTTGCGACCAATTAGAAGACATTCAAAGCGGCAATTACAAATGGTATTACTCAATTTTGTCTGATGATACTTCGCTTGTCGATAATTTAATCGCCTCGCTATATTTTGATAAATCTGGAGTTTTATGGATTGGAACTGAAGACGGTTTAGACAAATACGACCCGTATGAAAATCAGTTTACTTTAAACAAGGATATTTCACGTTCTATTGGTAATCAAGCTCCTAGAATCCGCGGTTTTGCCAAGACTTATGACGAAAAAGTAATTGTGGCGACCTACCATAACGGACTTTATCTTTCGAATATAAAAGGCTCAACTCCTTTACACAACACAGGAAAAGATATTGCCAGTATTTATTCTGATGACGGAAGAATTTTCTATTGTGGTCTTTGGGATGGAAACATTTTGGTCTACAATTACATGACCAATTCTTCCAGAGAAATAAAGGCAGGATTCGAAAAATCGCCTGTTTTTGCTTTTCGAAAAATTGCAGCAGACAAAATGATTGTAGGTTCTTTTGGAGAAGGCGCTGTAATTCTGAACACCAATACTTTACAGGTCGAAAATTCGAGTAAACTTTTGCCAGATTTTCAGATTAATGCTATCGAAAGAGATGCTAAAAACAACGTTTGGTTTGCTACAGAAACCGGAGTGGTGAAATACAATATCAATTCGGGTAAAATAGAAACGTATTCGTCACTTTTTATCAAAGAAAAAGGAGTGCCTCATGATGAAAATGTGAGTGATGTTTTGGTCGATGTAAAAGGAAAAATATGGGCTTCAACACGTTTTGGATTGTGTTTATACAATCCGAAAAAGAATGAATTTGAGCCTGTCAAAAATCTCAAAGAACTTTCAGGAAAATGGATTACCGATATATTATCTGATGCCAACGGAAATCTTTGGCTCAACATCAATAACAATAATATTGCTTTCGTAAAATCTAATTTAAAAGACATCAGCATCTACCACGTAAACAGTGGCAATAGATTGGATGTTTTCAGTTCGAGCGGTTTTTTCTATTTTAACAATTCGAATATTTTCCTTGGCGGTAAAAACGGAATCATTTCTTTTTCGCCACCCACAATGAAACGAAATAAATGGTCGCCAATTCCTGTTGTTTCTGAGTTTAAAATCCAGAACGAGGAAGTTTTTCCTGAAATGGAAATTAATGGAGAAATTCCGCTTTTAAAAGACCTGAATTATGGGAATGAAGTAGAATTAAGTCATAAAAACCGAAATTTCTCGCTGCAGTTTTCGGCTCCTTCATTCGCAAATGAAAAATTGAACAGGTTTCAATATATGCTGGAAGGTTTTGATAAACATTGGATTACAGCTAATAGCACTTCGAGAACAGTTCAATATACCAACCTTTATCCAGGCAATTATGTTTTCAAAATCAGAGCGAGCAACAGCGATGGATATTGGAGCAAAACGGTTTCGTATAAAATAAAAATTCTGCCTCCGTTCTGGCTGACTCCAACATCATTTTTACTGTTTTTTGCCATTTTGTTTGGGATTTTCTATTTCATTAGAAAAGAAATCAAAAACCGAATTCGCTTAAAACAAGAACTGCTTACCGAAAAAGTAAACAGGGAACACGACATCAAACTGAACAACGAAAAACTGCGTTTCTTCACCAATATTTCGCATGAATTGAGAACACCGTTAACATTGATTTTAGGTCCAGCCAAACAGCTTTTAGAAGAAAACAGCAACGCGACAGATTATGAAAAGAGTCGTTACAACTTAATTTATCAGAATGCTAGCAGATTATTGAATCTGGTAAATCAGGTTTTGGATTTTAGAAAAGCGCAGTCTGGCGAGTTAAAGCTGAAAGTGACCCAGACCGATATTCTTTCTTATTCTAAAAATATCTTTGATTCCTTTAAGGAAATGGCTTATAACAAAAAGATTAAGCTCAATTTTATTACCGAAGATGAAGAAATAAACGGCTGGCTGGATAATGATAAATACGATAAGATTTTGTACAACCTTTTATCGAACGCTTTAAAATTTACCAACAAAAACGGAAACGTAGATTTGTCTGTACGACTTAAAGACACAGTTGAGGATATTCTCGTAATCGAAGTTACCGATGACGGAATCGGAATTCCCTTAAAAAGCCTAGAGAAGATTTTCAAACGTTTTTATCAAGCCAGCAACAGCAAAGCCAATAATACAGGTTCGGGTATCGGTCTGTCTTTGGTGAAATCTTTGGTTGCTATTCATAAAGGAACGATTTCAGTAGAAAGTACTCAAGGAAAAGGAAGTACATTTAGAGTTGAAATTCCGATTGACCGCGCTTCGTATGTGAATAAGGAAGTATTCGAATATGCTATCAAAAATGATAATCTGAGTATGCTGATTCCAGAAAAAGCGGCGAAAAAAATCATTCAGAATACCGATTTAAAAGAAAAAATTCTAGTAATCGAAGACAATAACGAACTTAGAAAATATCTGGTAGATTATTTGTCTGATTATTACAAGGTTTATGAAGCAGAAAATGGACAAGAAGGCCTAAAAATCTGCAGACAAATAAAACCAATCTTATGCGTTACCGATGTGATGATGCCAGTAATGGACGGATTGGAATTCTGTCGTGAACTTAAAAATGACGAATTCATTAGTCATATTCCAGTCATAATGCTGACTGCTCTTTCTGAAAATATGGATAAAGTAAAAGGTTACGACACAGGAGCAGATGGTTATTTGGTCAAACCTTTTGAGCCTTTATTGCTTAAAACGGTGATAGAAAATATGGTTAAATCAAGATTAGAACTGAAACAGAAATTCTCTGGCGAAGTGGAAAGTAAAGTAAGCATGCTGACACATTCTCCAATCGATGAGGAGTTCATGGAAAAAGTAACGAATCTAATCAACGATAATTTAAGTGAAGTCGATCTTTCTACTGACTTTCTATGTGATAAACTGGGAGTGAGTTCTTCAAAATTATATAGAAAAATCAAAGAATTAACGGATTTGGCTCCAAATGAATTCATCAGAACAATTCGATTGAAAAAATCTGCAGAATTGCTTAAAACGAAGAAATACAATGTTTCGGAAGTGACGAATTTAGTAGGGTTTAATGATCCGTTGTATTTCAGCCGTTGTTTTAAAAAGCAGTTTGGTTTTCCGCCTAGTAAAATTATTAACTAGAAACTTATTTATAATGCTGTTAATCTTTGTCAAAGTTTTAAACTCTGACAAAGATTTTTTGCTTGTAGTTTGTCATTTCGACCGAAGGGAGAAATCACACAAGAAATTCCGTAAAGTTAATATCCAATCTTTGTAGATTCCCGCGTGTGATTTCTCCCTTCGGTCGAAATGACAAAAAAAGCAATTAAATATATAAAAATCCTACAATAATCAAATTTATCCATGTTTTTGATGTATTAATCCATTTTGAACAGAGCATGTAATTCTATTTTTGTGTTGTAACTTTTAACTATTAACCATTATGAAAAAGCATATAGACACAGACAATCCGTTGAAAAATTTAGATGAGTGGGAAGATGATTTGTTAATGCGATATCCCGATCCTTCTGAAGAAAATGAAGAGGTAAAAGAAAAGCAGAAAGAAGAATTCAGAAATTATGTCGATTCGGAGAGAGTAGAAACGGTTAAGGAATTTTACAGAATTAACCATACTTATCAAACTTATGACTTCGTATGCAGTAAAGAACAAGAATTTCTGCAATTTAATAGAAAAGAAATGTCAATCTGGGAAGCTGTTGAGTTTTTAAACACACTTGTAGACGACAGTGACCCAGATATTGACTTAGATCAGACACAACACCTTTTACAGACTTCAGAAGCCATTCGTGCCGACGGTCATCCGGATTGGTTTGTACTGACAGGTTTTATTCACGATTTAGGCAAAGTTTTATGTTTGTTTGGAGAACCGCAATGGGCTGTGGTTGGAGATACGTTTCCGGTTGGCTGTGCGTATTCGGATAAAATTGTGTATTCAGAATTCTTTAAAGAAAATCCGGATTATACTGATGAGAGATTCAATACCAAATTAGGAATCTACACTCAAAACTGCGGACTGGATAAGGTAAAAATGAGCTGGGGTCACGACGAATATCTGTATCAGATTATGAAAGATTATCTGCCAGATCCGGCCTTATATATGATTCGTTACCATTCATTTTATTCACAGCATAAAGAAAATGCTTATGCTCATTTAATGAATGAAAAAGATATCGAAATGTTTGACTGGGTAAGAAAGTTCAATCCATATGATTTGTACACCAAAGCGCCGGTTAAACCAGATGTACAAGCATTGCTTCCTTATTATAAAGAATTAGTTGCTAAATATTTGCCAGAAAAATTGAAGTTTTAAAAAGTATATAAACACATAGAAACATAGATTTTTTTGAGTGTAAGAGTATTAATTAAAAGAAACTAGTTTCCCACACATAGCTATGTTTTTTGTAATAAATGAAATGCCTTTTTATACAAAGAAAAACTATGTTCCTATGTGTTTAAAAAAACATCATCTAGCTATCTAAAACCAAAATAATGCAGAAAACCAAAATATTTTTTATAAGCCTTTTACTGTTTTTCTCGGTGGGTATTTCGGCTCAGGAAAAAGACCGTAACGATTGGGAAAATCCTCAGGTATTTCAAATTAACAGAGAACCGGCTCGTGCCGCTTTTCTTCCTTATGCAGATGAAACTTCTGCCATAATGGATAAATATGAAAATTCACCTTGGTATTTTTCTTTAAACGGAACGTGGAAATTTTCCTGGTCACCAACGCCAGATGAGCGCCCAAAAGATTTTTACAAGACAGATTTCAGTACGTTGCATTGGAAAGACCTTCAGGTGCCTTCCAATTGGGAATTGAACGGATATGGTGTGCCCATTTATACCAATATTACGTATCCGTTTGAGAAAAATCCGCCCTTTATTAATCATTGGGATAATCCTGTAGGGTCTTATAAAAAAGATTTTGTACTGCCTGAAAATTGGAAAAACCGACATGTTTTTCTACATTTTGAAGCAGGAACCTCGGCTATGTACATTTGGGTAAACGGCGAAAAAGTGGGTTATACTGAAAATACTAAAAGTCCGGCTGAATTTGATATTTCTAAATACTTAAAACCTGGAAAAAACAATCTGGCTGTAGAAGTGTACAGATGGAGTGACGGTTCGTATCTGGAAGATCAGGACATGTGGAGACTTTCCGGAATTGACAGAAATGTTTATTTGTATAGTACCGAGAATGTTCGTATTTCAGATTTCTTTGCAAAACCGGATTTAGATGCGAAGTATAAAAACGGAAGTTTAAATGTTGATGTGAGTCTAAAAAATCTGACTTCAAAAGCGGTAAACAATCAAAAGCTAGTGGCAAAATTGGTAGATGCTTCTGGTAAAAACGTTTTTAGCAAAGAATTCAATGTCAATTTTGAAGCTTCTAAAATTCAGAACATTAATTTTTCTCAGTCTGTTTCAAGTCCGAAATTATGGAGCAGTGAAACTCCGAATTTATACACATTACTACTGACTTTAAAAAATCAAAAAGGAGAAATTGTAGAAACGGTTGGAACTCAAATCGGATTTAGAAAAGTAGAATTAAAAGGCGGACAGTTATTGGTAAATGGTGTCCGATTGATGGTGCATGGCGTAAACATTCACGAGCATAATCCAGTAACCGGACATTATCAAGATGAAGCTACGATGATGAAAGACATCAAAATGATGAAACAGTTGAATATTAATTCGGTTCGTTGCAGTCATTATCCGAACAATATTTTATGGGTAAAGCTATGTAATAAGTATGGTTTGTTTTTGGTGGATGAAGCCAATATCGAAAGCCACGGAATGGGAGTAGAGGGACAGCCTTTAATGTGGATGAATCCAAAAACGAATCCAGGCCACCTTCCGGAATGGAGAGAAGCTCATTTAGACCGAATTTACAGTTTGGTAGAAAGAGATAAAAATATGCCATCGGTAATTATTTGGTCATTAGGAAATGAAAGTGCCAATGGACCAGTATTTCATGAAGCGTATAAATGGATTAAAAAGAGAGACAATTCTCGTTTGGTTCAGTTTGAACAGGCTAAAGAAAATGAAAATACCGATATCGTCTGCCCAATGTACCCAACTATCGAATACATGAAGGAATATGCGGGAAGAAAAGAAGTGACTCGCCCATATATCATGTGTGAGTATTCGCATGCGATGGGCAACAGCAGTGGTAATTTTCAGGAATATTGGGATATTATTCGCGGAAGCAAAAATATGCAGGGCGGATTTATCTGGGATTGGGTTGATCAAGGATTTGAAAGAACTGATGAAGCGGGTAGAAAATACTGGGCTTACGGAGGCGATATGGGAAGTCAGAATTATCTAAACGATGAAAATTTCTGCCATAACGGATTAGTTTATGCTGATAGAACACCGCATCCTGGAGCTTTTGAAGTGAAGAAAGTCTATCAAGATATTTTATTCAAAGCAGTAGATATCAAAAATGCTGTAATCGAAATTAATAATGATTTCGGATTTACTAATTTGAATAAATACAACTTTAGATATGAAGTTCTGGAAAATGGAAAAGTAATCAAAGAAGGAACAATCAATGTTGTTTTGAATCCAAAAACAAAAAAACAGTTTAAGCTTGATTTACCAAAAATAGAATCAAAAGAAGGAACAGAATATTTATTGAACGTTTTTGCCAACACAAAAGAAGGTTCAGAATTATTGCCTAAAAACTTTGAAATTGCCAAAGAACAATTTGTAATTGAAGACAGTAAATATTTCGAAAAATCTGAAAAAGAAAGTAATGCAAAAGTTCAGGAAGAAAAAGATCATTTTGTGTTGACTTCAGAGAATGTTACGGTTAAAATCAGTAAAGCGACCGGATTGATTTCATATTACAGTTTAAAAGGCGAAGAATATTTCAAACAATATCCGGAACCAAATTTTTGGAGAGCACCAACCGATAATGACATTGGAAATAAAATGCAGATTAGAACTAATGTTTGGAGAACAGCTGGGAAAAATACTTCGTTGGAAAGCATTCAGCAAACCGAAGAAAATGGCAAAAAATATATCATTTCAAAATTAAAACTAAATGATGTTGCTTCTGATTATATTATCAAATATGCATTAGGAAATAATGGAGATTTAGAAATACAGGTTACTTATAAAAAAGGGGCAAATCCGGTTCCGGAATTACCGCGTTTCGGAATGATTTTTACTTTAAAAAACACTTTAGAAAATCTGGATTATTACGGAAGAGGTCCTTTAGAAAATTATCCGGACAGAAAAACAGCATCCTTCAAAGGAATTTATACTAGCAAAGTTGCAGACCAATATGTGCCTTATACACGCCCACAAGAAAATGGATACAAGACCGATATACGCTGGTTCAAACTGTCAAGCAATTCAGGAAATGGCTTGGAAATAAAAGGTCTGCAACCTTTAGGTATAAGTACTTTGAATAATTACCCGAGTGATTTTGACGGAGGAATTTCTAAAAAGAATATCCATTCCAGCGACATCACTCCTAGAAATGAAGTAGTTGTTTGTGTTGACTTGACCCAACGCGGATTAGGAGGAGACAACAGCTGGGGATTACCGCCTCATGAACAATATCAATTAACCAAAAGTGAGTATAGCTACGGATTTGTGATTAAACCAATTTTTTGACAGTAATCAGTGTTCAGTTTTTTAGTGTTCAGTTTATTATCAGTACCCAACAAAAAACGGTACTGATCACTAAAAGTCTGATCACTGACCACTAAAAACCTGACCACCGACCACTAACTATTGACCACTGAATACTAAATAAAATGAGTAACCCTACAAATGGAAGACTAATCTCTTTAGATGTGCTTCGCGGATTTGTTATGTTTTGGATTATGAGCGGCGAACATATTATTCATGCTCTAGCCAAAGCAGCACCAATTCCTGTTTTTATCTGGATGTCTTCGCAACTGCATCATGCGGAATGGAACGGAATTACATTTTATGACATGATTTTTCCTGTCTTTCTATTTGTTGCCGGAGTTTCGATGCCTTTCTCTTTCGAAAAGAAAATGAGTTTGGCAGGAGTAAAAACACCACAGGAATTACCTTCAAACGAGAAGCGTAAAATCTATTTATCGATGCTAAGAAGAACCTGTATTTTACTGGTTCTAGGTTTTATAGTAAATGGTTTATTGAGATTCGACGGATTGGATCAAACGCGTTTTGCAAGTGTTTTGGGAAGAATTGGATTGGCTTGGTTTTTTGCCGGAATCATCTATTTGAATTTTGATTTCAAGAAACAATTAATCTGGTTTTTCGGAATTTTGATTGGCTATTACATTGCCATGAAATGGATTCCAGTTCCCGATTTTGGAGCAGGAGTTTTAACCAAAGAAGGCTCATTGGAAGCTTATATTGACCGTCTACTTTTACCAGGCAGACTACACAGCACCGTTTATGATCCCGAAGGAATATTTTCAACTCTTCCTGCAATTTCGACCGCTTTATTAGGCGTTTTTATCGGAACATTTTTAAAAGAAAACCATCAATTTTCAATCAAGGTAAAACTGCTTTTAATGGCTTTAACCGCTGTTGTGTTAATCATTGTAGGTCTGTTATGGGATATAGATTTTCCGATTAACAAACATTTGTGGACGAGCTCGTTTGTGTGTTTTGTCGGTGGATTCAGTATTTTGTTTTTTGTCTTTTTTTATTCAATAATAGATTTGTTTGGATTCCATAAATGGGCATTCCCATTGATTTTAATCGGTTCCAATTCTATTTTGATTTATATAGCAGCCGAAGGTTCCGTCGATTTTAAACATACGGCAGATTATGTTTTTGGCGGATTGATACAATATACATCAATTGTTTGGCAGCCATTTTTCACTGCTTTGTCTGTGACTGTCGTACAGCTTTTGTTGCTCTATTTTTTATACAAAAAGAAATGGTTTCTTAAGATTTAGAAAACTAATATTTTTTTGAAACACGTAGAAAAATAGAATTTATGACATACTAAAATGAAAAATAGAATTATAAGAAACTAGTTTCTAAAATAGTTATGTGAATTTATGACAAATGAAATGCCTTTATGGAGTTCTAAAAGCTATGTTTCTATGTGTTTAAATTATTAAGCTCTATTTTTAAAATACATTTTACTATCTAACCACACAATAACCACACATTATGAATGTATTACAAACCGCAGATTACATCGTATTCTTTATTTACTTTGTCATAGTCATGGCCTATGGAATGTATATTTACAGAAGCAAAAAAACGGCTGCAACCAGTTCCAACGAATATTTTTTGGCTGAAGGCTCATTGACTTGGTGGGCAATCGGAGCTTCTTTAATCGCTTCTAATATTTCAGCAGAACATTTTATTGGCATGAGCGGTTCTGGTTTTGCGATCGGACTTGCAATTGCTTCTTACGAATGGATGTCGGCCGCGACATTAATTATAGTCGCCATGTTTATTCTGCCCGTTTATCTGCAGAATAAAATATTTACGATGCCGCAGTTTTTAGCCAAAAGATATAGTGGTACTGTAAGTACTATTATGGCTATTATCTGGCTGTTGATTTACGTATTTGTGAATCTTACTTCTATCATTTATTTAGGCGCTTTGGCCATTTCTTCTATCGCGCCCATTAGTTTTCAATTTTGTGTAATCGGTTTGAGTTTATTCTCGGTTATCGTAACTTTAGGCGGAATGAAAGTAATCGGATATACTGATATGTTTCAGGTTATTGTATTAATTCTGGGAGGATTAGTAACGACTTATTTAGCTTTGACATTGCTTTCAGATCAGTTTGGTTTTGGAAAAGATATTTTAAAAGCACTTACCATTATTGCGGATCAGGCGCCAGGACATTTACACATGATTTTAGAAGAATCCAATCCGCATTATAATGAACTGCCGGGAATGTCGGTTTTAGTTGGCGGTATGTTGATCAATAATCTGGCGTATTGGGGATGTAATCAGTATATTGTTCAAAGGGCTTTAGGAGCGGATTTGAAGACTGCCAGAAAAGGAATCTTGTTTGCTGCTTTCTTAAAATTGTTAGTTCCAATTATCGCTGTTTTACCGGGTATCGCCATGTTTGTCATGCACGAAAACGGAATGTTTCAACAGGAAATGGTAGATGCAGCAGGAGTTTTAAAACCAGATCACGCGTACCCAACTTTAATGAATTTACTTCCTGCGGGATTAAAAGGTGTGGCATTGGCTGCATTAACGGCGGCAATTGTGGCTTCTTTGGCAGGAAAAGCGAATAGTATTTCGACTATTTTTTCTTTAGATATTTATAAAAAATATTTTAATTCTCAGGCATCAGAAAAAAAACTGGTTCGTACCGGAAGATGGTGTGTAGTGGTTTGCATGATAATCGCTGCTTTTGTAGCGCCGGCATTGAAATCATTAGATCAGGCTTATCAGTTCATACAAGAATATGTGGGATTCTTTTCGCCAGGAGTTTTAGCTATTTTCTTGCTGGGCATGTTCTGGAAAAAGACAACACCAGCGGCTGGATTGGCAGGTGCGTTATTGACAGTTCCACTTGCAGCGATTTTAAAGTTCCTGCCAATGTGGACAGAAGGTGCTTTCCCAGATTATCCTTTCTTGGATAGAATGACTATTGTTTTCTTTATCATCGTATTGATAATGGTTGGAATTAGTGTAGCAAAACCAGTATCTGAAGAAGAAGCTGAAACTCATAATATAGAAGTAGATAAATCGATGTTCAAAGTGTCATCTGAATTTATCATAGGATCATTTATTATCAGTGGAATATTAGTGGCTTTGTATACTGTCTTCTGGTAAATTTTAAGTTATAAAATTGCCACAAAGACGCGCTAAGTGAAAGTAAACCATATAAGTAATATAAGATAATTTAAGTTTTGTCTTAATTGACCTTATATTATTTATATGGTTTTAAAAAAAAACTTTGTGTCTTTGAGCCTTTGTGGCATTAAAAAAAATAGAAATGAAAAGAAGTTTTATAATCACACTATTTGTTTTTTGTATATCCTTAACTGTTTCAGCGCAGAAAGTATTTGATGTTAAAAAATACGGCGCTGTTGGAGACGGAAAAACGTTGAATACAAAAGCAATCCAAAAAGCCATAGATGCAGCCAATAAAAGTAAAGGCGGAAAAGTTGTTTTTTCGAAAGGAACTTTTTTATCTGGAAGTATTATTTTAAAAAATGATGTCGAATTGTTTTTTGAAGAAGGAGCTGTTTTGCTTGGAAGCACCAATCCAGATGATTATCCAAAATACGAAGGCATTAGAGCTTTTATTATTGCGAATGAATCCAAAAATATAGCAGTAAACGGAAAAGGAATTATAGACGGACAAGGAAGAGAACTGGCTTTGGCAATTGATTCTCTGCATCATACGGGAGTTCGAATTGATCCAAAATACAATTACAGAAGAATGCGTCCTGAAGACGGAAGAGGAAAACTGATTTCGTTTGTAAAATGTGATTCTATTCAAATGACTCAAATCACCTTGAAAAACAGTCCCGGCTGGACAATGTGTTTTAGAGCATGTAAAAACATTCTAATTGATTTTATGAAAGTAGAAAGCAGAGCTTACTGGAACAATGACGGAATTGACCTTGACGGCTGTGAAAATGCCCGAATTACCAATTGTAATGTAAATGCTGCAGATGATGGAATCTGTTTAAAATCGGAAATTCCAGGATTGCATAATAACAATATTTACATTGGGAATTGTACGATTAGGTCAAGTGCAAATGCGGTAAAATTTGGAACAGGTTCTTATGGCAGTTTCAAAAACGTAACCATCGAAAACATTAAAGTTTTTGATACGTTCCGATCGGCGGTTGCGATTGAATCTGTTGACGGAGCGGAGATTGAAAATATCAAGGTTTCGGATATTACCGCTGTAAATACCGGAAATGCAATCTTGATTCGTCTAGGTCACAGAAATGGAGAAAAACCGGGTTATATTAAAAATGTATCAATTAAAAATGTAAAAGTACAGATTCCGTTTGGTCGTCCTGATATTGATTACGATATGCGTGGGCCAGAGGTTGATTATTTCCACAATCCTTTCCCGTCTTCTATTGCCGGAATTCCGGGACATTCAATAGAGAATGTGACTTTAGAAAATATTGAAATCGTTTATCCGGGAAGAGCTTCAAAAGGAATGGCGTATCATCCTTTAAGCCGATTAAAAGATGTAAAAGAAAACATTAACGGATATCCTGAATTTACCATGTTTGGTGAATTACCTTCATGGGGATTCTACGTGCGCCACGTAAACGGAATCGAAATGAAAAACATAAAATTGATTTTGGATAAAGAAGATTTTCGTCCCGCTTTTGTTTTTGACGATGTAAAAAATCTGAGCATGAAAGCTATCGATATTCCAACAGATAAAAATAATCAGATTGTTTTTAAAGATGTTTCATCCAGCAATCTGGACAGCGAATCATTAAAAAGAAAAATCGAACCAGAACAAAATAAATTTGAATTACCAGCACATTAATAGTTTGCCACAAAGGCACAAAAGCGCAAAGTTTTTTTGCCACAGATTATTAAGATTAAAAAGGATTTTTTTTCACGCAGATTCTGCAGATTTAATTTGATTCTTAAAAAAAATCTGCAGAATCTGCTCAAATCCTTTTAAATCTGCGTGAAAATAAAAACTTTTAAAAAAAACTTAGTGCCTTTGAGCCTTCGTGGCATAAAAAAAAATAAAAAACATGAAAAAGAAATCTATAATAGCGCTCATCATTTTCTGCCTTTCGTTAACTGTTTCGGCGCAGAAAATCTACGATATTAAAAAATACGGAGCCAAAGGAGACGGTAAAACCAATGATGCTGCAGCAATTCAGAAAGCAATTGACGCCTGCAGCAAAACAGGCGGAAGAGTTTTAATTCCGGCACCGTTTACCTTTTTGGCCGGGCCAATTGATGTAAAATCAAAAGTTGATTTGCATATCGAAGCGGGTGCTAAATTATTAGCAAGTCCGGATGAAAAGCTGTATACCAAAAGTGCTTTCAGAACCAATCCGGGAGAAGGAACAATTTGGATTGGAGGAGAAAATATAGAAGATTTTACCATTAGCGGAAGCGGAAAAATTGATGGAAACGGAATTTCTTTTATGGGAGAAGAAGAGGAAGATGCTTATGTTTTAAAGCCATTTAATGTATTAGATCCAAGACCTCACGTATTGACAATCATTGGCGGTAAAAACATTAGAATCAAAGATGTTCACATTGGAAATTCGGCCTATTGGACAGTACATTTGGTTGGTTGCAATGATGTTGTAATCAGTGGCATTACTTTGCTGAATAGTTTGAAAGTCAGAAACAGTGATGGAATCGATTTGGATCATTCTAAGAATGTCAGAATCAGCGATTGTTATATCGAAAGCGGGGACGATTGCATCTGCCTAAAAAACAGAAGAGAGTTTGAAGAATTTGGAGCCTGCGAAAATATTACCGTAACCAATTGCACGATGACCAGCAGTAGTTGTGCAATTAAAATTGGCTCAGAAAATATGGATGCCATTCGTCAAGTCGTTTTCAATAATTGTATCATCAAAAACAGCAATCGTGCATTGGGAATTCAGAATCGTGATGAAGGAACAGTGAGCGACGTTATTTTCTCTAATATCATTATCGAAAGCAAATTAAACACCGATACTTGGTGGGGAAAAGCAGAACCGATTTATATAACGGCTTTCAGAAGAGCTAAAGTAAATCACAAAGATGCGAACTGGCGTTTTCCTAAAGGAGCGACAGAAGGGAAAGTAGGCGAGATTAAGAATATTTATTTTTCTAATATTCAATGCACAGGAGAAAATGGTGTTTTTGTAAGCGGCGAATCAAAAGATAAAATCAAGAATATTGTTTTTGATAATGTGAGCGTTTTTATGGACAAAACAACTTCTTTTCCTGGTGGATTATACGACAGACGTCCTGCAAATGTGGAAGGTTTTGTAAAAGGAAGCACTTCAGGATTTTATTTTGATACTGCCGAAAGTATAAAAGTTCAGAATTGCACGGTACAATGGGGAAAAAATAAACCAGAATACTTTAAATATGCGGTGGAAAGTAAAAATGTGGATGTTTTAAAAATAGTCAATTTAGATGGAGAAGCGGCTTTTCCAAATAAATATGAGGCCGTTAAGAAGTAATTTATTTTTGTAGAAAGTTATAAGTGTAAAATTCACAATAAATCTTTAAGGAGTGATACTTTCATAGACTTTTAAAAAGATTAATTAATATATTGCAAGTATATTCTCAATATAAAAACAGTACAATGAAAATAAACGTAATTTCGACATTATTCATAGGAAGTTTGTTATTTGGTAGTATTTCTGGAAAAGCTCAAAAAGCTAATTTAGAAGTTGATGCCTCCAAAACGGTAACTAAAATTCAGCCAACAATGTTCGGCTTGTTCTTTGAAGACATCAATTTTGCAGCAGATGGCGGATTGTATGCTGAAATGATTAAAAACAGATCTTTTGAGTTTGACAAGCCAATGATGGGATGGCAGCAACCCAATACCAAAAGGTCTTCTATGAACAAAGAATCGGGGAGTGCATTGCCAATAAAATCTGCAGCCAACAATACTAATTTTTGCAGAGTCGAAATTTTCAATGATAAAGGTTATGCTTTGATAAATGAAGGATTCAGAGGTATGGGAGTGAAGAAAGATGCGAAATACAATCTTTCATTTAAAGCAGCCAATCATAACGGAGCGATTAAAAAGATTATTTTTCAGCTGATCAATAAAGATCAAAAAGTGCTTGGAGAAACCACTGTAGTTACAAAATCAAATGATTGGACGAATTATACAGCACAATTTACAGCAACTGAAACTGAGGCCAAAGCAAAGCTGAAAATTACTTTTGAGGGAACAGGAACGATTGATTTGGATATGATTTCACTGTTTCCAGAAGATACTTGGAAGAATAGAAAAAACGGACTGCGTAAAGATTTAGTACAGCTTTTATACGATGTGAAACCAGGATTTTTGCGTTTTCCGGGAGGTTGTATTGTAGAAGGAAGAACATTATCTGATCGTTACCAATGGAAAAAATCAATTGGAAATGTTGAGGATAGAGAAACAAAAATGAACCGATGGAATGTTGAATTCAACCATAAATTGACACCCGATTATTTTCAAAGTTTCGGTTTAGGATTTTTTGAATATTTCCAGCTTTCAGAAGATATTGGAGCAGAACCGCTTCCAATTTTAAGCTGTGGAATGGCATGCCAGTACAATACAGGTGAATTGGCTTCTATGGAAGAATTGGATCCTTATGTACAAGATGCTTTAGATTTAATTGAATTTGCAAATGGAGCTGTTACTACGACTTGGGGTAAAATCCGTTCTGATATGGGACATCCAAAGCCATTTAACTTAAAATATATTGGAGTAGGAAACGAGCAATGGGGAGAAGATTATATAGAAAGATATAAGGTTTTCGAAAAAGCAATTAAAGCTAAATATCCAAATATCATAATTGTATCAGGAACTGGCCCATCTCCAGACGGCGAGCATTTTGACTACGCTATGGCCGAACTTAAAAAGCTCAATGCAGAATTGGTAGACGAACATTATTACCAAAGTCCGAAATGGTTTAGAGAAAATGCAGGACGTTACGATAATTACGATAGAAAAGGACCAAAAATATTCGCTGGCGAATATGCAGCACAGAGTGTTTCGGGAGCAAATCCGAATAACCGCAACAATTGGGAATGTGCGTTCTCTGAAGCAGCTTTTATGACAGGATTGGAAAGAAATGCAGAAGTGGTTCAATTAACGTCTTATGCCCCTCTAATGGCACACGAAGATGCGTGGCAATGGACGCCTGATATGATTTGGTTTAATAATTTAGAATCTTATGGTTCGGCTAATTATTATGTACAGCAATTATTCTCTACCAATAAAGGAACAGATTTGTTGAATATTACGCAGGATGGAAAAGCCTTAATTGGTCAAAATAATTTATATGCATCAGCAGTAAAAGATGTAAACAATAAAGAAATTATTTTGAAATTGGTCAATACAGCTGCAACAACATCAGAAGTGAGCATTGATTTAAAAGGAGCAAAACTCGGATCAAAAGGAAGTTTGATCAGTTTGGTAAGTGCCAATTTAGAAGACGAAAATACGTTTGCAGAACCTAGAAAAATTACGCCAAAACAAAGTGAATACAAAATAACAAAAGGAAAACAGCAATTGAAGCTTCCTGCTTATTCTGTAACTGTTTTAAAACTAAAAATGATTTAAGATTTTGTATCTAATTATAAATTATGAAAGGAGCCATCTAAAAAGACAGCTCCTTTTTTATTTTAAGAATATTCCTAAATAAAATATGTCGCTCCTCTGGAGCTCTTTTCCTTCGTGTTATCGAAATGCTATAAATATTTCACCCCGCTGGGGTTTCACTTCTGAGATGTTTTTTTAAGCTTCGGGGAAGCTGGATGTTTATAGCAATGAATAAACGTCTACAATATAAAGCTCCAGCGGAGCGGCACATTTAGGGATTATAGAACTATGTCAT
>NZ_SJTF01000021.1 GCF_004634245.1 Flavobacterium foetidum
AGATATTGTAGGGCCGGATTTTAATCCGGTTAAATAAATATCCGCACAGACAAGAGATCCGTAGGATCGGCTCATATTTTTTTTGAATTTAAAAGATGATTCGTTCCTACGGAACTTTATATGCATGTATTTATCATCAACGGATTAAAATCCGTTGCTACAATATTTGTTCGTTCCTACGGAACTTTCTATAAATGTCGTTATTATCAACGGATTAAAATCCATTGCTACAATATTTGTTCGTTCCTCCGGAACTTTTATTTGATTTATTGTACGGCTGATTTTAATTCGTTTCTATTTAAAAAAACCACGTTGCCACAAAAATTGCCGTAATCACACAAATAACATCTACCAAAAGCATTGTGCCTAAAGCATAACGGGTATTTTTAATATTAACCGAACCGAAATAAACTGCAATTACATAAAAAGTGCTTTCGGCACTGCATTGGAAAATGCTGCTCAATCGTGCTGTTAGGGAATCAGCACCAAAAGTACTCATCGAGTCTATTAGAAAACCTCTAGAACCTGCAGAACTAAAAGGACGCAGCATGGCTACCGGAAGCGCATTTGTAATTTCTTGGCTAACGCCTATATTTAAAAATAAGAATCCGATTCCGTCGCTGATGATTTCGAAAAGTCCACTGTTTCTAAAGAGTGAAATGGCAACCAACATTCCCAATACATATGGAAAAATGGTAACTCCGGTTTTTACGCCGTTATTGGCTCCAACAACAAAAGTTTCATAAACAGTCGTATTGGCTTCGCTGAATTTTTTTTCATGAATGAAAGAGAAAATCAACGTAAAAGCAATAATAGCAATCAGGATTAAAGCAGATAAATTAGAAGTAAAAAGGTTTTTTCCAATCAAATCCAAATGGTTTACATACATCAATAAGGCAATGATGGCGGCAATAAGCATCATTAAGGCGATGACCAATGAGGCGCTTTTGAAATTGATTTTTTGTCTAATCCCTACAATCAAAAACGCAGCAATCGTTCCGATAAACGAGGTAATAATGCAAGGAAGCATTACATCAGCAGGATTGCTGGCGCCTGCAGCAGCGCGATAACCGATAATTGAAGTAGCAATCAACGTTAAACCTGAGGCATGAAGACACATAAACATAATCTGAGCGTCGCTGGCTTTGTCTTTGTCAGGATTGATTTCCTGAAGGCTTTCCATCGCTTTTAATCCAAATGGAGTTGCAGCTGAATCAAGTCCCAAGAAATTGGCGGCAAAATTAAGCGTCATATACGAAATCGAAGGGTGGTTTTTGGGAATACTCGGAAAAACTTTCACAAAAACCGGACTCAAAACTTTAGCCAATTTTCCAGAAGCTCCAGAAATAATCAATAGCTCCATTAATCCACAGAAAAAGGCTAAATAGGCAATAAGAGGCAGAATCAAGTCTATTAGAGTGGTCTTGCATGTCGGCAACAAACCATCAGATTTCTGAACACCGCTGAAAATTTTTACCGTTTTATTGCTATAAACATAAGTTGTATCAGGATTAAGCGTATCACGGTCAACAATCATAACCTGTTTTGGCGCTTTTTTTATACTATCTCTGATAAAAGCAGGAAGCTCTTCGGCATATCTTTCAGCAATTAATATCGGATCATCTTTTTTTCCGTTCAAGACATGATCAATTGTATAACTATTTCCTGTAAAAAGGCTTATTACCACAAAAACAATTGAAGAAATAAAAATCGCTAGCCAAAATCTGCTTAACACCATAACTGTAATTTTTTGTAAATGTAATTATTTACTAATAATATGCATAAACAAATTATTTAATGAGCTGCAAATTTGATTGTTTGGGTTTGAATAACTAATTGAGTGAATTTTGTACGTATTTCGCTCTGCTGGAGCTTTTTTAAGATAGCCGTTAATTCTCTACAAATTATATCGCTCTTCCAGAGCTGTTTTACGTTGTAGATTGCAATAAATACAAAATTTATAATAGCTCTGGAAGAGCGATATATTTATAGACTTACGGAGATGCAAAAAAAACTAAGCTCCAGCGGAGCGAAATAAATCAGTCAATCACAATTTTGGTTTCTAGATAATTCTCAAACGATTTGATTCCGCTAAACAGATTCTCTTTTTTGTCTACATCTTTGGGATTTAAAAACTCCGTTTCGATTTTAACATAGTCCTTTTTCGGAGTTCTTTTCCATGTTCCAATCACTTTCCCGTTTTCTAAAATTACGGGTTTAAAAATACCGTTTTTGGTAAAAACTTTGGATTGATGTTCTAATGAAATGGAAGATTCACGATTTTTATACGAAATCAGAAATTCATCAAAAGCGGGAAGAAAATGTACGCTTTCGGCGAAATTATTCAAACCAGAATGATTTTTTCCGAACCAATATTCCTGATTATCAACGGTTATATTGTTTAATTGCAACTTAATTGCGTTTATAGCCGATTTGCAATTTGTAACAGAAAATCCAGACCAGTGCGAAAAATCGGCTACAGTTGCTGGGCCGTGACTTTCAAAATAACGCTGTGCAAGATTGGCGAGAGCTTCTTCTTTGGTGAATTTATTTTTTGGTTTTGAAACCCGTTCCTCGAGCAAGGCATAGGTGATTTGTTTGCCCTTCATTTTTCCGTTACAGACCAGGCCTTCTAATTCTGCATTCATCATAACGATAACCGGAGATAAATCGCCTGCACTTTTTTGGATATTAAGTTCCTGCATGATTTCTTCTCGAGTTAGATGCTGGTTGCCGCTTAGAAGTTTTTCAATAGCCGAATTGATTTGATCTAGTTTTTTGTCATCATAACCGTGTTGCGTGGCAAGAGAAGCAAAAAGACGTTTTACCTGAGGTCCCGAGAGATCAAGCATCCAGTAAATATCTTCGGCCGCTACCAAATGCCAAGTCGGACGCAAAATATGGGTTCGGATAATTTTTGCAGAATTTATAGCTTCTTCAATTTCTCTTTCTGATGCTTCGCAACGCGAGCCAACCGCCCATTTTGACATTGCATAATCTTGAGCCTGCATTGCACCAAAATGCTTTACAATTTCCTCTGGTGGGCATTGGCTTGTTTTATAAAGCTTTTGAGAAACTAAACGGCGATGTGCAATTTCTTGATGTGTCATCTTTGCTATTTTTTCGAACCATATAAGTTAATATAAGTTCATTTTACGTTGTAGCTCTATTACTTTGCTTCGAGAAAATTGAGCTCATATAAGTCAATAAATCTTCAATCATGAATTTAAAAAGCTCAGCACCTTAGTACCTTAGCATCTTAGCAACTTAAAAAAAAAGCTATACATGAATAATCTCATCCTCGATCAGCAATTCTTCTCGGCGTAATCGTAAAAAAATCTGTGCTACGGCAATGGTATCTTTTTCGCAATACGTGATGATTCGGTCAATATCTTTTTCGACATAAAAAACATGAGCTACCTGACTGCCGTCGATATCGCCTTTTGGCGATGGAATCCCAAGAATCTTGGTCAATAGTTTTAAAGAAGTGAAATGTTTGTAATCACCAAACTTCCATAATTCTAAAGTATCCAAATGTGGAATTTCCCAAGGTTTTTTGCCGAATAAGTTCAGTTTGTCAGGAATTGGCATTTGGTTGATAATCATTCGTCTGGCTATAAACGGAATATCGAACTCTTTTGAATTGTGTCCGCATAACAAATGCTGCGGCTGATTAAAATGGTTATTGATCAAATTAGAAAAGTCTTTTAAGATTTTCTTTTCTTCACCAAAAAATGAAGTTACCCTAAAATTTCGAACATCTCCTTTGATTGTAAAGTATCCTACAGAAATACAGATTATTTTCCCGAATTCGGCCCAAATCCCTGCCCGTTCGTAAAACTCTTCGGGAGAGAATTCGTCTTTTCGCTGGTATTGTGTTTTAAGATCCCAAAGCGACTGCATTTCCGCATCAAGCATATTGAAGTTTTCTTCTTCTGGAACAGTTTCAATATCTAGAAATAAAATGTTGTTGAGGTTTATCTTTTCAATCATAATTTTTACTTGGGTTTGCCACGAATTACACGAATTTTTATTCCATATAAAATTACACTAATTTCAATTCTTATATCTATCATAACAAAAAAATGAACGAATTACTGTGATTAAAAACATATCATTTTTTTATTGATAGGATTCGATAAAAGAAAATTAGGGATAATTTGTGTAATTCTTGGCCGAAAAATTAAAACAAACTTTGCTGAGCTGATGGGCTTTCGTGTTCCAACAGCCATTTCTTGCGAGACAAGCCACCGGCGTATCCTGTTAGAGATCCGTTTGTGCCAATAACACGATGGCATGGAACCACAATCCAGAGCGGATTTTTGCCATTTGCCGAAGCAACTGCCCGAATGGCTTTTACATCTCCGAGCTTTTTGGTCTGCTCCATATAACTTACAGTTTTTCCGTATGGGATTTCCAATAAAGATTTCCAGACTTTTTGTTGGAATTCGGTGCCTTGCGGATTTAGTTTTAAATCGAAATCGGTTCTTTTACCGTCAAAATATTCGGTTAATTGTTGAACGGCATTTTGTAAAACTTGTGGAATATCTGGAGAAACTTCATTTGTACCAACATCTGAAACAGAAATTACGGCTATACCATTTTCATCTCCCATAATTTTGGTGATTCCTAAAGGAGAGTTGATGTAAACTGTTTCCATAATTCTTTTTTTACCGCAGAGACGCAAAGTTTAGTGCAAAGTTCGCAAAGTTTTTTTTACACCATGTAAGTTATATAAGTAATTTAAGTTTTATTGTTTTACTGCCACAAAGTTTACATGATTGTAATCCCGAGCGGAGTAGAAGGCTTGTGAAAACGAAACGGGGCTTCGACTTCGCTCAGCCTGACTCTCTAATAATTTTCTAAGTTAAACGTATAATCTAAAACATTCTCAATTTTTTCACTTGAAATAGTTTTTTTGATATTTGATTTTTGAGTACTGAATTTTGGTAAAACCAAGTTTCTTTCTGTTGCTTTTTGCGTGTAATATTCTTCCCTTGTTGGATGAAAAGGTGCGACAGCATTAAAAACTTCATTCCATTTGGACTGATTAATGATTTCTTCAATTATGTTGATGCAATCTTTTTGATGAATTAAATTCACCGGAGCATCTGGATTTTCCAAGTTTTCTTTTCCAGCTAAAAATTTTACAGGATGACGGTCTTCACCTATTAATCCGCCGAAACGTAGAATTGTGGTTTTGAAGTTTTTGTTTTGAAGTAAAGCTTCTGCTAAAAGCAATTGTCTGCCACTTTCTGTTTCGGGATTTGGGACAGTTTCTTCTGTAACCAATTTATTGTCATCACCGTAAACAGAAGTAGAACTGATAAAAAGAACTTCTTCAACAGCTGATTTTTCTATAAACGGAATCAGATTTTTGATTTTCTCCACAAAAATTTTCTTTTCGCTATCAGAATTTTCAGTTCGCAATTTAGGGGGAATGTCAATAATTACTATTTTGCTTTCGGCCAAAAAATCATCGATATTACCAGCAATACCATCACTCTCAACATTAATCAAAAACGGATTTATTCCTGCTTTTTCTAATATTAAAAGTTTGTTTTCAGAAGTTGTGGATCCTTTAACCGAATTTCCACGAGCGATTAAACTTTTTGCCAGCGGTAATCCGAGCCAGCCACATCCTAACAGGCTTATTTTGGTCATTTTTTGTGAGGTATAAAGATTAAAAGATGCAAAGTTCCAGAGGTTTTTGTTTCACGCAGATTTAAATGATTTTAGCAGATTGGGTCCGACATGCATAATTAAATATAGTCTGCAGCATCTTCTGAAAATTTTATGATATTGCATTAAATGCTTGCTAAAAAAATAAAAGCAACCTTTAAAGATTTAAAGCCTGCTTTTATTATTTCTAAAATTTATTTTTTATTCAGGTTTTACAACGGGTTGTATTAAACTGTCTTTAGCAATTATAGTACTATCTTTTGCCGTGACAGGCTCAATAGTTTTTACTGGTGCGACATATCTTTTTATTTTCTGCTGTACAAGTACCGCATCATTAAGTACAAAAGGCGTAGGCATCATCCAGTCGAGTCTTGGTTTTACATTAAGCAACGGATTGGTCATTAAATCAAATGAACTTTCGATGAGATCCATATCAAAAATAGATGATTTGTTGATGTAAAATTCCATCTCAAGAGGTTCGTTTGCCGTTACATAGTAGCAAAGGATTTTGCTGTCTTCGCGTTCTAGGCGATTCCCTTTTTGACCAAAAGTTGAAACTCCGTTTGCCTTGAAATTGTAAAAGGTCATTTTTGGATTGGCATAAATATCATATCGATTTACCTTTCTGTTCGGACTGATTTTAATTTTCAAGTATCTGTTGTTACCAATCACACTGTCTTTTATAAATGTAATGGTAGGTTTTGGAACATCAACAGTAGGCGCAATCGAGCTGTAAGTAAATTTGGAATTATACTTACTGGCAATCGGCAATCCGTTCAAACCAACTGCTTTTTGGTTCTTTTCTCCTAAATAAGCTTTTGTCCATTCGTCTAAATTGGTGTCGTATGTTGTCCAGACAGCCGAATTGGTATTGGCGTTGTAAACATATAAAAGGCTGTTCGATTTCGCTTTTCCAAACTCATAACCTGAGTGGTAGCCCGCATAAATGAAAAAACCGATTGAACTCAGGAAAAAAACAATTATCCAAGCTCCTTTTTTCGCGAAAGCGCCAAATATAGGCAGTAATAACCCGAAAAGTAAAACGGTCAATATCGCACTTCCAAAAAGAATCTTAAGGCCAAGTCCGATTGGAAACATCACAATAAACGGAGCGATAATGGCTAGAGCTGGAATACTGAAGAGTAAATTTAATCCTAGACTATAATGCTGCGTAAATACAAATATGGCGAAAAGAAGGATTCCGAAATATACAGGAATTATTAAAAATCCTGCTCCAGTCAAGCTGTTTGCCAAAAATCCATTGATGATAATCCAGAGAAGCAAAGGCGCCACAAAATGATTCATGGTAATTTTGGCTTCAGAAAAATGATGGTAAAAAGCAAAACAGATTGCGATGCTTAAAGTCACAAATGCACCAATGTAGGCATGACCATTGTAGGTAAATCCGTTTAAGAAATCGGAATATTGCGGATATATCTCAAGCATTATCTTCCATCCTAAAAATGTTACCAAACCAGAGATGATTAACGAACCTAGAAGCGGTACAAATCCTCTGAAGATTTCGCGAATTGAGATGATTCTTTTCGCTTTTCCGATAAAAAGCAAAAGAATCAGAACGACAAATGCAATTAAAGTCATGGGCATTACCCACGAAAAAGGGTAGGTAATGAAAACAAACGGTGCATTGAAATAGACATTATCTTCTGTAGAAACCGTTTTGGTTAAATCTACATTAGAGAAATATTTTAACAAAGGCATTAAGTAAGTGCCCTGATGCGCCAAAGTGGTCAGATTTAAATGACTGGCATCGTCTTGTTGCGTATGATAATTATAATGACCGTCTATGAAAGCAAAATTAAAGCCCTGAATATTGCCTTGCTCTCTAAAAACAGTCAAATCGGTATCGTTGGGAAGCATTTTGTAAATGCTGTACATTAATGAATTGGAAACCGGGTGAGAAGCTTTCGCATTTTTAAATTCCTTAATTAATGCTTGATTGCCATCATTGGTTTCCATCAGCATATAACTTGGTCCAGAGCTTCCTCTTGCTTCAAAGTTTAAAACCAAACCAACGTCTTTTGCCCATGGGTGCTGATTTACAAATAATGCAGCTCCATTAAGTCCCAACTCTTCGGCATCCGAAAAAAGAATGATAATATCATTTTTCTGTGGATGTTTGGAATATAAAAAAGCTCGAATTCCTTCTAATATGGTTGCTACACCCGAAGCGTCGTCGCTTGCTCCTTTAGAAAAAGAATGCGGCGCACTGTCATAATGAGAAAGAAGCAACAAGGCTTTTGAATTATTGGTTCCTTTTATTCTGGCCAGAATGTTTTTAGATTTTACCAAAAGACCTTTGTCGTTGAGTGTAAACCCTTCTTGAACACTCGTTTCTAAGCCAATTCTGTTGAGTTCGAGTTTTAGGTAATTTGCAACCAATTCATGATTTGTCGACCCCACGTAATGCGGTTTCTGTGCAATAATTTCTACTTGGTTCATCGCTCGTTCGGTCGAGAATTCCGCTAGAGCTTCATCATCTTTTGAAATTCCTTGCGGCATCATTGTTGCGTAGATAACAGCGAGAATAATTAAAATACCAATTAGGGCTAGAATTGAGGTCTGGTTTTTTCTCATGATGAATTAGTTACTAAATTTCTTTTTTAACGAGCATAAAATAATCATTGTCCAGAGAACGATAGCCCTGGTCGTACAAAAAATAATATGTATTTCCTGTTTTGGTTTGCAAAATGTTGGTAAAATATTCAAAATCAAAACCTTTTGACAGCAATTTGTCACGAGTAGTCTTTGATTTACCATCTGTATTTAACTCAGCCAAAATACGATAATTTTTGCGTAACTTGTTGTTTACATTACGCATGAAATTGGTACTATCTTTATTTATTTTATTGTTGTAAGCATTACGGCAATTATCGGAGCAGAATTTCTTGTCTTCTCGGCCTACGATTTTTTCAGAACATTCAAGGCATGTTTTCATGTATTCATTTTTTGAATTTGATATAAATCGGTTCTTCGGTCTTTTAAGATTCGTACGCTTCCATGCTCATGAAGTTGTTTGAGCAGGTTTAGGTCTACGTCTACAATGAGTGTCATTTCAGTATTTGGTGTGGCCTCTGCCTTAATTCCATTACTCGGAAAAGCAAAATCAGAGGGCGTAAAAACAGATGCCTGTGCGTACTGTATATCCATGTTATTTACTTTCGGAAGATTTCCAACACAGCCAGCAATTGCAACATAACATTCGTTTTCTATGGCGCGTGCCTGTGAGCAGTGTTTTACTCGTGTATAACCGTTTTGAGTATCGGTTAAAAAAGGCACAAATAAGATATTCATCCCTTCATCGGCTAATAATCTGGAAAGTTCCGGGAACTCGACATCATAACAAATCAAAATTCCGATTTTGCCACAGTCGGTATCAAAAGTTTTAAACTGCGAACCGCCTTTCATTCCCCAATGCACTACTTCGTTTGGCGTAATATGGATTTTGGTGTACATTTCTGAGGTTCCGTCACGTTTGCACAAAAAGCCTACATTGTAGAGATTACCGCCTTCGAGATAAGGCATGCTTCCGGTAATGATGTTGATATTGTATGAAATGGCAAATTCCTGAAAGCGTTTTCGAATGGGTTCAGAATGGCGAGCCAGTTCGCGAATAGCTTCTGCCTCCGAAAGATGATTGTAATCTGCCATAAGAGGTGCAATGAAAAGTTCTGGGAAAAGAGCAAAATCGCTTCCGTAGCCCGAAACGACATCAATAAAAAACTCGGCTTGTTCGAATAAGGCTTCAACATTGTTAAGCTGGCGCATCTGCCATTGGATTAATCCTAAGCGAATAATATTTTTCTGGGTATTAATGAGTTTCGGACTTTCATCATAATAAATATTATTCCATTCCAATAAAACCGCAAATTCTTTAGACTCTTCGTCTCCTTCAAGATAGTTTTTCATGATCTTCAAAACGTGAAAATCATTACTGAGCTGAAACGAAAGTACTGGATCGTACAATTCTTTGCTTTTTACTTTTTCGATATAAGCTTTTGGAGACATTTTAGACGAATATTGTCTGTAACTCGGAATTCTTCCTGCAAAAACGATGGCTTTTAGGTTCAGTCTTTCGCAAAGTTCTTTTCTGGCATCATACAAACGCCTTCCTAGACGAAGTCCCCTATAATTTGGGTGAATAAAGACATCGATTCCGTATAAAATTTCAGCATTTTTATTATGGGTAGAAAAGGTGTAGTTGCCGCTAATTTGCTGGTAATTGTGTTTTTTGTCTACTAATTTTTCATCTACAATCAGCGAAAGCGCCGACCCGACCACTTTCCCGTCAACTAAAATAACAAGCTGTCCTTCTGGAAAAATAGACAACAGTCTTTCAATATCTTCCGACTGCCAATACGAATCTGCCATTTCGGGATACGACTGAATCATTGATTTTTTTAATTGTTTGTAGTCTTCTATTTCTAAATTTCGTAGTTCTACTTTATTGATTTTCTTCTGCATATAATTTAAGCTCTTATGAATTTGAGTTCGAACTGAATCCGAACCGCAAAAACGAATTGATTATTAATTTATGGGAATTAGTTGTGGTATTTTATTTCCCCTTCTCTATAAATAAAATAGAAAAGCAGTATGGCATTGAGTAAGCAAAGAACCATGCCGTACCTTATTTGTGTTAAGCCTGGCAACGATAACCAAAGAGCAAGAAAAGAGATTATGATGACGAATAAATTTATGAAACTAAAAAATAACAGTTTGTAATGCCTGCGAAAAACACAGACTGCAATTGTAATATTTAGAAACATAACGACAGTAAATCCTGAAAATGCTGGTTCAAAAGACATTGCGAGCTCATAACCGCTGATCGAAAAATCCTTCTTTGTTTTCTGAAAAACAATCTCTTTTTCTTTTTCTGTTTTAGCTTTTGAGTAGGTTTTTATAAATCCTGATCCCCTTTTTATATTTTCATCTGAACACATTTGAAAAAAAGGCATAAAGAAAATCAGCAGACTCATAGTTGCTAGAAATCGAATGATTGATTTTCTCTTAATTCTTAATTTCATTAGTGTTCAAGACAGATTACTCTCAAATATAATAAAAAAATATCCATTTACAAACGCTTACAAACAGTTACAGTCGAAAGTAAACAGTTACTAACCGACTATATCTGGGAAAGCGCCGCATCTTTGCAATGTTGAATTTGAAAGACGAATTCATTATTATAAACATTAAATCAATATACGCCATGAATGCAATGAAAAACAGAGTACAGTTAATTGGGAATGTAGGTAATGATCCTGAAATTAAAACATTAGAAAGCGGTAAAAAACTAGCACATTTAACAATCGCCACACACGATGTTTACAAAAATGAAAAAGGAGATAAGGTAGAACAAACCGAATGGCATCGTGTAACGGCTTGGGGAAAAACAGCCGAAATTATCGAAAAGTTTGTCACAAAAGGAAAAGAAGTTGTCATTGACGGGAAGTTAACTCATAGAACTTATGATGACAAAAACGGTGAGAAAAAATATATTACAGAAGTCGTTGTAAATGAGATTTTATTGCTGTAAATAATTAATGATTAAACGCCACGAAAAACAAAATAAACCCGAGAGGCTTCAAAACCTCTCGGGTTTATTTTTTATGAGAAAATAGATTTAAAGAATTGAAACTCCATTACTATCTGTTGTCAATACTTCGCTCATATAATCAAAAAAAGGCCTCATGTTTTTGAAAGCATCTAAAGCCAGTTCCAAAAATTGTGGACTTAATACTTCTTGATCAGTAAAACGCTTTATCACCAAAAATTGTTTGAAACGAAGTAAATCAATGGCAGGATGATCTGCATCAAAGCCTTTTGGTTTTGTTTTGAGCTGTTCACCTTGTAGCGTTCCAAAGTTGCTGATAAAAGATTCTGAATTCAGTATTTCCTGAAAAGTCTCTGGATCTTGGGCAAATTCTGATCGAATTCGTTTTAAATCTGTGGCATTTGGCCCCCAGAAACCTCCAGCAAAAAAGCTGTTTCCTTTTTCGAGATGAAAATAGTAACCGCCTCGTCTCGCAGCTGTCGCACGAGTATAACTTCCTCCCCAATAATGCTTAAAAGGAGTTTCGTCTTTAGAAAAACGAATATCACGGTAAATTCTGTAAACGCTCTTTTTGCCTGAAGTGTTTTCTAAAACATCGGTTTTAGAAAGTTCTTTTAGTAAAGCATCCGCAAAGTTCTGAATATGCTCTAACTCGGTTAAATATTCAGATTTATGTTCATCAAACCAAGGTTTGTTATTGTTTTCTTTAAGCTGGACCAGAAAATCAAGGCTTGATTTTGGTATAGTAATGTGATTTTCCATAGTTAAGTTGAAATCAGAAAAATGAAATTTATTGGTATCAAAAATAGTTTAAAACGATAGACTTCAATACATTTTGCTTTCAGGTTCTAACAAAGTTTTCTAACCACAAATTACGCAAATTACCACAAATTTCAAGAAATTGGTTAGACTTTGACAAAGATTTGCTAAAGCAAAAAAGTTGGGTAGAATTAATTTGCGAAAATTTACTTTGTCAGTTCGCTGTCGCTCGGGTGTGCAATTTGTGGTTATAATTAAGTTTAGCAACCTTGCTGAATTTTAGTCTGCGAACAAAACTTCGACTTTTAGCACATAAGTGGTTTACCAAAAAAATAAAAACCCATCAGATATTCCGATGGGTTTTTGTATATATTGTTAAGCAGTTTTTTTGAATAAATCAAACATAGGACAGCGAGAACAACGCTTTTTTTCGCTTTTCTTGTATTTCTCGCAACAAGAAGATTTACAATTTTCTATCTTCTTAATCTTATCAAGGATATCTTTATTCTTCTTTTTCTTTTTATCCTTTTTTTTGTCCTTGTCTTTTTCTTTCTTGCTCACTTTCCTCTGAATTATAAAAACAGAGACAAATATAAGCGAAAAAAGTAATTTTTAAATATTCTAAATAAACTTTAACTTTTTTATTTTGGATTGATAGCGATTGAGCTCGTAACTGTTAATTGCTGTATATCACGGTCAAACAAATAAAGTCCGCCTTTATCATCTCCGATCAAGTTGATTTTATCTAAAATAGATTTTGCAGTAGCTTCTTCTTCGATTTGTTCAGAAACGTACCATTGTAAGAAATTGTGTGTAGCATAATCCTTCTCTTCAAAAGTGATATGCACCAATTCGTTGATGGATTTTGAAACAAAAAGTTCGTGATTGTACAGCTCCTCAAACATTTCCTTAAAAGTAGAATAGCTTGTTTTTGGTGCTTTCAAATCTGTTATCTGAGCGTGTCCGCCACGTTCGTTTACATATTTAACCAATTTAAGCATGTGGGCACGCTCTTCATCAGACTGTGTGTACATAAATTGAGCGATGCCTTCAAGCCCGTGTACTTCTGCCCAACAAGCCATAGAAAGATAGGTTTGTGAAGATTCTGCCTCTATGCGGATTTGCTTGTTTAAAGCCGATTCAATATTTTTTGATAGCATAATAGGATTCTTTTTTTTGTAAAATTACTAAAAATAATTCATTTCGTTTTTGGGAAACCGCCCAAACAGTACACTTTTGAATGGATTATCAAAAAAATTAATTGGATTTAATGTTTCCAAAAGAGAATGGTTTCGAGAATATCGACTTATTCATAATAGGGTTGCCCATATTTTCGTTTATAAAACCATCTGTGAATTTTCGTATAACAAGCTGTTTTAAAGCCGGATCATAATAAAATAAAACCTGAAAGTCATCCAATTTTAAGGCATCATACCAAACGATGTTTTTGTTGAGGCTTAAAAAATAGAACAAATTATCTATTGCCATCGGTTCGATATTTTTATCTTTTACAAAATCTAAATTTTTATCGAGCGCTGCATCAAAATAAACCACTTTGCTCAATAGGTAAGATGTAGGTTCGTAAAAATTATCAAAATCTGCCGGATTTCCATAAAAGTCATACTCGGCATATTCGCCAAGACCTCCAATAGTGATAAAACTGGTCTCCTTGTTTTTTAGAACAGAAACTCCGGTATTTAAGCCAGATAAATTTCTAAGAAACTTTGAAGTGGTTTTTAACTTCTGTGGTTTGCTGATGCTGGTTTGAACCAAGAAAGGCGATGTTTTCGGTATGCTGTCATTTTTTGAATAAGCAAAGCTTTTTAGGCTAGCTCCCGAATCAAAATCTTTTACATCTAGTAAAAGTTCGTCTTTATTTGCCACAATTTGAAACAACTGTTTATCGGTGTAAAATGAATTGGCAGACTGTGCAGCGTTTTTTGGCACTGGCTGATTAAAGAATTTTTCTTTGATTAGTAATGTTTCAATATTAATATCGAAAACTTGAGTCTTTTTCAGATTATAGTCAAATGTCAAAATTATATGGTCGTCTTCAATATAAATTTTGTTGGGTGATGCCGCATTATCAATCGGATTAAATGTATATTTTTCCATTTTCTTAACAAAATTGCGTAACATATAATTGAAGGTAAAGCTTCTGCCGGATGCATTTTGAAATAGGAAAGAAGAAAAATCTAACATTTTTATTTCACAGGTTCCATTTTCGAATTTGTAAAGAAGAAGATGCTGCTCTTTGTCTTCCTTTCCCAAAACATAAAAAACATTATCTTTTTGAAAAGTCGTTATGACATACCCAAGATTTTCGGGAAAATTGAAATACAGCGATTTTGATGTTTGGCTAGTAAGATTGTATTTGATTAATTGCACATTGCGAAATGTACTTGAAAACCAATATAGTATTGGGTTTTTGTCTTCTCCAAGACTATAGCCAAGCAAGACCCTGTTGGCGGCGGTTTTTATAGAATCCTTAAACTGACTTTTAAGAAACAGTGACTTATTGTATTTAAGAATACTTAAATCTTTATTGTCTGATGCAAAAACATAAATGTCGTCGCTTTTGGCATCCTTAATGCTTAAAACTTGCCCTTTTTCTGTCCGTGCTTGGAAATCTAGGGGCAATGAATTTAATATTGTCTGACTGAACAATAGTGGCCTTGAGGCTAATAGACAGAGTAGGAGTAGTTTTTTCATAAGTTTTTACGGTCAAGAACCATTCCAAATTTAGTAAATTTTACTGCTCTTGAAAAGGTGGATATGGAAAAGCCTTGCAAACTCAATAAAAAAGCCCGAAAGAAATTTTCTTTCGGGCCAAAACTTACTTATTTATGAGAATAGAAAGCTTATCTAACTTTAAAAGTAACTCTTCTAGCTAATCTTCTAGCTTCTTCAGGGTCTTTTTGAATTGTCGTATCTGCACCGCCAGCAATTACATTTAATCTTGAAGATGCAATTCCTGCTTTCTCAAGAATCGTTTTTACAGAATTTGCTCTTGCCTTAGACAATTTAGTATTGTAATCTGAGCTTCCTACCTGATCCGCATAACCGATAATGTCTATTGATGCTGATGGGTTTTTTCTCAAATAGGTTAAAATCACATCGATGGCTGCAGTCGAATTTTCGATAGGAGTCGATTTGTTGAAATTGAAATAAACACTGTAATAGTTAGAGTCGATCATTTCTTTCACAAGATCTTTGTCGTTTACTACGGTGTTATTGATTGGTTTTTCTATGACCACCTGTTTCTCTGGAACTTTTTTGATTTGCTCTTCAAGTGCTGCAACTTTATTTTCTAATGCTGCTACAGCCGCATCGTCAGAAACCACAGTCCAGTCGGCGTGTTTCTCGTTTTTGCCTAGGTAAACATTCAAACCAACAGTTCCGTTAAACAAAAGTCCGCTAAAACCTCTAGAATTTGTTTTGCTGAAACCATCAAAAGTATGATCTTGATAAGCATTTACTATTGTAGAGACATCAGCAGTCAACGCAACACGGTTCGATAATCTAATTTGGCCAGTAACACCAGCTATTAAATTGCCAACATAGTCTTTTACTTTTAGATCTTTATTGTCAAGTCTTCCAACTCCAAATCCTGCGTGTGTTAATAAACCAAAAGTATTTGTCCAGGTTTCAAAATTCATGATTCGTCCTAAATTGGCCACTCCCTGAAAATCTGCTCGGTAGTATTTAGAGTCAAAATCATTAGAGTTTCCTTCGTTTGTGATGCTGTTGTATCCAAAGTCAGCTTTTACACCAAATTTATTGTTGAGCATGTAACGTACGCCTAAATCTGCAGTAATAGGACTTGGTGTTGCAGTGTAATAACCTCCCGTCATCGGACGTTGCGGTTTATTTACTCCTCCAGCGAATTCTACAGACCATTTATTATAATGATCTGAATGGTTGTTCTCATTTTTTTCTTGGGCATGTAAATTTGTTAAAGCAAGCAGAGACGCTAGAATAACGACATTTTTTTTCATTTTAGTTGAGATTTTTAAATTTTGCCCAAACTAAGATGTTTTTAGAGGAATATACTTTCTTTAAAAGTTTTAAATATGATAGAATAAGGTAAGTTTAAGCATTCATCAATTCCTGAAAATAGTCAACAAACTGCCCCAGATGCAAACCATCCATCAATCCATGATGAACGTAGACCGTCATTGAAATTGTCCTTTTTCCGGTTTCAGAAACCATCATTTTGCCGAAAGAAACTTTAGGACAGCTGTCTGGATATGTAAAACTTCGTGCATGGGTAAGCGATGTAAAATTCAACCACGGAATTGCCGAGAAATGAATCAAATTATCATCATTAAATTCTCTAGTAAAAAGCCCGGTTGTGTTTTGAATTCGTTCGATTTCTGCTAATGCATTTTTTTCGAAGAGGTTATAATCTGGATTGTATTCGATTAATGAAAATCCGAAAGTGCCGTCTTCACGGCCAATAGTAGCCGATGCATCAACGCGTTCGTTTATGAAAATCTTGTCTTCAGAAATTCGATATTTAAAATTTTCAACTGCATTTACAGCAGCAAGTGTTTTATGTAAATAGAAAATGAAGAAAGATGTGTTTAGTTCTTTGGCAGTTTGGTAAGCTTTTGTGCAATCGATTTCTACAGTAGCGCCAAAAAATGGTTCTTCCATTTTGCTGAAATGTGCAAAATGTTCTTTTCTATTCCAGTTTTCTAAGTCTAAAAGTGTTTTCATTATACTAAATTGTGGACTACTTCTGTAATCTTTTCAAATGAGCTAAAATGTTCGTGCTCGACTTTATGATTTATTTTTTCGTGTTCCCAAGTTGTGTGAAACGGAATATGAACGGCATAACCGCCGATTCCTAAAACAGGAAGCACATCCGATTTTAATGAATTTCCAATCATTAGGAATTCGCTTGGCTTTATTTCCAGACGCCCTAATAGTTTTTCATAATCAATTTCCTGTTTGTCTGACATTACTTCGATGTGATGAAAATAATGTCCTAAACCAGAACGATGCAGTTTGCTGTGTTGATCCTTTAAATCGCCTTTTGTTGCTACGACTAATTTGTATTTTCCGTGAAGGGCTTGTAATGTTTCTTCGATTCCGTCCAAAAGTTCGATGGGCTTTTCCAAAAGTTCTTTTCCGTATTGAATGATTTTTTCAATGACTTCAACTGGAATAGTATTGTTTGAAATGTTCATGGCAGCTTCAATCATCGAAAGGATGTAACCTTTGATTCCGTAGCCGTACAAAGGCAGATTGGCAATTTCAATCTTGAATAATTCCTGCGAAATGCCTTGATGCGAAAGATAATCTTCCATCAAGGCACAGAATTTATGTTCGGTTTCCTGAAAATAAGGTTCGTTTACAAACAAAGTGTCATCGGCATCAAATGCGATTACTTTTAGATTTGGAATTTTAGTTTTATGTAACATAAGTTTTTTGTTTCAAGTGTTTTTTGTTTCAGGTTTCAAGTTTCAGCCACGAATTAGAATTAATTTTTGGCAATCCCTATACTATTAAAATGATTTTTAATTTGTTTAATCTGCCAAATCTAGGCGAGACTTTTTTAGCCACAAATTTCACAAATTAACACAAATTTTTCTTTGATAGCTTTCTGTTAAGTTAAAAATAGAGCTGCCGAATCTGCTAAATCTGCGGGAGATATTTTTTCACCACAAATTTCACGAATTCTCGCTAATTTTATTTTGACAGCTTTCTTTTAAAATAAAAAACAATCTTTCAAATCTGCGGGATAGTTTTTGCCACAGATTATGAAAATTAAAATGATTTTTTTTAATAAATCTGCTTAAATCTGTCTAATCTGCGTGAAAATATTTTGCCTCGAATTACACGAATTTTTTTGTCACAAATTATTAAGATTTAAAAGAATATCTGCTTAATCTGCCAAATCTGCGAGAGATATTTTTTTGCCACCAATTTCACGGATTACACTAATTTTTTTGCCACAGATTATGGATATTAAAATGTTTTTTTTAATAAATCTGCTTAAATCTGCTGAATCTGCGTGAAAATATTTTGCCACGAATTACACGAATTTTTTTGTCAGAGATTATTAAGATTAAAAAAAATATCTGTTTAATCTGCCAAATCTGCGAGAGACTTTTTTGCCACTAATTTCACGGATTACACTAATTTTTTTGCCAAATCTGCTGAATCTGCGTGAAACCTTTTTAATCTTAATCCTTAGAAAAAAGCCTTTTCAAAGAAATCGTTTTATCGTAAAAAGTAATTCGGATTCCGAAAAGCAATATGATTCCGCCGAAAACCATCTGTAAAGTTATTTTTTCTTCCAAAAACAACCAAGCCAAAATGGAAGTAATTACCGCCTGACTTAACAAACTCAATGAAACTCTTGTTGCGCGCATGTGTTGCGTTGCATAACTAATCGATAGCCACGCACACAATTGACAGATTACAGCTTGTAAAACCAAAACAAACCAGCCTGCATTTGAAAAACCGGTAAAAGGTTCGTTTAACGAATAGCATAAAATTCCTAAGTAAATGCTTGAAGCCGTTAAACTAATGGTCATAAATGATAAAACATCAACTTCTGAAAGTACATTTTTGCTGACCAAAAGATAAATCGAATATAAGATTCCGGATAAAACGGCGAACAAAAATGCTTGGTCAAAATTCAAATCAATAAAAAATTCAAAACCGACTAAAGTTACCATTCCGAATAAAGCAACGATGGTTCCAATCCAGAAATTTGTAGCGGGCTTTGCTTTCAGAAAAAAGAAAGAACCAACGCCAACCCAAACTGGAGATAAATTGGTTAGCAAAGAAGCCTGAGTCGCACTTGATTCCTGAATGGCAATATTCCAAACCGCAACATCAGATGAAAATAGAATACCGCAAAGTATTGCTAGAAAAATAAATTTTAATGTTGGCAGTTTAAAGTTTTTGGTCAATAGTACATAAGGCAAAAGTAAAGTCACCGCAAAAAACATTCGATAAAAAGCCGAAATTAAGCCCGGAGTCAAACGTAATTTAACTAATATCGGAAAAATCGAGATGCAAAGGATACCGCAGATTAGGGCTAATCTTGGTTTAGTGAGTTTCATTAGATGTATTTATTCTTAGATATTTTTTTCAAAGATAGTTTAGAAAGTAAGTATCATGAAAGGAAAAAGCACGAATCGATTAAAAATTTAATCGGTTCATGCTTTTTTATTTTAAAAAGAAGAGCTTCTTTATTCTTTAGTTTCTTCAACCTGAATCGTTGGTGGAACTTCTGGTGTACTTGAATCTTCACCTTTTAGATAACTCGGCAGATTTAATCCGGCCATATTGAATAAATCATTTAATGGCGGAACCGTTTTCATCATTCCAGAAACAAAATTGGCTGTAGAACCATTTTCGCCCTGACCATTTCCAGAATCCCAAACGGTAATTTTGTCAATCTTGATATTTTTAACAGCTTCAACTTGAGTTTTAACCAATTCTGGAAGTTTTTCCAATAATAAAAGCTGGAATGCTTTGCTTGGATCTCCGCCTGCAGCCGCTACTACATCTTTGTAACCTTCTGCTTGTTTGGTTAAGATTTCAAATAAACCTTTTGCTTCTGCTTCCATCTTAGCGAAAATAGCATCAGCTTCTCCTTTTGCATTTTCTCTAATAGTTTCTGCAGCAGCCTGTGCTTCGATAATGGCTCTTTGTTTGGCAATTTCCGCAGGAACTACAATGTTGGCAATTTGTGTAGAACGTTCTCTTTCAGAACGAGCCAACTCGGCTTTTTGCTCTGCAAGATAAGATTCTTCCAATGCTTTTGCCTGTTGTACTTTTTCGGCAGCAATTGCGATACGTAACGATTCTGCTTCTTTTTCTCTTCGAATCGCTTCAGAATTCGCAATGGCAATTTTAGCCTCGTTTTCTCCCTGAATCGCAATCGCGTTAGCTTCAGAAGTTTTTACCCTTGTATCTCTTTCAGCTTCAGCTTTACCAATCGTTTCGTCTTTGGCGGCTGTTGCAATACTAATTTCACGGTCTTTTTGAGTAATCGCAATTTTTACGTCACGATCTCTATGTGTTTCTGCGATTTGAGTGTCTTTTTCTCTATCAGCAAGAGCTTTACCAGTTTCCCCGATTTTTTCTTGTTCTGCAACGCTGATTTTAGCTTCGTTGATGGCTTTTGCAGCAGCTTCTTTTCCTAAAGCTTCGATATAACCAGATTCATCACGAATATCGGTAACGTTTACGTTGATTAATTTTAAACCGATTTTCTTCAATTCACTGTCCACGTTTTTAGAAATGTTGTCCAGGAATTTATCACGGTCAGAGTTAATTTCTTCAATAGTCATGGTTGCGATAACCAAACGCAACTGACCAAACAAAATATCTTTTGCAAGCTCTTGAACTTGTTCTGATGATAAACCTAATAATCTTTCAGCAGCTGTATTCATACTGTCCGATTCTGTAGAAATGGCTATGGTGAATCGGCAAGGAACATCGACTCTAATGTTCTGACGGCTTAATGCATTGGTCAGATTGGCTTCGATAGAAAGCGGTTTTAAATCTAGAAAAGAGTAATCCTGAATTACCGGCCAGATAAAAGCACCTCCACCGTGTACACAACGTGCTGAGGTTCCTCCAGTGCGCCCGTAGATTACTAAAATTTTATCTGAAGGACAGCGCTTGTACCTCGAGATTAATGCTGAAATGGTTACGAATAGAACGATTGCCGCAACTGCAATCAAAATAATTGGGTTGATCATTATAGTTGTATTATAGGGTTTCGACGATTAAAAGGTTGTTGTTTTCTATTCTAACAACTTTCACTGAACTTCCTGACGGAATTCTGTCCTGTTCGGTCATGGCTTCCAGTTCATGAAATGCACCGTTTACGCTTATCATGATTTTGCCTTTTCCAGTTTTCTTTTCGGGAATAGTCAGATAAACTTCGGCAGTTTTATTTAGCGTATTGGTTATTTTAAAAGAATTGTCTTCGGCTAGTTTTTGTACTTGTTTGATTACGAAGAAAAACAAAAGCACAAACAAAACTCCAACAACAAACGAAGTAATGATAAGAAACACAGGTTTTTCGCCGAAAGTAGCATAAAAAGAAATTCCGGTCCAGCTGAAACCCAGCAAAAAGTTGATTAAGTTTCTTAAAGAAAAAAGCTGAAAATCGCCGTCGTGAACATCTGCATTAAAATCGGTATCGAAGCCGTCTGCGACATCCAGACCCGAAAAGGTAATAACGGTTTGAATAAGAAAAATTAAACTTGTTGGAATCGCGATGTACCAAAAAGATTTAAGCAACGTAGGTAGACTGTCTAATAGCTCCATGATTTTCAGTTTTTCTAATAACTTTTGGCGCTAATATCTCATTTTTTTTGTAAGAAAACTAGTTTTAAAGGAAAATGTACTTTATAGTATTTGTAAAAAACAAAAGCGCAAATTCATACTTGATTTTGCGCTTTTGTTTTTAATTTTGAATTATGTCTTTTTGAAAGTTTATTTTTTTAGAATAATCTTTTTTGTCGTTGATTTTCCGTTTAATGTGAAGGTTAACAAATAGACGCCATTTTGAAACTCAGAAATATCTGCGTTATTAACTTCCTTAAAGTTTTTTAGCATTTTTCCATTTATATCAAACAGTACGGCTTTATCAACTTTTTCCTCAAAGTTAATTATACCTTTTGACGGATTTGGATAAATAAATAAATTAGAATTGATTGCTGTAAAATCATCTGTTCCTAAAGTATAGCTCATATTTAATTTCATTACAAACACAGTATTCGTTGAAGACATATTTCCAGAAGAAATAAAAATACTGTTAGAATTATCACTTGTAACCCTTTCGATTTTAGTTATATCCTCTGCAATATCAATGGTAGCAATTCCATTATTTCCAAAAGAGGAATCAAATTGTCCATTTTGATCTAGTTTAGCTATTCTGAGATTAAAAGAAAGATCAACACCCAGTACATATGTAAACCCCCCTAATGAAACTGTTTTTGTAGGAGGGAAACCAAAATCAGCTTCTCTGTAAGTATATTTTGCAAGAGATGTACCACTAGCATCAAACTTTTTTATATGATATCTAGCATCGGATGTTGAAGAGTAGTAATTTTCAAGAACAATAAAAATCTGATTCATCTCGTCGTATACAATAGATATCATTTCTTGACTGCCTATTTTTTGGTTATCATCTTGATAAACAAGTTTCAGGCTTGATCCGTCTGCATTAAGAAAGTGGTATAAATTTCTTGTGGTAGTATTATCAGAATATGTTCCGCCAAATAAAAAATTCCCTGATTGAGTTTTACAGTAACTCTGGAAGTCACTTGATAAGCCAAGATAATTATTATGTAATGTAGCAGTTTTAGATCCATTTGATGTTAGGCTTTTGATAGAAACTTTGTTGCCAGATTTTGTTGAGAAAATAAAACTTCCGTCTGAAATCTGATCAATAAAGCCCGGATTATCGCTTACACCATCTTTTGGTGATACAACTATTCCAGAGTCGCCAAAATTTAAATCTGCTAGTCCATTGTTCTTTACTTTTATGATTTTGTATTCAAAATCACCAGTATATTCCCTTCCAATAATCAACATTTCTGTATTATTGTTTATGGCTGTTGCGCTGTTTTTACTATAAAAAGTGGGAGTACCACTCTCTATTCCATCACCTGAAAAACTGGTGTCTAAAAGCCCGTTGCTTAATAATTGTACAGTTTTATAACCATCATTGTTAGTCAAGTTCAAATTATTGCCCGTAATTCTAATTTTTGATTGCGAAAAAATATCAATCGACAGAACTTTAGGCATTGTTGTTGGAATAAAAAGATACCCTTTATTTCCAAAAGAAGTACTCATTAGATAATTGTGATTTTGAGCATCTAGATTATTAAGGAATATTATAAATAGTAAAATTGTAAAAAAGTAATTTTTCTTCATAAATTATTAAATTTAAATTTGTGCGAATATACTTGTTTAACAATGAATTACAAACTTTAATTCTTCTTTTTTTTAAAAAATAAGAGAGTTAAATAAAAAAGCGTGAAATCAAATATGAATTCACGCTTTTAGTTCATTAAATAAAAAAAAATTACTGCAGGCAGGCTTTCCGAATTTGTTTATCCGAAAACGGTTCGAGTGCTTTGGCGAGCATTTCACTGATTTTGATGCATTCCATCATTTTTGATCTTAGCTCTTTATCATCTCCCAATTCTGTTTCAACAATTCGCTTGAAAATTTCAGACAGATAATTGGGCTGTTCTCTAAAATCTCCCTCAAACCATAAGTGTTAGAAATTTTTCCATTGATGGCATTACATAGTGGTTTGTCGGTTTTTGATTTTCTTTAATCATTCTCTTAAAGTTTTAATTAAAAATCCTTAAGGGTATTTTTTGCAGAACAAACTTATAAAAATGATTTTGAAAGAAACAACAAAAAGTAAGAATTTTATTTTGTTTTTTTATTCCTGCAAGGTTTTCAAAACCTTGTAGGTATGGCGATTTATTCAAACCTACAAGGTTTTGAAAACCTTGCAGGACAACCAAAATAAACTTAAAAGAGATAAAAAAAAAAGATGTGCAATAACACATCTTTTAAAATCTTTAGTTCACCGTAGCCCCATTCGGCGCATCAGCATCTGGATTTACAAAAACTAGTTTTCCTTCTGCGTTTGTTGTCATCAAGATCATTCCTTGACTTTCAACACCGCGTAAAGCTCTTGGAGCAAGATTTGCTAATACAGAAACACGTTTTCCGATGATTTCTTCTGGCGAAAAACTTTCAGCAATTCCCGAAACAATCGTACGAACATCAATTCCGGTATCTACTTTAAGAACTAAAAGTTTGTTTGCTTTTGGCATTTTTTCAGCTTCCAAAATAGTTCCGATACGAATATCCATTTTAGCAAAATCTTCAAACTGAATTAAATCTTTTTGAGGTTCTGCTTGTTTGTTTTCGGCAAGATTAGCTGTTTTTGTTGCTTCCAATTTATCTATTTGTTTTTGTATTTCTTCGTCTTCAATTTTAGCGAAAAGCAATTCTGCTTCGCCAATTTTATGTCCTGCCGGAAGTAAATCTGAAGTTTCAGAAATATCATTCCAATCTAAAGTTTTATCAAGGAAAATATCTTTTGCATCGCGATTTTTCTCTTTCAGGAATTTGCTGAAACCTGCAAAATGTTCTTTAAGATTTCCTAACTTCAATATTTTAGAAAGTTTCGCAGCAGTGAAAGGTAAAAATGGTTCAGCCAAAACGCTCAACGCAGCAGCAATTTGCAGTGCTACATACATCTGCGTTTTTACACGCTCCGGATTGTCTTTCATCACTTTCCAAGGCTCTTCGTCTGCCAGGTATTTATTTCCTAAACGAGCCACATTCATTAATTCGCCCAAAGCTTCACGGAATCTGTAGCGCTCCACAGAACTTGAAATTACCGCTGGATAGGCTTTTAATTCTGCTAAAGTTTGTTCGTCAACTTCTGTAAATTCGTTTGGAGCTGGAATAACGCCATCGTAATATTTGTTGGTTAAAACCACCACACGATTCACAAAGTTTCCGAAAACGGCAACCAATTCGTTATTATTTCTCGCTTGAAAATCTTTCCAAGTAAAATCGTTATCTTTTGTTTCAGGAGCGTTAGATGTCAATGCATAACGTAAAACATCTTGCTTGTCTGGAAATTCTTCTAAATATTCGTGCAACCAAACCGCCCAGTTTTTAGAAGTAGAAAGTTTGTTGCCTTCCAAATTCAAGAACTCATTTGCCGGAACGTTATCTGGTAAAATGTAGCTTCCTTCAGCTTTTAGCATCGCCGGGAAAATGATACAGTGGAAAACAATATTGTCTTTTCCGATAAAGTGAACTAATTTGGTGTCTTGATCTTTCCAGTACGGTTCCCAGTCTTTTCCTTCGCGTGCCGCCCATTCTTTCGTAGAAGAAATATATCCGATAGGCGCATCAAACCAAACGTAAAGTTTTTTGCCTTCAGCACCTTCAACTGGAACATCAATTCCCCAGTCCAAATCACGTGTTACCGCACGAGGTTCTAAACCTGCATCAATCCAAGATTTTACTTGTCCGTAAACGTTGGTTTTCCAGTCGTTTTTATGACCTTCTAAAATCCATTCGCGTAAAAATGCATCGTAACGATCCAAAGGTAAAAACCAGTGTTTCGTTGATTTTAAAACCGGAGTTTCGCCAGTAATGGTCGATTTCGGATTGATCAAATCAGTTGCGTTCAAAGTAGAGCCGCAATTTTCACATTGATCGCCGTATGCTCCGTCATTCCCGCATCTTGGGCAAGTTCCAACTACAAAACGATCTGCTAAAAACTGATTGGCTTTTGCATCGTACAATTGTTCTGTAACTTCTTCAATAAAATCGCCTTTATCATACAAAGTCCTAAAGAATTCAGAAGCCGTTTCATGATGAATTTTAGCCGAAGTTCTAGAATAATTGTTGAATGAAATTCCGAAATCAGCAAACGATTTACGAATGATTCCATCATATTTATCAATAACTTCCTGCGGTGTAATTCCTTCTTTTTTGGCTTTCATAGAAATTGCAACACCATGTTCATCGCTTCCGCAAATAAATGCAACGTCTTTTCCCTGCAATCTTAAATATCGAGAATATATATCTGCAGGCACGTAAACCCCTGCCAAATGCCCAATATGTATTGGTCCATTGGTGTAAGGTAATGCCGCTGTGATTGTATATCTCTTCGGATCTTGTATCATAATTCAATTTTATTGAGTGCAAAAATAAGCAATAGAATTGAGATTTTAATGTTACACCGAGATTCGCTGAGTTTTTACTAGAGATTCGTTAAGATTTTTGCCGCGAAGTCACTAAGACACAAAATTTTTTTTTGCCACAGATTAAAAGGATTAAAAAAGATTTTTAATTATGAATTGCCTCCAGCTTTAGCTGTTGGTTCTATAATGTAATCGTGTAGGGCTTTAGCCAAATAGACACAAAGTTATTCGTCTAGCTGGTCATTTCGACGTAAGGAGACTCGAGCGATAGCGAATAGGCGAAGCAAATCTTCGCAAGTAGCTCAACGAAGATTGGCCAAAACATGTTATGACAAAATGTTTTTCACGCAGATTTAAATAGATTTAAGCAGATATTAATGGATTTATTTTATTGAATCTGCCTTAATCTGCAAAATCTGCGTGAAACAAAAATCTTTTTTAATCCTTTTAATCGGTGGCTAATTTATCTTATGGTCTTTTTGACTATATTTGAAAAAAATATCAAAACATGAATAAAATCTATCTCACCATTTTAGTATTGTTTGTTTATTGCGGTTACTCTCAATCACAATCGGGAAAAACTTTACAACAAGGAAAATATACCAATCCGATTTTTGCGGGAGATTATCCCGATCCGAGTTTGTTGAGAGACGGAAAAGATTACTATGTCGTACATTCTTCTTTTGATTATTATCCCGGACTTTTAATCTGGCATTCTACTGATTTGATGAATTGGGAACCAGTTACGAATGCGCTTCATAAATATGTTGGGGCGGTTTGGGCGCCCGATTTAATTAAGTACAACAACAAATACTACATTTATTTTCCTGCGAATAACACCAATTTCGTAGTAACTGCCGATTCTATTAACGGACCTTGGAGTGAACCAATAGATTTGAAAATCGGTAATATCGATCCAGGACATGTTGCAGATGATAAAGGAAATCGATTCTTATATTTCAGTAACGGCGGTTATGTGGCTTTGTCAAAAGACGGACTTTCGGTAACAAGTGAATTGAAACATGTCTATGATGGATGGAAAATTCCGCGTGATTGGAGCATTGAATGTTTTTGTATGGAAGGACCAAAATTGTTCAAACGAGGTGAATATTATTATTTAACCGTTGCCGAAGGCGGAACTGCTGGTCCGGCGACAAGCCATATGGTTATTTCGGCAAGATCTAAATCGCCACTTGGACCTTGGGAGAATTCGCCTTATAATCCAATTTTAAGAACAAAAAGCAATTCTGAAACCTGGTGGTCAAAAGGACACAGCACTATTTTTGAAGATGCAAACGGAAAATGGTGGATGATTTTTCACGGTTACGAAAAAGATTATTACAACTTAGGGCGTCAGACTTTGCTGCAACCAGTGGAATGGACAAAAGACGGCTGGTATAAAATTTCTGATAACACTCAAACAGATAAACCGATTGCAAAACCGCAAGGAAAGACCCTTTCTGAATTTTCGTTAAGTGATAATTTTGAAGGTTCAGCCTTAAAACCGCAGTGGAAGTTTTATGGTGGAGTTGAAAATTCGAGATTTAAAGTGGCCAATAATACGTTGACTATGGAAGGAAAAGGAGACGGAGTTGGAAACAGTTCACCGCTAGTTGTGGTACCGGGAGGACATTCTTACACCGCTGAAGTTGAAATGGAGATTGAAGGCGATGCGACTGGAGGTTTGGTGCTATTTTATGATAACAAATATTATTCGGGAATTTTAGCCGATCAAAGCAACATTTTGGCAAATTTAAGAGGCTGGCAATTTGTGACAGAGAAAGCTACACATAAAAGAAAAGTTTTTCTCCGTCTAAAAAACATCAAAAACACAGTCGATATGTTTTACAGCCTTGACGGAAAAGACTGGAAGAAAATCGAAAACTCTCTAGAAGTTTCAGGATACCATCATAATGTCTTGAGCGGTTTTTTGGGTTTAAGAATTGCTCTTTGTTCTTTTGGAAAAGGTAGCGTGAAGTTTAGAAATTTTGTTTACAAGACGCTGTAAATTTTTTGCCTGCCACGAAGGCGCTAAGAAGCAAAGTTTTTTTTCGCAATATTGTCATTTCGACGAAGGAGAAATCTCCGCAAGTAGCTCAACAAAGATTATAGTATGATAAAAAAGTTTTTCACGCAGATTTAAATAGATTTAAGCAGATATTTTTAGGATTTTTTAAATTAAATCTGCCAAATCTGCGTGAAATAATAAACTTTGTGTCTTAGCGCCTTAGCGGCAAATCCCATATAAAATAGAACGAGTTTAAACTACGTTTCGCGCTTATAAATGAGAATATATTTCGCAATCTTTGCAGCCGAAAAAACAAAATTATGAGCAAGACGAAATTAATCATCAATAAAAACGGATCTATTAAAATCGAAGGAGATTTTGAAATCATGGATCCAGAGGGAGCGCTTTACGGTTTACAAGGAAGACAAGCACTTGGACTTTGCCGCTGCGGATTATCTAACAACAAACCGTTCTGCGATGGAGGTCACAGAAATAACTTCGAACACGATTCTGTTGCGTTTGATTTACCTCCGATGAAAACCAATTAAGTTTCTGTATAAGAGAAAAATAAAAAAAACTGCATCTCACAAGGATGCAGTTTTTTTTGTGTAATTTTTTATCAAAAAGTAGGTTATTACTTAAAAAACAATAATTACATTTACTGCAACTTTAATTTTCCAAAAATGAAAAAAATACTAATACCACTTTTGTTTTTGTTTTTCGGTGTAAGTTACGCACAAACACAGAAAATAATTTCCAGTGATTGGACTTCATTCAATCAAACCATTGATATTCAGACTTCGGTCAAGAAAAAATTTAAAGTCGTTGCATCAGTAAAAGTAGAAAGTTCTGATTCCAAAGCTTGGGCCGGCGTCTGGGCAAGAGTTGATACAAAAAATGAAGAAGAAGGTTTTTTTGATAACATGCAGGACAGGCCTATAAAATCTAAGGAATGGCAATCGTACACTGTTGAAGGGACGATAGACAAGAACACCAAATCGTTAAGTTTTGGAGGTCTGTGCATCAATAACGGAAAATTCTATTTTGATAAATATCAGTTATGGATTGAAAATGATAAGGGTGTTTTCGAACCTTTAACAATCTTAAATGCAAGTTTTGAAACTCCTGTGCAAAATGGGGATATTCCGAAGTGGAACCTTGGAACTTCAAAAGATGCTATTGTTAAGGTGAAAGAATATAAAATTTCTTCTGATAAATCGGCTGTTGATGGAAAAAGCAGTTTGTTGTTTGATGGAAATGGAATCAAGCCTCGTCCAGAAGCAAAAATAGGAGGTGTCGAAGGAGCTTCTCCAAAAATTGGCGATATGATTTCGATGCTTGAAGATCTTAAAGCCCGAGTAGAAAGAACAGTCAAAAATATGAGCCAATATGAAATCGATTATCTTCATGACGAAGAGGCAAATCGAATTGGAGCTTTGGTCATGCATTTGGCTGCAGCCGAAAAATACTACCAGGTCTTTACTTTTGAAAACAGGGAATTTAATGAAGAAGAAAAAAAGAAATGGAACACAGCCTTAAATCTGGATCAAGGCGGAAGAGACGAATTTAAAGGCCACAATATTCAATATTATTTGGATATCTATAACGAAGTGAGAGCCAAAACAATCGAAGAATTAAAGAAAAGAGACGATGCATGGTTTGCCGAAGTTCAGTTAAAATATGATATGACCAATCAATATTGCTGGTTTCACGTTATGGAACACCAATCGAGCCATCTGGGACAGATTTTGTTTTTAAAGAAACGTATTCCGCCACAACAAAAACAAGTATTAGATAAGGAGTTTAAGAAATAGTAAAAAAAGTCGCATTCGCAATGCGACTTTTTTTATTGCTCAAAAATAACTGTTTTGGCTGACCTTGAAATTTTGATAATCTGAAAAGGTTGCGTAATTACAGAACTCAATCCGCCTGGATTAAAATTTTCAATCTTTACAAATCGGCTATTTTCGTTTTCGTATACTTTTGTAACTTCTATAGAATAACCACTGCTCATTCTGATTTCGTCAAAAACGGCTATAATCTGATATTTTGTAAAATCAATTTCTGTTTCTTTTAGGATGGAAACAGTGTTATGGCTCATTTTTTCTTTCAGCGTATTCCATTCAGCTTCAGTATTGATTAACAGATTTATTTTGGGACTTTTATAATCGCCATTAAATTGGTCATCCTGCGCTATAACAGAAAATGTTACGGCAGTCTCTTCTTGTTCGTCATTGCTGCAGCTTGTGAGCAATAACAATATGCTTAAAATAGTAATAATCTGTTTCATGGTTGCTGGTTTTGGTTTTAGAACATACAAGTTCTTACTTAAACAGATATGTTTTTGCAAAATGGTTGCGTTGGTAATGATATTCTGATCGATTGGCTTTAATCAACCATAACGCAGATTTTAAGAAAATATTTTAAGAAGTTGTAAAAAAAATTATGTTTTGAAATGCTGAGAATGTATAAGCTTTTTAAAACTGCTAAAACATCTTTAGATCAGGTATCATTTACTCGAGCAACCTAGCATAATACTCGATTATTTCTCCGAAATTTGCAATGTAAAAAACCTTTAAAAAGAACTCAATGGAATTTGGCAGAATCATTATTTCAGAAACGGCAGCAAATAGCGAAAATCCGCAAGATGTTGTAAATTCGAATATTTCGGTAATCAATCTTATGCGTGAAGAAAAAATTGATGACGATTTAATTCACGAAGATGCGCTGATGAGTTATTATCTGGATTATTACGCTTCTAAATATACCGAAGGAAATTTTGCAAGATTTGTTTATGATTCAGGTTGGAATAAAGAACTCAACGAGTTGATTGAAGAAGGATTGGCATTGATTGGTGCCGAAAAACATCTGGCTTTGTTTCAGGAACAGAGCAAAAAAGTGCGTCTGCAGAGCAATATCAAACTAGCAAAATTCTTGAAGGCAAAATTTGATGGGCCAAATCCGTTTCGAGATAGCTTAAATAATAATGCATTTTTTGACTTAGATGAAAACCTGACCGCCTTAAATGCCGCTTTTCTAAAATCGCATCCCGATACAGAAGTGCTTTCGGTTGAGGAGATGTTTACTGCTTTAGAAGAGTTTACAGGACACGAAATCAAAAGAGAATAGCGTAATAAAAATCTATACGATTCTCATTACGCTATAAATCTAGTCATTTATATTTTGGATATTATCTCAATTCACCCTTGTTGTCATACGCATATTGCACTTGGAGTTCTTTAATGAGCGTATCAAGTTCATTAAGTCTATCATATTCTCCTTTAAATAAAACCATTGCTTTTTCAAGGTCAGAACCTGTAATCACATCTGCGTTGGCGGCAAAACTATCCATTGACTGCTCGCTGCTGGTATACATATCCAGCATTGTAGCTCGTAATCCATGGTCTTTAAACGGAGTCAAAGCCTCAACAGGTTTTCTTCCTTCAATCAATTTTGCTTTGGTTTCCTTGATCAGTTTCAATAAGTCTTTTTTAGATTCTGGTTTTCCTATATAACTCTCACATTTTTCATAGAAGTTATTGGTGGCATCAAACAAAGTGGAATGAGAAGCAACAATGGTGTTGTTGTAGCTTTCTAGAGTCTGCTGATTACAGCTTGAAAAAATCACAGAAACAAATAGTAAAATTAAGAGAGTAGTTTTTTTCATAGGTTTAAACTTTATAAAAAATGTTAATGGGCAAATATAGAGAAACCAGTTGAACATTTTTCTTTGCAGTAAACTAAAAACGGAAAAAACACTTTTTCAGTAGAAATATTTTTAAAATGCTGATTTTTATTGGATTTACTGAGTTAGTAAAAACAAATTTCAACCTACAATTCATAATTCTAGATTTTAAGTTTGTTTGAACTAAAAAAGGATTTTTAGGATAATCGATACCAATAAAGATGTTGATTTAAGAAAGTAGTTTAAAAAAATCGAATTTTTAGTATTTTTTTGTAAGAAAATTATATATTTGAAAAACTTTCAGGATAAGTTAACTAGGATTTTGAAAGAGTAAATTTCCAAAACAAATTGAAGCTAATGAAAAAACAAATTCTTCTGAGCGGATTTTTTATGTTTTTAATTTCCTGTGGCAAAATCGAAAACAGCTTAACCGAATCCCAAAACCTTAATCGGGAGCTGCTGACCCAAAACGAAGTGGATGCAGGCCGTAATAAGAACATACAAAAACTGCTTTTTAAAAATACAGATGAAATTCACTATTCTGAGGAATTGAATGTAAAGCTGCTCTCAAAAGTAGCCGACAATCTTAAAGTTAAATATTCCGACATTAAAATAAACGAATCGAGTTCTATAGATTATAATGAAAAAACTGCTTTTTTTGTCGTGACCATTGTGGAGCACGGTGTTAAAAATGAGGAAGCACTCGGAGATTATTTTCAGCGTAAATACCTTTTTGTAGATAAAGAAGACGGCACCATAATCGCCGAAGAGTTTGACGATAATCTCGGATATTATGATAACGAAGGCATTCGGGTTTCTAAAACTTATATTTTAAAAAACCTGGTTTCGCTCAATGAAAATCTGAAAGGCATAGCGTTTTACACAGAGGTCAGTGCCAACAGTCGAATTGTTTTGTATTCTGAACGAAAATTTACCATTCTGGCGTTGGCTGATAATGAAATAAAGAAAATTTTGTACGAATATCCAATTCGCCTTACCAACGGCGACTCCAACGGGAGCGGGACTTTTCAGCTGGAAACATTAGAAACCGGAATTAGTCTTTCTGAGCAAAAAACAAACGGCTTTTGTGATTTGCTAGTAACCAAGCAGTTTTCGTATGAAGAAGCGATAGAAGCCGATCTGGAGAACGGTATAGAAGAAAAAAACGACCTCAAAACCAAAAAAGAATTCGAAAAGTTGCGTTTTAATGGCAGAGAATATGTGTATGCCCGAGATGACAGACATCGTTTTTTAGATTAAAATAAAATGAATTTTAAAACATCAGTAAAAAGCACTTTTAGAGTGCTTTTGCTGTTTAGAAGAGATTTCGGTTTTCATTAGAAACTTTGACCTATTGTTAACAAACATTTCCTTAAATTTGCTTCCGTTATAAAAATACAATAGTTATAAAAACCAAGCTATGTTACAAATTGCATTTATTAGAGAAAATCAAGAGAAAGTAATCAAAGCTTTAGCAAAACGAAATATCGATGCTAAAAGCGTTGTGGAAGAGGTGGTTCAATTAGACGAAAATCGTCGTGCCGCACAGGTGGAATTAGACAATACTTTATCAGAATCTAATAAATTGTCCAAAGATATTGGTGAATTGATGAAAGCAGGAGAGAAAGCTAAAGCAGCAATCTTAAAAGAAAAGACCGTTTCACTAAAAGAAAAAAGCAAAGAACTTGGCGAAAAAGCAGAAGCTTTGGCTGTTGAGTTAACCAATAAATTATACACTTTACCAAACCTTCCGGCTGACATTGTTCCTGAAGGAAAAACTCCAGACGATAATTTGAATGTTTTCCAGGAAGGAGATATTCCAGTTTTACACGAAGGCGCACAGCCACACTGGGAGTTGGTAAAAAAATACGATATTATCGATTTTGAATTGGGTGTAAAAATCACAGGAGCTGGTTTTCCTGTTTATAAAGGAAAAGGCGCAAAGTTACAGCGTGCTTTAATCAATTACTTTTTAGACAAAAATACAGCTGCAGGATACAACGAAGTTCAGGTGCCGCATTTGGTAAACGAAGCTTCTGGTTACGGAACAGGACAATTGCCAGACAAGGAAGGGCAGATGTACCACGCTGGAGTTGACGATTTATATTTGATTCCAACGGCTGAGGTTCCGGTAACCAATTTGTTCCGTGATGTTATTTTAAGCGAAAGCGAATTGCCGGTTTTACAAACTGCCTATACGCCATGTTTCCGTCGTGAAGCAGGTTCTTACGGAGCGCACGTACGAGGCTTAAACCGTTTGCACCAGTTTGATAAAGTAGAAATCGTTCGTATCGAGCATCCAGATAATTCTTATGCTGCATTAGACGGAATGGTAGAACATGTAAAAGATATTTTAAAAGAATTAAAATTACCTTACAGAGTTTTACGTCTTTGCGGAGGCGATATGGGGTTCACCTCTGCTTTGACTTACGATTTCGAAGTGTTTTCTACAGCACAAGACCGCTGGTTAGAAATCAGTTCTGTTTCTAACTTTGAAACTTTCCAGGCAAACCGCTTGAAATTACGTTTCAAAGACAAAGACGGAAAAAATCAATTGGCGCATACACTTAACGGAAGTTCATTAGCACTTCCAAGAGTTTTGGCCGGAATTATAGAAAATTACCAAACTCCAGAAGGAATCGTAATTCCTGAAGTTTTACGTCCTTACTGCGGATTTGATATTATAAACTAGTTTTTAGTTCTGAAATATTACAAACCTAACAGGTTTTTAAAACCTGTTAGGTTTTCTTAATTGGAATAAAAATTAAAAATACAGAGCATGAAAAATGGAATTTTAAACTGGAACGTTGATCCCGTTATTTTTTGGATCACAGATAGTTTTCCTTTAAAATATTACGGAGCTCTTTTTGCCTGCGGACTTCTTCTGGGCTTTTATATTGTTAGAAATATTTACAAAAAGGAGAATCTTTCCTTAGACAATCTCGATACTTTGCTGATTTATGTTATTGTCGGAACCGTTTTGGGTGCGCGACTTGGACATTGCCTATTCTACGAACCTGAATATTTCTTCAAACATCCAATAGAAATTCTTTTGCCTATTCAGAAAATAAAAGGTGTTTATCAATTTGTGGGTTATCAAGGATTGGCAAGCCACGGAGGTTCTATAGGTGTAATTGCTGCAATGATTTTATATTGCAGAAGATATAAAGTACAATTTCTGGGACTTTTGGATAAAATGGCGGTTGCAGTTCCTGTAACTGGAGCATTTATCAGAATGGGTAATTTTATGAATTCTGAAATCTACGGAAAACCAACCAACGGAAATTGGGGAGTTGTATTTGAAAGAGACGATTTAATTCCGAGGCATCCTACGCAATTGTATGAAGCTTTTGCTTATGTAGCGATTTTCATAGTTCTGTTTTATATGTATAAATCAGAGAAAATTAGAAATGCACAAGGTTTAATTTTTGGAAGTTTCTTAACTTTATTATTCTCAGCCCGATTTATAATTGAATTTTTCAAAGAAAATCAAGAAGCCTTTGAGAACAATATGCTGATTAACATGGGACAGATTTTAAGTATTCCGTTTATAGTAATTGGTTTGGTTCTGATTATTTGGAAATCAAAAGAACGACGAGTATTAAATTTTCATAAGACAGTTTTATTCTAAAACTACGATTGAAAATGTCAACTTTAAAAACTGCAATATGAAAAACATATTGATATGTATCGTTTTAATGTGTTCTGGTTTTGCATTTGGACAAAACGAGCAACTGGCGCAATATTATTATGATAAAGGTGATTTTGAAAAAGCAAAAATCAGTTACGAAGGACTTTTAAGAAGCGCTCCTTCCAATACCCAGTATTTTTTAAGAACTGTCGATTGTTATCAGCAATTGCAACAATTTGAAAATGCCGAAAAAGCAATCCAAGACCGTTACAATCGTTATAAACAAGGTGTGTTTCTGGTAGAATTAGGCTATAACTTCCAGCTTCAGAAAAACGAATCAAAAGCCAAAAAATACTACGAAGAAGCAATTGCCAAAATTAAGACGAATCCGAATGATGTGTACGGAATTGCAAGTTCTTTTGAGAAAAAAGTATTGCTGGAATATGCGTTAAAAGCATATCAGGCAGCAATGGAAATACAGCCTAACTATAATTTCAATTTCCAGATTGGAATGCTTTATGGGCAATTGGGCAAAACCGATTTGATGATTGATTTGCTTCTGGCAGAATCGTTTAAAAATCCACAGAATACTAATCTGATTCAGACGCAGCTTTCGCGTTTTATGAATGGAGAAACCGATAATACAGCTTTTAAAGACGCAATGCGAAAAGCGTTGATTCTAAAAACTCAAAAAGACCAAGATGTATATTGGAATCACTATCTAAGCTGGTTTTACGTACAGCAGAAAGAATTCGGAAAAGCATTTATTCAGGAAAAAGCCATTTACAAACGCGAACCCGAATCATTAATGAGCATCGTCAATCTAAGTCAGTTTGCGATGAATGACGATGACGACGAAACGGCTGCTGAGATTCTAAATTTTATACTTCAAAACACTAAAGATTTAGATTTATTGATTCAGTCGAATGCTTATTTGATGGAAATCAAAATTGATAAAGCGGCAGAAAAAGACTATCCGGCAATCGGTCAGGAATTGCAACAATTGCTGGCTACTTACGAAATTAGTCCCTTTACCTTATCTTTGCAGTTGATTCAGGCGCATTTTCTAGCTTTTAATTTGAAAAAAACAGAAGAAGGAAAAGCTGTAGTCAAAAAAGCTTTAGAATTAAATCTAAACGAATATCAAAAAGCCGACGCTAAGATGGAATTGGCCGATATTCTGCTTTTAGAAGAAAAATTCAACCAGGCACTGATTTATTATTCTCAGATTCAACTCGACTTGAAAAATGATGTCATGTCGCACGAAGCCAGTTTGAAAGCGGCGAAAACAAGTTACTACAAAGGCGATTTTGAATGGGCAAATAAGCAGTTTAAAGAGTTAAAAGCAGCAAACACGCAATTGATAGCCAATGATGCCTTAGAATATTTTCTTTTAATTAATGATAATACAGCAGCAGATTCAACTCAAACTGCTTTGAAACAGTTTGCAAAAGGAGATTTTCTCATTTACCAAAATAAAAAATCAGAAGCAATTGAGCAGTTTCAGAATATTCTCAAAAGCTTTAAAGGACAAGAAATAGAAGCAGTAACGTTATTGCGATTAGGAAAAGTTTACGAAAGTCAGAAGGATTTTGCTTCGGCTTTAAGCCAATATCAACAGATCATCGACCATCACAGTGACGGAATTTATGTGGACGAAGCACTGTTTTTCTCAGCAGAAATCTATAACGACGAACTAAAAGACACCGAAAAGGCAAAACCATTATATGAAAAGGTAATTTTTAACCATCAGGACAGTATTTACTTCGTCGATGCCAGAAAAAAATACCGAGAGTTAAGAGGGGATAAGAATTTATAAAATTCCAATATTTTAAATTCCAAATTCCAAAAAAAGAATTAGTAATAGGAGAATTGAATTTTAAGTTTCAGAAAAGAAAACTCAGAACCTTAGAATCTTAGCATCTCAGAACCTTAGAAAAAAAATGATTATTTACAACGTTACCACCAATATACACGAAAGCGTTCACGACCAATGGTTAAAATGGATGCAAGAAAAACACATACCAGAAATTTTGGCAACTAACAAATTTTCTTCGGCGAGAATAGTAAAAGTTTTGGTAGAAGAAGAAATGGGTGGCATTACCTATTCGACTCAGTATGTAACAGACAGCAAAGAAACGCTGGAGAAGTTTTATATCGAAGATGAACCGGAATTTCACAGAGAAGCATTAGGATTATTTGCAGATAAAATGCTTTCTTTCAGAACAGAATTGGAAGTTATTTCAGAGCATTAATTTTTTAGTTTTCAATTTAATTTAAATTATTATGGAAATACGTTTTCAAACTAAAGAAGAAAGTAATAAACGACAACAGGAGGATTTTTTAAGCTTGCCTAAAGTTGAAAGATTCTATAGTTTTTTACGTTTAAGCGAGCGTATAAGTGCATTTCCCGTAAAAAATAAAATTGATAAAAATAAAGATAATTTTCTTATTGTTATAAAATCAAAATAGTATGTCAAAGCTTTGGGACCAAAATATTGATGAATTTATTGCATTGTCAGCAAAGTATAATGTTCGGATGCTTATGGTTGGTGGAGGAGCAGTTAATTTCCATGGTTACCAAAGACATTCGGCTGATGTTGATTTTTGGATTGAAACTACAGAAGAAAATTTTAAAAAGTTAGTATTGGTTTTTAATGAAATGGGGTATGAAATTGATGATTTTCCTAACAATGTAAAGCAACAACAACAAAATATATCAATAAAGTTTTCTCCTGCTGATTTAGACTTAGAGCTTATAACAAAGTTTTCAGTGAATAAAAGTTTTGAAGAAGCTTATAATGATAGTGAGGAAGTTACTGTAAATGGAAAAACATTTTTAAAATGGAATGTTTTGTCTTTAGAAGATTTAATTACAAGTAAGATTAAAGCAAATCGAGCTAAAGATTTATTTGACGTTCAACAACTACGTGAAATAAATAAAAAATAAAACTTTGTGCCTTCGAGCCTTAGTGGCAAAAAAAGATAAAGAAACATAGTGCCTTTACAGTAAAAAGAATACTTTTGCAGCCTCGTGGCAAACAAGAAATGAAATGGAAAAAGTAAAAGCAAAAAAACATTTAGGACAGCACTTCCTTAAAGACGAAAGCGTCGCAAAAGCTATTGCAGATACTTTGACTCTTAAAGGATATGATGAGGTTTTAGAAATAGGGCCAGGAATGGGTGTGCTTACTAAATATTTACTTGAAAAGCCAATCAATACACACGTTATTGAGATTGATACAGAATCTGTAGCGTATCTGGATGCACATTATCCAAAATTAAAAGACAAAATTATTTCTCAGGATTTCCTGAAGTATAATATAAATGAAGTTTACCAAGACAAACAGTTTGCTATAATTGGCAACTTTCCGTATAATATTTCTTCTCAGATTGTTTTTAGAACATTAGATTTAAAACACCAGATTCCAGAATTTTCAGGAATGTTTCAGAAAGAAGTAGCCGAGCGTATCTGTGAAAAGAAAGGCTCGAAAACCTACGGAATACTATCAGTTTTAGCTCAGGCTTTCTATGATACAGAGTATCTGTTTACGGTTGATGAAAACGTTTTTATTCCTCCGCCCAAGGTGAAATCGGGTGTGATGAGAATGACCCGAAAGGAAGATTACAGTCTTCCTTGCAGCGAAAAGTTATTTTTTACAGTAGTAAAAACCGCTTTTCAGCAGAGACGAAAAACATTACGTAACAGTTTGAAAACATTAAATTTATCAGATCAATTGCGAGAAGACACTATCTTTGATAAACGTCCGGAACAGCTTAGCGTTGATGAATTTATTGCACTAACTCAAAAAATAGAAACCGATGGAGTTCAAAGTTAGTAAAGAGTTTATACACCAGCTAGAAGAGCTAATCAATAAGAAAAACGACAACGAGCTTGAGGTTTTGCTTAATGATCTTCACCATGCTGATATTGCAGAAATCCTGGAAGAACTGGATTTCGACGAAGCAACCTATATCTTCAAGGTTTTAGATAGTGATAAAACCGCCGAGATTCTTCTGGAACTGGAAGAAGATTTGCGTGAGAATATCCTAAGCCGACTTTCACCAAAAGAAATTGCAGAAGAGCTTGATGAGCTTGAAACCAACGATGCTGCCGACATTATCGCAGAACTTTCGCAGGAAATAAAAGCAGAAGTTATCTCTGAGCTTGTCGATGTTGAGCATGCCAAAGACATCGTTGATCTTTTGCGTTACGACGAAAATACCGCCGGTGGTTTGATGGGGAAGGAGCTTGTAAAAGTAAATGAAAACTGGAATGTATTGACCTGTGTAAAAGAAATGCGTATTCAGGCAGAAAATGTGTCTAGAGTGCATTCTATTTACGTGGTCGATGATGAAAACCGACTAAAAGGGAGACTTTCTCTTAAAGACTTGCTAACTTCTTCTACGAAAACTCAGATTGGAGAAGTTTATATCCGAAAATTAAATTTTGTAAATGTTGATACGGAAGATGTAGAAGTAGCCCGTATCATGCAGAAATATGACTTAGAGGCTATTCCCGTTGTTGATGAGTTAGGTCGATTAGTTGGAAGAATTACCATCGATGATATCGTTGATGTAATCAAAGAAGAAGCAGATAAAGATTACCAGTTAGCGGCCGGTATTACGCAAGACGTTGAATCTAATGACAGCGTTTACGAACTGACAAAAGCGCGTCTGCCGTGGCTTTTAATCGGAATGGTAATCGAAATTGTAGCTTCTTTTGTGCTTAAAGGCAACGAAGGCACTTTTCAGAAACATTCAACTTTAATCATTTTCGTACCATTGCTTTCTGCAACTGCTGGAAATATCGGGGTTCAGGCTTCGGCTATCGTTGTACAAGGTTTGGCAAACGGAACTTTGAAAGATTTCAGTAGAGGTTATTTTACTAAAGAAATCACCGTTTCTATGATTTCAGGAAGCATCATCTCGTTGCTTTTATTGGGATATCATTCTATTATGTATCAACAATATTTGGTCGGATTTGCCATTTCGATTTCAATGATTGTAGTCATTCTTTTTGCTGCAACATTGGGAACTTTGGTGCCGCTTTTCCTCAATAAAAACAAAATTGATCCCGCAATTGCTACAGGCCCGTTTATCACAACGACCAATGACGTGTTTGGTATTATGCTTTACTTTGCAGTAGCGAATTTAATTCTCGGATTTTAGATTTTTGCCACAAATTGGCGAATCGCAGTGATTTTAAATTTCTAAAATCTCCGTAATTTACAGGCGGAAAATATACTGTTAAGCAGCCATCATAAATTCAAACCAAGAGAGAATGAAAGTACACATTATTGGAGGAGGAAACCTTGGGGTTTCTATTGCCTTGGGAATCGCTAAATTTTCGAAAAACAATCAAGTTACCGTTACTAGAAGAAATACCGCAAGTATTCAATATTTATCGGAATACGGAATCACGGTTTCTAACGATAACAAACACAATATTCAGGAGGCAGACGTAATTGTTTTAACAATAAAACCGTATCAAGTAGATACTGTTTTGTCCGAAATACTGCCAGTTATCCAAAACAAAACCATTGCCTCGGCAGTAAGCGGATTGTCTTTGGAGATGCTTCAGGAAAAGACAAATTTTGGATATCCTGTTGTTCGCATTATGCCAAATATTGCTGCGCAGTTTGGTGAATCTGCAACTTGTATTTCTTTCCCAGAAAAATATAAAGAAAACGCATCGCCAATTGTCGACTTGTTTCAGGATTTAGGAACGGCTCCGGTTATAGACGAAAAACTCATGGACGCGGCTACGGTTCTCGGCGCATGTGGTACTGCATATGCGTTGCGTTATGTAAGAGCTTCTATGCAGGCAGGAATCGAAATTGGTTTTGATTCGCAGACAGCTCTTGCTATTGCTGCCCAAACGGTAAAAGGTGCAGCTCAAATGTTGTTGGAAGAGAAAGTGCATCCAGAACAGCTTATCGACCGTGTCACAACACCGCAGGGCTGTACAATTGTAGGTTTAAATGAAATGGAACATAATGGTTTTAGTTCTTCATTAATAAAAGGAATCAAGACTTCTTTGAAGCAAATCAAGGGATAAGTTTTAAGAAATTCCAATAGTCTAAATTCCAAATTGCTTCGCCTGTTCGCTAACGCTCGGGTCCAATTTTAGTGGGGTTTGGGATTTTTTTTGTTTTTGAAATATAAGCTATGTTTTGTCATATTGAGGAACAACAATCAACTGCCCAAGCAATTGTGGGTTTTCAATTGGAATTTCCCTTTTTAATAAGCTGTATATATTTCAATCCGCATTCTGAAATTTTCATGTAAGAATTCATAGAATTGCCATAATTCTGAATTGTGAGCGTGTCTCTGACATAACTCGCGCCAATACCAACTGGAATTTCTATTTCCTTGGTCTGAGATATGGTGTCATTTTCTTCTTCATTACTGATGTCGCCTTCGTATTCGTCCCATTGTATGCCTTCAAGCATTAGAAGCTGCTCTCCAGATTTTTCGATGGTAAAATTAGCGATGCCTTTTAGTTCTCTTTTTTCAGTTTTTAGAATATAAGAATAGCCGTTTTGTGTTTTGGTTTAAGAGCAAAGTGATTTTGCATTGTCCATCAGTATTATCTGTTTTGGTTTCGTATACGCCTTCTATAGATTCATTTCCTTTTTTCTCAAGAATAACTTTAGCTTTCGGTATGTTTTGTTCGGTTACCGGCTCTGGTTTTTTAGTGTTGCAAGATGAAATGATGTAAATGAATAATACGCAACAGATTAAATACGTTTTCATATTAAGCCTTTTTTTCTGACAATATAAACTTTAAATAAGCAAATCCGAGCATGCCTGAAATTACAGAAGCTATCAGAATTGATATTTTTGAATAGAGAATCGTTTGAGGGTCTTTAAAAGCCAGAAGCGTTATAAAGATAGACATTGTAAAACCAATTCCAGCAAGCATTCCGGCGCCTAAAATATGAGCCCATTTCAGGTTTTTGGGCAAAGCGCACAAGCCTGCGCTGACTCCAATAGAAGAGAATAATAAAATTCCAAGCGGTTTCCCGATAGTAAGTCCCAAAACAATTCCGAACGCGTTCGGATTATTCAAACCTTCATGCCAGTTTGGTGCAATCGCAATACACGTATTGGCAATAGCAAATAGGGGAAGAATTATAAAAGCAACAGGTGCATGCAAGAAATGCTGCAGTTTATATGAGGCCGACTTTTCGCTTCCATCTCCAAACGGAATAACAAATGCCAGTATAACCCCAGTTATAGTCGCGTGAATTCCAGAATTCAACATGAAATACCACATAAAGCCGCCTCCAATGAGATACGGAATCAAGTTGTGTATTTTAATTCGATTTAAGACAAATAAAAAGCCCCAAATGAGTAAAGCAATTGCAAGGTTTAAAAATGAAATCGAACTGGTGTAAAAAACAGCAATTACAATTATAGCACCTAAATCGTCTATTACGGCAAGCGCAGTCAGAAAAACCTTGAGCGAGGCTGGAACTTTATTTCCTACCAAGGATAATATGCCAATTGCAAAAGCAATATCAGTAGCCATCGGGATTCCGGCACCTTTTTGAGTGGGAAGTCCAAAATTAAAAGCCAGATAAGTAGCGGCAGGAACCAGCATTCCGCCAAAAGCAGCCATTATGGGTAACGATGCATTTTTGATGCTAGATAATTCGCCATGATAGATTTCGCGCTCGAGCTCAAGGCCAATCAGCAAAAAGAAAATAGTCATCAAGCCATCATTGATCCAGTGTGTAATAGGATGACCTCCTAAATCTTTTTCCCAAAATGAAATGTATTGTACTGCGTGTGCTGAATTGGCGGCATACAGAGATATTATTGTTACAAATAATAATAAAAGTCCTCCCGATTTTTCGTTTTCAAAAAAGGCTTTAAAAGTCTTGGTTAGTTTCATTCTGGAAGATTTTAAAAAGAATACAGCATTCTTTCAAAGTTAGAAAAAACTAACAAATAAAAAAAGGATTTGCCGAAGAGGCGCAAAAGACGCCGTTTACTGGTTATTATTTTGATGATGATGGTTGGCGAGATTAAATCAAAAAAGCTTAAACATTTGCTGTATTTTTGTAATTTAAAATTCAATAAAAATGAGCATAAAAATTCTTCATATCGACAGTAATAATCCGATTTTATGGAATCAATTGGAGGAAGCGGGTTTCGAGAATCACGCCGATTTCAAATCTTCTAAGGAAGAGATAGAATCAAAAATCCAAGACTATAATGGCATCGTAATTCGTAGTCGTTTCAAGATCGATAAGGGATTTCTAGAAAAGGCAACAAAGTTGCAATTTATTGCAAGAGTTGGAGCGGGTTTGGAAAGTATTGATTGTGAGTACGCAGAGTCGAAAGGAATTCATCTTATTGCTGCTCCAGAAGGTAATCGCAACGCTGTTGCAGAACATTCGCTTGGCGTTATTTTGTCTCTTTTCAATAACCTGAATAAGGCTGATGCCGAAGTCAAGTCTGGTCAGTGGAATCGCGAAAGCAATCGCGGGCATGAGCTCGATGGTAAAACGGTCGGAATTATTGGGTATGGAAATATGGGAAAAGCTTTCGCTAAAAAATTGAGAGGCTTTGATACAGAGGTTTTGTGTTACGATATTTTGCAGCATGTTGGAGATGAAAATGCTAGACAAGTTTCGATAGATGAATTACGTGAAAAAACAGATGTTTTAAGCCTTCACCTTCCTTGGACACCGCAAACAGACAAAATGGTCGACAGCAATTTTATAAATGCGTTTAAAAAGCCAATTTGGATTATCAATACTTCTCGCGGCAAAAACATAGTTACAGCTGATTTAGTCGAAGCCATGAAACAAAAAAAAGTACTAGGCGCAGGTTTGGATGTTTTGGAGTATGAGAAACTTTCGTTTGAAACGCTTTTTCAAGATAAAAACACGCCAGAAGCTTTTCAATATCTTCTAGAAGCTCAAAATGTTTTACTTACTCCCCACATCGCAGGCTGGACTTTCGAAAGCCACGAGCGTCTTGCTCAGGTTATAGTGGATAAGATTAAAAACGTTTATTTAGATTTAATTAATAATTTTTAGAATTAGGTTCTGTTTTTTGGATGAAGTACAATTTAGTTTGAAATAACAAGCTTTTTCTTCAAAAAATAGTTGGGCATCTAGTTTTTGATCTAATTTTTTTTTAATATTGTTCACGAATTTTAACAAAATTTTAAAAAAAGGAGAGGCTGAAAATCCCAAAAGAGTAGGCATAATTTAACTAATGTAAACTATGGTCGAATATTACAAAAAGGTTGTTTTTGAAAACTATGCAAATTTTAAAGGTCGTGCACGCCGAAGCGAATACTGGTATTTTATCCTTGCGCAGTTTGTGATAATGATTTCAATTTTTATTGTTGCGGCAATAATTGGAGCTGTTTTAGGTGATGTATTATCGGGGGTATTGATAGGTAATTTTGCATATATGCTTTATTGTTTGGCAACTATTTTACCTGCATTGGGTGTTGTGGTCAGAAGGTTGCATGATGTGGGCAAAAGCGGCTGGTTTTATTTCATATCGCTTATTCCTTTTATTGGCGGAATCTGGCTTTTGGTTTTACTGGTTACAGACGGCGATTATGGATCGAATCAATACGGTCATGATCCAAAAAATATCGCTGATGAAATTAAGGAAATCGGAAACGCCGAATTACATTAATTTATAAAAAAATAAAAATCATGGAAAATACTAAAACAGAAAACTGGAACAGTCCTCAGAACTATCGTGAGGAAAATAAGAAAGTTGTAGCTGGAATTTTAGCGATCCTTTTAGGATATCTTGGCATTCATAAATTTTATCTGGGTTATACCAAAGAAGGAGTCATTCAGCTTGTTTTGGGTTTGCTTTTTGGTATCGGTGGGATTATCGGGCTCATAGAAGGCATAATTTACTTAACCAAATCAGACGAAGATTTTTATAATACATATCAGAGAAATCATAGAGGCTGGTTTTAATAGCATTCTGATTCTTTAAATTTAAGGAGAGACCGAAAATCCTGAAAAGAGTAGGTAATTAACATAATCATCAAAATAATAAAATGGAATTAAAAGAAACATCTAATAATCCGATACCAGAATTTAAAGTTGATCCAGTAATGGTTTTGCTTTTTAGTTTTTTAACCTGCGGATTGTATCTGATTTACTGGAACATTAAAGTTTCAGAAGTTTTTAACGCAGTTGCAGGAAGAGAAGTAATCTCGCAGCCAATTGCGATTTTTGCAGGATGTTGTATGCCTGTAAATATTTACTTTTACTATTTGGCAGGAAAAGAAGCTTTGCCTGAAGTGTACAGAAGAACAGGAGAGCTTCAAAAAGACCAGTCAGTTTTATTAATCGTTTTAGGTTTCTTTTTCCCAATGGCAGCCGCTATGATCGTTCAGGGTGATATCAACAGACTTTACAAATAATAAACGAACAACACGTAAAATTTACGGAATTATCGGTGCGTTAATCACACTGATAGTTCCGTTTTTTTTAATGCTCGACAATCACGACCATCATTTAGAAACCGATCAGTCTTTGTGTCCTTTCAAAATGGTGACCGGTTTTCCGTGTCCGGGTTGTGGCATTACCAAGTCACTGGTCTACTTTTACGAAGGCGACCTATACAAATCTTTGAGTTATCATATTTTGGGACCTTTCGTAATACTATTCTGCGCAACTACAATTGTTGTGCTTATTACTGAATTAATCACCAAAAAAGAATATTTTACCAAACTCATGTTTAACAGAAAACTAGCCTACAAACTAGCTTATTTTCTAGCTTTTTATCACGTGGTCCGATTAGTGCTTTTTGTGAAGAATAATTCATTTGATGACATACTCCACCAATCAATCTGGTTCTAGATAAATAAAATCCTATTCGGCTGAACAGGATTTTTTTTTGGCTCATTTTTTTTTGATTTCAATTGTATTAAAATGTCTTTTTCTGTTATAAAAACGTCGTTTAGGGATTTTTTTTGGTTTTTAAACGTCGTAATGTTGCCTTTTTTAAGATAAATTTTAAAAAAGGAGTAACTGAAAATCCTTAAGAGTAGGAAATAAAATTAAAAGACTAAATTATTATGATTGAAATGTACAAAAAAGTAGTTTTTGAAAACTATCTAAATTTTAAAGGAAGAGCTAGAAGACAAGAGTATTGGATGTTTTTCTTAGTTAACCTTATTATTGCTGTGGTATTAGGTTTTGTAACAGCATTGATTTCGCCAAAATTAGCCATAATTGGCAATATTTATTCTCTTGCTACACTGCTTCCGGGACTTGGTGTTGCAGTTAGAAGAATGCACGATATAAATAAAGAATGGTGGTATATTTTGATTCCGCTTTACAATATTTATTTGCTGACGATTGAAGGAGATAAAGGACCAAACCAATATGGAGCAGATCCTAAAATTAATTCATAATTAATGCTTTATAAATCAAAAATCCCATTCATTTTACATTTTATGAATGGGATTTGTTATTTATGATACTTTAATTAGTCTTCTTTCTCAGATAATTTCTTTTCCAATTCAATCTGAAATTCTTCGATAACAGGTTTCATTGTGCTTTCTGGGATATCTGCAATTCGAATGTACATTAAACCGTCGATAGCATTATTGAAAAGCGGATCAACGTTAAAAGCAACTACACGTGCATTTTGTTTGATGTATTTTTTGATTAAAACTGGCAGACGTAAATTCCCAGGTTCCAGTTCGTCAATAATTTTATCGAATTTATTCAAATCAGATTCGGCTTCATCAAAAATAAAATCCTTGTCAGCGTCTTTCAGTTTGACTTTATATGCTTTTTTCGGATGAATGTATTGTGCAATATACGGATCGTAATAGTTTGATTTCATGAACTCAATCATTAACGATTTAGAGAAATCAGAAAACTGATTACTGATGCTTACTCCTCCAACCAAATATTTGTGTTCAGGATGACGCAAGGTGGTATGAATAATTCCTTTCCACAACAAAAACAAAGGCATTGGTTTTTGCTGATATTCACGAGTAATAAAAGCACGTCCCATTTCGATTGATTTATGCATCATGTCATGAAGTTCTGGCTCAAATCTAAAAAGATCGGTCAGATAAAAACCTTCAATTCCGTATTTCGGATAAATCTCAGAACCTAATCCCATGCGGTAGGCTCCCGCAATTTTTTTGGTTTCATCATCCCATAAAAACATATGGTGATAATATTGATCGTATTGGTCTAAGTCGATAGATTCATTAGTTCCCTCACCAACCTCGCGGAAAGTGATTTCGCGTAGGCGACCAATTTCGTGCAGAATATTGGGAATCGATTTGGCGTCGGCAAAAAAGACCTCATAGTTTTTGCTTTGTAAAAAACGAGAATCATTGTCTCTTAGTGCCTGAACTTCATCGATCATTTTGGATTCGTTGGCAGGCGTTACGATTTTTTTAGGCGCTTTTGGTATTTTAAGACTAGCAGTGTCAATCAGTTTGGTGTCTTTTTCAAACGGATTGGCAAGCATATAGGTTTTCTTTCTTAAAAATTCTGAATATTCTTCAAAAGATTCTATTTCATCTTGTTCGCTTACAGAAATTGGTTTTCCAATACGAACCTTGATTACACGGTCTTTCTGTGTTAAAAGCTCTGAAGGAAGTTTTGCAGTTCTTAAAGTATCGTCAATTTTAGAAAGCCAATAGAACAATTTACTGTTTTTGGCGTGAAAGTAAATCGGTACAACGGGAACTTTTGCTTTACGAATCAGTTTGATTGCTCCTTCTTCCCAAGGTCTGTCTACTACAAGTTTTCCGTCTTTATAGGTTGAAACTTCTCCAGCAGGAAAAATCCCAAGCGGTTTCCCGTCGCTTAAGTGGCGTAAGGTTTCCTTGATGCCGATCACGCTAGATTTTGCATCCTTATGATTTTCAAAAGGATTTACTGGCATGATGTATTTTTTCATTGGAACAATTCTATGCAATAAGAAGTTGGCAATGATTTTGAAATTCGGCTCTCTTTCAAGCATTAATTTCAACAATAAAATTCCGTCTATTCCTCCAAGTGGATGATTGGAAATGGTAATATAAGCACCGTCTTTTGGCAGTCGTTTCAAATCTTCTTCTGGGATTTCAAACTTAATTTCCATTTCGTCCAAAATTCCGTTCAAAAAAGCAAGATCTTCTAGATGTTTATTACGATCGTAAATTTTATTAAGGGTAGAGATCTTAAGAACCTTCATAAGAATCCAGCCAGAAAAGGTACCGAAAACTCCGTACTTTTCAACATTTATTGCCTTTGCAACTTCTTTCGCGGTAACTAAACCCATGTACTATTTTTATTTATTCGAACAGCGAACAAAGATAACAAAAAAGTCTACTTTTCATTGTTTCCAAGATAAACTTTGCACTTTTTTATTACATTTGAAATCCTAAAAAAAAATCTCTAATGAAAATTATTTCTTATAATGTTAACGGAATTCGTGCGGCCATAAACAAAGGATTTATCGAATGGTTGCAGCAAGCAAATCCTGATGTAATCTGTCTTCAGGAAATAAAAGCAACTCAGGATCAAATTCCTGTAGATGATATTACGGCTGCGGGCTATCCGTTTCAATATTATTATCCAGCAACAAAAAAAGGATATAGTGGCGTAGCCATTCTATCTAAGACAAAACCAAACAATATAGTTTACGGAACTGGAATTCATCATATGGATTTTGAGGGGCGAAACCTGCGTGCCGATTTTGATGATTTCTCGGTAATGAGTTTGTATCTCCCGTCTGGAACCAACATTGAAAGACTGGATCATAAGTTTATGTTTATGGATGATTTTCAAACTTATATCGATGAATTAAAAACTACGATTCCGAACTTGATTATCTGCGGTGATTACAACATTTGCCACGAAGCAATCGATATTCACGATCCGGTTCGCAATAAAACGGTTTCCGGATTTCTTCCGGCAGAACGTGCTTGGCTTGATGCTTTTATGAAATCTGGTTTTATTGATAGTTTCCGTCATTTTAACAAAGAGCCTCATCATTATTCGTGGTGGAGTTACCGTGCAGGAGCAAGAGGAAATAACAAAGGTTGGAGAATCGATTACAATCTGGTGAGTAATTCTTTAGAAAACAGATTAAAACGTGCGGTAATTCTTCCAGACGCTATGCATTCTGATCATTGCCCGATTTTAGTAGAAATAGAGTAAACTTTGGTATTGTTCTTGTAAAGTAAAATGTGATTTAAAAAAGTCAAGTTTTGAATAAAAATTTCCAAATGTGGAATTTGAATTTTTTAAAAAAGATCTAGAATTAATAAACGCCCCAAAAATAAACCAAGTAAAAATGATTAAAAAAGCCTCCATCGGATTAGTAGTTTTAGCTTTGTCTGCAACTTCTTGCGTATCCAAAAAGATTTACAATGATCTTGAAAACAAGTATTCAGATCTAAAAAAAGAAAACCGTTCTATCGCTGACGAAAATGCTGATTTGAAAAAAGCTAAAAATCAGTTAGAATTAGACCGTGATAAATTGACGAAAGATTTGGCCAGCACAAAAGATGATTTGGCAAAACAAAAGGCTGATCTTGCTGCTGAGCAGAAAAAATACAAAGTATTGCAAGATTCTTATAATGCATTAGAGAAAAACAGCAACGATGCATTAGAAAAAAACTTGGCTAAAAACCGTGAATTGCTAGCACAGTTAGAAGCAAAAGGTAAAGCGCTTGCAGACGAACAAGCTCGTTTGGACAAAACGGCAAATCGTCTGAAAGAATTAGAAGATATGATTGCGGCTAAAGAAGAAGCAATGCGTAAACTGAAAGAAACTTTATCTAAAGCATTAACAGGTTTTGAAGGTAAAGGTTTAACAGTTGAACATAAAAACGGAAAAGTATATGTTTCTATGGAAAATAAATTACTTTTTAATTCAGGAAGCTGGGCTGTAGGAGCAGAAGGAAGAAAAGCAGTCGTAGAACTTGGAAAAGTTTTGGGTGACAATCCTGATCTTTCTGTTTTGATTGAAGGACATACAGATGATGATCCGTATGCTGGTTCTGGACCAATTGCAAACAACTGGGATTTATCGACTAAAAGAGCAACTGCAATCGTAGCGATTTTGAGCGAGAACCCAAAAATCAACAAACAAAAATTAACTGCAGCGGGACGTAGCGAATTTTCTCCTTTAGCGAGCAACGCAACTCCAGAAGGAAAAGCGAAAAACAGAAGAATCGAAATCATCCTTACTCCAAGATTGGATGAAATTGCGGAGATGCTTAATAGCATTAACTAAAGTTTCAAAGATACAAAGATACAAAGTGACAAAGGCTCAAAGGTTTTTACTTTTGAGCCTTTTTGCTTTCCTGCAAGGTTTTCAAAACCTTGTAGGTTTAAACTCTTTAAAGAGACTAAGATACTAAGCTACTAAGATTTTAAAAAAGGGTTCAAATTTTACTTTGGACCCTTTTTGCTTTCCTGCAAGGTTTCCAAAACCTTGTAGGTATAAGTTCGTTTGTAACAATAGAAACACCTACTAGGTTTTGGAAACCTTGCAGGAGAGATCGAAAAAATCTTGTACTTTTTTTAACCTTTTTCAAATCCAGATTTGAAAAATCCCTTTGTAACTTTGCCTCTTTGCAACTTTGAACCTTAAAGAAAAAATGAAATACACAACATTACCCAACACCGATATAAAAGTTAGTAAAATCTGTCTCGGAACAATGACTTTCGGACAACAGAATACCGAAGCTGAAGGTCATGAGCAAATGGACTACGCTTTAGAAAGAGGAGTAAACTTTTTTGATACGGCTGAAATGTATTCGGTTCCGGCAAATGAGGCAACTTACGGAAGCACCGAAAAAATTATCGGGACTTGGTTTAAGAAATCAGGAAATAGAGATAAGGTTATTTTGGCCTCTAAAATCGCTGGCCCAAATCCGAATTTTGGATACATGCGCGAGAAACTGGATTTTTCGCCAACAAGCATTAAGTATGCAGTTGAAAACAGTTTAAAAAGACTGCAGACGGATTATATCGATTTGTACCAAATGCACTGGCCGGAAAGAAAAACGAACAATTTCGGACAGCGTGCTTTTCACGGACATGATGATGTTTGGGAAGATAACTTCAGAGAAATATTGGAAACTTTTGACGGATTAATCAAAGAAGGGAAAATCAAACATATTGGAGTTTCAAACGAAAATGCTTGGGGTATGATGCGTTTGTTGGAAGAAAGCAAATACAACAATCTGCCAAGAATCAAAACCGTTCAAAATCCGTATTCGTTATTGAATCGTTTGTTTGAAGTGAATTCTGCCGAAGTTTCAAAATACGAAAATGTTGGTTTGCTGGGATATTCACCTTTAGCCTTTGGAGTTTTGACTGGAAAATTCCTGACAGGAGAAAGTCACCCGAAAGCGAGAATTAACCTTTTTCCGCAATACAAACGTTACAATAGCGAACAATGTACACAAGCAACAAAACTGTATCAGGAAATCGCTAAAAAACATGGTTTAACGTTAACTCAATTGGCAATGGGATTTGTATTGCAACAGCCTTTCTTGACAAGTGCCATTATCGGAGCAACCACTTTGGAACAATTAAAAGAAAACATCGACACCATTGATGTGGTGCTTTCGAAACAAATTCTCGCCGAAATTGATGCGGTTCAGGCTATTATTCCTGATCCGGCTCCTTGATTTTTTTGCCACGAAGACACTAAGGCGCGACGTTTTTGTTGAAGCTTGTTGAATTTGCTCGCAATCCCGATAGTTATCGGAAGTAGAGTCGCAAAGTTTTTTAAATAGCCCCTAGCTTCAGCTAGGAGAACAAGATCGAAATCGAAAAGGGCTTCAGCCAAACTAGCAAAGTTTGGCTGAAGCCCTTTTCTTTGTATTTATATTTTCATCCAGCTAAAGCTGGACGTTATTGAATTTAAAAATTTAAACTTTGCGACTCTGTGTCTTTGCGAGATTAAAAACAAAAAATATTGTGTCTTAGTGCCTTTGTGGCAAAAATCAATAATACATCACCAAAAGGATTTTCTTTTTAGAATTGTCAATCGTTTTTTCGAGCGCGCCAAAAAATTTTTCATTTACCATTGGGCATCCGTAACTGTAGCAAATAGGATAAGGCTGTTCCTCAAAAGGTACTTTAGAATATTTGTGCAGTACAATATTTCGGTCAAAAGCATTGCTGTTTGTTTTATCAAGACCGTATAATTTATAGGCTTTTCCGAAACTTCCTGAATACGAACTGCCAATGGCATATTTGCCGAGCGAACTCGATTTAGAATCTTTTACGTTGCTGAATTTTAATTGCCCTTCAATATCCGTTTTAGAACCTATGCCATGCGCAACCAAACCTTTATCGATTATTGTATCATTTTTAAGATTGTAAACAAAAAAGCGGTTCTTTCCCGATTCAACCTTCATGTCAAGAAAAAAAGCAATTTCAGAATTGTACTTCGGTGTTTTTTTTAAGAAACCTTTCATTTCTGCAACGTGGCTTTTTAAATTTTCTTCATACGAATAAATCGCTTTTGTATTTTCATGCATTTTCTTTTTTTCCTTCTTATCTGTACAATTAAAACTCGTAAAGATTATGAAGCCAAATAACAAAAGACAGATTGCGTTTTTCATGTTTTGTAACAATTATTTTGATTTGATAAAGAAACACAAAGAAACATAGATTTGAAAGTAAAACTATGCTTCGATGTGCAGGAATAATGCTCCCCAATGCATTATTGCTAATTATTCTCAACAGTATATCCTTTAACCTTTGCAAAGGCTACCACAGAAGTATTTATGGCGTTGCCTAAATCATCTTGTTTTTTGGTTTTTTTGGCTTCATTGTCAATATATTCTTGGCGTTTCTTTGCCAAAACGCTGATTTCTTTCTGAATGGTTTCTCTTTCTTTTGATTTTGCCGCTACAATTGTTTTTATTTCGGCTTCCGATTTATTCTGTAGCTCAGCTGGCAGTTCGTCTTTTCTTATTTTAGAAATCGCATTGGCGTCATCTTTTGTTTTATCAACCAAGTCCCAGCTTTCATTTTTATAAGCGGCTTTAGATTTGCTCACTGCACGGGCAGTATAATTGGCGTTCGAAACTTTTTTGGCATTTTGATCCTGCATCACCTGATTCATTTTTTTCTCAGCGCCCTTTGCACCGTAATTAATGTAGGTTTTGTTCATTTTTTCATCGCATTTAGCAATTTCTTCATCATAAGGAGTTGCAATGTATTCTACGGCTCTATCGGAATCAATATTGAAATATTTTCCTTTTCCGTAATCAGCTCCGTCTTTCCAAAGTATTCTTATGCCTTCGGTTTTGTTGCCACAGAAAATAGTATTTACATAGATATCATTTTTCAAAGCATTGCTGATGGCTTCTTTATAATTGATTTTTCCCTGATTAAATTCTTCGTTTCCTGCTATGTAAATCAATTTCATGCTGTTTTTTTCTCCAGCCCATTTCAAATCTTTTACTGCATCTTGAATTACCGCACCGCAATATTCTTCGCCACCGTTTGTACGCAGGGCAAATAATTGTTCCGAAATCAAATCCAGATCAGTAGAAAGTGGCGTGATTTGTCGGATATAATTTGATTTTTCGCTCAAACCGCTATTTCCATACTCGTATAATGCTATTTCAATTTCAGGCGTTTTTCCTTCGTATTTTAAAGTGGTCAGTGTGTTTACGATATCCCATAATCTGGCTTTCGCCTGATCAATTAATCCGTCCATGCTGCTTGAAGTGTCCAGTAGAAGCGCAACCTGAATTTTGGTTGTCGATGCATCATCTGATTTTCCAATTTCTGTTTTCGGTTTTGGTTTTGCAGCAGATGAGTTACAAGCCGCAAATGATAAGGTCATTGCCAAAAATGCTGTTATAAAAAGATTTGATTTCATAATATTAGTTTTTAATTGGATGATTACAGATCAAACTTAGAAACAAAAAAGGCCTATTTTTCAGACAAAGGGTGAAACGGTGTTTTGACTTGGTGAAATGGTCTCAGCTTACTAAATTATCTGTTGAGTATAATTATTTTCAGCACATAGAAACATAGGTTTTGTAACTTAAAAAAGGCGTTTCACTTCATAATGATAAACATAGCTAGGTGAAAATCAAGATTTTTTTAAATCTATGTTTCCATATGTTAAATTAATTTTTGTGGAAATTGCGACTTAACAGGTTAGTTTTGTTTTGGTGCATTGATATTTAAAGTTTTTAAATCGCCATTTGGTGTAACCAGAATAAACTCTTTGTCTCCTTTTACAGTTTGTTTCTTTTCTCTGTTAATGACAATTTTTACTTCATATTGTACCTGAATAACCGGTTCTAAAACCGAGGGATTAAGGATAAAATCAAACTCTTTACCAAAAACCGGCTGATAATAAAGCGTAGTCGATTTGTTGGCTTGGTTAATATTTGAGTTTCTTTTTAAGTTTAAAGAAGAGCTGTTGTAAGCCTCGTAAGATTTATACATTTCTACTGGCAAGTTTACAACAAAATCATCAGCGATTCTTTTTTCTGCGTTTGTAAAGGTTTCGCCAAGTAGCAGTTCGTAGTTTTTTATTTTTTCCTGAATCAGCAGTTTGGCTTTGGTCATCATTTCTTTTTTGATGGTTTCCAAAGCATTTGAAAAGTAATCCACTCGCACCAAATCGTAAATTTCATTATTGGATAAAATGGAAATAAATTCATTTAACTGATTCGGATCGGAAAATTTAATGTGAATGTTTTTCTTCAATTCAAATCCAATCGGAACTTCATTATAGGTTTTTCGGCTGAATACTTTTTTTTCGACTTCATATTCATAAACCGGAACAAACGAAATCATATCGACAAACGTTTCAACGCCTTTTTTAAGTTTGATTTCGTTTAGCGCCTGAGTGATTCTTTGGTCCGATAATTCGTTGACTTCTTTGGTGGTTTTGCCCGTTTGGGTGATGCTGAAAATAGCGGTATAAGAATCTGCTTTAACATTGGCAAGCCCTTTTACGCTTGCAACTATTCCGTCGCTAGAAGGAAAATTGATGTTAATCGAGCTTTGTGCATTATACTGATTTTGATAATTCACATTTCCCGAAACTTGGGCAATTGTAAAATGCGAAACTAAAATGATTAAAAGAGATAAGAATAGTTTTTTCATGATTTTGATTTTTGATTCGGAAGCAAATGTATTGCAGGGAAAAACGTATTTTTGGCAGAATGGGTCAACAGGCCGTTTGACTTGGTAAAAGATATAGGATAGGAATCTGAAATTGGGTTACTTTACATTTTCTAAATTACTTATTGTGAAGCGTAATATTTTAATCGTTTTTAGTCTGTTTTTAGTAATGCTTTTTTTTCCGCAACGAATAAAAGCTCAATCTGCTCCTACGTCTAAGATTGAAAACAGCAAAAAAGCCAAAATGAATAAAGCGGCTGAAGATTTATCCAATGCAATTGATGAAAATGACGAATCTAAAATTGCACAGAATTATGAGAAACTGGCTAACGAGTTTCTGAATAAAGGCGATAATGCCAAGGCCGAAGATTATTTTAAAAGGGCTTTAAACAGTTATACTAAACTAAAACTGACAGAAGACAAAACCCGTGTTACCAGAAGTCTTGCCAAAACACAGGAAAATCAGAAAAACTTTGGCTCGGCGATTAAAAACTATGAAAGGGCTGGGTCTTTAACAAAAGACGCGGTTGAAGAAAAAATCAATTTGAATGATGCCAATCGTCTGAAAAATCAGTCCAATCCGGCAAGTCAGACAGATTTTGTCGATTCTAATATTGATTTACTGAAAAAGGAAAACAAAGCCGCAGAGGTGACCGATGCTTATGTGCAAAAAGCGCAGAATTCGCTGCAGTTAAAAGACAAAGAAGTAGCGATTGAAAGCTATAAAAAAGCATTAGTCTACGCCAAAGATAAACCTGAGGATGTGATTAAAATTAAAAATGAAATTGCCAAGGTTTATGCTGAGGACAATCAGTTTGATAAGGCGCTTGCTATTAATGAAAAGATACTTGCAGAAGCCAGGAAGAAAAATGATTATTCTACCGAAATAAAACAGCTGCAATCGCTTTCGTCTATTTATTTTGAAAAACAAGAACCCGAAAAGGCAATCTCATCCTTAAAAGAAGCCTATGATTTGTCTTTTCAAAAAGGCAATTCGGCCGAAGCTAAAAATAGTTTGTCTTCTTTGGTAAAATATTATAAAACCAAAGGACAGAATAAAGAAAGCATGGCTTTGTATGAGCAGTTTCTTGAAAATTTCGACAAACTCATTCATTCTGATACTACATTGATTGATGCGAAGACTTTTCAGATTACAGAAGAAAAAATCCGTCAGCTGGAAAAAGAAAAAATTCTGAAAGACGAACTGATTTCGAAGAAAAACAATTTCAATTATTTCCTGATTGGTTCGGTTGGTTTGTTGCTGCTTTTGTTTTTATTTATTGTGAAAGCTTTGTATTCCATTAAAATTAAAAATAAAGAAATCGCTTTGCAATCTTTGCGTCGTGAGATGAATCCGCATTTTATTTTTAACAGTCTGAATAGCGTCAACCAGTTTATTTCGGAAAATAAAGAATTGGAAGCCAATAAGTATTTGACGTCGTATTCAAACCTTATGCGCGATACGATGGAAAACTCCAATAAAGATTTTATTACCCTAGATAAAGAAGCCGAACAGCTCCAGAAATATTTGGCATTGGAGCATATGCGTTTTCAGGATAAGTTTGATTTCGAAATTTATGTGGATGAATCGCTCGATGCCGAAAGAGTTTTTGTTCCGAATATGATTTTACAGCCTCATCTTGAAAACGCCATCTGGCACGGATTACGCTATTTGGATAAGAAAGGTTTTTTGTCTTTACGATTTGATTATAAAAATGGAAAAATCATCGTAACGATTGAAGACAACGGAATTGGTTTAACCAAAAGCGGTGAACTTAAAACAAAAAACCAAAAAATATACGAATCTCGAGGTTTGAACAATACCAAAGAACGAATTGCACTTTTGAATGAATTGTATAAAAAGGAAATTACATTTAGAATTGTAGAAAAAGAAGGACTGGAATCTGGCACAATGGTTCAAATCGTTTTTCCATTAATTGATAAAATATGATGACGCTCCAAAAAATAAAAAGTGTAATTGTTGAAGATGAGCTCGCCGCGCGTGAAGTGCTCAAAAATTATTTGAGCAAATACTGTCCGCAGGTTGAGGTTATCGGAGAAGCACAGAACATCAAAGAAGCGGTTCCGTTGCTCCATGAACTGAAACCGCAATTGGTTTTTCTAGATGTCGAAATGCCTTTCGGAAATGCTTTTGATGTTTTGGAAGCTTGTAAAGATTTGCATTTTGAAACCATTTTTGTCACGGCTTTTTCGGAATATTCGCTTCGTGCTTTGAATCAGAGTGCGGCTTATTATCTTTTAAAGCCAATTAGTATTGAAGAATTGATTATTGCGGTTAATAAGGTTCAACATCAGATTATGAATCATGAAATCTTCAACAGAAATAAAATTATTGTTGAAAATTTCCACGAGCAGAAACCCGAAAAACAACAAGTCATTCTGCCAACACTCGAAGGTTTTGAAGTAGTAAAAATGGAAGAAATTGTACGTCTTCGCGGTAACGGCAATTTTACCGATTTGTATTTGAATAATGGAAGCAAAAAAATGGTATGCCGTTTTTTAAAACATTTTTCAGAAATTCTGCCATTGCCTTTTATGAGGGTACACAAATCGCATATTGTCAATATCAATTGCGTGAAATCGTACAACAAAGGCGGGATTGTGACGCTTAATGATGGTGCTGAAATTGAAGTTTCGCCAACTTATAAAGAAGAGTTCCTAAAGAGCTTTAAATAATTCGTTTCCTTTCCTGCAAGGTTTTCAAAACCTTGTAGGTATAAGTATGTAGAAGTAAAAAGTATAACACCTACAAGGTTTTGGAAACCTTGCAGGAAAAAAAAACTTCGCGCCGTAGGTAATAAGTATGTAGAAGTAAAAAGGATAACACCTACAAGGTTTTGGAAACCTTGCAGGAGAAA
>NZ_SJTF01000022.1 GCF_004634245.1 Flavobacterium foetidum
AGTTGCAAAGGTTCAAAGATTCAAAGTTTTTTTGACTTCAGAATCGTTTAATTTTCTCCCGCAGATTTTGCAGATTGATTTTTTTGGATATACTTTTTTATCTGTTTAATCTGCAAAATCTGCGGGAGAAATATTTTTTTTAAATGTCCTAATGAGAAAAACCAAAGGATATGCTTGTAATAATAATCAAAATGACAATTAGCGTTATTACAACATATAGGTAATCCTTCTCTAATAAAAAGGAAAACAACGAAAGTAAAACCCTTAAAACCGGCGTCAAAAACAGCAAAATAATTCCGGTAAAAATCAATGATTCTCCGTTGCCGCTAATGGCTCCGTTGTAGACTGCAGCGATTACTTCGAAAATATTTCGGTCATTTTCTTTAAAAACAGAATAATCTTCAATCTGATTGCCGTTGTGCATTAAATACACAATTCCACCCATAAAAGCAACCGATAGCGAAATCCAAACGCCATAACGAAGCAGGTTTCCTATAATCGTTTGAAAATCTTTTTCTCCAAATTTTTCTTCTTGTACCATATTAGATTTTTCCATTTAGTCCGTTATAAATCATATTTACTGCCAAAACAAAAATGAGGCAGGCAAAAAAGATTCTCAATTTTTTCGGATTAGTTCTTACCAAAACCTTCGCTCCAGCCATTGCGCCAAACAAAACCCCAATTACGACTGGCATACAGATGCCCGGCTCGATATAACCTTTCTGGATGTAGATTACCGAACTAGCCATTGCTGTAACACCCATCATAAAATTACTGGTTGTGGTAGAAACCTTAAACGGAACGCGCATAATATTGTCCATAGCGATTACCTTAAAAGCACCAGAACCGATTCCGAGAAGCCCCGACATCATTCCGGCAACGCCCATCATACTGAAACCGCCGATTACATTTTTGGTTCCGTAACGCACAACTTGTCCGTCGTGAGTCGGATATGTCCCGTCAAGTTTTAGCTTCTTAGCCAATGGACTAGATTCTAAAACGATATGCTCTTCTTTTTTGCGAAGTGAATTAATAGCAGAAAAAATTAATGTTAATCCGAATAAGACGGCTATAAAAGAGGTAGGAGCGACAGTGGATAGAAGCGCACCACAAACGGCTCCAATCGTAGTGGCAACTTCTAGAAAAATTCCCATTCGCATATTGGTGATTCCTTCTTTCACATAAGCCGCGGCAGAACCTGAGGAAGTTGCGATTACCGAGACCAATGCGGCTCCGATGGCATAATGAATATCGACTCCAAGAATAATTGTTAAAAGCGGGATAATAATAATCCCCCCGCCAAGTCCTGATAATGAACCGATAAAGCCCGCTAGAAAGGCACCCAGAATCATAATCAGGGTAAAGGTAAGTATTGTCATTTAAAATATGTTTTTGTATTTGCTAATTTACGAATACAAATTTGTTCAGGAACTTAAATATAGCTTAAAAATTTTTTAGTATTCAGTGTTCAGATTTTAGTGGTCAGTTGTGGTTTACTTTTAAACTATATTAAGTTTTAAACTTTAACAGTCCTGAACTCATTGTTCAAAAACTGACAGAAGCAGTTTGTACCGATTACTAATAACTACTCGTTGGGTGAAATTATTTTCAACACATAGAAACATAGTTTAACTAAACGTAAAAAAGGCGTTTCACTAGTCTAAATGCACATAGTTTAAAACTATGATTCTATGTGTTAAAATGCTTTTATTTTTTAATTACACCCAACGGGTTAATAACTGATACTAATGAAGAGGTTGTTAAGTATTTGATTACTAATAGTTGATTACTGAATACTAAAGACGGGGACCAAGAACTAAGAACTAAGAACCAAGGACTAAGGACTAAGCACTAATAACAAAAACTAAACCTTAAGTCTCAACTTCGTAGGCGGATAACCGAAAATCCTTTTAAAGGCAATACTGAAATTAGAAACATTTTGATAACCAGAAAGATGACTTATTTCCTGAATCGAAAGTGTAGTATCTGCCAGATATTGTCTGGCTTTGTTCATTCTGATTTCTTGAAGATAACCAAAAACAGTGTCTCCAAAAATGATTTTAAAACCTTCTTTTAATTTGGTCTGATTGACTCCCACTTTGCGCGCCAATTCTACAATAGTGTACGGGTTATCGATGTTTTCGCGAATGATCTGGGCAGCAAATTTGATTTTTTCAACATCACCTCCTGCCAGTTTCACGGCTTCTTTTTCGTGGTCTAAACTATGATGGCTTAATGCTATGAGCTCATAAATTTTAGATTCCATATAAATTTTTCGGGTAAGTCCTTTGTAGAAACAGTTTTTAATATCCTGAATGACACCGAATATTTTGGCTCCGATTTTAATTTCGTTTTTCGAAAGCGCGGTGCTGGTATTTTTTTGAATGTTATTCAGGAAGTGATCCATTACCTTAGATTCTCCTGCATATTTGGTAAGGATGTCTAATGGAAGGTGAATGTCGAAGGTATTGTAAACAATGTCTTTCTTGAAATCGATTTTGGCGTGATTGTCTTCAGCAGAAAGAAAAGTGATGTTGCCTGACATAGGCGCTGCAAAATCTTTGACAGAACTCGGATGTACATAACCGATTTTTTGTTCAGAAAGATTAAAATGCATTTCTAACAGCGATGTTTCTCCATGTCCAGAAATAGCTACATCGTCATTTAGCTGGTAATTCCCCTGCAAAATCGATAAATCTTCCGTTATGGTATGTTCATGAAATAAAATATCGCCTTTCGGGGTTACAAATTTTATATCTTTTTCTCCTTCCAGTTCTATTTCTGCCAGCCCAGAATCAATTTTTTTCTCAGGTTCCAGAAAAGCAGCAAAATCATTCGAATCAATCTTAAAAGCCATTTTTTATACTTCTATATTCATAATTAAAACTTCCATTTTCATAAAAGCATCCCTCACTAATCAAATACTTTTGCACTGGCAAATATAATTTATAATAAGTTTAAATAAAAACAGCTTGACGTTTAAATTACACCTTTTATTCCTGTTTCTGGTTGGTATTTTTTTTGGAAATGCCTGTCCGGTTCATATTCAAATTGAAGATCATCTAGCAAATCCCTTATCGAATGCAACCGTCTTAGTCAACGGAAAAACAGTCGGAACAAGCAATAACTCTGGTATTTTGGAACTTTCGTTGGAAGAAGGAACACATCAAATAGAAATCATCAGCAAAGCTGGAATAAAACAGCAAAAGTCTATTACAATCAATTGCAATAAAGAAAATTATTTCAGATTTGCGCTAGATACTTCAGGCCATGATTCGGCTGACTTAAAAGAAGTTCTAGTACAAAACAAAACCATAAAAACCCAGCTTGAAGAATCTCCTTTTTCGGTTCAAGTAATCGATTTGAAAAAACAATATGATAAAGCAGGAGATGTAGGCGATTTTCTAAATCGTGCTTCGGGCGTTAAGCTGCGTACCAATGGAAATGTAGGTTCTCAGGTACAGATCAATTTGGGCGGACTTCAAGGTAAGGCAATACGTATTTTTAAAGACGGAATTCCGATTGAATTATTCGGACACGGTTTCAGCCTTGGTACGATTCCCGTAAACATGCTCGACAGAGTCGAAATATATAAAGGTGTCATGCCGGTTTATCTTGCTTCTGATGCTTTAGGGGGAGGAGTCAATTTGGTAAGCAGGACTTCTAATAAGAATTTCGGAGAAGTATCATACGAAATCGCTTCCTTCAATACGCACAGGGCAACAGCAAATTTTTATCTTCAAAACAAAAACAATTTATACGGCGGATTCAACGGCTCTTTAAATTATTCGGACAACGATTATAAGGTAAAAGTGCCAATTCAGAATGCTACAAATGAAGAGTTTAAAAATGTAAGACGTTTTCATGATATGACGAGATCCAATTATGCTGAAGCATTTGTTGGAGTAAAAGAAAAATCATGGGCAGACGATTTGAGGCTGACGCTAATTTATTCTGATTTCTACAAGCAAATTCAGAACGATGCACAAATGGTTAACGTTTACGGGCAGGCATTCTCGAAAGAGCAAAACTATACGGGAATGGTCAATTACAAAAAGAAGTTTTTTGAGGATAAGCTAAAAGTAAGCTTCTTGACAAATTACAGCCATTTTAATACCAGATTTGTTGATACAACAACTGTTCGCTACAACTGGAATGGTGAAATTATCGGACGAAATCTACAAGCTGGAGAAATACGTGCAGGGAATTTTCAGAAACTGAATTACAACTTCGTTTCTTCAAGATTGAACATGGAATATGAACTTTCTGAGCGCAACTTTTTAGAATTTAGCGAATTGTATCAATATCAAAGAAGAAAAGGAAGTGATCCGTTGGGAGCAATTTCTCCAATTGATGGTACCGATGTCATGACGATTCCCGCAGTTTACCAAAAAGATAATATGGCGCTGGCTTGGCGTTCTTTATGGTTTGACAGCAAATTAGAGAGCATAGCTGCAGCAAAATATTACCATTATAATACCAACGGTTATACCACAGATAATTACGGTGCGGCTTGGAAATCATCAAAAGATGACAGCGAATTCGGGTATTTGGGAGGATTAAAATGGGCAGACAAGAACTATTTGATAAAATTCTCTTATGAATATGCCACTCGTCTTCCTGATGAATCTGAAATTTTTGGAGATGCGGTCTTGATTAGGGAAAATTTGGATCTTAAGCCTGAAAAAAGCCAGAATTTAAACTTAAATGGAGAATATTCGATTTTAAGCGAAAACAGCAGTCTTACTTTTTCGGGCAGTTTGTTTTATAGAAATGCCAAAGACGGGATTTTTCTTCAGTATGATATCCCTTTTAGCAGATACATCAATTATGAGCAGACTGAAATAAAAGGTTTTGAGTTTGAAACCCATTATGTTCCAACAAAATGGCTCAACACCGGATTTAACGTAACCTATCAAGATATTAGAAGGGTTGGAATAAAGGAAGCGACTTTTAGATATCTAAACGATTCGAGGGTTCCAAATATTCCGTTTTTGTTTGGGAATTTCTGGGCCAATACCTATTTCAGAAACCTGTTTAAGGATGGCGATAATTTAAATTTTACATGGAATGCTAATTATACACATCGATTTTTTCTAGTAGCGATTCCAAAAAACCAGGAACCTTCTTTGTTCGGTCCGGTTAAGGATTTCCAAACCTCATTAATTATTCCGAAAGACGGAAGAACCGGACAGTTTTCTAATGATGTTGGGGTGTATTATCATTTTGCTTCGCATAAAACAACCTTGTCTGCCGAATGCAGAAATATTGGAGATGTAAAACTCTATGACAACTTCAATGTTCAGAGACCCGGAAGATCTTTCCATTTTAAAGTAGTTTATAATTTTTTTTAAATAAAACCATAAATCAGATCAACTATGAAAAGAAGCAATTCACTTCGTTCAGTACTGGCAGGAATAGCTGCTTGTATGATTTTATTTTCTTGCAGCAGCAATGACGATAACAATAATCCGGACAACGGAAACAACGACGATACTTTGCCAAAAAACGAAACTTGGATCATTTATAACGGCGCTGCCAACTGGAGCGGTGGTATTTATGCTTTAAAAGATAATAAATCTAGAGAAATCAACCTTTCTGGTTTGCCATTTCTTCAAGTTACTTCTTCTTTGGGAGGGAGAACATTGGATAAAACACTTTTTAAAGTAAATGATGTATCTAATACAAAACAAGGAATCAACAAAATGGGAATTGACGCTACTGGTAAAATTGTTGACCAAGGCTTCTTGCCATCTTTGTCTAGCGCTTACGAAACTAATTTCCTTATTGCAGGTCCAACAGAAGGTTACTACTGGGATAAAATAAGAGGTGGATTGAAACTTCAGAAATTCAACCCAACTACTATGGAAAGAACTGGAGAAATTGATTTCTCTTCGCTTTCAGAAGGACAGCCATTAGAGTCAATCGGGCAATTGATTATTGCAAAAAGAGACAATAAATTATACTTAGATTTATTACTAGGAGATAAAGCGGCAGGAAACTGGCAAGTAACTCCTTCGACTAATGAAGTAGCAATCGCAGTATACGACTTAACTACAAACAAAATCGAGAATGTTACCAAAATGGGAGGGACTACTAACTTAGGAGTATTCATTGACCATGTTTTATGGAGTTTAGACGAAGTTACAGGCGACTTGTATTTTGCATCTGTAAGTGACATGAAAGTACAGTCTTCTGCGCTTTCATCAAAAATCCTTAGAATCAAAAAAGGAGAAGTTAACTTTGACACTACATTTGCGCTGGACATGAAAACATATCAGTTTCCTGCTGAGTTCAACAGACTTTTTGCTCACAACGGAAAAATTTATACTACAATTCCATCAAGAGCGGTTTCTTACTACGGAGGCGGACAGCATGGGGTTAGATACAGAGACGATGTTTGGTATTGGAATGAAATTGATGTGGTTACCAAAAAAGCTACGCGCTTAAACATGCCACCTGATAATTTCTATACAACACAAAATCCATTTTTCCATAACGGAGAAATTTATTTCTTGTCAAACAGTGCTTCAGACGGTTTCTCTGGTGTAAATCAGTACAATCCTGTTACAAAAGAAGTAAAAGAAACTTTCCGTCTTAAAGAAAGCGGAAGAATCATGGGATTCAATATCATCAAAGATTAATTTGAACTTTTGTTTATAGTGAAGATGGCGCAGGAATGCGCCATTTTTGTTTTTATTAAGGTTCTCCGATTAAAGTTTTGCTCTTTCTAGGGATTAACTATATTTGAAAGTATATTAAAAAATCCCGTCTTGGTCAATAAAATCCTCACTTATTCGTTGGCGCATCATAAGAGCTTGTTTACTGAGGCTTCGAGTAAAAACGACTATTTTTACATTCAGACAACAGAACATCCTTATATAAGCGAACCTTACCGTGCAGAAAGTTATGCAATCGAATTTCTACGAAAAGGAAGCATCATTATGCAGTCTCAACTTGAAAAAGTGGTTGTAGAAGCTCCGGCCATAATTGCGCTCGGACCTTCTGTAATTAGGGGATTTTCTAAAAACAGCGATGAAATCTTGATTGATATCATTTTTTTTAAACCGCAGTTTTTTCTTAAAAACCAAGCCGATGTTTTGTTCTTAGCCAAATATTCATTTTTTGAAAATAGTAATGTCTGCAGGCTTTCGGATGCGAATGAACAAAAATTCGAACAGCTTTTTAATTTAATCAAAGAAACATCAGATAGCCAATCGGCTCATCAAGCTGCTATTTTACGAAGCTATTTATATGTGCTGATCTACGAGCTCGACGATATGCAGCAGAAAATTGAGGTTTCGGGAACTCAAAATCCATTATTCGAAAAATTCAAAACGGCGCTTTTTAAAGATTTCCTGTCTCAAAGAAGTGTTCGTTATTATGCCGATTTGCTCAATGTAAGTCGGAAATATTTATCAGAAACGGTCAAAAAGAACAGCGGCAAGACGGCAGGCGAGTGGATCGACGAAATAATAATTCTCGAAGCAAAAGTCCTATTGCAGCACAAGAATTTGACCATTAGTGAAATCAGCAACCAGTTAAATTTTCCTGACCAGTCGAGTTTTGGACGCTTTTTTAAGAATCAGACCGGAATTCCTCCCTTGGAATATCGTAAAAATCTTTAGGCAAAAAACGACTTTCTGCACAAAACCAAAGCCATACTGCACTTTTATAGCGTCTGTAAACTTCTCAATTTTGCTTCTTAAACAGAAAAATTATGGAGAAAACAGCAAAATTTGTGGTTATTATAAATGATAATGTCTTTTGGATGGCAAATAAAGCCCTTCAGTTTTACAGCAATTTATTCGGCGAAACTCAAGGTGCGAAATATGCTCAGGAAAAACTTTCCGAGTCTGAGTTGTTTAAAATTCAGAATGATTTTTCCGTTGAGATTCTGATGGTTTATGACAGAGAAACTCCGCAGTCTTTTGCAAAACTAGATTCTTCAAGATTGTCCAATCAAAATGTGGGCGCTCTAAAGCCAATCAATTTAAGCGAAACAATCTATTTTGCAACTTCGGATATAATGGTCCTTTTAAAGCGTGCCGAAGAAATCGCTCGTCAGCGCAAGCATGATTTGATTTGGGTAAAAGCATTTGCAGTAGACACTGATTTGATTGAAACGCTCAAATCATTCGATTATGAAGATTTTAGCTTTGAAGAATCCATTGCATATGAACAGCTATATTTTAGGAAGAAATTATCTTGAAAAGAATAAAAAAAACTGAAGCAATCTCTACAGAAGTGCTTCAATTTTTTTATATTCTGTTGTCAACAGCAAAATAGGTTTTCCCGATATTAGCCAAAAGTAAGGCCGCAGCGGCAGACGTCAAAACCGAATAATCAAAAGGAGCTTTTACGGAAACCGAAATTGCCATAGCAAAAGCAAAAGTAAGCATCAAGAAAGTGGTGCCTAAAGCGGCAATTCTGGTTTTGAAACCAAAAATTAGCAAAAGCGCGAATAAAATTTCCAGAAACGTTGCTATTCCGCCCAGAACTTCGGCAGTTGCTTGGTTTGCGAATGAATTAAGTGTTTGAGTGTATGCTACAAAGTTTTCCCAGTTTCCCCAAACGACACCGTTTGAATTTGGTGGTCCCCATAATCCGAAACGATCGGCTACTGCCGAAAGCATGGTGATTGCTAAAACTATTCTCAAAATTAAGCCTGCTTCTAGTATGGTTATGTTTTTCATTATTTGTAACTAATTTGTATTTGAAGTCTTTATTAACTAGTTGGGTGAAATTATTTTCAACATATAGAAACATAGTTTAACTAAACTTAAAAAAGGCGTTTCACTAGTTTAATGCACATAATCTAGCTATGTGTGGAAACTTGTTTCTTCCATTTTCTTTTTTCGGCACAAAAAACTATGCTTCTATGTGTTAAAATGCTTTTATTTTTTAATTACACCCAACGGGTTTTATTATTCTTACGTAACAAAGTTTTCTTATTTTTTTATGAACGCATTTTTTTTGTAAAAATTGCCATTTTAAAAACCCTTCTCCCTAAAAACGAAAATCATTAATTATGATGATTTGTTCTCCTGTCTCATATTTTACATTTGACTATTGGTTTTAAAATAACAGAATAGTAAAAAGAGAAATATGAAAAATTATCGTTCGTACGAAAGAGTAGAACCCATTTATTTTAGCGGTGAAATATTTTTTCCTGTCGGATTATTTTTGGCAGCTGCTACAGTTACTTACCTATTGCTTTATTTTTTGGGTCTCGGCGTTGCCATTTTTTTCAATGTGGCAATAGGTTGGCTGGGCTATTCTTATGTCTATTACTACGGCAAGCTTAATTCTAAAATCACCATCGAGTTTTTAATTGGTGTTTTTCTGATTATTCTCCTTTTGCTATTTGTAGATTATGGAGCTTATGCGTTGGTTTACTATCAAGAAACAGGTGTTTTCAACAGACTCTATTTTGCCATATGGATTTCGATTTTATTGGGCGTTCCTGCTTTTTATTACATTCGCTTGTACAGTCTGCATTATTACAAAAAGAAATCCCTTGCCGATATTTATTTCAAATCTTCTTTCGGGGTTTATCACGATAGGGAACTCCTCATGTATATTGATTCTATTGCATTTGTAAATACTGCTCAGAAATTAATTTCGAATCTGAAAATCGAGAACGACAACTGTTTTTATTCCGATGAAGAATTAGCAGAAATGAATGCGTATTCGAGAAATTATGATTTGAAAAAATCAGCTTTTTCGAGTTTGGTGTATATTCCGTTTAATGCAGATCGATTCGAAATGGCTTGGTATTCTGTGATAGAAGACCAGTATTATCAAATAAATGTTGATTTCCCGTTTCATAAAATTGTATTGGAACAAGAAAAATATCCGTTGGATGAATCCGACAGGATTAAAGGAAAAAAAGCCAAACGATTCTATCTTCAGTTGTACCAAAACGGCGGTTTTAAGCTGTACAACGAAGATGTGGTTTTTTTGGAATTTGAACAAACCCAGCCGTCGACAATTCACGAAAGTGTAAAACAGAAAAAATTGGCAGATCATCGCAGACGCCATAAATATTATAGCGATCCAGAACATTTCTCAAAGTTCATAAATTGCATAAGGACATCCAATTCCATTCAGAAAAGACGTGAAGTTCAGGAAAAACTACTACTGTGGAATCTAAAATTCTCTGGACTTAATCTTGGAAATTACATTGAAGCTTCTACTGCCTCATTTAAAGATTACAAATTAGAAAAAGAAGATGCTGCGCAATATGCGCTTCGATATTTGCCTAACCAAATTGTTTTTGTTTACAGAGGCTCTTATTTGTTTCCGTGGTTAACCATACATATCAACACTTTAAAACTCGATGAATGTATAGAAGCAGTCAGAGACGAAGCTGCTGAAGAGGTTTCGTTTCTGCTTCATTTTAGTAATTCAGACGGAGAAAACTTAGAGTTTATCGTTAAGGGCAATGAAAAACAAGTTTTTTTTAAAGACTGGGAAATCGTAATAGACGAGCGCCACAAAAAAGACATGGACGAGGAACAGTATGAAAGGCAAGAGGACGAAAAGAAAAGAGAACTTTTGAAAACAGCTTGGAATTTTGTTTTTGCAAAAAATTATGAAGAAGCCCAAAAAAACTGTGATGCCTTAATAGCAATGGATCCTAAATATGGTTTTGCCTATTTTTTAGAAGCAAGACTTTTGTGGTACACCAAGGGTTTTGAAGTTTGTTACAGCCAGAGAGATTACTTTTTTGCCAAAACAGCACACGAACCCGCAGCGCTCGCACACATTTACAATAGTTTTGGCTGTATTCTGGATTTAGAAAAGCGATATGAAGAGGCGCTTGCTTATTTTAAAAACGCAATCGAAATAAATCCGAAAGAGCCAATTTACCGCTGCAATCTTGGCGAAATGTATTATAAATTAGAGAATCCGTCTAAAGCTTTAAGAGAAGCAAAAAAAGCACAAAAACTGGGTTACGAATCGGACATGCTGACAGAAATTTTGGAAAACAGGGGCAGGATAAATTTGAAAACGGCATAAACGAAAAACCAAAAATCACTAAAAATAGTGATGTGCAGTAGCGTCGTTGAGGATACTTTTGCTCGTGTAAAATGAAAATCAAATACTATGGGACTAGCAGAAAAACGCTTAGCAGAATCTATTAAAACAGAAAAACTTCCGGCCTTTGAGGCAAAGTTAAAAGACAAAGCAGGTTATGATATAAAAGTCGATATCGACTGGAACAGCTTTACCGCTTACGACGAATATCCTTTGTCAAGATTGGAAATCGTTTTTGATGACATTGAATCTTTTGTGAAGAAAATCTGTTCAGACGATATGGGGAAAGAGGCGTTGCAGGATAAAATGACCACAATCAATTTGACTAATTCTGAAAACAATGATGATGTTAAGATGGAATTGAAAGACAAAACTTTATTCCTTACCGTACAATTGGTGCAGTCTTCTTTTAATTCGCAAACCGATTCGCAGCTTGTAAACTTTATCGAGCCACTTTTGTAGATTTTTTTATGTTTTAAATATTTTGAGAGATGAAAAGGGAGGTGTTTTTAAGACAGCTCCCTTTTTTGTTTTTTAAGTTTTAGAGTAGCAGGATGATTTTCAGCAAGGATTTGAATATGCCGCTCCTCTGGAGCTTTATTTTTCACTTGTGCCATTTAGATCTATGCATATTTAAACCCGCTGGTGTCTACTGTTGAAGATAATTTCTATTGAAAACCAAATATAAATAGCATTTAGTTTTTTTTAAGCTTTGGAAAAGCGAAATATTTATAGCTAAAAAGAAGAAACGCAACAAAAAGCTCCAGAGGAGCGGCATATTTCAAAAATCGAAGTGCCACTACCTCAAATCTAAGAGTTCGGACTTATTTGAAGGTGTTCCAGCTTTTTTCCCACAAGCCTTTTTTCGCCAACGACTTTGAATCCGATTTTTAAATAAAGGTTTTTCGCCAAAGGATTTTCTTCTTCCACTAAAAGTCCCAATGTTTCCTTGTTTTTGCAGACATATTCCTCAATCAGGAATTTTAATAATTTGGAGCCAATTCCTTTTCCCCGATGATTTTTGCTTACCCCAAGAGAATCGATATAAAACTCTCCAGCTCTAGTTTCTAATTCTGGGTCAAATTCTGGGTTAAAATGCTCTCGAACATATTCGATTATAGGTTGGCGTAAAACTTTCAAATCTGAGCCGTTATACACGTTTACGGCGCCAATTATTTTGTTGTCGGCTACGGCTACATAACAATTTTGATAGGAATACTGATTGTTTTCTCTTGCTATGAAACACAGCAGGAAATCTTTCGCAGCAGCGTAATCCTCTTTTTTAAGAAATTTATAAACGATATCCTCCATTGCAAGCAGCAAAAGAGGAGCAATGTCGGCTGCATCGGATTTTTTTGCCTTTCTGATAATCATCGGTATGAATATTTACGATACAAATTCACTCTAAATAAAATTAGCAGATCAAATACATAAAATGCCGAATTTATACCGAGATAGTATAAAAATATACCATATGTAAAATCTGTACAGCGTTTATCTTTGTTTCTATAAATTTATAAAAAGCATTAAAAATATGAAAGCAATAGGATTTAGCACCTCGTTTCCCATAGAAAACACAGCAAGTTTTATCGAATTTGAAACCGAAAAACCAACTCCGGGCGCTAGGGATTTATTAGTAAAAATAAGCGCAGTATCAGTAAATCCGGTCGATTTTAAGGTTAGGCAGAGCGCTGCAAAAGATACCGTTTTAGAGGCTCCAAAAATCATAGGCTGGGATGCCGTTGGAGTGGTAGAAGCCGTTGGAGCAGAGACAAACCTTTTTAAAGTCGGTGACGAAGTTTATTATGCTGGTGATATCACAAAGCAAGGAAGCAATGCCGAATATCAGATTATTGACGAAAGAATTGTCGGCAGAAAACCAAAATCGCTTACAATTGAAGAGGCTGCCGCAATGCCGTTGACAACTTTGACGGCTTGGGAGATTCTTTTTGACCGCATCAGAATCAGTCCTGAAAGAGACAAAGGCAAAAGTATTTTGATAATTGGAGGTGCAGGAGGAGTGGGTTCTATTGCGATCCAGCTGGCAAAAAAGATTGCAGGTTTAACCGTGATTGCTACAGCTTCTAGACCAGAAACAATTGCATGGTGCAAAGAAATGGGAGCTGATTTTGTAGTAAATCATAAAAACTTGACTGATGAGGTTAGGGAAGCCGGTTTTCAATATGTTGATTTTATTGTAGATTTTGTCGATACCAATTTATACTGGGATATAATGGCAGAACTGATCAAACCACAAGGACATATCGCCTCGATTACAGGAAGTGCAGAACCAATTGTTTTGAACAAACTAAAAAGCAAAAGTGTTTCTTTTTCTTGGGAATTGATGTACACGCGCTCAATGTATCAGACCGATGATATTCAGGAACAGCATGCTATTTTAAATAAGACAGCAGCGCTTTTGGATAGCGGAATTTTAAGACATACGCTTAAGGAAACCTTCAACGGATTGACTGCGGCAAATTTTAAAAAAGCACATCAGCAACTTGAATCAGGAACTACAATCGGAAAGATTGCAATTAAATTTGTTTTCTAATTTATTGGTTGATAGTTTTTTATTCGGTTTACTTGATTGAAAACTTAAAGTAAAAATACCGTTAAAAATACTGTGGCGGAAAGATGATCAGTGTGTTTTGGATTCATAATGTAATACTTTAGTTTTTTGTTATTAATTATTTGAAATTCAGTTTTTTGAATTTGTAATTTATGGTCAAAATAATAAGAAAGCAAAAATAACCCGAATGATTCTGACTTTTTAGAAGTTTCACTTGATGCCATAATCGAAAATAAAAACTAAAAATTAAAGAAAATAATCGAAAAACACGCTATAGATTTTACTTATAGCTGTTTTTTATGTAGTTGATTATTAGGATTTAAATTATGGTTTTTTAAAGAAAAGCATTAGGTGCTGTTTCTCCGAGTTTAGGATTTGTTTTGATTATTTTAAGGCTTGAATAAGTAATCTTTGTTGAGGTCAAGTTGATGATTTTTTTGTGTTCATTTTAATTAAGATTGCTTGGCATAATCAAAATTTTGTATTTTAGTTGGGTTGCAAAAAACATCGATTTATAATTCATTTAAAAACCCAAAACCAATTTTTATGATTTCAAAAAACACAGATTTCGGATTACTGCTTTTGCGCATCAGCGTAGGAGGTTTAATGCTTTTTCACGGAGTGGCCAAAATTCTTCATGGTATTTCTTTTTTAACCGAAAGTATGGGAGCATTTGGATACGCTGTTTATATCGGCGAAGTTTTAGCGCCTCTTGCTATTCTGCTGGGATGGCGTACAAGAATTGCTTCTGTTATATTTGTGATTAACTGTGTAGTTGCGATAGCTGTGGCGCATTCTAAAGAGATTTTCTCCATTAGCGAACATGGAGGTTACGCAAACGAACTTTTGATGTTGTACTTATTAGGTGCGTTGGCATTGTTTTTTACAGGGGCCGGAAAATATGCGGTCTCTGCAAACAATAAGTGGGACTAAAAAATGTCTTCTAAAATAGAAAAAGCTCTGAATTCAGGTTCAGAGCTTTTTTTTTGCGATTTAAAGCATCAAAAGTACAAAAAGCACTAACGTTACTAATTTGCTTTCTGTTTTGCGTACGAGGCAGGTTTTTTGCTTTAATTGATGTGGAAAAGCGATATTCAGAAACAGAACGAGATTTTTTATTTCCAAAAAACGTGACAATCTGTTATACTTATCTCATTACAAAATCTTGCACTATTCAAGAATACCGTTTTCTCTTACATACGAACTAAATGGTTTTTTGGTTTGTCTGTAAATTCATAATTTTTTTATAAAAAAGTGTTAATCTCAATAAAATGGACTTTTCTGCTGTTTTCCTCTGGCAAACACTTTAATGGTAGGCGATTCGCAGTTTATTCTCAAAAACCTGCTGTACAGTATCGTGTAAAAGCGATTTTTAGCTGGATTGAAAACTTAACATTGGCGAATTGATTTTAGCCGTATCTTTGTTACTGATTTTTTAATGTTAATTTAACAATTTGGTAACATTGAAATGTTGTATAATTCAAAATTAATTATGATAAACTTTAAATATTAACAAATTTATGGATAAAAACGTAGCCGTAAATGCAGACGGTCAGGAGCTGGAACAGCCATTGGTAACTGTTGACGAAGATCAGAAACAAGAAACTTCTCAAGAAGAAAAACCTGCAGAAGAAGTGAAGCCTAAAGCAAAAAGAACTTCAAAAAAAGCAACAATTGTTTCAGAAGAAGAAAAGACAGAGCAAGAAGATGTTGTTTCTGAAATTCAGGAAGAGCAAACTGCCGAAGTAGGCGAGCCAGAAACCGATTCTAAAACCAAAAAGAATAAAAAAATGAAAGAAAAAGACAAGAAGCAGCTTGCTGAGAAAAAAGAAAAGCTGAAAAAGAAAAAGGCCGCAGCAAAGAAAAAGGAAAAAGCAAAAGATAAAAAGAAAGAAAAAGCGAAAAAAGCGAGACTTAAGGCAAAAGCTAAAAAGAAAGAGAAAGCTAAAAAGGCCAAAGAAAAAGCTAAAGCTAAAAAAATAGCCAAAAAGAAAGCAAAAAGAGCAAAATCTAAAAAGAAAAAATAATTGCTTCCTGAAATATGATTTAGATAAAAAATGAGGTTTTAGAACCTCATTTTTTATTAATGCCTATTATGAGATTTTCTTCTGCAAGACCGATTTCTCAATTCTCTCCAGAAATTCGGGATCAAATTCAGAATAAGCTCTTAATCTGTATTTTTCGTCTCTTTGTTTCATGACCAGTCGTATTTTCTGCACCATGAGCCAAATGGGTTCGTAGCGCTTATGGCCAAGAAGATATTGGATTCTTAAAATCGAAATCTTACGATGGGTCAAAGTCATCAATTCAATGCAGATCATCCAGTAGCGAATCGGAAGATTTGAATTTTCCATCACGGTTCCCGATCGCAGACTGATTCGATTTTTGCATTTACGGCACTGAAATTTCAGGTCGATTCTTCTGAATGAATGCTCGTTGTGACCGCATTTCCTGCAAATTAATCCGTTTTTCAGGCGCTTGTTCTTAAAGTCCTCTATGCAGGCATCTTCGTTCGGATATTTCTCAAAAAAAGCTCTTAATTCCATTAATGCGATTCTGGTTTGAGTGCTAAATATAGTATTTTAAAAAATACCGTAACAAAAAAAAGGAACATCCGCAGCGAATATTCCTTTCATAAAACTATGATGCAAAACGAAATTACAATTTGTCTGCGATTTCTTTTTTATACTTATTCAGGATTGATTTTGTCATTCCTAGATTGGCTTTTGTAGAGTCAACTGCCAGATAGATAAAATATTCCTGATTGTCTGAAACGTCAATAATATGAATTTGCGATGTAAGCGTAATCATAACATTGTCTATAACCTGATCTTTTAAATTTAAAGCCTTGATAGCGCTCATTTTTGCTTTCACTACTTCTAGGTTATAAGCAGAGGCTAATTCTGGATCAAAATCTGAAAGAACAGATTGAGAATAGTAAGACATGCCGCTTTTGATTTCGGCAACAGAGACAGCAATAAAACCAGGTACATTTTTCTTGAGATCTTCTCCGAATTGTTTTAAAAAATCTGACATAGTTATGAATTTAAATTTGTTTTTTTAGTATTGTATTTTCTTGGATATCCTGCAAAATTAGGAATCGAAAAATATTTAATTATCCGCTATTTGTACCTATTTTTCCGTTTTAGAAAAAAAAAAAATTTGTAGTGCGAAAGTTTTTTTGCCAAGCTTCTTTAAAGCTCATAAGCGTTAAAAAGAAAATGCTTCCGAAATCGTTACCGATATTTGGAAGCATTATTTTGAGAGTAAAGGAATTGATTACTTGATCTCTGTAATAAATTCGTCCTCAGGTGTTCTTACTTTTTTCAGATTTACGAGCCAGTCGTTGTCTGCATCTCGGTAGCCAAGCGGAAGAACCAAGACGCTCTTAAGTCCGAGCTCGCTCAAATTCAACAGCTTGTCTACTTCTGCCGGAATAAAACCTTCCATTGGAGTTGCGTCTACTGCTTGTTCTGCTGCGGCCGCAATGGCGATACCGAACGAAATATAAGCCTGTTTTGCCGCATGATTGGCGTGCCATTCTTGTCCAAGAGGCTCGTACATTCCCCAAAGTCTGTTTTTGTACTCGTCCATTGCATCAGCAGGAATTCCTCTTTCGGCAATAGTTCTGTCAAATACAGCAGAAATTTTTTCAAGGCTGTAACCGTCCCAAGCTGCCCAAACCAATACGTGCGATGCATCTGTAATCTGGCTTTGGTCAAAACCTACGGCTCTTATTTTTTCTTTTAATTCTGGATTCGTGATTACAAAAATCTTATAAGGCTGCAAACCAGAAGAAGATGGAGCAAGCTTTGCCGCTTCTAGTATATAATCTACCTTTTCTTGCGGAACTGTTTGTCCGTTCATTTTTTTTGCAGCATAACGCCACTTAAGTGCATCTATTAAGGCCATTTTTTTTTAGGATTAAAATTCTAGCCAAATGTAAAAACTTTAAGTGTATTTTTGTCATCAGATTACTAAAAGTAACTGTGACATTTGGGTAACTAACTAACATTTTATGATTGAAGAGCCGAAACATGACCGTGTAACTTGCAATAAAAACATTATGGCGGTGCACGATGCTATGGATATATTAAACGGAAGATGGAAGATTTCGATTATTGCTTCTCTTTGTTTTAACACTTTGCGATTTACAGATTTGCTTAGAGAAGTAGAAGGTATTTCTGGAAAAATGCTGAGCCGCGAACTCAAAAACCTCGAAGAAAACCAATTGGTGAGACGTACAGTCTTGAACACACAGCCCATTACTGTCGAATATAAGCTTACAGATTATGGCCATACGCTAAAAGAAGTCATAGATTCGCTAGCAAAATGGGGCTATAATCACCGCAAAAGAATCACCGGAAGGGAATAATTCAGTCTTTCAGCTCAGTGGCTTTCTGAAAAAAACTTTGGCGTGCCAGTTTCTGTTCGGTTTCCTCGATTGCTTTAAGCAGATTGTTCTGATTATCTGTGATTTCGGTCAAGGCATTTTGCATGATTCTCCACACGGGTTGCATTTTTGTCACCAGCTCTTTTCCTTTTGATGTGAGCATGATAAGACGTTTTCGCTCGTCAAGTTTGTCTTTTTTAGAAGCGATGATTTTGTTTTTTTCCATTTCCTTCAAAAGGCTAATGGTCGAGGGATGGCTATAGCCGATTTCGGATGCTATTTCGACCACGCTTAAAATTTCTTTTACATGAAGCGTATAAAGGACCGGAAACCATTTGGGCTCAAAATCAATATCAAAGGATTTGTAGATTAAAGCACCGTCTTTGCGTAGTTGCTCGCTCAGTCGCTGTAGTCTGGTGGAAATAGCCAATATTCCGATTTCGTCTATTATATTCATTTTGATGAATTTAAATTTAGGTGGCAGAAAACAGTATCCGGTTTCATTAACGGAAAATCTTTTGGAAGCTCGTTTTGCTTAATCGTTATAAAATTATTCTTTTCATAAAAACGCAATGCGGCTTGTAAAATAGAGACGGTTCCCAAATACAAGTCGCTTATTTTGTTTTGACGGCTGAAATTAATTAATTCTTCTAAAAGTTGCTGTGCAATTCCGAATTCTTTGCCACGATATTCTTTTTTCACAAACATTTTTCTGATGGCTCCGGCATTCTCGCTGAATTTTACCAATGCGATGGTTCCTACCAGTTTTTCATCCGCAAAAGCTCCTAGAAAACAACCTCCAGGTTCATAATAAAAATTTTGAATGTTAAGAAGATCGGGCTGATCTTCTAAAGTTATCGGAACATTGAACTCTTTCTGCTGGATGTTCAGAATCAAGTCGACAATTTGTTCTTCGTATTCGTTTTGTATCGGTTTTAATTGTACTTGCATAAAAAATAAATATAAGTACAAAACTACGTAGTTAACTACATATATCCAAACAAAAAAACTGCCGAGATGAGCAGTTTTTTTGTTTTTTACTCTTTACCGATTATGATTACGGCCTTGTAACCGGTTCCGACATTCCATTCGCTTGACGAAATCACCAATCCTTTGTCATCAAAAACCTGAAACTCGGCTGTGTTCGGTGATGCAAAACCTTCGTTTAAGGCTTCAATATCGATTTTGTTGATTCCTTGCACTAAATTTATTTTAACGCTTTTAAATTCGCCGTCAAGGCTTACTTCGGGCTCGATTACTTTGTCGTTTAAATATACTTTTATTTTATCTCCATCAACAAAAGCAGCGTCTCTGTACCGAATGGTAGAAGTGAGGCCTTTTGTTTTAAAGTTTCCTAAAAACTGATTTCTTCTGTAGAAAATTCCAGGCGTATTGGCTTCTTGTTTGTAAATCTGAGTGTTTTTAAAAAGCTCCTCAGGATTTACGACCAAGGGATCCGGTTTTTCGATTACAGCTGGGGGATTTACCTTTGGTGAAGGTTCTTTTGGCGGAATGACTTCTTTTACCGCAGGATCTTTGGACGGAATGGTTTTGAATTTATTGTCTAACTCTTGTGCGTAATTGTGAAACGAAATTCCAATCATGCTTATTGCAAAAAATATTCTTTTCATATTCTAAAATGTTAATCAGCTTTAATGGTTAAGATTAAATTTGTCTTATTATATAAACATTTAATGCTTGGTTTTATTGCCTAAGAGATAAATATTAGGATTTTCTTAAGGTCTTTTGAAATGATTATTACAATTTGTTTTTTAATGATGCATCTTTGCATATCTAAAAAATGTTTGAAAAAATGATTACAATTAATACCGAATATTCATTTCCCTTAGAAGATGTTTTATTTTCATTTGCTTTAGAATCTGAAGCAGGAGTTGTATTTAATGATTTCCGAACCCTTATTACCGGAATCGGAAAAGTAAATGCTGCTTACGAACTTACAAAAGCCATACAGCAAAAAAAGCCATCATTGATTGTGAATCTTGGCTCTGCGGGAAGTAATTTTTTTAGAAAAGGCGATGTGATTTGTTGTACGAAGTTTATTCAACGCGATATGGATGTACAAGGCTTAGGATATGCCCAATATGAAACACCGCTTTCTGGTTTGCCACCCGTTTTGGAATACGGTTTGACAATGGACGATTTAAGCATCGGAATCTGCGGAACAGGAGATAGTTTTGAAATGGGCCATTCGCATGCGCCTTATGATGTTATTGATATGGAAGCCTACGCGCTAGCAATGGTGGCGATGAAAGAAAAAATTCCGTTTTTGTGTTTGAAATACATTTCAGATGGAGCAGACGACAACGCCGCAGAAGAATGGACGATACAGGTACATAACGCATCAACAGCTTTTGACGGTATTTTGAAACTGCATAAAAAAGATATTTTACTGTAATGATTGAAATTACTACTCTTCAATTTTAAGTATCTTTTTAGATTCAAATCTTTGTAAATCTGCGTGAAAAATTTGATGTGAAGTATTTCACGCTGATAGCTTCAGGATTAAAAATTTTAGCCAATCAAACTAGTTGTATGAACTATTTATTCTATTTTCCACGGAAAGTGTTTTAGAATAAATACCAATTAATCAAATTTTCAGTGCGGTCCACTGTCCATTTTTTTGAGTCAGAATCAGTCGCAGTATTTCTGTGTCCAAATTGTGCAAGATTACAAATTCTACTTTGGCTTTGTTTTTAATAGTGTATTGCATTTCGTAAACTTTCTTGCGTCTCTCGAGGTCGTCGCTAAAACTGTATTTTTTCAAATTACTGTCAAAATAAGCGTTAGAAGATTCGCCACTTCCAGTTGTTCCGGTAATTACGACTTTGTTGTTGATGTGATAAAGATCTTCAACCGATTTGTCTAAATCAAGAATAACGGGATTCTTACTGTGTTCTTCTATCTGATCTATTTTTTTTTGATATGCGCTTCTAGAAAACCTCTCATCGTTACCGCATATTCCAAAAACGCTGTATTTGATAACTAAAACAGTATCTTTTTCTTTTTCAAGTTTCGTAATTTCGGTCATGACTGTTTTTATTAGTCCTTTCGAATTAACTAATTCGTTCTGATTGGGAACAAACAAATCTGTAGTTATAAAAATGTCGTAAGCGCAAAATGCAGAGATAAGCAGAACAAAGAAAAAGTATAATATATATCTTTTTTTGCTTTTTGTTTTTTTGTTGCGGTATTCTCGTATAGCTTTAAATGACATGCTTTATATTTTTGATGGTTTTGCTAATTCTAATCTGTATCTGAAATTTGATTTTGTTTAGTTTGTTTTTTGTAAATGTAAAATCTTTTTTCAGAGTTTCCTTTTCATATAGATGATTTGATAATAGAAAAGGTTGGGAGAGGAGTAATTTTTTTTTATAAATTTTTCACGCAGATTCAAACAGATTAATGCAGATTTACATCTAAGCTGATTTAATAGAATTGAAAAAATAATTTCACCCAACGGGTTGTAGTTATTAAAATGTAAGCTGTCATCTAAATGTTATAAAATGAATTTTAGAAACAGTTTTAATTTTAGTAATCATTTAAAAAAATAAAGCCATGTTTAAAAAAGGAGAAATTGTACAGCAGGAATTTGGAAATCAAACCATGGAAGTAATCGGATTTGAACCTGATTTAATCGAAAACGTAATTACGCAATGGGAAGACCAAGACGGTAATATAGTTACAGGTAAATTTATGGAATCGCAATTAACACGTGTCGATTAAAGTTTGTTATTGTAAACCTAAAGCTAGTTCTTTAATATGTAAGAAAAAAGAAACCGTTTGGCGATTGCGCTTGAAATACAATAATTATAAAGTTAAAGTGTTGATTGTTAGTTACTTGTGTTTTATTTTTTCATTTTTTATAATGATAGGTTTCCCTAATTGTATAAAAAATTTAAAAAAAAATATTTTTAAACTTGACTAATTTGGTAGAATTAGTATATATTTGCATCACAGAAAATTTCTGTAGTGATACTTATCCAGAAAGACTGAGGGAATAGGCCCATTGACGTCTTAGCAACCTGTTGCCGAATAAGGTGCTAAATCCTTCCTGCTTTGCGGGACAGATAAGAAGATTTCCTCAAAATCTGAATAAGGTCATCATTATTAAAACAATTATTTTTTAAGATGAAAACCGAATTACATTTTTTACATGCCAGCTCCTCACATTTGAAATTGCTTTTCGAAGAAAATAACTGTATCGCTTTTCGAATGCGAAGACGTTAGTTTTTCTCTCATTTCCTTTTTAAATAGAATTTGCTAAAGGCCTATTAACCACAGGCCCTGGAATTCTTTTGTCCAATTCTTAAACTAAAACCAAAATGAAAAAAATCTTATTAAGCTTAGTTTTATTGCTGAGCCTTCTTCCCGGCAGACTTTTAGCACAGGAACGAACGATCAGCGGAACTGTCAGGGATTCTGAAAGCGGAGAACCGCTTCCGGGAGTGACCGTGATCGCTTCAAGCAGCAATAAATCTTCTATAAGTGATGCAGACGGTCGATTTTCTATCGCTGTTTCTCCAAATGACAAAAATTTGACTTTGAGTTATCTTGGCTATAAAACATTAGAAAAATCATCCAATTCCTCTTTTGCTAATATTCGTTTAACTTCAGAAAATACGGCGCTTAAGGAAGTAGTTGTTGTAGGTTACGGAACTCAAAGCAAGAAAGAATTTACAGGTTCTGCAGCCCGAATTACTTCAAAAACGATTAAAGATATTCCGGTGCAGAGTTTTGAGCAGACACTTATCGGAAAAGCTTCGGGTGTAAATGTCTCCACGCCAAGCGGAGTTTTAAACGACCCTCCGGTGATTAGGATTCGTGGTGTGAATTCTATTTCATTAAGTTCTTACCCTCTTGTTGTTGTTGACGGAATTCCGGTAAATACGGGAGATATTTCGACAACAAATTCGGTTGCCAACAATCCGCTTGCAGATATCAACCCAGCTGATATTGAATCTATTGATATTCTAAAAGATGCTGCTTCGACTTCAATCTACGGTTCACGTGCCGCAGGTGGTGTGCTTTTGATTACAACTAAAAAAGGAAAACAGGGAAAAGCAAAAGTTACGTATGATAGTTGGGTCGGAATTACAAGAGCCACAAGACTGCCTGATCTTTTAGATGCTGAACAGTACGAAACCATTAAGAACGAAGCGGTTTTAAACAGTAAAATACTAACAGGAAATGAAAATAATGCTTCTGTCGCATCAGCGCTTTTCTTTCCGTCTTATAACGCAGATGGCTCTCGCGTCAATACAAAATGGAAAGATTTGGTCTATCGTGATGCGGTTTCCCAAAATCATAATTTAGGTATTTCTGGTGGAACAGAACATACAAGATATTATTTTTCTACCAATTATTCTAAGCAGGAAGGAATCACAAAAGATAATAATTTCGAGAGAAAAGGAGCGAGATTCAATATCGACCACGAGGTAAATAAATGGTTGAAATTGGGAGGAAACCTTTCTTATAACAATACCTTCAATCAAGCACAAAATACAGGATCGTTAAGCAGCAGTGGTTTATTGCTTATTGGTGCAGCACGTCTGGCTTTTGCATTGCCGCCAAACGTATCGCCATATAACGCAGATGGCACATATAACTTGAGCTCAACGGGAACAGCAAGTCCGGGAAATAATTTATTTACCAACACTTTATGGCATCCGGGAGCTTTGTTTGAAAACAGTAAATATACCAGTACCAATGATCATTTTGTTGGAAATGTTCACGCAACAATTACCTTTTTTGAAGGTCTGAAATTTGATTCTAATTACGGAATAGACAGGCTAAAATCTGAAAATATTACGTATTTGAGTCCAAATTTAGGATCCTCTGCTTTTGCAACCGGAGGTTCTGCAACCAATATTGCAGCAACAAGAAACAACTACAATTTTACTAATAGCTTGTCTTTTGACAGACGCTTTGGAGCCAATCATCATATTGCGGCTTTGGCGGGTTATGATGTTCAGAAGTATGAAAATTCTTCTTGGGGAGCAAATCAAACGAATGTATCAGATCCTTTCTTTGAAAATTATCAGGGAACTTGGGGAACGATTCGTTCCTCTGGAAACGGTTTGTCTGAAAGACTTTTTCTTTCTTCTTTCTTCAGATTATCATATGATTATGGTGGTAAATACTTCATTACAGGAAACTTTAGAAAAGACGGGAATTCGGCTTTGGGCGTAAACAGTAAATACGGAAACTTTGGCGGTATTTCTGCAGGATGGTCTGTGAGCGAAGAAGCCTTTTTTAAAAATAGTGGCATTGCAAATTATTTGAATTCACTTAAACTAAAAGGAAGCTGGGGTAGAGTAGGAAACGGAAATCTTTCATCTGCTTATGCTTCGCAAAACCTCTACAGTTCGTCTATTTACGGAACAGCAGCAACTTGGGCGCTATCTCAGGCAGGAAATGAAGATTTAGGATGGGAAACAAGCGACCAAACCAATATCGGACTTGAAGCTGGTTTCTTTAAAGACAGATTACAGTTGACCGCAGATTATTTCAACAATGACGTAAACGGACTGATTTTAAGCAGTCCTCAATCGCCTTCAAAAGGAATTCCGGGCAATTCAATTCTTTCCAACGTAGGTTCGATGTACAATCGCGGTGTCGAATTGGGGTTGAATGCCTCTATTATCAGTAAAGAAGATTTTCAATGGAAAGCCTCTTTCAACTATACTCATGTAACGAATAAAGTTACTGCTCTTGCAGAAGGAAACACAGATATTATTGGATATACTCAGGTTACCACAGAGGCCAATAACATTACCAGAGTTGGTTATTCTGCAGGAAGTTTATACGGAGCAATATCTGCGGGTGTAAATCCGGAGAACGGACGCCGAATTTTCCTTAATAAAAATGGAGAAAAAGTACAGTACAGCGCCGCGGTTCCGTCGGGACAAAGCAATTGGACGTATTTAGACGGGTCGACTGCACCGGCAATCACAGTGGCCGATTATCAGGTTTTAGGCAATGCGCTTCCAAAATGGTATGGAGGTTTAACCAATAATATTCAATACAAAGCCTTTGATTTTACAGTTGGATTTACTTATTCGGGCGGAAATAAAGTAATGAACAATACAAGAGGAACTTTATTAGATCAGCGTTTTTACAATAATTCGACAGAAGTCTTAAATCGCTGGACAACTCCGGGGCAGCAGACCAATATTCCGAGATTGGTATACAATGATGTTATTTCGAACGGTTCAAGCGGATTTGCTATTTCTGATAATGCAGAAAAAGCCGATTTCTTAAGATTGCAACAATTAACAATCGGTTTTTCTCTTCCAAAGAATATTTTAGAAAAAGCGCAATTATCATCAGTTAGAATTTATGCACAGGCGACCAATCTTTTCTTGATTACTTCGTACTCAGGAACAGATCCGGAGACTTCATCAAACGGAGATTCAACCACTTCGATGGGAGTTGAGAAAAACTCTGTCGGACAAGGAAGAACATTCAGTTTTGGACTTAATGTTGGTTTTTAATACATAAAATTACATCATGAAAACATATTTCAAATCATACCAAACATCGGTTTTAACTTTATTGCTGTTTTCCGGAATCATACTGACTTCCTGCGAAAACAATGAAGATCTAAATATTGCTCCAGAAACGACAGTTTCAGACAAAGACATTTTTAAAACTCCAGCCAGAATCGAAGGATTGGTAAACGGGATTTACAAGGCATTTAAAGGTGCCAGTTTGTACGGAGGCCGAATTTTGCTGTATCAAGACCAGCGTGGAGAAGATTTTATCAACATAACGGCAAACAACTTTACAGGTTACGAAAGCTGGAACAACTCCTACAGCTCAGGATCAAATGACATCAACAATCTTTGGGCACAGGCTTATTCGGCAATTAATAATGCAAATATTTTGATTGAAGGTTTAGCCGTAAATCAGGGCGTAATTACAGAAGAAAAAGCAAAACAATATATTGGGGAGGCAAAGCTGATCAGAGCCTTAGCCTATTATACTTTGGTCATAAACTTCGGGCAGCCTTATAATAAAGACGCAGGAGCTTCAAAAGGACTCCCGCTGCGATTAAAAGCAGAAACCGGCACAGCCAATAATGATTTGGCAAGAAGTTCTGTAGCAGAAATTTATACGCAGATTTTAAAAGATTTAGACGAAGCCGAAGCCGCATTGCCTCAGAGTTATACAACCGCTGACCTTAACACCACAAGAGCGCATGTGAGTACTGCAATTGCTTTAAAAACAAGAGTTTATCTTACTTTGAATAACTGGACAAAAGTAATTGAAGAAGCAGCAAAATTAGCTCCTCAGACACAAGCGCCATTTTCTACTACAGCAAGTGAGGTTAAACATGCCTTACAATCAGATATTACAGTGGTTTTTTCTTCGAACTATGCTACTGTCGAGTCTATTTTCAGTATTCCGATGAGTTCTCTAGATTCGTATACAGGACAATCCTCTATTGCTTATATCTACAATACTAATTTAGAGTATTACCTAAACCCAACGGGAATTTTGGGCGATGCACAATGGAGGTCAACAGATAACAGACGTAATTTGACGAGAACAGTTTCTGGAAAACAATATTTTAGAAAATTTGCCAAACCATCGCCATTTTTAGATTACATCCCTGTGATTCGTTATTCTGAAGTGTTATTGAATTATGCGGAAGCTGCTGCTAAAACGGGAAACCTAACATTGGCTGCCAATCTTTTAACTGCGGTTCATCAGCGATCTGATGCTTCGTACACGTTCGCTGCTTCGATCACTTCAAATCAAAACCAATTAATAGACGCAATCTGGAAAGAGCGCAGAATCGAATTGCTGGGAGAAGGTTTCCGTGGTCCCGATTTGCTTCGAAACCTGCAAGCACTTCCGGCAAAAGGAGACAACAAATTACAGACTCCGGCGGTTTTGCCTTCAGATGCGAATTATATTTTTCCGCCGGCAAACACAGAATTATCAGCTAATAAATTATACTAAAACCAATTATAATTAACCACCGAAACTTTGTCAATGCATTTCGCTTTGGCAAAGTTTTACTAAAAACAAATAAGATGAAAAAGATACTATTAGGTTTAGTTTTGTTTTTTGGGATAACAGAATCTCAGGCACAAGAAAGCAATTTGCAGTTAAAAGGAACTGTTGTAGATACCGTTGCACAATATGTTTATCTCCAGAAATTTCACAATAAAATGTTTACAACCATTGATTCGGTAAAAGTAAAAGACGGCAGTTTTAGTTTTAAAACCAAAGTCAAAACGCCAGAATTATATGGTTTGAGTGTTAATACGGCAAATAATCCGCTTTATATTTTCCTTGAAAAAGGGCCAATCACAGTTAAATTAAGTCCGAAGAAATATTACAGCACTTCGGTGGTCGAAGGTTCTGCCACGCAAGATTTGTTTGACGTTTATAGAAAAACGAAAGATGTAGAGATCAGCAAATTCATTACAGAACATCCAAACTCTATAGTGTCGGCTTATGTTTTGTACAGAAACTGGTCGTACAGACTGACTCCTGATCAGATTACGCAAAATATTGCTTTATTAGATAAAAGCCAGCAAAATTCCACTTACGTGAAAGAACTAAAAGAACTGGTAACCGTTTTGAACGGATTGGCGGTTGGTAAAAAAGCCCCTGATTTTACTGCCAATAATCCCGAAGGGAAACCAGTTCGCTTTTCTGAAAACTTAAAAGGATACACTTTAGTCGATTTTTGGGCTTCTTGGTGTGCGCCATGCCGAAAAGAAAACCCAAATATCGTGGCCGCTTACAAAGAATTTCACGATAAAGGATTCAATATTATTGGAATTTCTTTAGATAAAAAGAAAGAAAACTGGATAAAAGGAATTCAAGAAGACAATCTTGACTGGCTGCAAGTCTCAGAATTGACGTATTGGAACAGTACTATTGCTAAATTATACGGAGTGAGAGCGATTCCAGGAAATTATTTAGTGGATTCGAACGGAATAATTGTAGCAAGAAATCTTCGTGGAGAAGACTTGCAGACAACACTTAAGTCTCTTTTGGATAAATAATTTGACTTTTGCCATTTGTAAATTCGTTCGAAATGGCAAAACAACATTCACAAAAAAGTAAAATAGAAAAGATGAAAACCAGATTATTTTTTTCAGCAGCAATATGGTCTGTCATTGCAACAAATGCCCAAGTCAAAAGCGGCTTTAAGGGACAAGATCCCATTACGGCAGTTTCGACCGTAACACGTCCTGTTGAAAAACAGTGGAAAGGGGTTTTTGATAAAACCGGTAATGAAGTTTTCTTTGGAAATGATTTCGTTGGCGCACGCCTTAACGGGGTCGTTAAACTTGACGACAATACCTTTAGTGTCCTGATTGCGCCAGAAAATGCGCCGATAAACGGAAGTCCGTGGTATGCTTTTAAAGTTTGGTCAAAAACAGTTAAGGAAATCCAGATTCGCTTTGATTATCCGCCAAACGTAAGACACCGTTACAATGCGAAAATCAGCACCGACGGAAAACAATGGAAAGCCTCTGAAAACGGCACTTTCGTGAAAAAGGAAAAAGATTCCAACTATGTTCTGAAAGTAAAAGTAAGCACAGACACGACTTGGATTGCGGCGCAGGAACTTAAAACTTCTAAAGAAATAAGCCAATGGATTTCATCCTTAAAAAATAAGAACAACACTGCCGAGGCTTCGATTGGATTGACAGCCGAAGGCAGAAAAATTCCGGTTTTCAGTATCGGAAATCCTTCTTCTAAAAACAAAATCCTGATTTCAGGACGCAATCACCCGCCAGAAGTTACGGGACATTACGCTCTCGAGGCTTTTGTTGAAAGTTTAACAGCCGATACACCATTGGCCAAAAAATTCAGAAAGAAATTTGAAGTGTACGTCATTCCTCTTCTGAATCCCGATGGTGTTGATGGCGGTTTTTGGAGACACAATTCGGGTGGAATCGACTTGAATCGTGATTATAATGAATTCAATCAGCCAGAAACGAGAGCCGTTCGCGATTTTCTGAAAAATGAAATCAAAGATTCGAACAAACTTTGGTTTGCGATTGATTTTCACTCCACACACGACGATATTTATTACACAGTAGATCCTAATCTCAAAGGAAATATTCCCGGTTTTGTACCCAATTGGCTGAATAAAGTAAAAGACGGGATTCCGAATTATACGCCACATGTAAAGCCTCTTTATTTTAAACCGCCAACGTTTACACTGTTCAGTTATTTGTTTGAAACTTACAAAACAGAAGCTTTGGTGTTTGAAATTGGAGACAATACGCCAAAAGATTTTATTAAAAAGAAAGGAGAAGTTTCGGGAGAAGAATTCATGAAACTGATTTTGGAAAATGTTAAAAATTAAAAGAAATGAAAAAAGTAAAAATATATATCGCTTTAGCCCTGATTGCTTCTGTCTGTTGTTTCAGTCAGCAAAAAAAAGAACTCATTCAGGTTACGGATCTTCTAAAAATCAGAACAGTTGGAGATGTGGAGTTGAGCAAAGACGGACAAAATGCCGTTTTTACGGTAAAAAGCATCATCAAAAATCCAGAAAATGCTCTAGATTATGATTACGATACCCAGCTTTGGATCACCAAAACCGCAAAAAACAATGCCCCGAGACAGCTAACTTTCGGAAAAGAAGCATCGAGTTCTCCGGTTTTCAGTCCAGACGGAAAACAAATTGCTTTTACCAGAAATGTAAAAGGAAAATCGCAGCTATTTTTGTTTAAAGTGGATGAAGGAGGAGAAGCCGTACAGCTGACCGAGACAAAATACGGCGCCGGAAATCCAAAATGGAGCCCAGACGGAAAACAGATTTTGTTTACTGCATCGATACAAATCAATGAATTAATCAAGGATTCAGTTTTAAATCCGAAAAAAGAATTGCCCCTTTGGAGTTTTGAAAAACCCGGATTTGAGGCAAACGAAAACCTGAAGCCCAATAAAACTAAAGCCGATCCAAACGGAAGTATAGAAGCAATCAGAGCTTATTTGGAAAACAACGAAAAAGATAAAAAAGCAAAAGTGGTTGACAAACTGCATTTTCAAACAGAAACTGCAGTGAGCAGCGAATTGCGTTTTACACATATTTTTATTATCGATGCCAAACCAGGCTCAAAAGAAAAAGCAGTCACAAAAGGATTTTATTCTCATTCAAATCCTTCGTTTATAAGCAATACCAAAATTGCTTTCAACGGAAGCCTTAACGAAAAAAGACATCCGGATCGCGTTCTAGAAAACAAAATTTATACTATCAACACTGACGGAACTGCTCTTACTGAGTTGTTAGGAGCAGAAAATAAGGTATTCCAGCTTTTGGCTGTTTCGCCTTCGGGAAAACAATTGGCGTATCAGGAAAGCATCAGCAATAACTTATCAATTCCGGTTCTGAATATTTTTAGTCTAGAAAATCCCTCTGCCAAAAGCAAAGTGATTGAATATGATCGAAATAATACAAATGTCCGTTTTTCTAAAGACGATAGACAGCTTTATTTTACCTCTTCAAGCAATGGCGGTCATGCGCTTTGTACGGTTCCGTTAAATACTTTGAAGGTAGAAACTTTAACGTCTTTTGATCAGGGAATTACAGATTACGATTTCAATAATGGCGTTTTGGCTTTCGCTAAAACAGAAGTGCAGAATCCATCAGAACTTTATATTTCAGATTTGAAATTAAAAGAACCAAGATTGGTTTCAGAATTCAATACCAATTGGTTGAAAAACAAAGCAATCAGTTTTCCTCAAAAGTACACTTTTACAAACGAAAAAGGTCTTGAAATCGAATATTGGGTAACAAAACCCACTCGTTTTGAACAGGGCAAAAAATATCCATTACTAACGGAGATTCATGGCGGTCCAGCATCAATGTTTGGTCCCGGTGATGCTAGTATGTGGCTCGAATACCAATTTTTTGCAGCTCAAGGTTATGGAGTTTTATACAGCAATCCGAGAGGGTCTTCGGGTTATGGCGAAAAGTTCTTGAGGTCGAACATTAAAGATTGGGGACCTGGACCGTCCAGCGATGTCCTTACAGCCTTAGACAAAACTACAGCATTGGGCTGGGCAGATACCAATCGGCTTTTTATTACGGGTGGTTCGTATGCGGGATATTTGACTACTTGGATTATAAGCCACGATCAACGTTTTAAGGCAGCTTCGGCACAGCGCGGGGTTTATGAATTGAATACTTTTTTCGGGGAAGGAAATGTGTGGAGAATGGTTCCGAGATATTGGGGCGGCTATCCGTGGGAAAAAGAAACCAAAGCCATTTTAGAACGCGAATCACCGCTGAATTATGCTGAAAACATCAATATTCCGTTTTTAATCATTCACGGAGATAACGATTACAGAACCGGAGTTACACAAAGCCAGATGCTGTATAAAATGCTTAAGGTTTTAGGAAAACCAGTAGAATATGTACGACAGCCAAATGCAAGCCATGAAATTACGAGAAGTGGGGACAATCGCCAAAGAATTGATCAGTTGCTTCGAACTTTTGAATTTTTCGAAAGATTCAATCAATAATAAAAATAGTTAGTTAATTAAAAAGTGATAGGGAAATGAATGCTATTGAGAAAACAAAACCAGTAAGTTTAGAACGTTATTTTTCGGAGTTCAGACAAAACACAATAGGTGTAAATCATAATTTTGAATCGGTTTACGGACAGCAGGATCTGTTGTATGCAGATTGGGTGGCCAGCGGAAGATTATACGGCCCGATCGAAGAGATTATGCTCCATAAGATCGGCCCGATGATTGCCAATACGCATTCATTTTCTAGTCAGACAGGAAAAGCTTCTACCTATGCTTATCAGCATGCTCGGGATATTATTAAACGACATGTGAATGCCAGTGAATCAGACGTTTTGGTTACCACCGGGACAGGAATGACGGCTGCGCTATCAAAATTGCAGCGCGTTATGGGGCTTCGAAAAAACTATGAAGACGAAAATGATAAACCGGTTGTTTTTATTACCCATATGGAACATCATTCCAATCAGGTTCCGTGGTACGAAATCAATGCTGATGTTGTAATTCTGAAAGCTGATGAAGACAATTTAGTAGACCCTGAAATCCTTTCTCAAGAACTAAATCAATACAAAGACAGAAGTCTAAAAATCGGCTCTTTTACCGCTTGTTCTAATGTTACCGGAATTATTACGCCTTATCATGAATTAGCTAAAATCATGCACCAAAACAACGGACTCTGTTTTGTCGATTTTGCGGCTTCGGCTCCTTATGTAAAAATCGATATGCATCCAGAAGATCCAGAAGCGTATTTGGATGCGATTTTCTTTTCGCCTCATAAATTTCTCGGCGGGCCTGGTACTTGCGGTGTTTTGGTGTTTAATGAAAAATTATACCAATCTGATTTTCCGGATAATCCAGGAGGAGGAAATGTAAAATGGACCAATCCGTTAGGGAATTATTGTTACAGCGATGTGATAGAAGTAAGGGAAGATGGCGGAACTCCAGGGTTTTTACAAGTAATGAGAGCGGCTTTGGCATTGCAGTTAAAAGATAAAATGAGTGTCGAAAAGATTGCCAAAAGAGAAAAAGAACTTCTTGATCTGTGTTTTTCAAAACTCCAAAAAATTCACGGTTTGTCTGTTTTGGGAGATTTGAAAAGCGAACGTATTGGATGTGTTTCGTTTGTGATTGAAGAGATTCATTACAATTTGATTGTGAGGCTTTTAAATGACCGTTTCGGAATACAGGTTCGCGGCGGTTGGTCATGTGCCAGTACCTATGCGCATTATTTGTTTAATATCGACGAAAAACGATCAAGAGCCATCACGACTGAGCTTCTTCAGAAAAATCAAACCAATAAACCTGGCTGGGTGCGTTTGTCACTTCATCCGATTATGACTAATAATGAACTTGAATTTATCTGCGATGCAATTGAGCAGAGTACGCTTCATTATAAAAAATGGAAAAAAGACTATACCTACAATGCCACAACAAACGAATTTGAAAGTATTCAAACTAATGAAACCATTAAAGAAGATGTTCAAGAATGGTTTAGTTTGGACTAAGGTAAAGTTCTGCGATCATATTCAGGATTGTTAAAAAATAATATTTACTGATAGAAAATAAAGGCAATCGTTATAGTAGTCTATTATGTTGATAGGTTAATAAAAGTTTTAATGATTTATGATTAAAAATTGAAATTAACTATTTAAATTTGCAGCAACAATGAGAAATAAAAGCCTTACTATGAAGAATTATTATAACAGCAGTACAATGATGTGCTGTGATGTTGTTATGAAATTCGATGATTGGGCTTCTCTATAAAAACAATATTATTTATTTCAAAAAGCCTTTCATAAATCGTTGAAAGGCTTTTTTGTTTTGCAAATCTGAAAATAGAAATGATTGAATTAAAAAATGTAACCAAAACGTTTCATCAGAAAGACAGGATAGTTTCAGCCTTGTCTGATGTTTCATTAAAGGTGCCTCAGGGGAAGGTTTTTGGCGTTATCGGAACTTCGGGCGCTGGAAAAAGTACCTTGATTCGTTGCGTCAATTTGCTGGAAAGACCAACATCGGGAGAAATTATTGTAGACGGAAAAGCTTTAATGTGGTTATCCGATTCGGAATTGGCGATTGAAAGAAGACAGATCGGAATGATTTTTCAGCATTTTAACCTGCTTTCTTCCAGAACGGTTTTTGAGAATGTGGCTTTTCCGCTGGAATTAGTCGGCGCTTCAAAAAATGAGATCAAAACCCGTGTTTTGGAATTATTGGAATTGGTTGGTTTAGTCGAAAAAGCAAACGATTATCCGGCAAGTCTTTCGGGCGGACAGAAACAAAGAGTAGCGATTGCACGAACTTTGGCCAATAATCCGAAAGTTTTATTGTGTGATGAAGCGACCAGCGCGCTCGATCCCGCTACAACCCGATCTATTTTAAATTTACTGAAAGACATCAACAAACGACTGAATATTACCGTTTTATTGATTACGCACCAAATGGAAGTCGTAAAATCAATTTGTGATGAAGTTGCCGTAATCAGCCACGGAAAATTAATAGAGCAGGGCAGTGTGGGCGAAATCTTTGCCGATCCGAAACATGAATTGACGCGAGAATTTATTTCTTCTTCTCTTCATATTGAGATTCCGTCTGTCTATCAAGAAAAATTACAAAAGGAAGATAACGGAAATTTAAATCCGTTATTGAAATTGGAAATGACCGGAAAATCGGTAAACGAACCCGTTATTTCAGAGGTTTCCAGACTTTTTGATACCGATTTCAAAATTGTAAGCGCACAAATGGATCAGGCGGGCGAAGTTAATTTTGGCGTAATGCTGCTTGAACTTTCAGGAAAACGCGAAAATTACAATGCCGCCATTCAGTATTTCAATTCAAAACACATTAAAACAGAAATTTTAGGTTATGTCTGATTCTCTTATTGATTTATTGTTAAAAGGAACATGGGAAACCATCGTGATGACTTTTGTATCAGGATTTTTCGGTTTTTTGTTGGGGCTTCCAACAGGAATTCTGCTTTTTCTTACCCGTAAAAACCAAATTTTAGAACAGCCGATTTTAAACAGAACAGTATCGGTTTTGGTCAATGTTTTTCGTTCGATTCCATTCATCATTTTAATTGTTTGGATGATTCCGTTTACCCGCGCTATTGTCGGAACTTCGATTGGAGTGAGTGCGGCTTTGGTTCCGTTAAGTATTGGCGCAGCCCCTTTTATTGCCCGTTTGGTCGAAAACAGCCTTTTGAGCCTTCCGTCAGGATTGATTGAAGCGGCAAGAGCGCTCGGAGCAACACCACTACAGATTGTTTACAAAGTATTGCTTCCAGAAGCATTGCCATCTTTAATCAATGCGGCAACGATCACACTGATTACGCTTATTGGCTATTCTGCCATGGGTGGTGCGGTCGGCGCTGGCGGTCTCGGACAAGTGGGCTATCAATACGGATATATTGGTTATGATGCCGTAACCATGAATTCGGTTTTAGCCTTATTAGTGCTTTTGGTATTCCTGATTCAGTTTGTGGGAGATGCCTTGTCCAAACGATTTGATCATCGATAACTTAATCGTGAGAAAGTTAAGAGTTAAGAGTTAAATGTTAGAAAAAAAAAAAAAACAAAAAAAATGAACTTATTTAAAACAGCAGGAATTATAGCCTTATCATTTGTGGTGGCTAACTGCGGAAAAACTAAAAACAACGATCCGCATTTTATTAAAGTCGGAGTAGCTTCCGGACCTGAATTAAAAGTTGCCGAAGCAGCCAAAAAGGTAGCAAAAGAAAAATTCGGATTAGAAGTCGAACTAGTCGCTTTTAACGATTATGTGGTTCCGAATGAGGCTTTGAGCCAAGGAGATATCGATGCGAATGCTTTTCAGCATAAACCTTATTTAGACGAGCAATCAAAACAGCGTGGCTATAAATTGGCTATTATCGGAAACACGTTTGTATATCCGATTGCGGCTTATTCTAAAAAGATAAAAACGCTTGGAGAGCTTAAAAACGAAAGCACGATTATCATTCCGAACGACCCTACAAACGGCGGACGTTCTTTATTGCTGTTGCAGAAAAACGGTTTGCTGAAATTGAAAGAAGGCGTTGGCTTATTGCCAAAAGTTACCGACATCATCAGTAATCCAAAAAACCTGAAGATTTTGGAATTAGAAGCGCCTCAACTTCCTCGTGCTTTAGACGACGAAAATGTTGCTATTGCAATCATTAACAACACTTTTGCGTCTCAGTCAGGATTGGTTCCGTCTCGTGATGCCTTGTTTATAGAAGACAAAGAATCTCCTTATGTAAACTTGGTGGTGAGCCGTGAAGACAATAAAAACGAAGAAAAAGTAAAACAGTTTTTACAGGCTTTTCAATCTGAAGAAGTAGAAAAAGCGGCAGAACGCGAATTTAAAGGCGGTGCTGTAAAAGGATGGTAGAATTAAGATTTTGAAAGTAAAAAAAGCCTGTAAATATAATTTTTACAGGCTTTTTTTTAAGGAAAATTTATATATAAAATCAAATATAATTATGGCGTAATTATTTGAAGTTTAGAGATTAAGATAAAACAGGCTCCGCAGTATGTACGGCTGTTTTTTGAGTGAAATTAAGCGTAAGCGGATCCAGATTTCCGTAGAAAAAAGTATCCAGAATTTCCTGAAATACAGGATCTGCATTTGGTGTCTGCACAAAAAGGCTCATAGAAGAGCGAAGTTTTCTAGCCCCAAGTTCGCCAAGAATAGTTTCGGCCGACTTCTTTTTCATCGTTAAGAGAAGCTTGCAGATTTCGATTAAATGTTTAGCTAAAATTGGATGATTAAGAAAAGCCTCGGCCTCTTGTAAATCGGCAACCGCGTAATAATCAGAAAGAGAGCTTTTTCCAAGTCCTTTGATTTGTGGAAATATAAACCACATCCAGTTTGTTTCTTTTTTTCCTTTTTTTATCTCAGAAAATGCAGTAAGATAAAGCTTGTTTTGTGCATCTAAAAAGCGGGTCAAATCATTTTTTGCGTAAATCATATCTTGCTTTTGGTATTAAATGGTTCGTAATTTTTGAGAAAGCATTTAAGAATTTCTTTGACCAAAAATAGATGCGAGGTCGAATTTTTTAGTTATAGAATTTTTCGGAGTTGTTATATAATTTTAATTGGGTCCACGCTAAGAATAATTTGTAATACTTTCTTTTATTAATGGTTGGACAAAAGGTCATTATTCGTTATAAATATATAATTGTTTAATTTGACGAAATTGAGATTTGTTTTATAGTGACTAAGAAAAGTGCAAATTGGATTTGCGCTTTATAAGAGTCATTGTAAATAGTTAATCTTATATTTTATAATGCTTTTTGATTTTATTAATTAGTTGATTATGGTTTTCCTTTAATTCATTTATAGTCCACTGTGATTTTTGCATAACTACTAATGAGTTTGGAAATGATTCGATGCTGGATACAAAATATTTAGTTTTCTTATCTGCAAAATCCAGTCTGCCTTGACCAGAATTTTTTCTTCTACTAATGAGCACCAAGTTACCAAGTTTGTGTGTCCATTCTTCTCTTTCGCTGGCTGAAAAATCAGCGACCCATTTGCTGTCTTCTTCTGGATTTTGAGGGAGAATATGTTCAACCGACATTTCATTGTAGGAACTACGTTTTTCTGAATATAAAGGTGCATCAAGTAAAAAGTCTACCTTTCTCAAGATATATCTTGCAAATCTTCTCCCGTAAATTGTATTTACATCTAAATCAGAAAGAAATAACGAACTATTAAATTTGAAACTAATATCATCAAAAAGTATCTTTATTTTATCTTCTTTTGAGATTTCTTTTAAAATAGCTGTTTCTTCAATTTTTTTTATAATAGTATTCATGGCCTCAATTCTAGCAGTTGGTGTCTCTCTACCAATCCAATCTCCTGAGAATTTATTATCTAAAAGTTGTAGAAAATTAAGAATTTTATAATCTCCAAAATTTTCGCGAAATACTAATAATGGAGGTATCCAAATATCTGATAATGCAGTATCTTGCATGACTTTAATAAGATTATCAAAAGCCCAATTATTGCAGATATTATAATTGTTACCACTAAAAATAGTATCAAAGTGACCTTTGTAAGTTTTTATAATTTCAAATGTATCATCTCCTTTTTTTAGTAATGGTTCTGCTTTTTCATATTGTTTAGTACTATGATTAAATTTTTTAGGCTGATATATGTTGTCTTCAAACTCTTTCAATAAATTATGGCGAGCTTTTTCTTTAACTAATATAGTTCTTATATAAGATAAAAATTGATCAAAGTCTTCTCCTAATTCACCTTCTAAATCTTCCCAATATTTAGCATATTCAGTTTGTTTTTCTTGTGTACTTACTTCTTTTAGGTTTTGTGCTTTTAGAATATCACTATTTCGAAGTCTTATTCCTCTGTCATTTAAAACTGTGAATAATCTAAAAGCGTCTTCTAATTCACTACTAGCAACATAAACTAATATTACATATTGTCGTAAATATGAAAAGAATATATTTATATCTATGTTATCATCATTCAAAAACCATTTTGTTATTATTAAAACAGCATTTGCCATATTTCTTATGGAAACATCTTTAGAATTTTTAACTAGATTTAATAATTCTTCTTTTTTTTGAGTGCCATTTTCACATTTTATAAAAGTATTTATAAAGTCTTCAACTTCCTTTCGGATAGCAAATTCAATACGTAGACGTTCTGGTATACCATCATATGGATTACCTTCTTGAAATATTGCTTTTGCACAAGTAGCTTTCAATCTTGGATCAATTGCTAAATCTCGAATAACCGATTGTAAGATATACAGAGTGGTTAGTCTTTGTTGACCATCTAAAACACTATTCTCGTAATATGAGGTGTCTTTAATAATTTTTGGTTCGCAATGTAAGACTAATGATCCTAGAAAATATTGACTATCTGGGGTATTTATTGCAGAATGAGAAATATCATCTAATAAAGAACTAATTTGATCTTCTCCCCAAACATATGGCCTCTGATAATCTGGTATGCAATACCACATATCTTCTCCAAATACATCTTTTATAGTAATTTTATCGCTAGCTATTTGTTTTCCTGTTACTTCTATTGACATTTCTTTTTTTATTTAATGATACTTTTTATTCTAGGTAAAATTTTATTACATAAGATTTTCAATTCTTACGTGACATATTTGTTTATTATGAAATATTTTTGAGATTAACTTTTAGCCATTTCTGCAAATAGATCAAGTTTTTTCATTTGTAGCATCATATGATGATTAACTATTCGATCGTAGTCATTTTCATCCTCAAAAATTTTGCTAACTAAAACTAACATTTCAATTCCGAAAAGAAGTATAAACCAAATTAGCCATATTGCTAACGCAACACTTGATTTAGAAATTAAACTCCACATCACTTCCAGTTCATCTAAAAAACCTACTTTACTGGAGATGTCTTTTTCGAGTTGAGGACGAATATTTAAAAGAGCAGATTCTTTTTTAGATTTTTGAACATTTAATTCAGTAATAGATTTTTCTAATGGACCAATCATAGAAATTTTCGGATTAGGTACATTTGAAGTATTAATTACTTTTACAGGTACAGATTTTTCAGTCGTAACATTATTTCCTGAGATTGGATCAAATGTGACATTTTTTTCAGTTTGATTGGTTGAAGTTGTTGAATATATTATTGATGTAGGATTAAGTGCAATTTCAGTAATATAATTTTGTCTTTCTGTTTCTTTTTTAGTGATTGCTTTTTGTAAATCATCAATTTGTGTTCTTAATTCTTGAGTTTTAGAATCAAGAGCCTTATTAACTCTAGCATCAATAAAAGTGATTTTTTCAAGCTCAATATCTTGTTGAAAAATAATTTGATCAAGAATTACAGACCCAATAATGGCCATAGTAATTGCAATAATTCCTCTAGTTATATAAAGCCATTTATTGGGGTTAATTGCTAATATTATCTGTCTTTCAATTTGTATTATAATAATTAGAAAGATTATTGATCCAGAAATTGATGCAATCGTATTACCAGCAAGGTATCTGCTTGTGAAAGAAAAGCCAATAAATGCCCAAAGAAGGCAGACTATCAGTAATGCAGATGTATATCTTTTAACAGTTTTTACGGAAATTTCACTACAATTCACTACAATTCTATAGTTGTATCCTGTAAGAAAACAACCAAATTTTACCCATAGATTTTTCATAATCAAAAGTTCTTTTTCATTATAGAGTGATGAGAAATCGCAGCTAAACCGTTATTAAATCCTCTTTTATAGCTTAGAATAATTCCATAACCAATTCCTCTATTTTCTTTTGCTTCATTTTCAATATCAAGTATTTGGTTTATGTGTTCTTCAGCCGTGTCTTTTCTTACGGTAAGTTCTTCAACAGTATCAACCATTCCGCTACGACTTCTAGTTTCAATGTGAAAGTTTATTTCGCGAATAAAATCTTCATAAAAAGTTTTTATTTTTCTAATTGTTCTTTCCAAGTCATTTTTTAAAGCTTCAATATTCTGTGCAAGATGCGTATTATCAGGATTTATTAAAGCATCGTCATATCCCTTTCCTTCATAGTTCTTCTCAATAAATGCAAATAATACTGAGATGCCATTATCAATATTTGGTGTAATTCGTTCATCTTGAATAGATTCTGTTGTTTGTTTTTCTTTTTCAAGAAAAATATTTTCAGGAATTTCAGCAAGTGGATTGGTAGGATTTTCTTGTGAATTATGATTATTTGAGTTTTGTTTTCCATTAAAAAAATTAAACAGTCCCATATTTTAAAAATTAAATGTTAATTGTTGGTACTTTATATTTTGAATGACCACGTCGATGACATGATTCACAAAGAGTTATTAGTAAATAGTCAGCATAATCCCAAGGAAGTTTGAACTTGTTTTCACGTACTATAAAATGATATTGACGATGATGAACTTGAAGATTTTCAATTGAAAGACATATTATACATTTTCCATCACGTAATAGAATTTCATTTCTTTTATTTTTCCATTGGACAGTAAACAATAAAGCGCCGTAGCTGCCATGAGCTGGTATTTCTTTTATAATTGGTTTTAAGATATCTGTAGTGATATATTTATCTTTTTGCTTAAACCGCCTATATATGGTGCCACTTTTCATTTCATTAAAACGATAACGACTATCTGTAGAATCGAACATATTTTGTTAATTTATTAGTAAAAAGGAAATATTAATTTTATTTTCTATTTGCAAAGATTACTTTTTGATATTCAATTATTTTACGGAAATCCATAATTCATAAAAAAATAATACAAGTGTAACAATTATAAAAGCCAAATCAACAAGTACTTATACGGTATTTTCACCATCCGTAAAAAAACAAAACCCTCAATCTTCCTAAAAAGATCAAGGGTCTTAATTTTCAAAAGAGAATCCTTATTCCAAATCCAGATAAGGATTTAAAATTTTAGCTAATTCCTTCAAAAACATAAAGAAATATCTTAATTTCTATGGTTGATTAGCATTTTAAATTTCAGTTTCCGATTCAACACTTCCCAAAACTTTCTGTTTCCTCCCCTTAACCTCAGAAATAATCGTAGCAGAAAAAATCAAAGCGCCACCCAAAAGTAAACGCCAGGAAAGGTTTTCGCCTAAAATAAAGAAAGCTCCGATGGCGCCAAAAACAGGTTCAAACAAGTAAATCACCGCCACACGTTCTGCTGATAAATACCGTTGCGAAATGTTGGATACCGTGTACATAAAAGCGGTCGAAAACAAGGCGCAGTAAACAGCACCCATCCAAAAAGTATTGTTTTCGGGAAACCAAACGGCTTGGGAATCTGCAAGCGCGAGACAAAAAGTAAATAGGGCGCAAAACGAAAACATAGGCACAATCGAGTACAAAAGGTTTTTGCCGGCAGAATGTTTTTCGACCGAAATAAGATATACGGCGAAAGCAAATGCGCCAGAAATCGTTAGCAAATCGCCGAAATTTATGATGAACTTATCTTTTATCGCAATTATAAACAAACCCGTTAAAGCGGTGAAAGCGGCAACCCAGATTTTTAAAGGCGTATTGGTTCTGTAAAGGGCTAATTTTAGTAGCGGAACAATAATTACCGTTAATCCTGCAATAAAAGAACACTGAGACGCATCGGTATATTTTAAGGCAAAAGTCTGCAACTGAATCCCTAAAAACATCGGAACGGCAAGTAAAAAACCTGTTTTTACGGCTTCTAGATTGGTGTCTTTAACGTATTTCCAAAAAACAATACTCAATACGATTACGGCCATGACGAAACGGTAGAAAAGGAAAACGTTTGGGGAACTATCTCCAATCGCCATTTTAGTGACCGAATAAGAAATGCCCCAAAAAGCCGTGCCGAGTATCAGCAAAATCAATAAAAGTTGTCTTTTTTTCATTTTTAGGATTTTAAAAAAGCACTTTTTTCATCATTAAATCGGTTTGTTCGTCGTCGCCTAATCTAAAAATATGCGTATCAAATTGCACAAATCCGTTTTTGGTGTAGAAACTTACAGCTCTGAAATTTTTTTCCCAAACGCCAAGCCACATATAAGCCGCCTTTAGTTCGTGGGCAGTTTGTTCGGCTTGCGCGTATAATGCTTGCGCTACTTTTTTGCCATGAAATTCTTTGGCAACATAAATGCGTTCTATTTCTAATGCATTTGGGGCTTCTTTTTCGGTTTGGGCGTCGGCAGTGTTTAATTTTAGATAACCGACAACTTTTTCGTCCAAAACAGCCAAATAAAAATAGGAAGATGAATTGTTGAGTTCTGTTGTAAGCTTTTCGATGGCAAAACTTTCGTCTAGATATTTATTCATGTTTTCTTCTGAATTTACATCCGAGAATGTTTCAGAAAAAGTTTGCCTTCCTATGGCTTGTATTTGCAGCACATCAGTAACGTCTGCTTTTTTTATTTTTAGGGTTTCCATATTTTTATTTTTAATGCGTAAAAAACGTTTTTTTTGTTTTAATAAATGCGTAAATTGCATCAATGGATTTACAGCAAATTAAATATTTTCTGGCTTTGGCGCGCGAACTTCATTTTTGGAATACAGCCGGAAAGATGAATATCACGCAGTCTGCCCTGAGCCGTCAGATTCAGTCTCTTGAAAATCAGCTTGGTATTCAGTTGTTTGAGCGCAATAAACGCAATGTAAAACTTACAGCAGCGGGCCAATTCTTAAAAGAGAAATGGGAAGTCGAATTGAATAAACTCGAATTTATTCATCAATCTGCCCGCCAGATTCAGCTGGGAGAAAGCGGTACCATTACCATTTCGCATCCCGATTCGATTTCGGCTTCGCTGATGCCCGAAATATTATCGCGTATTTCTGATGCTTTTCCGAAACTTAAAATCAAATTGGTTCAGGTTCTTTACGAGAATCAGCTGGATTACCTTCGTAATTATAAAATCGATTTGGCGATTTTAAGAGATATTAATCATGCCAAAGACATTCAATCCAAAAAAATACATACCGATCATTTAGCGATTGTAGTTCCTGAAGATCATCCGTATCAAACTCCAGAAGACTTAACCAAAGAGACGCTTGCTTCTCAAAAATTTATATTGCCCACAAACGATGAAGGCAGCAGCTACAGCGATTTGATTCGACGATTATTCAATTCTTTCGAAAATGCTCCAGAAGTGCATCTTCATTCTGAATTTGGATCCACGATAATTGCTTTGGTTCGAAAAGGACTCGGAATTGCGATTTTGCCTGATTCGTATCTTTTTCATGAAATACCCGGAATTCGATTTATCAAACTGCCTCTTGAAACCGATTTGTACATCAATTGGCGTGCTGAAGACCATAATCCGGTGCTGGCCAATGTTTTAAAACTAATCAGTCCGTAGCGTTAGGCACGCAACATTTCGATATGCGGAATTCCGTCTTCATCATAAACTTCGCCTTGTTCCACAAAACCAAGTGATTGGTAAAATTTAGACAAATGATATTGCGCACTGATTCTGATTGGACTTTTTCCGAATTTCTCTTCACAGCCGGCAATAGAAGCTTCCATTAATTGTACTCCCAAACCTAATCCGCGGCGAGAGGGTGCAATTACCACTCGTCCGATAGAACTTTCATTATAAGACAAACCTTCTGGAAGTAAACGTGTTACGCCCGATAATGCTCCGTCAACATAATATAACAAATGAAAACTTTTCTGATCTTTGTTGTCTAAATCCAGATAAACGCAATTTTGTTCTACTACGAAAATTTCGCTTCTTAACCGAAGCATATCGTACAATTCGTGATTGGTTAATTCATCAAAAGATTTAATCGTATGGCTGAATGTCATTTTCTTTAATTATTTTGGTTGTATTTGCTGACAAAGATAGGGTAGAGAATAATGTTGTGAAATGCTATTTTTTTATCATGTGATGCTGAAAATGCATTAAACGTTTCGGTTAGGTAATTTGACAATTAGATAATTAGATAATATGACAATTAGATAATTAGATAATATGACAATTAGATAATTATTGGTATGTTTCTTAATTATAAAGACTTGCAAGGTTGAAACCTTGGTGTATGTTGCTGTTGAATTCTTTTCTTTTTTTTTTGAATTAATCAAACAAACCTAATTGGTTATTGGGAAGTATGATTTTGCTTTTTGGAGGTTTTGCATCGCCAAAAACGGTTTTGCCTCCGTATTTGTACGATTCGGCTCTTTCTTTTTGTATTAATTCGTCTAAATTATCGTTTGGGGTAAAACCTTGTTCAGCGTTTCTAGAAATTTCAGACAGTTTTTTGATGGCTTCCATTTTGTCAGTATTGCCGATTTTGGCACGATTTATCGCTTTTTGCAGCGTATTGATGGTCTCATCGTAAATGTTGATTGGAACCGGAAACGGATGACCGTCTTTTCCGCCATGAGCGAAAGAAAAACGTGCAGGATCTTCAAAACGGGTAGGAGTGCCGTAGATTACTTCGCTCACCAAAGCTAGTGACTGCAATGCGCGAGGCCCCATTCCTTTTAAGAGCAGGAGTTCCTCAAAATCTTCGGGTTTGTTTTCATGAGTTGTCCAAAGCATGGCTCCTAGACGTTTCATATTGACATCTTCAACTCGTACATCGTGATGTGCAGGCATGCTAAGATGCTGGATTTCTTTCATGATTTTTGTTGGAGATTCTTTGGTAAGCTCCAAAATTCCGGCTCTGGATTTTTCGGCTGTTCCGGCAGTCAGATTAAGTATGGACCCCTGATTTTCACCATAAATAAAAGTATGCGGTTCGTTTATAAAAGATTGTAAATCTTTAGAATGCCAATGATATCTTCTGGCGGTTTTAGAATCTGGATTCATTCCTTGCTGAATAACCGCCCATTGCCCTTTAGCATCTACGATAAAATTATGCTGATACAGCTGAAATCCGTCCTGAATTGCCGTGTTGTCGACTTTGGCGGTCAATCTGCTGCAATTGGCAAGTTCGTTTCCATCCAATCCGGTTTTGTTGCCCACAAATAAGAGTTCCTGTGGTGTTGCCATTGAATGTTTGCCTTTGCCACCGCAGATGTAGATTCCTAATTCTTTTGAATGCGGGTTGACTGATTTTTTTAAAGCTCCCAAAACAGAAGTCGTGATTCCAGATGAGTGCCAGTCCATTCCCATAACCGCTCCAAAACTCTGAAACCAAAACGGATTGCTCAGTTTTGAAATTACTTCAGAAGTCGAAAACTCTAAGGCGATAGTCTCGACGATAGCAAAACCCAATTTAGACATACGATCAGCAAGCCATAAAGGAACATGTCCATAATGTAAAGGAAGATCTGCTGTACCGGAACGTTTCATGTAATTTGGGTTTTATGCAAAATTACGGAAAAATATAAGGAAGAAATGTTAAATGAAAGCTGCAGGTAATTTTGCTAGAAGAAAAAAAACTTTGTCAAAGGTTCAGAATTTGACAAAGTTTAATGAGAAGTTTATGATTAGTGCGAAACCGCTTTAAGTCCAATAATCGAACCGACCAAAGTCGTAAGGAAAAATAATCTCCAAAAAGCCGCGGGTTCTTTAAAAACCAAAATGCCAACCAAAACAGTTCCGACCGCACCAATTCCTGTCCAGACAGCGTATGCAGTTCCTAGCGGCAGTGTTTCTGTAGCTTTCATCAGTAAAAGCATACTTACGGTTAGAGAAATAAAAAATCCAATATACCAATAATACATTTCTGCTCCTGTTGTTGTTTTTGCTTTTCCAAGACATGAGGCGAAGGCTACTTCAAATAAGCCTGCGATGATTAAAATAATCCAGTTCATAGTTTTAAAATTTTGTGGTGCAAAGTTCTTTTATGCAATTCGGAAAAAATTTAACAAATGATAAAAAATCTAATTTTTTGCGTAAAGGTTTTTTCACGCAGATTTAGACAGATTGAGCAGATTTACACAGATTTAGATATGATTGTAGAAAAAAAAAATCTAATTTAATCTGCTGAAATGTTCTAAAGTCTGCGTGAAATACTTTTTGCGTAAGATTTTTTCACGCAGATTTAGACAGATTAAAGCAGATTTGCGCAGATTTAGATATTTGAGGATAGAATTAAAAAAATCTAATTTAAT
>NZ_SJTF01000023.1 GCF_004634245.1 Flavobacterium foetidum
TAACTCATAACTCATAACTCATAACTCATAACTCATAACTCATAACTCATAACTCATAACTCATAACTCATAACTCACAACTCACAACTCATAAAACTCATAACTCATAAAACTCATTCGCATTCTCAAACCAAATCTTATTTTGGTCTTCGACTGAAAACTTCGAAATATAATCTTCTAAAGTTTTTACCACTTCGTGATAATCTGAAGCCACGTTTAAAACTGGCCAATCTGAGCCATACATTAATTTGTCTGCTGAAAAGTTTTCAAAAATTACATCTAAATATGGCTTCAAATCTTCTCGTTTCCAATTTTTCCAGTCCGCTTCTGTGACCATTCCTGAGATTTTACAGTAAACGTTGTCGTATTTTGCAATTTCTTCTATTCCTTTTTTCCAAGAATCAATGTTTCCTGATTTGATATCTGGTTTCGCAATATGGTCGATTACAAACTTTTGGTTTGGAAAATCTTGAACCAAACGTATTGCAGCAGGAAGTTGTCTGTGAAAAATTAAAATATCATAAGTATAATTGAATGGCTTTAAAGCTTTTATTCCTCTTCTAAATTCCTCACCATCCATAAAATCATCAGCTTCGCCTTGTACGACGTGTCTAAATCCTTTTAGTTTTTTTTGATTGGCGAAAAATTGCAAACGTTCTTCGATATTTTCATTTCGTAAATCTATCCATCCAACAACGCCTTTTATGAAATCATTTTTAGAAGCTAAATCCAACAGAAAATTAGTTTCTTCTTCCGATTGACTAGCTTGAACAGCAACACAGCCTTCAAACTCATTAGCACTCAATAACGGCTCTAAATCTTCTGGAAGAAAATCTCTTTGAATATTTTGCATGGTTTCGTCAATCCAACTGTCTCGAACCGGGTCAAACTTCCAAAAATGCTGATGGGAATCTATTCTTTTACTCATAATTTCTTAATTAACATCGCTGATTAATGCGCGGTCTAAATGTACATAACCTCCATCTACAAAAACAAATTGTCCCGTAGTATGCGATGATTTTTCAGAAATGATGAAAAGTGCTGTATCTGCAATTTCTTCTGTTTTAGTCATTCGGCTTTCTAATGGAATCGTTTTACTAATTTTTTTCAAGACCGCCTCTCCATCTGGCAAAGTTTTAATCCAATCTTCATAGGCTGGTGTGTAACTTTCCGCAATAATAATCGCATTCGAACGGATTCCGTACTGAATCAAATCTACTGCCCATTCTCTCGTTAAGCCTAAAACTCCCCCTTTCGCAGCAGCGTAACCCGAAGTGCCTCCCTGTCCAGTTAAAGCGACTTTTGAACCAATATTCAAAATATTCCCTTTAGATTCTTTCAAATAAGGAAGCGAATATTTAGCCAGCAAAAAGTAACTTACTACATTCAATTTCAACGAATTCATAAAATCTTCGTAACTAGAATCTAGTCCTGCTCCGTCATTTACGCCGACATTATTTATGATGGCATCGATTCTGCCGTATTTTGCTCCGATGACTTTTACAGCATTTTCTATTGCAACTGGGTCAGTTACATCGGTCTGCACAAATAAAGAATTCACACCTCTTTTTTGAAGTTTTTCTACATATTCAAAACCTCTTGCATTTCTATCAACCAAAACTGGAATAGCGCCTTCATCTGCCAATCTATTAACGATTGTTTCTCCGATACTACCTTCTTTTCCAGCTGAACCAGAAACGACAACAATTTTATTTTTTAAGTTTAAATCCATTTTGTAGTTATTTAAGATTTATTTTTAAACACATATAAACATAGTTTTTGAAACCGCATAAAGGCGTTTCACTTGCATTAATTCACATAGTTCTATGTGTTAGCAACTAGTTTCTTCCTATTCACTTTTCGAGAAACAAAAAAATCTATGTTTTTATGTGTTTATTTATTTTTCTCTTTTTGTCATTTCGAGGAACGAGGAATCTCCACAAGTAGCTCCGCAATCTAAATCGTAAATCTTTGTAGAGTTTCTTGCGGAGATCCTTCCTTCGTCAGGTTGACAAACTGTGCGTTAAAAGCTTGACTATAATTCCTAATCTATTTCAATCAACGCCTTGATTACATTATTTTTAGGGTCAATCAAATTTCCAAAATTGTTTATCATTTCGTCAAAACTAGTTCTATGCGTAATGTATTTTTTGGGATCGATTTTTCCTTCTTTCAGGCATTTCATTACGTATTCAAAATCTTCAATTGTGGCATTTCTGCTGCTCATTAAAGTCGATTCCCTTTTGTGGAAATCAGGATGACTGAAACTCAATTCGCCTTTTTGAAGTCCAACCAAGACAAATCTTCCGCCATGCGAAATATAATTGAAAGCGCTGTTCATCACTTTCTGATTTCCAGTTGCATCAATTACTACATTTGCCATATCTCCGTTTGTTAATTCAGCCAATTTAGCTGCAACATCGTCATTTAATGGATTAATCGTTTCATCTGCCTGCAATTGTTCTTTACAGAAATTCAATCTGTAATCGTTGATATCCATTACGATAACTTTTGCACCAGCAATTTTAGCAAACTGAATCAAACCAATTCCGATTGGACCAGCTCCCATAACCAAAACAGTATCGGTTGCTTTTACAGCCGCTCTTCTAACTCCATGTGCTGCAATAGCCAAGGGTTCAACCAAAGCCAATTCATCATAATCTAATCCTTGACCGTGCAATAAATATTGCTCAGGAATTGACACATATTCTGCCATGCCGCCATCAATATGCACTCCGAAAACTTTAATATTTACACAGCAATTTGTTAAGCCGTTTCTACAAGCCACACATTTTCCACAGTTAAAATACGGAATAAAAGTTACTTTATCGCCTGGCTTAAAACCTGCGGCATTTCCTTTTACATATTCAGCAGCCAATTCGTGACCTAAAATCCTTGGATATTCAAAATAAGGCTGCGTACCGCCAAACGCGTGAATATCAGTTCCGCAGATTCCGATTCTTTTAATTTTCAATAAAACCTCCCCTTCTTTTGGTTCTGGAATATTGGTTTCTTTTAGTAAAAATTCTTGCGGTTTTTCGCAAACAATATATTTCATTTTTTGTTTCGTTTAAATTTCTAATTGGACGCGGATGATACAGATTCGCTATCGCGAAGACACGGATTAAACGGATTTCTATTATTTTTTAAATATAAAATCCGTTTAAATCAGCGTTTTTACGAAGTAAATCAGTTTTATCCGCGTTACCATTCGTTAATATAATAACAGATAGTTAACTCGTTGGGTGAAATTATTTTCAACACATAGAAACATAGTTTAACTAAACTTAAAAAAGGCGTTTCACTAGCCTAAATGCACATAATTTAGCTATGTGTGGAAACTTGTTTCTTCCATTTTCTTTTTTCGGCACAAAAAACTATGCTTCTATGTGTTAAAATGCTTTTATTTTTTTAATTACACCCAACGGGTATAGTTATATTACTTTTTGTAAGCTACAGCCTTTTGTTTACTTGTTCCCAAACCTTCAATTCCAAGCTCAATAACATCACCCGCTTTAATGTAAATAGGATCTGGTTTTATTCCTAAACCAACTCCCGGAGGCGTTCCCGTACTGATGATATCGCCCGGAAGCAAAGTCATAAACTGACTTAAATAATGCACCAGATAAGGAATTTTGAAAACTAAATTCAATGTGTTGCTGTCTTGGTATTTTTTACCGTTTACCGTCAGCCACATTTTTAGATTATCCACATCTGCGATTTCGTCTTTTGTTGCCAAAAATGGTCCAAGAGGCGCAAAAGTGTCGCTTCCTTTTCCTTTTGCCCATTGTCCGCCACGCTCCAACTGGAAAGCTCTTTCGCTATAATCATTCAATAAAGCATATCCAGCAACATAATCCAACGCTTCAGCTTCTTCTACATAACTTGCTTTTTTCCCTACGATGAAAGCCAATTCTACTTCCCAATCTGTTTTTTCACTGTTTTTCGGAATAATCAAATCGTCGTCTGGACCGCATAACGAAGTAGTCGATTTAAAGAAGATAATAGGTTCTGTCGGAATTGGAGCGTTGGTTTCTTTACAGTGATCAATATAATTCAATCCAATACAGATAATTTTTGAAGGTCTTGCAACAGGTGAACCCAAACGAACAGATGCATCAACTTCCGGCAAAGACGGATTGTTTTCTAATGCTTTTTGCAATTTTTCTAATCCGTTTTCTTCAAAGAAGCTTTCGTTAAAATCGGTTACTATCGAAGAAACATCGAATCTTTTTTCTCCAATCAAAACTCCCGGCTTTTCCTTTCCGATTTCTCCAAAACGTATTAATTTCATAATCGTATATTTTTAAATGTTAGTTTATTTTTTTTTCTGATGAATGAAATCCATCAATTATTCTTTTTCTTTAGCTAATCTTGCAAATGCTATTCGAAATGCTTCAAAAAAGCAAGCAAAATTAATAAATGTAAAAATCACAATTACAAAAGTACTTTTTAAATATTAATATTCGAGATATATTTTATTTTAGGTTTATTAAAATAACCATACTTTAAAAATTTATAACATTTTTTAGATGCTTTGTAAAAATTCAGTCTTAAATTTTTAACTTTATTCAAAAAACCCCCGTATTAACACAGGGATTTCTTGCGCATTACAATCTTATTTCTACTTTTGTAATTGTATTTTTTACATTTATTATTTCTCACGACATCACAATCCAAAATCCCTATAAAAAATGATAAAATTAAAAGGCATTACCTGGAATCATACAAGAGGTTTACTTCCAATGGTTGCCACTTCACAGCGTTTTACCGAGTTACACCCTGAAGTTGAAATTTCTTGGGAAAAAAGAAGTTTACAAGAATTTGCGGATGCCTCAATTGAGGATCTTGCCAAAAGATTTGACTTGCTGGTAATTGATCATCCATGGACGGGTTTTGGAGCACAGACAAAAGCTATTCTTCCATTAACAGATTTTCTATCTACAGATTATATAAAAGATCAGGAACAGAATACCGTTGGAAAATCATATGGAAGTTATGTTTTTCACAATAAATTATGGGCACTTCCGATAGATGCTGCCACTCCTGTGGCTTCTGCCCGATTAGACATCTTAGAGAAAAACAATTTAGAAGTACCCAAAACCTACGAGGATTTATTGGCACTGGCACAAAAAGGACTTGTGGCTTTTGCAGGAATTCCAGTTGACGTTTTGATGAGCTTTTATATGTTTTGCTGCAGTCTTGGTGAAGCACCTTTTCTTTCTGAAGAAAAAGTAATCACAGAAACTACAGGAAAAAAAGCGCTTCAAATGTTTAGAGAACTGGCGCAGTTGATTGATCCGGCAAACTTTAACCGAAATCCGATTCAGGTTTACGAAGCTATGGTCAATACAGACGAAATTGCTTACTGCCCTTTTGCATATGGATATACTAATTATTCTCGAACTGGATACAGCCGTAAACTGCTTCATTTTTACGACTTAGTGAGTTTAGACGGGAAACCTATGATTTCGTCATTGGGTGGTACTGGATTAGCAGTTTCTTCTTTTAGCGAACATATCGGCGAAGCAATGCGATATGCCGAATTTACAGGATCATCTCAGGTGCAGCAAAACATCTACACAGATAACGGAGGTCAGCCTGGACATTTGCAAGCATGGAAAAATGAGCGATTGAATGAATTGACACACGATTATTTTACCAATACATTGCCTGCATTACAAAGAGCATTTTTGCGTCCGCGTTACTACGGCCATATGTATTTCCAAGATCATGCTGGAGATGTGGTTCGCAATTATTTAATATACGGCGGAGACGAGCAGAAAGTTTTGGATGAAATGAATTCGCTTTACGCGGAATCCCTTAAAATCCAGACAATATGAGGCCTTTAGAAGGATTAATTGTTTTAGAATTCTGTCAATTCTTAGCGGGTCCGTCTGCTGGTTTAAAACTAGCCGATTTGGGCGCGCGCGTCATTAAAATTGAGCGTCCTGTAAAAGGCGAAGCTTGCAGACAATTGAGTATTAAAGATTTATTTGTGGATGACAGCAGTTTGCTTTTTCATACCATTAACAGAAATAAAGAATCTTTTGCAGCCGATTTAAAAAATCCCGAAGATTTGGTTTTGATTAAAAAACTAATCGAAAAGGCTGCTATTATGACGCATAATTTCAGACCCGGCGTGATGGAAAAAATCGGTTTAGATTTTGAAAATGCGCTTACTATAAATCCGCAGATTATTTACGGAACCATTACGGGTTACGGAAATGAAGGCCCGTGGGCAAAAAAACCGGGACAAGATTTATTGTTGCAATCGCTTTCTGGATTAAGCTGGCTGAGCGGACGCAAAAGTCAAGGCCCAGTTCCGTTTGGATTGGCGGTTGCCGATTTAATGTGCGGCAATCATTTTGTACAGGGAATTTTAGCAGCACTTTTAAAAAGAGCCAAAACTAAAAAAGGAGTTCTAGTAGAAGTTAGTTTATTAGAATCGATTCTAGATGTGCAGTTTGAGGCCATCACTTCTTTCTTAAACGATGGCGGACAACAGCCTGAACGAGGCGATATAAAAGGAAGCGCACATGCTTTTTTAAGCGCTCCTTACGGAGTTTACCAAACCCAAGACGGTTATTTGTCTCTTGCGATGGGCGATTTACTTTTCATCGGAAAAACTTTAGGATTGGATTTAAACGCTTTCGCGGATAAACATCTTTGGTTTGAAAAAAGAGATGAAATCAGAACGATTTTGAGCGAAAAAATCAAAACCCAAACTTCTGATTATTGGATTGAAATTCTGCAAAAAGAAGGCATTTGGTGCGGCAAAGTTTTCAATTACGAAGAATTAGACAAGCAGCCTTTTGTTAATGAATTACAGCTGAAACAAACTGTAAAAAATACCGAAGGTGAAACTTTGGTAACCACCAGAAGTCCGATTCAGTTAGATGGCGAAATTTTATTGAGTGAAAAAGCAGCTCCAAAAGTTGGTCAAGATAATATAGCGATACACAAAGAGTTTATTCAGTAATAAGCTACTATTTATTATTCATCAGCTTAAATTTAAATCTGTCTAATCTGCTATAATCTTTTAAAATCTGCGTGAAAAATCTATGCGCAAAAAGTATTTCACTTAGATTTAAAAAGATTTGAGCAGATTAAATTAGATTTTTAATTATTAAATAAAACGATTCAACAAACAAACCAATAAACGGTTAAACATAAAATGAAACCATTAGAAGATTATTTAATTGTAGATTTCAGTCAGTTTCTTTCGGGGCCTTCAGCAAGTTTGCGCTTGGCTGATTTGGGCGCACGAGTGATAAAAATTGAAAAACCTGGAACGGGCGACATCTGCCGAACCTTATATACTTCTGATTTGATTATGAACGGCGAATCGTCTGTTTTTCATACCATCAACAGAAACAAAGAATCATTTGCAATTGATTTTAAACAGCCAGAAGAACTTCAAAAACTTAAAAAATTATTAGCCAAAGCCGATGTCGTCATGCATAATTTCAGACCCGGAGTTATGGAACGCATCGGACTAAGTTATGACGATGTAAAAAGCATTAATCCGAATGTGATTTACGGCTCGATTTCTGGTTTTGGAGAACATCCAGACTTGAAAGATTTACCAGGTCAGGATTTGCTTTTGCAATCTCTCACAGCACTTACTTGGTTGAGCGGTAACCAAGAAGACGGCCCAGTCCCGATGGGGTTGTCGATTGTAGATATGCTTGCTGGAGCGCATTTAGCTCAGGGAATTTTAGCTGCATTATACAGAAAAGCAACACATAATGTCGGTGCACAAATTCAGGTAAGCATGCTGGAATCGGCTTTTGATTTTCAGTTTGAAACTATTACAACCTTCTTTAATGATGGCGGTGAACTGCCTGTTCGAACCAAAACCAACAATGCACACGCTTATTTAGGCGCACCATACGGAATTTACAAAACCAAAAACGGTTACTTGGCTCTTGCAATGGGTTCGATTCCTGTTTTGGCTTCTTTGCTAAAATGCGATGCTTTGTTACAGTTTCCTGAAAATAAATTTACGCTTAGAGACGACATAAAAAATATACTTGCCGAGCATTTGCAAACGCAGGAAACACAATTCTGGCTGGATATTTTAGAACCCGCAGATATTTGGTGTGCAGGAGTTTTAAACTATCAGCAATTGTTTGCTGAAGACGGATTTAAAGTTTTGAATTTTACGCAAAAAGTCGAAATGCTTGATGGCTACAATTATAAAACAACACGTTGCCCTATAAAAATTGATGGCAAATATTTGACCTCTGGAAAAGGTTCTCCAAAATTAGGCCAGGACAATGAGAAAATTATTAAAGAATTTATAGACTGCTGATGGAAAAATTTAGAATCGCTGTTCGAAAATTTGATCCTTTCGAAAGTACGCTGCAAAAACTCTGGGATGCCTTTTGTCTTCAAAACAATATTGAGATAGAAGCAGAAATGATTCCGTACGAACTGCATAATCTGTATGTAGAAACCATTGCTAAAAAAGGATTAGAAAACGGAAATTGGGATATTGCACACTTAAATACAGATTGGATTTTTGATGCGGCAAACGAAAAAGCGGTTTTGAATTTGACTTCTTTTATTACTGAGAATCCGCCTGAAAATTATCCTGATGGCTGGCATAATTCGTTGTTGCATTTGCAGCAAATCAACAATGGGACGTATGGGCTTCCTTTTCATGATGGCCCAGAATGCCTGATTTTCAGAAAAGATTTATTTGAGAACCCTATAGAAAAAGAAAACTTCAGAAAACAGTTTGGCTACGAACTACGTACTCCAGAAAACTGGGAGGAGTTTACACAAATTGCTACTTTCTTTAATCGTCCTGAAGAAAATCTTTACGGAGCAGTATTTGCCAATTTTCCAGACGGCCATAATATGGTTTTTGATTTCTGCTTGCAGTTGTGGACAAGAGGCGGCTCTTTATTGAATGAAAATAATCAAATCAACATCAATCATAAAGAAGCAGTTCTGGCTTTGGATTTTTATCGAAACATCGTCAATAACGAAAAAGCGGTTCATCCAAAATCCAAAAAATTCGGATCTGTAGAAGCTGGTCTGGCTTTCGCCGAAGGGCAAGCCGCGATGGCAATTAACTGGTTCGGATTTGCTTCGATGTGCGAAGTAATTGAAGAGTCGAAAGTAAAAGGAAAAGTTGATATTGCCGCATTGCCGCACGACCCAAATCATAAAACGGCTTCATTAAACGTATATTGGCTTTACACTATAGGCTCAGGCAGTAAACATCAAAGACTAGCTTACGAATTTCTAAGATTTGCTACGACTGCAGAAAGCGACAAATTGCTGACTACAGAAGGCGGTATCGGATGCAGAAAATCGACTTGGAAAGACGAAGAAATAAATAAGCTCATTCCCTACTATCACAAACTGGAAATGCTGCACGAAAATGCATTAACATTGCCACAAACACCAATATGGCCAAAAGTTGCCGAATTGATCGACAAAATGGTATTAAAAGCAATTGAGAGTGATGTTGCATCTGAAAAACTTCTGCAGGAAACACAAAAAGCGATTCTAAAATTACAGAACTATTAACTTTATCAAGGTATCAAGCGATAGAGATTACAAACCAAAAAAATATAAAAATGAATATTCCATATAAACCGTTACTGCCCGAAACAGAACAGCCAATCGTAATTATTGGTGCTAGTGGTATTGTAAAAGACGCTCATCTTCCGGCCTACGAAATGGCTGGATTCAGAGTTTTCGGTATCACCAACAGAACCATTTCTAAGGCCTACGACTTACAAAAACAATTTAAAATTGAACATGTATTTGAAAATGTCGCTGAAGCTGTAAAAAACGCACCGTCAAATGCAGTGTATGATATTACGGTTTTACCTGATCAGTATATTGAGATTCTAGAGCAATTGCCCGACGGAGCTGCAGTTCTAATTCAGAAACCAATGGGAAATGATTTGGCTCAGGCACGTGAAATCGTTGAAGTGTGTGAAAGAAAAAAACTCGTTGCTGCAATAAATTTCCAGCTTCGTTTTTCTTCTTTTGTTAGCGCAGCCCGTTATTTAATTACAGAAGGTATTATTGGCGATCTGTACGATTTAGAATTCAAAGTTACCGTAAATACGCCCTGGGAATTGTTCCCTTTAATTAAGGAACATCCAAGATTGGAGATTCTTTTCCACAGCGTGCATTATATTGACTGTATTCGTTCTTTTCTGGGAAATCCTAAAGGCGTAATGGCGAAAACAGCCAAACATCCGCTTAAGAAATTATCTTCAAGCCGATCTACGATTATTCTGGATTATGGCGAAGACAAACATGTTGTCATCAATACAAATCACGATCATCATTTTGGGCCGAAACATGAGGAAAGCTATATCAAATGGGAAGGAACAAAAGGTGCTATTAAAGCAAAAATGGGCTTGTTGATGAACTATCCCGACGGTCTTCCGGACGTTTTTGAGTATGCTTTGCCGAAAAAAGATAATAAAAATGAATACGAATGGACTGAAGTGAAACTGGAAGGTTCTTGGTTTCCTGAAGCTTTTATCGGCGCAATGTCTAATCTGATGCGTTACAAGGAAGGTTCTGACTCAATATTGTCTGCCAGCGTACAGGATGTTTTAGGAACTATGAAAGTTGTAGAAGCTTGTTATATCAGTAATAATAAGGGCGGAATTTCTTTTGATGAGTTATAAGAAAACACTATATTTCAAAACCAAAAATAAAATTTAAAACCATTTTCAAATTAATAGCGATTTAGATTGCAACTTGAATGATTATGGCGAATAAAAGAATTAAACTATGTATTTTAAATCCACTTTTTTCGAAGATTACACTATCGACGATAAACGAGTAACTTTAGGCAGAACCATAACAGAAACTGATTTTGTAGTTCATGCCGGACACACAGGAGATTTCTTCCCACACCATATGGATGAAGAATGGTGCAAAACACAACCTTTCGGACAAAGAATAGCGCACGGAACTATGGTTTTTGCCATCGGAATCGGATTAACGGCTTCTGAAATAAATCCTGAAGCTTTTTCAAGAGGATATGACAAAATGCGTTTTGTAAAACCTGTTCATATTGGCGACACGATTCATTCAGAAGTTACTATTTCTGAAAAGGGAGAAGCCAAAAATCCAGAAATGGGAACTGTAACAGAACACGTAGAAATCATCAACCAACGCGGTGAAGTCGTTTTGGTATGTGATCACCTATTGCTTGTTAAGAAAAGGCCTTAAGATGCTAAGGTTCTAAGCTACTAAGGTTTTAGAAACTTTGCGACTTTGCGAGATTACCTTTAAAGTATTCTTTTTTAGTCTCGCAAAGACGTAAAGTCGCAGAGAAAAAACTTCGAGTCTTGCTGTCTTTGCGGCAAAACCAAAAAAAACTTAGCATCTTAGCATCTCAGAACCTTAGCAACTTCAAAAAAATAACTTAAAAAAACTATCAACACAATGCAAATTACAAACCAAGCCGGCGATCAACACGAAGTGCCGACAGAAGGCGGAAAAGGAAATCAGTATCTTTTGCCCTTTATTTTAGTTACTTGTCTGTTTTTCCTGTGGGGAATGGCTCACAATTTAGATTCTGTTCTAATTCCACATTTAAAGAAAGCGTGCGAATTAAACAATCGCCAATCGACCTTAATTGATACTTCTGTATTCTTTGCTTACTTTATTATGGCTATTCCTGCGGGAATGCTGATTAAAAGATTTGGATACAAGAACAGTATTATTACAGGATTATTAGTATTTGCTGTGGGAGCATTTTTATTTGTTCCGGCTGCTAATACTAGAACGTATGAATTATTTTTATTTGCTTTATTTGTAATTGGCTGTGGTTTGACAATCTTAGAAACCAGTGCAAATCCGTATGCGGCAATTTTAGGACCAGCAGAATCTTCGTCTAAGCGACTAAACCTGGCCGCTTCTTTCAACGGATTAGCAGCGATGGTTGCTCCAATTGTAGGGTCATTATTTATTCTTTCTGGAACCAATCACACACCAGAAGAAATGGCAGCAATGCCAGAAGCAGAAAAAGCTGCCTATTTGTTAGGCGAAGCGGCTTCTGTAAAAATGCCTTATATTGTTTTGGGAAGCATCTTGGTTTTGGTTGCCATTATATTCTATTTTGTACAATTGCCATCGATGAAAGCAACTCACACAGAAGCTGAAATAAAACCTGGATTTTTCTCTGTTTTAAGATTTAGACATTTAAGCTGGGGCGTTATTGCTCAGTTTTTCTATGTTGGTGCACAAGTCTGCATTACCAGTTTCTTTATTCGTATTGCACAGCAAGGCGCTGGATTAGATGAAAAAACAGCAGGATATTATTTGGGAATCTATGGTTTCCTTTTTATGGCGGGACGTTTTATTGGGACTTTCTTTTTACGTTTTGTAAAAGATTACGTTTTATTATCAATCTATTGTGTAATGAGCACATTACTGTGTTTAGTTGCTATTTACGGCTCAGGAATGGTGGTGATTTACGCTCTTGGAGGAATCGGATTCTTTATGTCGATCATGTTCCCGACTATTTTCTCTTTGGGAATTAAGGGCCTAAAATCGAATACCGAAACAGGTTCTTCATGGTTGGTTATGTCAATTGTCGGTGGTGCTATTATTCCGTACGGAATGGGAACTTTGATTGATATGAATCATGATGATATTCAGTCTGGATATATTATTCCTTTAGTTTGTTTCTTAATTATTCTTTCTTTTGGCGCTATTGGGCACAAAGTTAAAACTGTTTCGGAATAGTTTTTTAGCCACAAATTACACAAATTAGCACAAATTTATTTTAATATTAATTGCCTCCAGCTTTAGCTGGAGGCTTTTTATTTTAGCAACGAATTAGCATAAATTAAACCCTTTACAAAAATAAAAATTCGTGTTAATTTGTGTAATTGCTTCGCCTATTCGCTATTGCTCGGGTTGTGGCTATAAAAAATCAAAAACGCCTCCAAATAAGAGGCGTTTTCTTTTAGTCATGTTAAGAATTAACGGTGTTTACCGTTGTGATCGTGGTCTTTGCCTGACTGTTGTTTGGAGTTGTTTTTTCCCTTGTTTCCTTTTTCAGATTTGTAATGCCCTTTTCCGTTGTTGCTTTTTACTGGTTTTTCACCTCTGTTTTTTTGAGGTTTTCCAATATAACCTTTTGGATAAGCTTTTCTGTGATTTGCATGATAACTATATGGAGAATCTCCTCTATAATCTGTCAAAACCACTTTGTAACCTGAATACAAATCGTAATTTCTGTATCTAGCTGGAAGTCTTTTTTCTCGAATCCATTTTCCGCCGTTATCATAGATAAAAACACTTTGCGGTATATCATAATAAACATCGATATCTGGCAGGTAATAATATCTGTCATCGTCATATCCTTGCGGTCCCCAACTTGGCGGTGTCCCAATGTTTACATTAATGGATACTTGCGCTTGGGCAAAAAATACACTCATAAAGAATACTGAGGCGAATACTAATTTTTTCATGATCTTTAGTTTTAAATATTAATTTTAGTAGATATTAATCTAAAGTAATGCCAATATTTAACGCCGACATATTCATTATACAAAACCTTAAAAATAATCGACGAACAGCGTTTTTAAACCGACATAGATTCCTAAAAAAAACGCCTCATTTCTGAGGCATTTTTAAATCATGTTTTTATTTCAATTAAGCGATGATTAAAACAATTATAATAATAGTGGAACTTATATATGTTTTAAATTATTTTAACTGTTTCAAAGGTATAGCCAATTCTCCAATAGTAATCATTAATTAGACGAAATGTATAATTATTCCGACAAACGACACATTTTGGGAAATGAAACTATTAATTATTTCCAACCTCCGCCTAAAGCTCTATACAAATTAACAACCGCCTGCAATTTCTGAAGATTGTCATTGATGCCGCTCAATTGCGCTGCTAAAAGATTCTGTTCAGATGTCAAAACATCAGTATAGTTAGTAGCTGAGCTATATTCTAAAAGCTGTTGCGTAAAATCTACCGCTTTTTCTAAAGCTTCGATTTGCTTTTTTCTTGAATCTTCTTTTTCGACTGCCATTTCGTAAGAATACAGTGCGTTTGAAACTTCCTGCCCTGCAACTAAAAGAGTCTGCTGAAAATTATTGTACGCTTGCAATTGTTGTGACTGAGCTGTCGTTAATCGCATTTTATTCAATCCTTGATTAAAAATTGGCTGTGTCAAACCTCCAATAATCGAATAGAAAATAGAGTTAGTGAAAAAGTCTTTCAATTCTAAATTAGAAAATCCGGTACTTGCTGTAAGAGTCAAACTTGGGTAAAAATAGGTTTTCGCCAAATTTGTAGATTCAAAAGCCACCCTGAAATTAAATTCCGCTTGACGGACATCTGGACGATTATTCAATAACTGAGCTGGCATACCAAGAGCAATGTTTTCAGGAATAATCTGAGTTCCCAATTCTCCCCTATCAATTGGTCCCGGAGCTTGCCCTAGCAAGATACTCAAGGCATTTTCAGTTTCGCGGATGCTTTGTTTCAAATCTGGAATCAGTACTTCCGCTGCATGCTGATTGGCCTCACTCTGAACAACCGCCGCGCCTGTAACAATCGCGCCCTCTTTTAATGCCTTAATCGTTTCTACATTTTTGATTCGGCTTTCCAAGGTAGCTTCTGTAATTTTCAGCTGTTTATCGTAAGCCAATAATAGGAAGTAATTATTAGCAATATCCGAAATCAATTGTGTCTGAACGGCTTGTTTTGCGGCATCAGTTGCTAAATAAGTGGCCAAGGCGGCTCTTTTAGAACTGCTTAGTTTTCCCCAAATATCTAGTTCCCAAGCCGTACTCACTCCTAATTTATAGGTAGTAGTCAAGGTGTTGATATTGATTCCTGGAGGAAAGTTCAGTCCTGCCTGTGATTGTTTGTTATGAGTTGCACTCGCGTCTAATTGTAATGTTGGATAGTAAGCCAATTTGCTTTGACGCAAAGAAGCACGAGCTTGTACAATATTCTCGATCGCATTTTTCAGATTTAGGTTCTGGTCTAGTCCTTTCTGAATTAAAGCGTTCAGTTTTTCATCTTTAAATACGCTCTGCCAAGGCATATCTGCAATGGTAGTCGAATCTGTAGCAGATTGATCACGATACAACTGATCTGTCTTTAAGGTTGTGGGGCGTTCGTATTTTTTGGTAACAGAGCACGCACTAATTAGTGCGGCTGTTATTACCAGTAAAATATATTTATTTGAACTATTCGTCATTTCTTTCTTAATTAAATTTTACTCTTTATGAGCTTCTAATAAATGAATTTCATCTTCATCGTCATCTTCGTCATCATAACCGTCTTTTGCTGGACCGCTGATTTTTTCCTGTAAGTTTTGGAAAATGATAAACAGAACCGGAATAACAAATACTCCTAAAATGGTTCCGATCAACATTCCGCCCACAGCTCCAGTACCAATCGATTTGTTACCAACAGCACCTGCTCCAGAAGCAAACATCAATGGCACAAGTCCCAAAATAAAGGCGAATGAAGTCATCAAGATTGGACGCAAACGAGCCACGGCTCCTTCAATTGCTGCCTGCACAACTGGCAAACCTTTTCGTCTTCTGTCCAAAGCAAATTCTACGATCAAAATACCGTTCTTGGCAAGAAGTCCGATCAACATGATTAAGGAAATCTGTAAGTAAATATTACTATTCAGCTTGAAAATAATAGAGAACAAATAGGCTCCCGCCAATCCAAACGGAATAGAAAACAATACTGCAAATGGCAGAATATAACTTTCGTACTGAGCACTCAATAAGAAGTAAACGAACACCAAACATAAAATAAAAATGAAAATCGTTTCCCCTCCAGAAGCCAATTCTTCACGTGTTAATCCTGAGAATTCGTAACCGTAACCTGCTGGAAGATTTTCTGCTGCCACTTCTTGAATTGCTTTAATTGCATCACCAGAACTGTAACCTGGTTTTGGCGCTCCCGTAATCGAAATTGAGGTAAACAAGTTAAATCTCGAAATCGATTCTGGACCGAAAACTCGTGTCATTTTTACAAACTCTGTAATTGGCGCCATATTTCCAGCACTATTACGAACAAAGATTTTATTTAATCCCTGCGTGTTTGCTCTAAACTCTGGAGCTGCCTGAACCATTACACGGTATTGTTTTCCGAATTTGTTGAAATTCGAAGCATACAATCCACCATAATATCCTTGCATGGTTGAAAGAATGGTATTTACAGAAACTCCAGCATCTTTCGCTTTCGCTAAATTAATATCCATCATGTACTGAGGGAATCCAGGATTGAAAGGAGTCGTCGCGTATTGAATTTCGGGACGTTCTGCTAATTTTGCTAAAAATTCGTTATTTACTTTAAAGAACTCAGCCGTTGTATGTCCACCTTTATCCTGTAATTGGAATTCAAATCCACCACTTTGTCCAAAACCTTGAATCGTTGGCGGCGAAATAAAGAAAATACTAGCCTCACGAATACCGCTCGTTTTAGCAAAAAGCTGTCCGATTACGTCATCAACGCTTAAATCACGTTCATCCCATGGTTTCAATTTCACGATAACCATACTATAGGCACTACCCGCACCAGCGGTAAAGTTCTGACCAACGATACGAAGCGTGTTTTTGACTCCCGGAATAGTTTTCGCAATACTATCTACTTTTTTGGCCATTATATCCGAACGCTCCATAGAAGCTGATGGTGGCAAACTGATATTAGCAAAAACTGTCCCCTGATCTTCCGACGGAACAAAGGCAGATGGTGTAGTCTTCATCATGTAAACCAATGCCAAACTTGCAATGATAATAGAAGCCACCGCAATCCATTTTTTTACAGAAAGAAAACTGACCGAACGTTTGTATCGCTGTGTTACGTTATCGAAGGCAACGTTAAACGAAGTATAAAAACGCTGTAAAAAACTTTTATGTTTATGATCATCTGCATGCGGTTTTAATAAAAGTGCGCACAAGGCAGGACTCAAAGTCAAGGCGTTTACTGCCGAAAGAATAATCGCCACCGCCAATGTAATACCAAACTGTTTATAGAAAACCCCTGTTGATCCAGTGATAAATGTTACCGGAATAAATACCGCAGCCATTACCAAGGTAATCGAAATAATAGCTCCCGAAATTTCGTCCATTGCGTGAATAGTCGCTTTTTTAGCCGATTTGTAGCCATGGTCGAGTTTCGCATGCACGGCCTCCACAACCACAATCGCATCATCGACCACAATACCGATGGCGAGAACCATCGCAAAAAGCGTCAGTAAGTTAATCGTAAATCCGAATAAATTCAGGAAGAAGAACGTTCCTACAATCGCAACCGGAACCGCAATTGCCGGAATCAAAGTCGATCTAAAATCTTGAAGGAAAATAAATACTACGATAAAAACCAATATAAATGCTTCAATCAATGTATGAATTACTTTTTCGATAGAAGCATCCAAGTTCTCATTAACATCCACCATAATGGTATATTTCATTCCTTTTGGGAAACTTTTTGCCGCTTCTTCAATCAATTTTTTAGAATTGATGATTACATCTCGTGCATTAGATCCCGGAGTCTGGCTGATTGCCATAGCCGCAGATTCTACGCCGTTTGTCTTAATCGTAGAAGCGTAACTTAGAGATCCTAATTCTACTTTAGCCACATCTTTAAGTCGAAGCATTTGCCCGTTTCCAACAGATTTTATGACAATATTTTCAAACTCCTGAGCACTCGTCAGACGGCCTTTGTATTTGATTACATATTGAAATGCTTGATTTCCGTTTTCGCCAAATTTACCTGGCGCAGCCTCGATATTCTGTTCAGCCAAAGCTGCCGAAATATCACTCGGAATCAGTTTGTATTGCTGCATTACATCTGGTTTGAGCCAGATTCTCATAGAATAATCTTTTGCACCAAAAACCGTTACATCTCCTACCCCTACTACACGCTGAATTTGAGGTACAAGGTTGATTTTTGCATAGTTTTGAAGAAACGTCTGGTCGTAAGCCTTATCATCACTATATAAAGAGAAAATCAGCAAGTTACTGCTCTGACTTTTGGTTACGGTAACCCCTGCCTGCGTTACCTCAACAGGAAGCAAACTCGTTGCTCTAGAAACCCTGTTCTGCACGTTTACCGCTGCTAAGTCAGGATTGGTACCTACTTTAAAGAAAATCTTTATTGAAGCATTTCCGTCATTGGTTGCTGTAGAAGTCATGTAGGTCATGTTTTCTACACCATTAATTTGTTCTTCTAGCGGAATTACGATACTTTTAAGTACCACATCTGCATTGGCTCCTGTATAACTTGCGGCCACGTTTACGGTAGGCGGCGCAATATCCGGATATTGAGAAATCGGTAACTCAATTAGGCCTAAAACACCTAGAATAACGATAATAACAGATATTACCGTCGAGAGTACGGGTCTTTGTATAAATTTTTTAAACATTCTTTTTATTTTAAATCAGCATAAACTGTTTCTGGGCTTTGATTCTGAGCTTTAATTTCAGTTCCTTCTTTTAAAGAAGCTACTCCTTCTAATACGATTTGGTCACCTGCCTGCAAGCCATTTGTTACCACATAATAGTTTCCCGCTGTATTTTCAAGCACCGTAATGTTTACATTTTTTGTTTTGCCATCTTTTCCTAAGACTACTGCAAACATTTTATCTTGAAGTTCAAAGGTTGCGCTCTGCGGAATAATGATTCCGTCTTTTACTTCTTTTGGAATGCGAACTGTAGTACTGCTTCCACTTCTGATGATTCCTTTTGGATTTGGGAAACGAGCTCTTACATTTACAGTACCTGTTTCGGTATTGATCAAGCCATTTACAGTTTCAATATGCCCTTTCTGATCGTAAGCAGAACCGTCTGAAAGCACTAAAGAAACGGCCGGCATATTTTTAAGTTTTTGGTTTAATGAAGCTCCCGCATCTTTAGTAAAATTCAACAACGTTTTTTCATTCATTGCGAAATAAGCATATACATTACCAATACTTGAAACTGTAGTTAGAGGCTCAGCCGTATTAGAACTTACCAAACTCCCTAAACGAAACGGAATTGAACCTACAACTCCATTTACTGGACTTGTCACAGTGGTATAGCCTAAATTTACTTTAGCATTTACTAAAGCTGCATTTGCCTGAGCCAATGCCGCTTGAGCAGACTCATAAGTATATTGAGCTGATTCTAAATCGTATTTGCTGATGATGCCTTTTTCGACCAAAGGTTTTACTTTGTTCACAGCCAATTTCGCCGCGCTTAAGTCTGCCTGAGCGCTTTTGATGCTTGCCGTCGCGGTACGAACCTGCTGTTCATATTCTGGAGCGCTGATTTTAAACAAAGGCTGACCCGCTTTTACAACAGCTCCTTCGTCGACAAAAATTTTATCGATATAACCTTCAACTCGTGGGCGGATTTCTATATTTTGTTGTCCCTGAATACTTGCTGGAAAATCACTGTTTAGTGTTGCAGATTCCGGCTGTAACGTCACGGTCTTATACTCTTTTATCTGCGGTGCGCCAGCCTGAGCCGACTTATCATTTTTACCGCAAGAAGCGATAACAATTGATGCTGCAAGAATGCTTAAAAATGATTGCTTATTCATTGTGAAAATGTGAATTATCTATTATATGACAACAAAAGAACTAAAATATAAGAAGCGAAAATTTTCAAATAGACGAAGAGCAAAAGAGAATCGATAAAGGCAAGCTTAGAACCGATAGACTTTTTCAAAATATTAAACAACTGTTTAATTTTTATCTTATCGGCTCTAAAATGCTTTTTACAGACTCTAAATCCGTTTTGGGCGATTGCCTAAAAATTATATTCGAATAAAATGTAATATTGCCTTTAAAAAAAGAAAATCATAATGTTTACAACCATTTTTAGACCTTATTTATTTGCTGGATTGCATATTCTCAGCTGGGTATTATTGGGCTTTATTATGTTGTTTTATATGCCATTAACATGGAATGTAATTCTCCCTAGCATATTTTGGCTTTGGCAGATTATTTTATTGCTCTTGTTAATTGTCATTTTTTATTCGAATTCAAAAATAATAGTACCCAGAACCATTTTTAAAGACAATACATCGCCTTTCTTAATTTGGGCTCTTATTGCCGTTTTTGCAATGCAGCTGATTGCATATTTTTATACATCGCAAACCGATCTTCATAATAAAATAAGTCTGATTCTTGGGTTCAAAAAATACAGAAATCCATATTTTGACAATTACGTCTTGATGCTCACGTTGTTGGTTTTAGGAATTAGCACCAGTTGGGCAATGTTGCAGTACTGGCAGAAAGCCGCACAGCATAAACAAAAATTGGAGCAGGATAAAACAATGGCCGAACTGGCAATGCTAAAGGCACAGATTAATCCGCATTTTTTCTTTAACTCCTTAAACAGTATTTACTCGCTTACTTATACTGATATCGAAGATTCTAGAAACGCGTTGCATACCTTAAGTCGTATGATGCGCTATTTGCTTTACAGCACCGAAGGCGAAAGAACAACCTTGCTGAAAGAAGTCGAATTCCTGAAGGATTTTATTGCCTTAATGAAGCTTCGCGCCAACAGCAAATTGACTATTACAACAGAAATCCCTGAAAAACTGAACGATTACCCAATTGTTCCGATGTTATTATTACCTTTAGTAGAAAATGCGTTTAAACACGGTGTTCATGCCACTGATAAAAGCGAAATTTTTATCAAACTTAGTCAAAATGATACTGATTTGGAGTTTGAAGTCGAAAATACATTCTTTGAAAAAACAACCGTTCAAGATGTTGGAGGTATTGGTTTGACTAATACCAGAAGAAGATTACACCTTATTTATCCGAACAGTCATTTTATGACATTTGGCATTACCGAGGATGGAAAATATAGAGTAAAACTGAAAATAACTTTAGAGCAATGACCATATTAAAATGTATAGCAGTCGATGATGAACCATTAGCTTTAAAGCTAGTCGAAACATTTATACATCAAACTCCTTTTTTAGAATTAATAGGAAGTTGTGATAATGGCGTAGAAGCGATGAGCGTTATACGCGAAAAACAGCCCGACTTAGTCTTTTTAGATATCAACATGCCTAATCTAACGGGAATGGAACTTGCAAGACTTTTGCAAGACCAGTCTGGACCTCTTCCTAAAATTGTTTTTACAACGGCTTATAACCATTATGCAATTGAAGGGTATCGTGTGAATGCGGTCGATTATCTTTTAAAACCTTTTAGTTACGAAGAATTTCTGCGCGCTTCTAATAAAGTTTTACAAATACATGAAGAAGGCAAAAACGGATTTCAAAATATTGCCGCCGATGACGAGTTCATCTTTCTAAAAGTCGAATACCAGTGGGTTCGCATTTCACTTAAAGACATTTGTTATATCGAAAGCTTGAAAGATTACGTAAAAGTGCATTTGGAAGATTCACCAAAATCTCTGCTGTCGCTTATTTCCTTAAAAGCTTTAGAAGAAAAACTGCCTTCATCAAAGTTCATGCGCGTGCATCGTTCTTTTATTGTTGCATTAGATAAAATTAGTGCCATCAGCAAAAACTCCATTTTTATCGATAAAATTGAAATTACGGTTGGCGAACAGTATAAAGAAGCCTTTAAAATCATGGTGGATAAATGGCTTAAATAACATTTTGAATTATAAAAAACATGGAAAAAAAATCTAACAAATATTACTTGACTTTAAGTCTCAAGGAATATGCAAACGGAGAAACCGAACCTGCAAAAGAACTCGGAATCCAATTTGACAATCACGATGAAATTTTCGGAATTATTGAACGAATCAATGAGAAGAACATCTTCGAAGATCAATCTGAAGCAGTTCAATTTGCATTGGGATTGAAATTATTCAGCGAAATCAAATTAAAACACAGAAAAAACCCTCTTTTTGAAGAACTAAATGAAGTTTTTCCTGTGTTTATGAAAAAATTAAAAAGCTTGTAGTTCAGTAAACTGCAAGCTTTTTTTTATCTTCATCTCCTAAAATAACGCTCCAAAAAACCAAAAGCTATGGATAAAATCAACAAAGAAGACATCAGTCAGGAAGTATTTGATTTGTATGATGATTATGCACACAATAAAATAAACAGAAGGCAATTTGTAGAAAAACTTTCCATTTTTGCCGTTGGTGCAATTACATTGCCTTCTCTTTTGAGCTTCATGACGCCTAATTATGTCGACTCGATTCTGGTACAACCGACAGATCCGAGAATAAAAACTGGATATATCAATTATGATTCTCCCAAAGGTGGCGGAAGCATAAAAGGACTTTTATCGCAGCCTTCTGAAAATCGAAAGAAATTACCCGGAATTATTGTGGTTCATGAAAACCGCGGTCTGAATCCGTATATTGAAGATGTGGGAAGAAGAGCTGCTCTCGAAGGTTTTATTACACTTGCCCCAGATGCACTGTCTCCTCTCGGAGGCTACCCCGGAAATGATGACGAAGGACGAGAAATGCAAAAGAAACGCAGCCGAGAAGAGATGCTTGAAGATTTTATTGCGGCATACGAATATCTAAAATCTCATAAAGACTGCAACGGCTATATCGGTGTCGTCGGTTTTTGTTTTGGAGGATGGATTTCTAATATGATGGCTGTAAAAATAACAGATCTAAAGGCAGCAGTTCCGTATTATGGAGGACAGCCTTCAAAAGAAGATGCCGCAAAAATCAAGACACCACTACTACTCCATTATGCTGGTTTAGATACACGAGTAAATGACGGATGGCCGGCGTTTCAGGAAGTGCTCAATCTAAATAAAATAGAAAATACGGCATACTTCTATCCAAATGTCAATCATGGTTTTCATAACAATACAACTCCAAGATACGACGAAGCCGCCGCAACTTTATCTTGGAAAAGAACCATCGATTTTTTTAAAGAAAAGCTGAAGAAATAGCTTTCTAAGTTGTTTTTCTAAAAAAAATGCAATCCTAAAAACTCCTTTAAATATAGGGGTTATACGTGATTTCACTTTTTGAATTACGACTAAAGCAAAAAAAATTTCATTTTTTACGGCAATAATTTGTAGCTATTTTCCGTTACATTTTAGCATGCACCACTAAATGCTTTTCCAAAAGAAATTTAATTTCTATTGAAATTTATGATTTTTTGTATGCTTAAGCATTTAGGCATTTCTAAATTGAAAATAAAAAAGAAACTCCATAGGATTCGAATTGGTGATTTCTAATAAATAATATTCTTTTTCGAAGTGTTCGGTAATGCACGAAATTATTTTTTAACCATAAAAATGAAAGCATTATGATAATCAAAAAAAGTATTTTTCTATTCGTCGCACTTGCAGCTTTTAGCAGTTGTTCAAATAATGATTCAGACGACGATGTTAATGTTGGCCCGACAGGTCCTCCAGTCGAGACCAAACCCGCAAACACAACTTACCAGCCCGCTTTTTCGGGACAGACACGCGCAGGAAGCATTCAGACCACCACTGAATACGAATCTAAAATTATTACCAACGGCTTAAGCGCTCCTTGGGGAGTTGCCTATCTTCCTGACGGACGTTTATTGGTTACTGAAAAAGGAGGCTCCATGAAAATTGTGACTCAGGCAGGCGTTGTAGGTCCAGCCATAACCGGAATTCCAACTGTTAATCCAGCCGACCAAGGCGGTTTATTAGGACTTTGCCTGGATCCTGCTTTTGAGACCAACAGAATGATTTACTGGGTATTTTCTGAAGTTGTTTCAGGCGGAAATATTACCGCTGTAGCAAAAGGAAGATTGGCAAACAACGATGCTTCTATAGAAAATGCTACTGTAATTTATCGCTCGAATACGCCAAATTCGAGTACATTGCATTATGGAGGCCGAGTTCTGTTTGACAAAACAGGAAATCTTTTTGTAAGCATTGGCGAGCGCTCCGTATTACAGACTCGTCCGTTAGCACAAGCGGTTAATAGCAGTTTAGGAAAAGTTATACGCATTACAACTAGTGGTCAAGCTGCATCTGGAAATCCAACTTTTAGCGGATCTGGAGCTTTACCAGAACTTTACACAATCGGTCACAGAAATCCACAGGGACTGGCTATTCACCCAACAACGGGAGAACTTTGGGAAAGTGAGCACGGTCCAAGAGGTGGCGACGAAATCAACAGAATCAAAGCCGGAACCAATTACGGTTGGCCAACAATTACGTACGGAATTGAATATGGCGGTGCAAAAATTGGTGACGGAATTACACAGAAAGAAGGCATGGAACAACCCGTATACTATTGGGATCCTGTAGTTTCTCCTAGCGGTATGACATTTTACGCAGGAAAACGTATTCCAGAATGGCAGAATAATCTTTTTATAGGTTCGCTTAGTGGCACGCATATTGTACGTTTAGCTTTTAAAGACAATAAAGTGGCCGGAGAAGAAAGATTACTAGCCGGAGAAGGACAAAGGTTTAGAGATATTACTCAAGGAAAAGATGAAGCATTATACGCCGTTACCGATCAAGGAAGACTTTATCGCATCGATAAAAAGTAAACTTGTTCATTATATTAGCCAAAAAACGCCCTGTAATGGGGCGTTTTGTATTTTATGAAAGTTTGGATTTTGTTTCAGGTTTCAGGTTAACACAACGGAATAAAACTTGAACCTGAAACTTGAAACAAAAAAATTAAGCTTTTGCTTTTCTTTTTACGGTACAGCCGATTTCTTTCGTTTGAGTAACGGCTGGTTTTTGACCGCTTTTCAAAGAGGCGATAACTTCTTCTGCATACTTTGTTTTCTGCGGATTGTTACCTTCAGGATCATTATCGATTGCTCCTACATATTCCACAACATTCCCTTTTGCAGTTTTAGAAACAATAAAGATATGTGGTGTACGTTTTGCACCATATTGATCTGTAATTTTTTGCCCTGGATCAAACAAATATGGGAAAGGATATTTTTTGTCTTTTGCCAAATCCTGCATCTTTGCGAAGGTATCAGCAGTAGATGCCTCTGGATCATTTGGATTAATTGCAATTACAGGATAGCCTTGTGGTCTGAATTTTTTATCTAAATCGATAATGCGCTGTTCGTAGCCTATTGCATAAGGGCAGGTGTTACAGGTAAAAACTACAATATAGCCTTTTGCATTTGGAAAACTTCCAAAAGACACTTCCTTATTGTCTACGTTTTTCAGTTTGAAGTCGGGTGCAGCATCGCCTGCTTTTAATGTTGTCCCAGTTTGCGCCTGAGCCAAAAAGGCAGAAAGTGCCAATGCCAGTAATAAGATTATTTTTTTCATGGTTTACAGTTTTTTATATTCAGTTAATAATTGTTCGTACGTAAATTCACTTTCAACAAATTTTCGCTTGTCATTTTTAATAAAAAGTGTTGCAGGGATACTGCCTGACCAACTTGGGTCGATTCTGTCAATAAACTCTTGCGGATTGCTTTCATTCAATAAAAAAACTTCATTCTTTAAGTTTTTTCGCTTCACAAACGGAATTACATTAGAAGTCAATTTTGATTTAAAATCTAAACTTACTAGTAAAACAGCGAGTTTATCTTTTTTATGTTCAGCTCCCAATTTTTCAAAATGCGGCAGTTCTTTTATGCAAGGCGCACACCACGTTGCCCAGAAATTAACCACGTAGGTACTATCTTTTCCATTTTTGATTCTTTCATTAAGCTGATTGATATCTAAAAGCTTAACGTTTTGATTGTATCCTTTTACGGAAAAAAGCAGCAAAAGAAAGAAAGAGATTTTTAAAAGTTTATTTCTCATAAGTTCTAAGACTCTTAAAATTAATTTGTTTCCTACAAATATAAACTAATGACAAATTATATTTTGTTAATAATGATTCTTTTTTGAGGTACTAAGGTACTAAGTTGCTAAGATTTATAAATCGTTCCTACGGAACTTCATATTTTTTTTCAATATTTTTCAACGGATTAAAATCCGTTGCTACAAAATGAAACATTCCTACGGAATTCTGGACGTTGCATTTTAAAGAGTCTTATACAAACATAATATAAGAACCATCGGTTCGAATTGCTTTGTAGCGCTGGATTTCAATCCAGCGTAAAGAAAATGCATCGAAACAAAGAGAGTGCTACAAAATGAAACATTCCTACGGAATTCTGGATGTTGTATTTCAAAGAATCGTATACAAGCATAATATGAAAGAACCATTGGTTCGAATTATTTTGTAGCGCTGGATTTCAATCCAGCGTAAAGAAAATGCATCGAAACAGAGAGCCGTAGGTTCGGTACATTTTTAATATACATGTTTCGCCCAACGGATGAAAATCCGTTTCCGCAAAATGGAACAGTCATACGGAATTCTGGATTTTGCATTTTAAAGAGTCTTATACAAACATAATATAAGAACCATAGGTTCGAATTATTTTGTAGCGCTGGATTTCAATCCAGCGTAAAGAAAATGCATCGAAACAAAGAGCCGTAGGTTCGGTACATTTTTAATCTACATGTTTCGCCCAACGGATTAAAATCCGTTGCTACAAAATGGAACATTCCAATGGAATTCTGGATTTTGTATTTCAAAGAATCTTATACAAACATAATATAAAGAACCATAGGTTCGAATTATTTTGTAGCGCTGGATTTTAATCCAGCTTAAAAGAAAAAACACATCGAAAGAGAGAGCCGTAGGTTCGGTCATTTTTAATCCACATGTTTCACCCAACGGATTAAAATCCGTTGCTACAAAATGCAATATTCCTATGGAATTCTGGATTTTGCATTTTAAAGAATCTTATACAAGCATGATATGAAAGAACCATCGGTTCGAATTATTTTGTAGCGCTGGATTTCAATCCAGCGTAAAGAAAATGCATCGAAACAGAGAGCCGTAGGTTCGGTACATTTTTAATCTACATGTTCGCCCAATGGATTAAAATCCGTTGCTATAAAATGGAACATTCCTATGGAATTCTGGATTTTGTATTTCAAAGAATCTTATACAAACATAATATAAAGAACCATCGGTTCGAATTATTTTGTAGCGCTGGATTTCAATCCAGCGTAAGAAAATGCATCGAAACAGAGAGCCGTAGGTTCGGTACATTTTTAATCTACATGTTCGCCCAACGGATTAAAATTCGTTGCTACAAAACGGAACATTCCTATGGAATTCTGGATGTTTTATTTTAAAGAATCTTATACAAACATATAAAAGAACCATCGGTTCGAATTGTTTTGTAGCGCTGGATTCATATTGCTTCGTATAAAATGAAAATTGGCTAATAAATTAGCACAGTCAAATACTCCAAATAAATTTGAAATGGTTTCGAGATATTTCGTTACAATAACTCTACTCTAAAAGGATAGGTAAAATCTGCCGTAAAATTAGGTCGTTCAATAGACGGCTTAATGAGAAATTCAAAAGTAGGTTCCATGTCTTCAATCTTTTTTATTTCTCCTGAAACAGTTTTTATTTCTGTGGATTGCTTTGTTAAACCTGCCAAGATCGAAACATTGTAAAACCCATTGGGAAGTTCGATAGATGCATGTTTGTATTTCTTTAGCAAATCAACAGTGCCTTTGGTAAAATCTCTTAAATACGGAATGGTGTACAAATAAATTCTTCCGTTGACCACCGTAAGGCAGTAGCCATCTTGCTTATGCTGCAGTTGATTTTCTGGTTTTAACAATTCAGGAGTTTCGTCTGAGAGATTAAAATAAATCGTATACGGATGATTTTCTACGCCAATCATCGGTACCATTATGCCTTCTTGTACAACTTGATCTCCGGTTTCTTCGGTCGTGAATTCCGTTAGTAAATCATCTGGCAAATCATTTTCGATTTTATACTGCATCAAACAATCGACATCTCCCAGAATAAAATAATCCATCAAGTCATTTAAAACTTCTTCGAATTTATACAACATCATTTTTATTTGCTTTTAAGATTGTCCCCAATGGAAACTGCAGTTATCAAAATTACGTGCTTTCAAATCTTTCTTATCAATTAAGACGCTAAAAACGCCTTCGTCGTTAAAACCATTTTCACCTATTTGCAGCAATACGACTTTATCAGAATTAACCACATCCAATATCTGCTGCTCCTGTGCCTGGCAATGCGTAAAAATGCCGAAGACTTTTGAGGTTTCGCTCCCGGCGAAGAAATCCCACAAAACACCGTCTTCATTGGCGTCTTCCTCTTCGTATTCATCTTCTGGATCACGGTATCGGTCTGAAAGTTTTTCTATTGACACAAAAGCTTCTTTTATCAAAACTCCCTCAAAAAAATTATCATCATGGTCTTTTACAACTCTCACAAGATCGCTGTTGTCAACATCTGCATAAGCCACAAGCCCCCTATCTTCGATGATATCTGCAAAAAAGAATAGATGTCCCGTTTTGGGCAGCAATCCAGATTTGTCATGAGGTGCGATTTGTTTAAGGTCCAGCTGCGCCGCAAAGCGAAGGTCTTCCGGATATTGAAAATCTTTTGGAAGATCGGCAATCGGTCCGCCATAACGAGAATGTCCAAGGGGAATCTCCAATGTTTCTGCCTTTACCAACAGCCCGTCTTTTAAGAGAATATCCGGCATTTTTAGACTGTCTCCATAATAATGTTTGGTTGCGGGGCGTAATTCTATAATTTCAAAAATATCTTTTATCATTAACTGTGAGTTTATAAGTTCCTCTTTGCGGAACATTTTTAATTAATTTCTAAATTTCAAAAGGATGCTTTTCCAATAAAAGACCACTAATTTCCTCTAATCTTTGTTTGTAAGCTGCTTTTAATACCTCGGTGATTTCATCTTCTGTTTCGTAAACTTCATCCGGTTGTTTATTAAGATAGGCGAATTGAAGCCATTTCTCGAAATTCAATCCTAAATCAGTAAAGTTTTGAATACTCATTTCTTCCTGATTGTGATCGTAGAAATAGACTTTGTTTTTATTGTCAAACAACCAAAAATCGCCTTGTCCGTTTTGGGCAAAAAACCAGAAGCTTTCTATTGTCTCTTTTGTATTCTCAGACCAGTAATCGGGATTTGAAAACTCTTTTGTTTCATTGAAAGATTTAACGCTGTCGAACACAATGCATTCTGATGAAATTTCAATGGTTTTGATTTGAGTGACAATGTCTTTATATAATTCAGGAAAAGGAAAAGAAACCGATTTTGGAAAATTTCTTATTGATTGTTTATTAGTTAAAAGCTTTTCTTTTATGTTTCGAATAGACAGAATTGTAAACATCTTTTCTTCTTTAAATTAATCCTCTTCGTCATCATCATCAAAATCCTCATCATCATACGAAAGATACGACCAATCAATTTCGATTACATCCAAAATGTCATCAAAACGGTTTTGATCACTTGTCCCGATAAAAGCGGCGGTACAATTGTTATTTTTATCGAATGACAAACTGATTACATCATAAAAATCATCGGTGTATACTTTTTGATTATCTCTACTGATTTCGGGTACTAAAGTCCATTTTTCACGAACTAGCTTTACAATTTCGGAATCTATTTCTCCTATAAAATTCCCGTTGTATCGCAGTCCTCCAAAAGTTCCGTTATAAATTGCCATCATTAAAAAGAAATCTTCAGTTGTCTGATTTTCAACTTCCCAATCTGATTTTTCAATTGTGTCATAATTTCCATAAACAGGCGGATTTTTTAGTTTTAAATCTTCTTTTTTGATTCCCCAAATGGCAACGTTTTGATTTTCTTCATATATAACCAAAAAATCATCTTCAGAAAATCCGATTTCATTTTCAGGCTTCAATAATCGATTATAGGTGTAATTAAGATTTTCTTCTTGACCTAATTCCAAATAGTATTCTTTAAGCTTTGCTGGGAGAGCAGTTTCCAAATTCTTTTCAAGTCTAAGAATTTCGTCCTCCGAAAATCCGTAGTTTTCATTTTCAGACAAGTTATAAAGGCGTTTAATCTTTTGAATATAATTCATTTTGGCTTTCCAAGTTTTATTTAAATGTGAAAATACACAATTTCTTGTAAGATTGCAATTACTTTAAAACTGATAATTTCAAATTGCTTTAAAAACCTTATGACCATTCTCAGAATCCAGACTGCATAATCGATTACTTTACCGTAGTCATGTTTTTGTGACTAATTGACTTTTACTGCATTTAAAAAGATCTTTGCAAAAAGACTAGCGTAAAATTTAAACCATGAAAATACTACCGCTATTATTAATCCTGATTTGCAGTATAAGCTGTCAATCGCAAACGAACATCAAAATGAGTCAAGAGAAAACAAATCCGCTATTGTGCGATCCCGTTGCTGGAACATGCGAAATGCCTTCTGGTGAGAAATCAAATGAAAATGTTACGATCAAATCTGAAAACAAGCCGGTTAAAATAGTTTATTATACCGATCCTATATGTTCTTCCTGCTGGGGAATCGAACCGCAACTCCGAAAACTAAAACTAGAATACGGCGATTATTTTGAAATCGAGTATCGAATGGGAGGTTTATTGCCAGACTGGAGCTACAACAGCGGCGGCATCAGCAAACCGTCTGATGTAGCACATCACTGGGATGAGGCAAGCCTTCATTATGATATGCCTATTGATGGCGCTGTATGGTTAGAAGATCCTTTAGATTCTTCATATCCATCTTGTATTGCTATGAAAGCGGCTCAGATTCAAAGCGATGATAAGGCTGTAAAATTTATGCGAATTCTTCGTGAAAAGCTTTATTTGGAAAAAAAGAATATTGCAAAATGGGAAAATATTGCCGAAGCAGCAAAACTGACAGGTTTAAACGTTCAAAAACTAAAAACCGATTATGAGGGTGATGCTAAAAGACTTTTCGAAACAGATTTAAAACTCGGAAAATCATTGGGAGTTAGAGGGTTTCCAACTTTATTCTTCTCCGACGGAAATAACAATCAATTAACGGTTTACGGCTCAAAACCCTTTGCAGCTTATGAAAATGCATTATTAGCCCTTTTTCCAGACGCCAAAAAGAAAAACAATCTGTTTGCAAATCCGTTGTCTCTTTTTACCATTTACCCAACCTTGGCGGCAAAGGAATATGCAGTAATTTTAGATATTACGACTCTTCAGGCAAAAGACATTCTGGAAAAATTATCTAAAGAAGGGAAACTGAATAAAAAGACTATCAAAAACGGTTGTCTTTATTCGATAAAATAAACTAGGTCGGAACATTATTATTTGAAATTTCGTTTAAAATCAAATCAGCAACAGCATCTATCGCCTGATTGACAATTTCTTCTGGAGATCCTTTGAATTCAAATCTCTCTGCAATTTCTTTTGCAGGAAAAACGATATGAATAAATATTGTTCCGACTGGCTTAGTTTCAGTTTCGCTTCCTCCGGGAGTTGTCAGTCCGGTTAAGGCCACACAGATATCAGATGACACGTAGCGATAGAAGTTTCTTGCCATTAATTTGGTCACAATCGCAGATTCTGCTGTATATTTTTGTATAGTTCCTTGTGGTATCGATAGTAAATCTTCTTTCATAGAAGTATGATAACACACTACTCCTCCAATTAAAATTGCGCCTGAATTTATAACTGTCGAAAATTCATAGCTCATTTTTCCTGCCGATGCACTTTCGACAAAGGCGATTGTCATATTTCTACTAATGAGTTCGTTACAACATTTGGTAACTCTTTCTGAAGCCATAAACGATAATATTTGAATTTATTCAAAAGTAAAATCTAGAAAAATTCTGTACTTACAATATCTTGCAGAAAAATTATATTATAAGCAACTGATAATTATAGAAATACAGATTTTATTTGTGTAAGGATGACCTTTTAGCAATCTGGTAACTTTGTAAAACATGCTTATTTAAACAAAATAAACTAAAAAGATAAAGTTATGAAAAATCCAAATAATCAAGATTACGGACAATTTGATCCGGATTTTATAGACCAAAATACGCTTATAGACGGAACTAATTCTTATGAAGATCAATATAAGCAAGATCTGCAAACACAAGACGATAGAGAATTTGGAGAAAGCGATCCCGACTATATTGATCAAAATACATTGATTGATAATGATAACTACGCTAGAGATGAAGATCCTTATCAATATCAGGAAGAGTTTATAGAAGATCCTCAACATCCACAGGGCGACTTTGAAAAAAACGCTACTATCAGATCCGAAAACATTCCGAATCAGGAACGTGTTGTAAATGAAGATGATGCCATTACGAATGACGGTACAGAAAATGATTTGAACGATGATTATGATCCTGATTTAGATTCAGAAAATGATGTAGATAGAGACGAAGATTTTGACCATAATGACGAACCTGAAGATCTTGACGATTTTGAGGCAGAACATTATCCTGAAAATCATCCGAGAGAGTAAAGAATTGGAAGTAAGGAATGGAAATTCTAACTCAAATCATATGGCTTTTTGTTCTTGCTGTTCCTATAGCTTGTATTAGCTGGACAGTAACGCATGAGGAAATTTTTAGAGAGCCACACGAATGGTGTGTAAAACGTTCCAAATTCGACAGACATATTCTTTCGAGAAAGTTCTTTTACCTTTTTACCTGCGAATACTGTTTCAGCCATTATATAACTATATTTTTTATACTGCTGACCGATTATAAACTTTTGTTAAACGATTGGCGAGGTTATATTTTGGCAGGCTTTTCGCTGGTTTTTATGGCAAATATCTACATGAGTCTTTTTGCTTTGTTACGACAAGCCATCAAAAAAGAAAAAGTAGAAATTGAAAAAATAGAAAACGAAACAGAAAACGATAAAAAGTAATTGTAATTAAGTATAACTAAGTAAATTAACAAACATGGAAAATTTAAATTTCATTGACCCATTGTTACACGGAATCAATCCTATTAACAACAATCAATTAAACCTTTCTGCTAAACAGCTTGCATGTGCGGGAGTCGGAAGCCTTATTGCCGCGGCTGTACTAAAAAAAACAGGACATACAAAATCTAGCGCTTTCGTAGGAAGTCTAGCATTACCACTACTAGCTTCTGCATTGTATAAAAAATATGCAGCAAATGCCAAAGAAAAGAGAGATGCTAACAGCACAAGCGGTATTGAATACAATCACTAATGTTATGGTTTTATTCACAAAAAAGCACTTCAGTCAAAAACTGAAGTGCTTTTTTAATTGGAATCGACTTAACGCAATCTCTGACTTACGAAATATTGCCTTCAACCCAATTTAATGCTTTGTTGAATTCTGCTTTCTTATATCCTCTAAATTCACCTGGAACGATATAACTGAAACCGTTTGTAAAAGATATAATTTCTTCGGTATCGGTTATAATTGCAGCACGGTTCCATTTTCCTAAATGCTTCAGTCCAAGTAGCGCATCCTGTAGCCACGCTCCAGCAGTAAAATTTTTAATATCGGTATCTAAAACCAATAAAAAATTGATTTCATTAGTTTGCTTAACCAGATGCTCGACTGCAGGAACAACTGCGGTTAGAAAATCTTCTTTAGTAACTTCTGCCAATGCTCTAAAGGCAACAATATTATCTGTTGTATCAATTTGATGTATCATGATTATTTTGCTTTTTTGAATTAAATTATTTTTTTTATCATCCTGAAAGACAACAATTAAAGTCTTAAAAATGCATATCAAATATACAACAAACAGGTAGTTAAATCTTACATTTATATGTTTGATTTTTATATTCTTTCCTTCTTTTTTTAAACCGCAAAGTCAAATATTTTTAACAGTGTTACGCAAAGGGCGCAAAACTTAAACATATAATCTTTTATGCTTTTGAATGGCTCGTCTTTGCTAGATATAAAATTTTCGTAGACCTTAGCGCACATTGCGGATAATTTCCCCAGTTTTCAAATCGACTGAAAAATTATCAGCTGGAACTTCGTGCATGAATTTATTGAAGATTATCAGAAATAGTTTTATCTGTTTCTGTAGAGAGGTATCTTTTGAAAAATCTATTGAGCCTTCTAAAAATAGGTTTGACAGCACTTTATATTCTTTTGCTCTTTGAGTTCCAACATCGGCAAGAGCCAACTCATCTGCGCTTCTAAAACGATAAAAATCAATTAAAAGGTCATTTCCTGTCCAATTGAAACCTTCCTTTTTTAGATTGTTTTGTCTTAGAATTTGTTCTGATTTCATTTCGGCATCATTCCATTCTCTTTGAAACTGATCTTTGTTTTTAAGAATCACATCAAAATCCTTATCTGCTTTTATATTTGCCAAAACCAATAAATCTTTGGCGGAAACATTCAGAATAAAATCTTTAAAAGCAGAAGGCCAATCATCTCTTAGAAAACGCAGACGAACTAATTCTCTTAAATGGAAATCGGTAAAATCATGATAACTTTTGGTTTTGAGGATATCGATATTCCAAATATCTTTATCATTCTGGCTTTTCAAAAAATCATATTCCATTTTGTATAAATCAAAAAGTTCATCAAATCTCGGAACATCATCAATAGTTATGGTTTGAATATCTATAAGGTTGTCTTTTTGAATCGTCAATAATTTATATGCCGGAATATAAGCTGCCAACGAAGGCGTTTGCACATTAACCAAAGTATTGCCTTTTGGGGTTGTACGAACACCTGTATCGTTAATATGCATATGACCGCCAAAATGAATCTTCAATCCAGCATCGGCAAAAACCTGTGCTACTTCCTCGACCGGAACACGGTTTAGCTGCCATTTATTCGGTCCTAAAAGCTCTTTTATCTCCGCAGAAGCGTCATCGTTAAAATCAATCATAGGAAAATGACTGAAAGCGACTAATGTTTTGCCGTGAAGTTTGGCCGCTGCCGAAATATCCTGGACCCATTTTATAAGATGCTTTTTGTTGGTAAGCACATTATTGTAGCCTGTACTTGCTTCAGAATAACTTTTGGAATCGTGAGAATCGTTAGCGTTTTTCTTCGGAATATAGACGTTTCCGTCAATTGCCATCAACCAAAGTCCGTCAATTGGCTCTACAACGTAACTAACGTCTGGAACTTCAAATCCTGGAGCTACCTCATAAATTCTGTTTTTTAAAAGCGAGGCTATAAGTGCTTTTTTGTATTTGTAGTTTTGCCTAGTATATGTCGAAAAAGGAGTTGCCCAGAATTTATAGCTTTTATTGGGATAAAAACCAAAATTTTTAAGTTCATCTGTTATGCCTAAATAACCCATTTTAGCAATATCGGCTGTTATGACAACTGGCTGTTCGATATTCATGTTAGGCTTATACATGCCGTCTTTGCTAAAAATGGGTTGGCTTTTTCCTTCTTTTCCTAAAAAATCTTCTTTACCCGATTCCTGGGCAAATGGTCCTACAGGATCATGATTTCCAGTAGTTATAAAAAATTCAATACCATATTTCTTCTGATATTGGTCTAATATTTCCCTTAATCCCCGCAGGTGTAACGGCTGGCCGTCATCTGTATAATCGCCTGGAAGTGCCACATATTTGATCTTTCTTTTGGCTATATCATCCAGAGCTGCGATGAAGGCAAAATAATTCTCATTGAAAATTCTCGTTGAGTGCAACTGCGAGGCCATCGTTCTTATTAACGCATATTTACCGGTTTTGGTATTCAAAACACCTTTAAAATCATTATCCGAAAAATGACCAAACAAGTCCTGAAGATGCACATCTGATAGAAATGCGACCTGTGTTCCGTTTAAATTTCTTGTTTTTTGAGCATAAAGGGCACCATTAAAAACAACAAAAAATGATACTATAAAAAGCGAAGTAAATTTTAGGTTCATAGAGTTTTAACTTTAATAAATCTAATGCTATTAGAAGCTTTCAGACTTTTAATCAGCAGCAATTTTATCGATTTAACTCTAGAATCAGTTTATGTTAGTGTTACGGAATAATAATCTTTAGCCCTTTGAGCGTAATTCGTATTTCTTTTATTCAACATATTGGCTTAAAATAATTCACTCAACGGGTTTCATCTTTATAACAGATTAGAAATGCAGCCATGGCAAAGTTTTTAGTTTTGACAAAGTCATTTATCAGTACAAATCAAGTTTTTTACGTAATTCTTCATATGAACTAAAAAGCTCTGCTCCTTCTTCTTCTAAATCTTCGTTATTGAAACCGTTTGCAAAGCCAAAGACTTTAAAGCCACCGCTTACGCCAGCCTTTACCCCTGCTTTGCTGTCTTCTAGAACAATGCAGTCTTTTACGTCAAAACCCATTTCTTGAGCCGCATGAAGAAATATTCCTGGTTCTGGTTTCCAGCTTCCGATTTGATACGAACTGAATATTTTATTCTCGAATTTATCCAGCAATCCTGCTACTTCGAGGTTGAGACGAATTTTTTCCTCCGGACCGCTAGAAGCCACACAAAATGGAATTTTCAATTTTTCGATAAAATCGACAACTCCTTCCATTGGTTTAACTTGTGTTTTAAACGCTTTGAAGCTTTTTGTGCGATATTCGGCTTCAAATGTTTCAGGCAATTTCTGATTGATTGCTTCCTCGATATGACGGAAACAATCTTTTAGATTCCGACCATTAAAATGACGATAGGCATCTTCAAGTTCCATTTCGAATCCGTGTTCTTGAGCCATTGCCAGCAATATTCCGTTACCGATTTTTTCGGTATCTACCAATACTCCATCACAATCGAAAATAATACATTTAACCATTTTTGTTGATTTACATTTTAATTAACCAGATTTAGACAAATTTACATCTAAGCTGATTTAATAGAATTGAAAAAAAAAAAAAATTTCAACCACCGGGTTTGATTATAATTTGCCCAGCTCAAAAAGAGTGGAATCGTAAATTACGAAAAAAAATCTATTCTATAATTAAACTTTACAATCTCACTTTTTAGCATTCTGAACAAAATTACTCAATTCCGTACTTTCATTTTCATTTTTGATTTGTACTTTTATAAATGCTATCAACCAATTGTAGAAATTAAAAAAAGTTGCATTTTGAAAAAAAATCTTTTGATTATTGCTGTTCTTATGGCAGGCTCTGTTGCATTTTCTCAGAGTAAAATCATTACCGTTACCAACACACTGCCTGTAAAAAGAGAATTTGAAACGATAGAGCTCACTAAAAAATCTATTGGTTTTTCTTCTCAAATCAGACTCGAAGATTATGGTGTAAAAGACGTTGAAACTAATACTTTCCTTACTACTCAGACCGTAGATAATGACGGCGACGGAAAAGCTGATGTATTATTATTCCAGCCTCAAATAAAAGCCTCCTCTCAGAAGGATTTCGAAATTGCTCCTTTTGTTCCTTCAGAAGATAAGAAAATCAATTGTTTTTCTCGCTTTGTTCCTGAGCGTACAGACGATTACGCATGGGAAAATGATAAAGTTGCTTTTAGAACTTACGGCCCTGTTGCACAAAAAATGGTAGAAGACAATATTCCTGGCGGTACGTTGACGAGCGGCATCGATGCTTGGCTCAAAAAGGTCGATTATCCTATTATTGATAAATGGTACGCCAAAACAGTTTCGGGAGCAGGAAGTTATCATAAAGATACAGGAGAAGGCCTAGACAATTTTCACGTAGGCGACAGCCGTGGCGTGGGCGGAATTGCCGTAAAAGCAGCTGGAGAATATTATTTCTCTAAAAACTTCATTAGCTGGAAAACTATTACCAACGGACCAATCAGAACAAGTTTTGTACTAACTTATGCCGATTGGGATGCAAAAGGAAATAAAATAACCGAATCAAAAATTATCAGTTTGGATTACGGAAGTCATCTTTCAAAATTTGAAATCAATATTACCGGAACAAAAGAAATCGCTGCCGGATTGACACTTCATGATAAAAAAGGCACAACAGAAACCAATATAAAAGAAGGCTGGTTAAGCTATTGGGAGCCTATAGATGATTCTGAAATCGGATTGGGCTTAGTCGCTCCAAAAAATACTTTACTAAGTTTTGACAATCACATTACCGATAAAAAAGATTTAAGCAATTTGTACGGAATTGTTGCCGTTAAAAAGAACAAAGCTATTTACTATGCTGGTTTTGGATGGAAAACTCAAGGATACTTCACCACTAAAAAATTATGGGAAAATTACTTGAGCTCTTTTGCAGAAAAGATTAATAATCCTTTGGTTGTAAAGATTAAGCAATAAGTTTCTTTATGTTGCTAAGGCGCTGAAACATCGAGATTTTTATGTTAATTATACCTGACAGATTTTAAACCTGTCAGGTGTAATTGATAATCCCTACTTCCTCAGCGGAAAATAATTTTCTTTTACAATAATCTCAAGCGGAATGTATTGTGTATGGTCAGTTTCTTCCTGAAGGACTAATTTTTTATACAAATAATTAATTCCTAGATAACCTTGTCTTTCGGGTCTTTGATTGATTAAAAAATCTATTGTTCCCTTATTAAGATAATCAATGTTTTCATTCAGCAAATCATAACCTATAACCCGCAAACCTTTGATATTGTTTTCTTCCAAAAATTGAGCAACGATGTAAGCCCTTGAATTGGGAACAAAAATACTGTTGATTCCAGAAAACATTTCTACATTCATTTGGTCTATTCCCGAATCTTTGATAGTAATCTCAGAAAATTTAAAATTAGTAAGTTCCTGATGGTCTTTAAAATAAGAATAGAAACCATTTATTCTCTGGAGATAAACAGAAGTACTTTCGATTTCGCGTGCTATTTTAAAAATAAGAACTTGTCTTTCATTTTTTTCGGCAAAACTAATCAGTCTTCCTGCCAAATAACCGCTCTGAAAAGCATCTTGCCCCACATAAGCATGATCGCTGCTTTTAATATCTGAATCAATCATTACCACCGGAACATTCTTTTTTTCAAACTCTTTTAGAAAACGAACCGACTCTTCGTAAAAAATAGGCGCAAACAAAAGAGCATCACACTCATATTCAATCACTTCTTTTATAGCTTCCTTAAATGAGGCAGCATTAAAATCATAAAAGAAATAATCGAGCATGATGCCAAATTTACTGTACTCTTCTTCGGCTTCCATAATTCCTTCTATCTGGCTTCTCCAATACTCTAGATTCTCATAATGAGGCAAAAAAACGGCAAAACGAAACTTCCTATTCAGAGCCAAATTACTGGCTAGAATATTTCTTTTGTAGCCATGTTCTTCTATAATGGCATTTACCTTATCTACGGTCTCCTGTGCAACCTGTCCTCTATTATGGATTATCCTGTCTACTGTTCCTGCCGAAACACCTGCTAAAGCTGCAATTTGTTTGATTGTTATAATGGCAATTCTATTTTTAATTTGAAAAATATAACATTTACAGACATTTATTTTACACCTAAAAAGTTGTTTTGCTTAACTTTTTATTTACATTTGTAACTGTCCGTGTGCGTACACGCAAAATTAAGCATATGTTTCTAAACTATCATGATTTTGCATAAATTTATTTTGATGCACAACAGAAGCTGCTATTTCATAGTGAAAACAATTGATAGATTATAAAAATTAAAAAATTAACTAATTCAACCTATAATGATAATAGATTCTATACAAAATGCGTCAAAATACTTCGGGCTTCATCCCAAATTTCAGAAAGCTTTTGAGTATGTAAACCAAACCGATATTGTCGGACTTGAAGCGGGTGTGATTGAAATCTGCGAAGGCTTAAAACTGATTGTAATACATGGAGACGGAAACTCAAGAGAAGAGAGCATTAAAGGATTTGAATGCCATGATAAAAATATTGACATTCAGATTTCGATACAAGGACCTGAAACTTTTGCCTGGAAGCCAAGAGAAAAATGCGTAAAACCGAATGGCGATTACAGCGATGAAAAAGACGTTCGCTTTTTTCACGATAAACCAGATATGTTTTTTGAACTGCAGGAAAAACAATTTGCCATTTTATTTCCAGAAGATGTTCACGCGGCTATGATTGGCGAAGGTTTTATCAAAAAACTTGTTTTTAAGGTTAAAATCTAAAAAAATATTTGAAGATCTAAATTCTGATATTTACAAAAGTGTTTCAGTTGTGCACCGTGACTTTTGTCCAAATTTCAATTAAAAATTTAAATAGTAAACTAAACCATAACCATACTTTATTTCTCAAATCGAATTTGGAATTTAAGGTATTGAAAATTAAAAATTAAATGGATTCAATATTCAATCTAAAAGGAAAAATAGCGCTGATTACTGGAGGTGCTGGAGTTTTAGGAAGCCGATTTGCAAATGTTCTGGCACAACAGGGCGTTATTGTCGGAATCGTTTCTCAGTCGCTTGAAAAAGCCGAAAGCACTGTAAAAACTCTTGAAGCAAATGGCGGAAAAGGATTTGCGGTTCAGGCCAATGTTTTAAACAAAGAAGAAGTAGAAAAAGCAAGAGATTTTATTGTGGAGCAATACGGACGTCTTGATATTTTGATTAATGCCGCAGGAGGAAATATGCCTGGAGCAACGATTCAGCCAGATCAGGCCGTTTATGACATGAAAAGCGATGACCTGCAAAAAGTAATCGATTTGAACATCATCGGAACCATGCTTCCAACTCAGGTTTTTGCAGAACTTTTTGCTAAACAAAAAGCTGGAAATATCATCAACATATCGTCAGCATCAGCCCAAAGGCCTTTAACTCGAGTAGTTGGTTATTCGGCTTCAAAAGCGGCTATTGACAACTTTACACAATGGATGGCGGTTGAATTGGCTTCTAAATATGGCGAAGGAATTCGAGTAAATGCTATTTCTCCTGGCTTTTTTATCGGAGAGCAAAATCGTGCATTATTGCTAACTCCAGAAGGAAAATTGACTCCAAGAGGCGAGAAAATCATCGATCATACACCAATGGGAAGATTTGGAACTCCAGAAGATATCGACGGCGCTTTGTTATTCCTTTGCAGTGACATGTCAAAATTTGTGACGGGAACCATCTTAAAAGTAGACGGTGGATTTGCCGCTACAAGTATTTAAGATTTAGCAAAGTCTCTCCTGCAAGGTTTATAAAGCCTTGTAGGTATAACTATTTACAACAATAACTTTAAAATCAAACCTACAAGGTTTTATAAACCTTACAGGAAATAAAATCAATATTATAAACATGGAACAAACATTAAGATGGTTCGGACCAAATGATCCTGTTTCTTTACAAGATATTAAACAAACCGGAGCAACCGGAATTGTAACTGCTTTACACCATATTCCGAACGGAGAAGTTTGGAGCATCGATGAAATCATTAAACGAAAAGTTGAAATCGAACACGAAGACGGAGACCCTAAAAAAGGTGCTTCTGGTTTAACTTGGTCGGTGGTAGAAAGTATTCCGGTTCACGAAGATATTAAAAAACAGACTGGAAACTATCTTCAATACATTGAAAACTATAAAGAAAGCATTCGCAATCTAGCTCTTTGTGGCATTAAATGCGTTTGTTATAATTTCATGCCGGTTTTAGATTGGTCAAGAACTGATTTGTCTTATACGGTCGAAGACGGCTCAAAGGCATTGCGTTTTGACATTAATGCATTTGCGGCTTTTGAATTGTATATTTTGAAAAGACCAGGCGCAGAAAACGAATACTCTGAAGAACAGAAACAAAAAGCAAAAAGCTATTTTGAAGCCATGACTTCAGAAGATAAGGTAAAATTACAACAGAACATCCTTGCTGGACTTCCGGGTGCTGAAGAAGCTTACACCGTTGAAGATTTCTTAGTGACTTTAAGTGCCTACAACCATATTGACAGACAAGCTTTAAAAAACAATCTTTTTCATTTTCTAAAAGAAATTATTCCAGTTGCCGAGAGTAAAGGCGTTTTAATGGCGATTCATCCAGATGATCCCCCTTATCCAATTTTGGGACTACCAAGAGTGGTAAGTACAGAGGAAGATTTAGTAGAATTAATGAATGCCGCTCCTTCGCAGTCAAACGGATTTACAATGTGTACCGGCTCATACGGCGTTCGCGCCGATAATGATTTACCTGGAATGGTAAGACGTCACGGAGATAAAATGAATTTTATTCATTTAAGAAGTACTCAGAGAGATGAAGAAGGAAGTTTCTACGAAGCAAACCATCTTGAGGGCGATGTTGACATGTACGAAGTCGTAAAAGCCATTCTTGAAGTCGAAAAAAGAAACAACAGCCAATTGCCAATGCGTCCAGATCACGGACACCAGATGCTGGATGATTTAAAGAAAAAAACAAATCCTGGCTATTCTGCTATCGGCCGTCTGAGAGGTCTTGCAGAGTTACGCGGATTGGAAATAGGGATCAAGCGATCTTTATAAAGCCTATTGTCACAAAAGGCATTAAAACACAAAGCTTTTCTTTTTAAGCTTTGTGTTTTTTTTATCACAAAGTCATTGAGATGCGAAGTTTTTGCTTCATGAAGATTTTGCCGATTTGCCTTATACTAGAATCTGAATTAATCTGCTCTAATCAACAAAATCTGTATTAATAAAAACCTAAAAAAAATAAAATTTCATTGTCAAAACTGTTATCAATTCATTAACAAAAAACAATCTGCAAATTATATGATTTTTCTTCATTATTAACTTACTTTGTAGTTATTCTAAAAATTGTAATCCTATGAAAAAATTTTATTTAATGGCAGTTACTTTGTTTGCTGCTTTTACAGTGCAGGCACAAGACGTGGTTAAATTTGCACCGTTAGACAATAGCCCTGTGGATATTTCTTATTTCCCAAACAAAGCGGTTAAATTCAAAAAAACTGACAATCCAAATCCAGTTGTTAAAGTTATCTACGCAAGACCTTCTGTAAAAGGAAGAACTATTTTTGGAGACGTTGTAAAATTTGGCGAAATTTGGAGAGTTGGCGCTAATGAAAATACAGAAATCAAATTCTACAAAGACGTAACAATTGGCGGTAAAAAAGTTCCTGCTGGATATTACAGTTTATTTGCTATTCCAGAAAAAGACAAATGGACTATTATCATCAATAAAGAATTGGATTTATGGGGTGGTTATGCTTATGACCAAAGCAAAGATGTTGTTAGAGTTTCTGTTCCTGTTAAAAATGTTTCTGATGTTATTGAAGCTTTATCTATTGCTTTTACAACACAAGGAAATATCGCAAATTTAGTTATTGGATGGGATAAGACAACTGTCGAATTGCCTATTACGGTTAAATAATTTTAGTGAAATAAGGCCATCAAGGCACAAAGTCGCAAAGTTTTTTTAAGCTTTGCGACTTTTTTTTGCCACGAATTGCACTAATTTCCGCTAATTTTTTTCTTATAAACCCGTGCCAATTTGGTGCAATTCGTGGCTAAGAAAACCCTTTTAATCTCGTAAATCTGTGGCTAAATAGTAAGCCACGAATCACCCTAATTTCCACTAATTTTTCCTATAAATTCGTGCCAATTGGTGTAATTCGTGGCTAAAAAATCATTTTAATGTCTTAAATCTGTGGCTAAATAGTAAGCCTCGAATTACACTAATTTCCACTAATTTTTCCTATAAATTCGTGGCAATTAGTGTAATTCGTGGCTAAAAAAATCTTTTAATCTCGTAAATCTGTGGCTAAATAGTAAGCCACGAATTACACAAATTTCCACTAATTTTTCCTGTAAATTCGTGCCAATTGGTGTAATTCGTGGCTAAGAAAACCCTTTTAATCTCGTAAATCTGTGGTAAATAGTAAGCCACGAATTACACTAATTTCCACTAATTTTTCCTATAAATTCGTGCCAATTTGTGCAATTCGTGGCTAAGAAAACCCTTTTAATCTCGTAAATCTGTGGTAAATAGTAAGCCACGAATTACACTAATTTCCAC
>NZ_SJTF01000024.1 GCF_004634245.1 Flavobacterium foetidum
ATATTTTTAATTAATTTTTACTAAAAATTAAACATAAAAAAACCTCTAAATTGCTTTAGAGGTTTAGAGGCATCGTCCGGATTCGAACCGGAGTAGGAGCTTTTGCAGAGCCCAGCCTAGCCGCTCGGCCACGACGCCATTACTTGAACGGTTGGCAAAAGTAACTAAAATCTTTAAATTTCAAAAGTTTCAATGTAACTATTTTAAAATTTTACGATTTTAATTTTAAAGATTACTTTCTAATTTCCGTCATTTTGATAGTAACTGACTCAACATCACCGCCAATAGGCGGATTAATTTTAGAAACCCAAACGGTTGTTTTTTCTACTGTCTCTATCTCTGCCAGTACGCGAATATTGATTCTTTTAGCTACATGTTCCAATAAATGCGAACGAATTGCCATTTCTTCCGTCACAATTTTGTTCAAATGAACATAATCAACAGTGTCTAGAAGATGATCTGTTTCTGTTGATTTTTGAAGATTTGTTTTAATTTTGAGATCAACTGTGTAATCAGATCCTATTTTTCCTTCTTCAATTAAACATCCGTGGTACGAAAAAGTACGGATATTTTTCAGTTTAATAACTCCCATTTTTATAATTTTATTCTTGTAGTGTTTGGATTTCTATTATAGTTTTTATTTTAACCATTTTTTATCCATCTTATTTTCAAAATCTTCCCTGCTTATAAAATCTTCTGGTTTAGCATTCTTCATACGTTCTAAAACCATTTCTTGTTGCCAAAGTGGAATTTCATTCTCAACATTTTCATTTATAGAAACGTCTGGAACACGTTTGAGAAAATTAATAAAAGTTTCGTAGAAATCGTCTGGAATTGTAACGGTTAATTGTCTCATAATTCTGAATATTTATACAAAAATACTAAATAAACTAATTGAAGATTTTAAGTTTAACGTTTCATGTTTTATGCGACTTAGATAACTTTAAACCTGAAACCTGAAACCTTTTTTTTATCTTTGCTAAAATTACTATAAAATAATGGCATCAGAAGAGAAATCACTCAATTTTATTGAACAAATCATAGAGGAAGACGTAAAATCAGGTCTTTCAAATTCTAAACTTCGCTTTCGTTTTCCACCAGAACCAAATGGTTATTTGCACATTGGGCACGCAAGTTCTATTGCATTAAATTTTGGTTTAGGAATTGATTATAAATCTCCTGTGAATTTACGTTTTGATGACACAAACCCTGAAAAAGAAGAACAGGAATTTGTGGATGCTATTAAAAAAGATGTGGAATGGCTAGGTTATACTTGGGCAGAAGAATGTTATGCTTCAGATTATTTCGAGCAATTGTATGATTGGGCCGTTTTATTAATTAAAAAAGATAGAGCCTATGTTGACAGTCAATCTTCTGAAGAAATGGCGATCCAGAAAGGAACTCCAACAACTCCTGGAACTGACAGTCCGTACAGAAACCGCTCTGTTGAAGAAAACTTAGATTTATTCGAAAGAATGAAAAACGGTGAATTTGAGGCTGGTACACATATTCTTCGTGCAAAAATTGACATGAAATCAACAAACATGTTAATGCGTGATCCTATCATGTACAGAATTTTACACAAACATCACCATAGAACAGGAGATGTTTGGAAAATCTATCCAATGTACGATTGGGCACACGGACAAAGTGATTATTTAGAGCAGATTTCACACTCATTTTGTACACTGGAATTCTTGCCTCACCGTGAATTATACGATTGGTTTTTAGATCAGATTTTTGATGAAAATAAACTGCGTCCAAAGCAAAGAGAATTTGCAAGACGTAACTTATCGCATACTGTTGTTAGTAAAAGAAAATTACAGCAGCTAGTTAAAGAAAAGCATGTTAACGGTTGGGACGATCCTAGAATGTCAACTATTTCGGGGTTAAGAAGACGTGGTTACACTGCTGCATCTTTGCGTAATTTTGCTAATACAATTGGTATTGCAAAACGTGATAATTTGATCAATGTATCGGTTTTAGAATTTTGTATTCGTGAAGATTTGAACAAAATCGCACCTCGTGTGATGGCTGTTTTAGATCCTGTAAAACTGGTAATTACCAATTATCCTGAAGGAAAAGAGGAGTGGTTGGAAGCTGAGAACAATCAGGAAGATGAAAGTGCTGGTTTCAGAAAAGTGCCTTTTTCACGTGAATTATACATCGAAAGAGAAGACTTTTTAGAAGAAGCTCCAGCTAAATTTTTCCGTCTGACTTTAGGTAAAGAAGTTCGTCTTAAAAATGCCTATATCATTAAAGGTGAATCGGTTATAAAAGATGAAAATGGAAATATTACCGAAATTCATGTAACATATGATACTGATTCTTTAAGCGGAAGCGGGACAGAAGCAAGCCAAAGAAAAGTATCTGGAACCTTGCACTGGGTTTCTATTAAACATGCTTTGGAAGCAGAAGTTCGTTTGTACGATCGTTTGTTTACAGATGAAGCTCCGGACAGTTATAAAGAGAAAAATTTCTTAGATTTTGTTAATCCGAATTCATTAGAAATCGTAACCGGATATGTTGAGCCAAGTTTAGCAACAGCTCAAAATGAAGATAAATTTCAGTTTCAACGTTTAGGCTATTTTACTGTTGATAAAGACTCAACTGCTTCAAAATTAGTATTTAACAAAACGGTTGGATTAAAAGATGCGTGGGAAGAAAAAGGTAAAAAAGAAGAAAACAGCATTAATAATTCTTTAAAAGAAATCAACAAATATTTTAAAGTTGAGACTAAACCGGAACGTATCGCAATTGAAAGTGCAATAGGGGAGAACATCAGAAATATTTCTAGTTTTTCACTTTTACAGAATTCATTAAAAAAGAATATCAATAATAATAAAGCTTCGCTTTTGTTTTCGCAGTTTATTTTGAAATATTCAAACTGGAAATCGGCTGATTTTGAAGAAGATGATATTAAGAAATTATACTCAATGTCTTTAAAAAGTGAATCGACTTACGTAAGATCAAAAGCACTTTTAAACTTGAGAGATCTCGAGAATGAAAGTTTGAGAAATCAATACGATGATGAAATTTTAAAATTATTTTCAAATCCACCAAAAAATGCTTCTGAAAGAGAAATTGAAATTCTTTCTGAAATGGTAAAAAAGTAATATCGACTAAATTTATGAAAAGCGCTTTTTTAAGCGCTTTTTTTTTATTATATATTTTTACTATTGAAATTTATTAATCTATAATTTTTATAAATTAAAAGTGACATTCATAAATGGATTTTAATAGAAAATAAAATTTAGTTGGATAACTAATTCATTTTTTTTATTTGGGTTTATTTAAAGGCTTTATTTTAATTTCTGACTTTTTATAATCAAGTTTTTACTCCAAAATTGTTTGAAATCAATTTGACTTATTATTGTTTATAGTTTTAATTAAACATATCTATTATTTATAAAAACTATTATATTTTAATTTTTAATTAAATTTATGAATTAGAAAAGACTTTCATAAATGTTTTTTAAGCTAAATAAAAAATAAGTCTAGTAGAGAAGACCTTTTTTTGTTTTTCATTCATTAGAACTCGTTATTTGATTTTTTTTGTTTTTTAGTTCCATTTTCTTCGCAAAAAAAGTGGAATTAAGGTTTTTTCTTATTTTTTAGATTTTAGACTTCAATTTTTATTAGTATAAGTTTTTATTATTATTTTATTTAAAAATTTAATTTTTTATTATTATTTACAAAATTTACTATAATTTTTAAATCAATAGTTTTTTATTATTTATTGAGTCTTCGGTTCTATTTTTGTGTTTATAATTTTATATTATTAAATTTTTTAAATTTTAGTTTTTAACTATTATTTTTAAAATTGATATAAATATTAAAATTGATAGTTTTTATATATTAATTTTAACCTTCATAAATTGATTTTAAGACAGTTTTTTAAAGTAGCTAATAGATAACTCATTTTTTAAGTTATTGTCTCTTTATGAGCTTTATTTTAATTTTTACTGTTATTTTAGTCAGTTTAACGGCTTGTTAACACACAATTGTTTATAAAGTTGCTATTTTTAACACAGTACTTAAGTCAGAGATGATTTTTGTAAAAAATTAAAATTTGCCGTAAAGAATCTAAGCTGAAATTTATTGTTTTTAGAAACTGATAGTTTTTATTGTAATAGATTTCAAAACTGATTTCCCAAAAAGACAATTTTATGTTCTGATTTTTATTGTGATGTAGTTTTGATAATATTCTCTAATAGATATTTTTTAAAATTGTATCATAATGTACAAAATTCCATAATGTTGAATTTGAGTGAAAGTTTAGTTTTTAAATTTCTAAATCTGACAATTTTTAATTTAAATCTAATTATCATGAAAATTTTATATTTCACACTAGCGTTATTATTTGCAAATGTTGCAATTTCACAAACACATCAAATTACAAAACACAATGGAGAACAACTTGATGTAAATTTAATTAAAAATGAAAATGGTTTAATTTATTATTCATTGAACGGAAGTTCTGAAGAAATAAAAATTAGTAAACATGCTGTTTCATCTATCACAAATAAGCAGACAAAACAAACTCAGAAAATTTCTGATAAAGTAATTGTTGATTCAAAAGACGATTATAAAATGGTAACTGTACTGCCTCAAGAAAAAACAGTAGGACTGAAACAGGCAGCAAGCTTTACAGGAGTTTCGACAAGGACAAAAGGTGAACCGCCAATTGCAAATCAGAAACAAACTGCAATGAGAATCAAAAGTAAGTCGGCTTCAAATGGTTATCCGTTTGTGAGCATTGTCGAAAAAGCCGATGGTAAATATGAAGCAGTTGCTTACGTGTATTAAATTTCTGTAAAAATAGTTTGATCAGTTGTTTATATCTATCTAAAAATTGTAAATTTAAGTATTCATTTAAAATTTAAAAGTATGTCTAAAAATTTAAATACGGCGGCAGCTATTTTAGCGGCAGCGGCGGCAGGAGCAGCAATCGGAATTTTATTTGCACCCGATAAAGGATCCAAAACCAGAGCTAAAATTAAAGAAGGTTTTGATGATACGAAGAATAACATAAAAGATTCTTTGGAAGCAAGTTCTGAAGTTCTTCGCGAAAAATTTGCAGACGCTACTCAAAATCTCGATGGAACTTTAAATGATTTGCTATCCAATGTAAGTCATAAAACCGAAGAGGTAATTACTTTTTTAGAATCTAAACTAGCTGACTTAAAAGCGCAAAACGCTAAATTTCAGAAATAATAATAATAGTAATAAATTATCAAAGCACATTACTTGCTTATTTATAAGAAAGTCTTGTGCTTTTTTGTTTTTATAAAAATCCCAATTTATGCCTTTTCAAGAATTAAAAGAAAATACCGAAAAAATCCAGGAACAAACCAAAGCTTATATTGAGAGTCATTTGGCCTACTATAAACTTTGGGGTTTTAAAGTTGCAATGAAATCAACAACTGTACTTTTAAAGTTTGCTTTGATTTTAGTTTGCTTTACAATGGCATTGATTTTTGGATCCTTTGCGGCAGCTTATGCTTTTGGTTCTCTATTCGAAAGCAATGCCCTCGGATTTTTAACAGTAGGAGGGATCTATTTTGTGTTTACTATTTTGCTTTTCTTTATAAAAGACAAGATGGTCGAAGGTCCGATATTAGAGAAATTTTCAGAAATATTTTTTAATGACTAGTACTATGGAAAAGAAAAAATATTGTTCGTATGCTGCAATAGAAAGAGATTTAGAAATCTTGAAATTAGAAAAAGACATTAATTATCAGAAATTGATTTTAAGTTTTCAAAAAACTAAAGAAAGCATTACACCGCAGAATATTGTAAACGGATTTGTGTCATCGTATACTGATTATGTTCGAAAATCGTATCCGCAAATTATACAATCTATTATTCCTTTTGTAATCAATTGGTTTATGAATAAAAAAAGAGGCAATTAAGCCTCTTTTTCATTTTATATTTATTGTTGAACATCTGGTTGAATGTCATCTTCATAACCAGACTGTGGTTGTATCGGTTTTGGTTTTTCAACTTTTTTAGTATTCTTTTTCATCATTTCTCCCACTTGGTTAGATGCAGAAAATGATGCCACCATATTGTTGAGCATATCACTTCCGGCTTGTGGTGAATTTGATAAAAGTATCAAATTAGAGTTGGTATCAGATCCTATAGATTGCAGTGTATCATAATGTTGTGTAACTACAATTAGGGCAGAAGCTTCCTGAGAATTTATTCCAACTTGGTTTAAAACTTCAACACTTTCTACTAGACCTCTTGCAATTTCGCGACGCTGATCTGCAATACCTTGTCCTTGTAAACGTTTACTTTCTGCTTCGGCTTTTGCTTTTGCAACGATTCTAATTCTTGAACTTTCTGCTTCAAACTCAGCCGCAGTTTTTTCTCTATCGGCAGCGTTGATTCTGTTCATAGCATTTTTTACCTGAATGTCTGGATCGATATCTGTAACCAAAGTATTGATGATATCATATCCGTAAGTAGACATTGCTTCGTTCAATTCGCGTTTTACTGCAACGGCAATATCATCTTTTCTTTCAAAAACATCATCCAATTTTAGTTTCGGAACTTCGGCACGCACTACGTCAAAAACATAAGAAGTAATTTGATCGTGTGGATATTCTAGTTTATAAAAAGCTTCGTATACTTTTTCCTGAATTACTTTGAACTGAACAGAAACTTTCATTTTAATAAAAACGTTGTCTCTAGTTTTGGTCTCGATGATTACATCCAACTGTTGGATTTTAAGATTTACACGTCCGGCAATTCTGTCCATCACTGGAATTTTAAGTTGTAATCCGGAGTTTCTAACGCTTAGAAATTTTCCAAATCTTTCTATAATTACAGAAGTCTGCTGCTTAACGGTAAAGAAGGAAGACATGAAAATAAAAAAAGCTACGACTAAAAAGATAATTAAAACTGGGTTCATGGTGATATAGTTTATGTTTTATGATTTTGGTAAATTACGAAAATTCTGCCAAAGGAAAAGTTTTAGACATTAAAAAAACGCTAAGAACATTTTATTGATGTTTACTTAGCGTTTAATTTTTTTGAACCATTAAAGGCATTAAGATAATTAAGTCAAAACTTTGTCAAGACAATTAAGCTTTATGAACTTAAAAAACTTTCCTTTTTTTACCATTAAGTTGAGCTTAATTTTCTTAATATCTTAATGGTAAATTTATTTTATAAAGTAGAAATTGCTTTCTGAATTCTAGAGATAGTTTCCTGTTTTCCAATGATTTCTACAATATCAAATAGGTGAGGACCTTTAAGAGCTCCGACTAAACTTAGACGGAAAGGTTGCATTACTTTACCCATTCCGATTTCGTTTTTGGTCAACCAATCTTTGACGATTGCTTCAATATTTGCCGAATCAAAACCATCAATATATTCAAGAGTCGAAATCAATTCTTGCATCAAAGCTGGAGTTTCTTCTTTCCAGTTTTTGCTTGCTTTTTCGTCATAAGATGTTGGAGCCTGGAAAAAGAAATCGGTTAAATCCCAAAAATCAGAAACGAAATTGGCTCTTTCTTTAATCAACGAGACGATTCTTTTAATGTCGTATTTAGAAATATCAATTCCTTTTTCTACCAAAATAGGAGAGAAGGTCTTCGCTAAATCAGCATCATTTTGTTTTACTAAATATTGGTGATTGAACCATTTGTTTTTCTCTGGATCAAATTTAGCTCCAGCTTTATGAACTCGGTTTAAGTCAAAAGCTTCAATAAGTTCCTCAAGAGAGAATAATTCTTTATCAGTTCCGTCATTCCATCCTAGTAAAGCAAGGAAGTTTACAACTGCTTCTGGGAAAAATCCTTTTTCTCTATAACCAGATGAAATGCCTTCTTCAGTTTTCCATTCTAGAGGAAAGACCGGGAATCCCATTTTATCTCCATCTCTTTTTGATAATTTACCATTTCCAACTGGTTTTAGAATCAAAGGTAAATGTGCAAATTCAGGAGCTTCCCAACCAAAAGCTTTGTACAATAAAACGTGAAGTGGCATAGATGGCAACCATTCTTCACCTCGAATTACATGTGAAGTTTCCATCAAATGATCATCTACGATATTCGCTAAATGGTAAGTCGGCATTCCGTCACTTTTAAATAAAACCTTATCATCCAAAAGATTAGTTTCAAATTTAACATCGCCACGAATGATATCTTTCAAATGTAAAGTTTCATCTACCGGAGTTTTAAAACGAATCACGTAATGTTCTCCATTGGCAATTCTTTTGGAAACTTCTTCAGCAGAAATTACTAATGATGTATCTAATTTTTCACGATTGTGATGATTGTAAATAAATGTTTTTCCTTCAGCTTCGTGTTGTTTTCTGTGAGTATCCAATGCTTCTGGAGTATCAAAAGCATAATATGCCCAACCCGAATTAATCAATTGGTCAGCATATTGTTGGTATAAATCTTTACGTTCGCTTTGTCTGTACGGACCAAATTTTTCATTTTTTCCAACAGTTTCTTCAGGAGCAATTCCTAACCATTCTAGTGCTTCCATAATATAAGCTTCGGCTCCAGGAACAAAACGAGTCTGATCTGTATCTTCAATTCTTAGATAAAAAACACCATTATTTTTTTTGGCAAATAAATAATTAAATAGGGCAGTACGAACTCCGCCGATATGTAATGGTCCTGTTGGACTTGGTGCAAAACGCACACGAACTTGCTTTGACATTTGTTTTAAATTTTGTGACAAAGATACAACTTTAGATAAATCCCAATTTTTAAAATTCCAAATTCCAAACGCAGTGAATACTTGGAATTTGGAATTTAATTTTTTGGAATTTGAATCTTTATAATTACTACTTTTATAGGTTATAATTTAAAGAGATTTTATTTTGAAAACTTCATCAGCTATATACCAGAAATTAGAGGCTTTTATTAGAAAATATTATATGAATGAATTGATAAAGGGAGGACTTCTTTTTATCGGATTCGGTTTATTATATTTCTTGTTTACGCTCTTTGTGGAATATTTTCTTTGGCTAAAACCTCTAGGAAGAACATTTTTATTCTGGTTGTTTGTAGGCGTTGAAGTATTTCTGCTTTTTAGATTTATATTATTTCCTGTTTTTAAGCTGTTCAAACTCCAAAAAGGAATAGATTACAATCAGGCTTCGGCTATTATTGGAAATCATTTTACAGAAGTAAGCGATAAGCTGACCAACTTTTTACAGCTTTCTTCAAACGGATATTCTGGTGAAAGTTCAGAGTTAATGCTTGCTTCTATCGAGCAAAAAGCAAATTCTCTACAACCAATTCCTTTTGGAAATGCAATCAATTTTAAGACAAACAAGAAATATTTGCCCTTAGCACTTATCCCGATTTTGCTTTTTGCAGTGTTTTATATTTCTGGAAATAGCAATGTAATTTCACAAAGTTTGAATAGGGTTGTCAATTTCAATTCGGCTTTTTTGCCTCCAGCTCCTTTTCGATTTGTTGTTTTAAATCCAAATCTGCAGACAGAACAGAATAAAGATTTTGTGGTAAAAATGGAATCTGTTGGAAACGTTGTTCCGGAAAATGTGATGATTCACATTGGCAGTGAAAGTTATTTTATGGAATCTTCTCAACCCGGAACGTTCGAGTTTAGAATAGAAAAACCAGTTGAAAATGTTTCCTTTTCTTTTGAAGGAAATTCAGTTGTTTCAGATGAGTATGAGTTAAAAGTAATCACTGTTCCTTCAATAGCTGACTTCGAAATCGTACTAAATTTTCCCGCTTATCTTAAAAAGAAAAGTGAAATTATTCAAGGAACTGGGAATGCGATTGTGCCAGAAGGAACCACAATAACTTGGAAAATGAACACTAAGTCTACAGACGAAATTGTATGGAAACAGGATAATAGTATTTCTAGATTTTCTAAGAATGAAAATGACTTTAAATTAGCTAAATTAATAACTCAAAATACAGAATATCAAATTCTTACTTCAAATAATAAGGTAAAAAACTATGAAAAATTAGATTACCAGCTTTCTGTAATCAAAGACCAGTTTCCGACGATAAATGTTGGTCCTGCGCCAGACAGTTTGAAGCTAGATAAGAATTATATTCTAGGAAGATTAGGAGATGATTATGGTATTTCTAAATTACAGATTGTTTACTATGAACGAAATAAACCACAAACCGCTAAGCGTGGAAACATTCCTGTAAAGTCTGGAGTATTCGATCAGTTTGTTTTTAATTTTCCAAGCAATCTTCCCGTTCAAGAAGGAGTATCTTATGAGTATTATTTTGAAGTTTTTGATAATGATGCACCACACAATTTCAAGAGTACAAAGTCTACAGTTTTCTCAGATCGAATTGCTACTACAGATGAAGTTCAAGATTTAGAATTACAGCAACAGAACAATAACATCAATAGTTTATCGAAGTCTTTAAAGAATCAGACAAAGCAGATTTCTGAAATGGAGAAGCTTCAAAACAGCGGAAAAGAAAAAGACAATTTAGAATTTAAAGACCAGCAAAAGATTAATGATTTCATTAAACGCCAAAAGCAGCAGGACGAAATGATGAAACAATTTGCAGAAAAAATGAATCAGAATTTAGATAAGTTTAAGTCTGATAAAAAAGATAAAACAGCTGAAGATCTTCAAAAACGTTTAGATAATGCAGAAAAAGATTTAGATAAAAATCAGAAATTGTTAGATGAATTAAAGAATCTAAATGACAAATTAAACAGTGAAGATTTGTTTGATAAGATGGAAAAGTTCAAGCAAATCAGTAAAAACCAATCTCGTAATTTAGAACAATTGGTTGAATTGACCAAACGTTTCTACGTAGAAAAAAAAGCAGAGCAGATTGGTGAAAAGCTTAATAAACTATCAGAACAACAGGAACAATTATCAAATAAGGATAAAGAAAATACGAAAGATAAGCAGGATGAAATCAATAAATCTTTTGATAAAATTAAAGAAGATTTAAAGGATTTGAAAGAAGAAAATAAGAGTTTAAAATCACCATTGGATATTCCTTCTGATGCTTCAAAAGAGAAAGATGTAGATAATGATCTTCAAAAAGCTTCTGAAGAGTTGAGTAAAAAGAATACAGATACTGCTAAACAAAAACAAAAGAGCGCTTCTAAGAAAATGAAGAATATAGCACAGCAGATGCAGGCCGGAATGGAAGGTGGCGAACAAGAACAAATGGAGGAAGATGTGGCGATGCTTCGTCAGATATTAGACAACCTTTTGGCATACTCGCTATCGCAGGAAGATGTAATGAAACAGTTTAAATCGATGAAACTCGGTTCTTCAACGTTCACTAAAAACATTAAGATACAACAGAATTTAAAACAACAGTTTAGACATGTCGATGATAGTTTGTTTGCTTTGTCGCTTCGTAATCCAAAGGTTGCAGAAGATGTGACAAAAGAAATAGGAAACGTACAATACAGTATGGATAAAGCTATAGAAACCTTAACCGATGTACAGATTCCAAAAGGCGTTTCGCATCAGCAATACGCGGTATCATCTGCAAATAAGCTAGCAGATTTTTTAAGTGATTTATTAAACAATATGCAGATGTCTATGTCTAAACCAGGAGCAGGGAAACCAAAACCAGGAAGTGGTCAAGGAATGCAATTGCCAGATATTATTCAGAAGCAAAAAGGCCTAGCGGATAAAATGAAAGACGGAATGAAATCTGGCAACAAACCGGGAGAAGGACAACAAGGTAAGGATGGTTCTGGTAAGCAAGGACAAAATCAAGGTAAGGGAGAAGGCAAGGAAGGACAAGGTAAAGACGGTAAAGGAAAAAGTGGACAAGGAAGTCAGGGTCAAAGTAAAGGTAGTGAAGGTAAAGACGGTGAAGATGGTGAAGGAGATGCTGAAGCCATTATGGAGATTTACAAGGAACAAGTTAAGCTTCGTGAAGCACTACAAAAAGAATTAGCGAAGAAAGGTTTGGATGCTCAAGGCAGATCTATTATTGACCAGATGAAACAATCTGAGAAGCAGATTTTGAATAAAGGTTTTAAAAATGAAAACCTACAACGCATTCTAAACATCCAACAAGAATTGTGGAAATTAAATAATGCAGTTCAACAACAAGGTCAGGATACACAAAGACAATCTGAAACTAATAAGGCAGAATTTACGAATCGTTCGAATGCTTTACCAAGTTCACTATTGGAATATTTAAACAGTGTGGAGATATTAAACAGACAATCACTACCTTTGCGCTCGAATTTTAATCAAAAAGTTCAAGAATACTTTAATACAAAATGATAAATTTTAATTACGAAACAGATTTTACTCTAGGAGATGAGCAGGCTTTTAGTGACTGGTTAAGTGCTGTAATTGTTTCTGAAGGAAAGAATGAAGGGGAGATAAATTACATATTCTGCGACGATGAATATCTTCATAAGATTAATGTAGAATATTTAGACCACGACACTTTAACAGATATTATTAGCTTTGATTATACTGTTGGTAACGAGTTGAATGGAGATATTTTTGTTTCTGTAGAACGAGTTGCAGACAATGCAAAAGACTTTAATGTTTCATTTGCAGAAGAACTTAAAAGAGTATTATCTCATGGGATACTTCATTACTGTGGATACAAGGATAAGACAGATGAAGATGCTCAATTAATGAGAGCAAAAGAAGAAGAGAAGATGAAGATGTTTCACGTGGAACAGTAATTAAATCTCGTTTATAGATATGTTTCACGTGAAACGTTTTAAAACTAACTTTTCACAACGTTCCACGTGAAACATATATAAAGATTAAAGCAAGCATAATAACGTTCCACGTGGAACGATTTATTATTTTAGTTTTTAAGTAAACATGATGTTTCACGTGGAACATGTTTTTGATTCTGTTGAAAGTTCTAGTTTGAATGAATTTTTTAATCGTTCCACGTGGAACGTTTAATTTGATTTCGATATTGAAGATTCTGATTTGAAGATTCTGATTTGAAGATTCTGATTTGAACTTGAAGCTTCAAACCTGAAACTTGAAACAAAAAAAAAGAATACCTGTTCCACGTGGAACAAGAAAATATAAATGTAATTCTAGAAACCGCGTTAGCGGTTTTTGGAGAATAATAAAACAAAATGTTTTTAGAAGAATACGATGTTATTGTGGTTGGTGCCGGCCATGCAGGTTCTGAAGCTGCAGCTGCGGCTGCAAATTTGGGATCGAAAACTTTATTGGTAACAATGAGTTTGCAAAACATAGCACAAATGTCTTGTAATCCTGCGATGGGTGGAATTGCAAAAGGACAGATTGTTCGTGAGATTGATGCGCTTGGCGGATATTCGGGAATTGTTTCAGATCGAACTGCAATTCAGTTCAAGATGTTGAATAAATCGAAAGGACCTGCAATGTGGTCGCCGAGAGTTCAAAGCGATAGAATGCGTTTTGCAGAAGAATGGAGAATGATGTTGGAAGCGACTCCAAATCTTGATTTTTATCAAGAGATGGTAAAAGGGTTGATAATCGAAGATGGAAAGATAAAAGGAATTAGAACTTCGCTTGGTGTAGAAATCAAAGCGAAGTCTGTTGTTTTGACAAACGGTACTTTTTTGAATGGTTTGATTCATATTGGAGAAAAACAATTCGGAGGTGGTAGAGCAGGAGAAAGTGCTGCAACCGGAATTACCGAAGATTTGATTAAAGCAGGTTTTGAAGCTGGAAGAATGAAGACAGGAACGCCACCTCGAGTAGACGGACGTTCTTTGGATTATTCTAAAATGAACGAAGAAAAAGGAGATGCAAAGCCAGCTAAGTTTTCATATTCAGATGTGACTTCTCCTTTAATGCATCAGCGTTCTTGTTACATGACGTACACGTCTTTGAATGTTCACGATATTTTGAGAGAAGGTTTTGATCGTTCACCAATGTTCAACGGAAGAATCAAAAGTTTAGGACCAAGGTATTGTCCGTCGATTGAAGATAAGATTAATCGTTTTGCTGATAAAGAACGTCATCAATTATTTGTGGAGCCAGAAGGATGGAATACCTGTGAAGTGTATGTAAACGGATTTTCAACTTCACTTCCAGAGGATATTCAATTCAAAGCGCTTCGTTCGGTAGCAGGTTTTGAAAATGTAAAATTCTTTAGACCTGGTTATGCAATCGAATATGATTTCTTTCCGCCGACACAATTGAAGCATACTTTAGAAACAAAGTTGGTTGAAGGTTTATATTTTGCCGGACAGATTAACGGAACAACCGGATATGAAGAAGCAGCATCTCAAGGTTTGATAGCTGGAATCAATGCGCATTTAAAAGTGCATGAAAAAGATCCGTTGATTCTAAAACGTGACGAAGCGTATATCGGAGTTTTGATTGATGATTTGATTACGAAAGGAACAGAAGAACCATATCGTATGTTTACCTCCAGAGCAGAATACAGAACTTTGCTTCGCCAGGACAATGCCGATTTTAGATTAACGCCAATGTCATACGAAATTGGTTTAGCTTCTGAAGATCGTTTACGAAGAATGGAAAAGAAATTGAACGAATCTGAAAAGATGGTTCAGTTCTTCAAAGAAACTAGTGTAAGCGTTGCAGAAACCAATCCGATTTTGGAAGCAAAAGAATCTGCTCCGATTTCGCAAGGAGATAAAATGTTCAAGATTTTTTCTCGTCCTCAAATTGAATTGGAAGATATGCTGAAATTTGAAAAGGTCGAAAAGTATATTGAAGAAAATGATTTGGATGAAGAAATTGTAGAGCAAGCCGTAATTCAGGTAAAATATTCTGGATATATCGAAAAGGAAAGAAATAATGCAGATAAATTAAATCGTTTGGAAGAAGTAAAAATTCCAGACAATTTCGATTATAATAAAATCAAATCAATGTCTATTGAAGCAAAACAGAAATTAAGCAAGATTCGTCCTGTAACCATTTCTCAAGCTTCGAGAATTAGCGGCGTATCACCAAGTGATATTTCCGTACTTTTGATTTACATGGGAAGATAGATTTGTAGTAATCAGTGTTCAGTTTTTTAGTTGAAAGTTATACTGAACACTTTAAAACTGAACACTGATTACTAAAACAATGTTCCACGTGAAACGTTTTAATAAAATTAATCAAAATATGAAAGTTGTACATCAAAATAGTTTTTCAGAACAAGAAAAAGAAACTTTGTGGCAACTTCGAAATAGTGAATATCCAATTCAATTTGGTCATGAAACTTTTCAGGAATTTGAGTCGTATTGCAATGCTTTAGTAAAAACAGAAAATTACATTTTGATTGATTCTCGAAATGTTATCCAAGGTTGGGCTTATACTTTTTTACGCGATAGTGAAGTTTGGTTCGCAATAATGTTGAATTCTGAAATTCAGAAAAAGGATACGGAAGAATTTTATTAGAAAAATTAAAAAAGAATAATCAAGATTTGAATGGCTGGGTAATCGATCATGATAGGGATATCAAACGAAATAATCAAAAATACAATTCACCGCTGGAATTTTATGTTTTAAATGGTTTTGATGTTTTAGCTGATATCAGATTAGAAAATGAAAAAATATCGACTGTCAAAATCAATTGGAAAAAATAATAATAACAAAAACTAAAAATCCTAAAAATGATAAAATTTCGTTTTTAGGATTTGCTATAAATTAAACCCAAATATATATAAATTTAAAAATGGACGTTTTAAACAAAAAACACTTTATTACGGTAAAAGATCATTCTGTTTCAAAAGAAATTTTCGATTTGTATTATGATGAAGAATTAGATATGTTGATTACTTCGCCACAGCCAGAATTGCAAAATTTAGGGAAGTACTACGAAAGTGAAGATTATATTTCGCATACAGACAATAAACGTTCATTATTTGAAAAAGCCTATCATTTTGTAAAAAATATAGCGCTCCAGAATAAATTGAATTTAATTAATAGCGAACAGCCGAAAAAAGGCAAATTGCTGGATATTGGTGCTGGAACAGGAGATTTTCTATTAACGGCAAAAAACAACGGTTGGGAGACGATTGGAGTAGAACCAAGCGAAAGAGCAAAGAATATTGCAAAACAGAAAGGAATTTCATTTGTAGAAGAAATTGGCACTTTAGAAAATAACTCTTTAGACGTAATTACGATGTGGCATGTTTTAGAACATGTTCCGAATTTAGAACATCAGATTAAAGAATTAAAGCGATTGCTAAAACCAACTGGAACATTAATTGTTGCGGTTCCAAATTACAAATCTTTTGATGCAAATCATTATGGCGCTTTCTGGGCAGCATTTGATGTGCCGATTCATTTTTGGCATTTTTCTAAAAAATCAATTCAGTTGCTTTTTGAAAGAGAGAATATGGAGTTGCAAAAAGTACTGCCAATGAAATTTGATTCGTTTTACGTAAGCTTGCTTTCGGAGAAATATAAAACAGGGAAAATGAATTTTATAAAAGCATTTTGGATCGGACTAAAATCGAATCTGAAGGCAAGTAAAACAAAAGAGTATTCTTCGCATATTTATGTGCTGAAAAATAAACTGTAATAGATTAAAATTTAAGAGCCGTAAAGATAGAGTGAACTTTTTTTACGGCTTTTTTATGGCTGAATTTGAATTTTTAGCTTCAATAAAGGCTGATTATTGCTGATTTTTTTTCGATAAATAAAAACAATACGCTAAAATTTTCAGCATTTTTTAAAGTTTATGCTGATGCTATACTTTTTTTTATATTTTTGTCTTAAACATTAAAAAATAGAGATTCAGAAAAAATGAAAAAAGCATTGGTAATTATCGCACTTTCGGCTTTAGCAGTTTCTTGCAACCAAACGGCAGAAGTTAAGGAAGTAAAAACAGCTTACGTAGATACTTCAGTTTTAATGAAAGAGTACACTGAAGCAAAAGACCTAGAAGCAAAATACAAAGCTCAGGCAGAAGAAAAAGGAAGACAACTACAAGCTGAAATTACACGTTTTAAACAAGACGCTGCTAATTTTCAAAGTCAGGCACAAGCAAATGGTCAAGCTTGGGCACAACAAAGAGGAGCTGAATTGCAAAAAAGAGAGCAACAGTTAGGTTATGCACAACAAGCATTAGCACAACAATTACAGCAAGAAAGTGGAGTTGAAATGGATTCTCTTGTTAGTGGAGTTAAAAAATTCATCAAAGATTACGGTAAGAAAAACGGTTACTCATACATCTACGGAACAGGCGATGCCGCTACAGTTTTATACGCAGAAGATAAATATGATATCACAAAAGAAATCATTAAAGCTTTGAACGAAAAATACAAAGCGGAACCAAAAACGGAAGCTAAACCTGAAGTGAAAGAAGAGGCTAAAAAATAGTAGAAAATACATAAAAGCTAAAAAACCTAAATCCGGAAAGATTTAGGTTTTTTGTTTTTATAAAACTTGGTAAATTTATTTTTTATTACAACCAAATGGAAGATATTTCAGAAGCTGCGGCATATGCGTTGCAGTTTATCAATCAAACTCAAAAATCAATTTTTCTCACCGGAAAAGCTGGAACGGGAAAAACGACTTTGTTGCGAGAAATTATCGCAACAACACATAAAAATACTGTCGTAGTTGCACCGACCGGAATTGCTGCTTTGAATGCGGGTGGGGTTACCATTCACTCCATGTTTCAGTTGCCTTTTTCGGCATTTATTCCGTCTTACGAAGCTAGTCCGCAGTTTACAGAAACTGTAAAGTTTGAAAATAGAGAAACGCTTCGCCGGCATTTTAAAATGAACAATGTAAAGCGAAACGTGATTCGAAATATGGAACTTCTGATTATTGATGAAGTGAGTATGCTTCGAGCGGATCTGCTCGACGCGATAGATTTCATGATGCAGACTGTGCGCAAGAACACACAGCCTTTTGGTGGCGTTCAGGTTTTGTTTATTGGCGATTTGCTCCAACTTCCGCCGGTGGTTAAAGATGAGGAATGGAGAACGCTTCGAAATTTCTATAAGGGGAAATTCTTTTTTCATTCTCATGTCGTACAGCAATATCCGCCGTTGTATATCGAATTGTCAAAAATTTACCGTCAGACCGATGACGTTTTTATCTCCGTTTTGAATAATCTGCGCAACAATAAAATCACTCCAGAAGATATTGAGGTTCTGAATCAGTATGTGCAGCCCGATTTTGATCTAAAAACAAACAAAGGTTATATAACGCTCACGACGCATAATGCAAAAGCTGATTTGATTAATAATCAGTCTATTGCCGATCTCAGCGGAAAAGAATATACTTTTCAGCCATTCGTCGTAGGCGATTTCCCAGAGAAGATTTTTCCGGTTGAAGAAGAGCTTAAACTCAAAGTGGGTGCACAGGTGATGTTCGTAAAAAACGATTTGTCTTTTGACAAAAGATATTTCAACGGAAAAATGGGAACTGTCAAATCACTTTCTGATGAAGAAATTTTTGTTCATTTTCCTGAAGAGGATACTACAATTGAAGTTGAAAAGTATGAATGGAAAAATATCCGCTATAAAGTAAACGAACAGACCAAGGAAATAGAAGAAGAGGTTTTGGGAACCTTTGCACATTATCCGATCAAATTGGCTTGGGCGATTACGGTTCATAAAAGCCAGGGATTAACTTTTGACAAAGCAGCGCTAGATGTATCGCAAGTTTTTCTGCCTGGGCAGGCCTATGTAGCACTTTCGCGTTTGCGTTCGTTAAAAGGGCTTATTTTGCTTTCAAAAATACAGATGAATGGTATTTCGAACGATCAGGATGTTATGGATTACGCTATGAACAAGGCTTCGGAAGATGCTTTAAAAAATTCACTCCACTTCGAAACCAAAAATTTTATATTTAACTATCTGAAAACCAGTTTTGAATGGATAAATTTAGCGCAAGAATGGCGCAATCACCGATTCAGCTATAACGAAAACACCACTGGTTCTGAAAAATCTAAGCATGCAGTTTGGGCGCACAAACGTTTGGAAATTGTAGAGCAGTTACTGGATCCTTCACAGAAATTCATCATACAGTTGCAGAAAATCTTCAGCAAGGATACCGTAGATATGCTTTTTGTAAAAGAAAGGGTAGATGCGGCTTATGAATACTTCTTTAAACCAATGGATAAGCTTGTTGACGATTTAATTTATAAAATGTCTGAAATTCAGAAGTTTAAGAAAGTAAAAGAATATTATGAAGAGCTAACCTTTCTAGAAGATGTTCAGACAAAAGCAGTTTTAAGATTGATGAAGGCCAAATTGCTCGTAGAAGTAGTGGTTGCACGTGAAACAATCTGCAAAGATAAACTTTCGTCGCCAGCGATAAAAAATTACAAGACGAACAAGATAGAAAAGATTCGAGAAGACCAAAAATCGACGAATACAGATATTTTTAATCTCGAAGAGCCCGTTATCAGGTACAAAACCAAAAAAGTCGAGGAAAACGCTTCTAAATCGGTCAAAAAAACAACTGTTGAAGAAACGCACGAATTATGGCGCGAAAAAAATTCTATTGAAGATATTGCAAGAATGCGTAAATTAACAGTTCAGACTATCGAAATGCATTTGGTAAAATTGATTCAGGCCAAAAAAATAGAAATCACAGACGTGCTTCCGTATGAGAAAATCTTGGCGCTTCGTGAAGCATTCGAATTTTATCAGGAAGAATCGCTAAGTCCGTTGAAAGAAAAATACGGCGACGAGTTTACATGGGATGAACTCAAAATGTTTAAAGCCAGTTTGAATTGATTTTTTTGAAAATAAAGTTAGATGTTAAGCGTTAGATAAAACTTAGCAACTTAGTACCTCAAAATCCTAGAAACTAAAAAAAATGAAAAATATAGTATTAATAATGCTGCTTGTTTTTGGAGGGCAGTGTGTTTACAGCCAGGAGCTAAAGCCAGAATACCACAAATTCGTTAAGATTTTTATCGAAAATGTAAAAAATAACCGAAAAGAGGAGGTAGCAAAGATGATTAAATATCCATTGCATCGAGACAATCCTGTTCCGCCGATTAAGAACAAGACAGAATTTATTAAACGTTACGATGAAATTTTTGATGAAGAACTCAAAAAAGAGATTGTAAATTCTGATCCAATAAAGAATTGGGAGCAAGTCGGTTGGCGAGGCATTATGCTTAACAGTGGTACAATTTGGTTTGAAGGTGATGGTAAATTAAAGACAATCAACCATGTATCTAAAAAAGAGAAAGCTTACAAAGAAAAGTTAATTGCGGCACAGAAGTCTAAACTTCATTCTTCTATAAAAGAGTTTAAGGAACCGCTTTATGTTTTAGAGACCAGTAAATTCAGAATCAGAATTGATGATTTAGGAAATCAAAAATACCGTTATGCTTCATGGCCAATCAAAAGTAATATGAGCCAAAAACCTGATCTGATTTTGCAGAACGGAAAATGGTTGCCAGACGGAACCGGAGGCAACAGCTATTTCGAATTCAAAAAAGGAAATTTTGTGTACCAATGTTATATAATCGTTTTAGGACAATCTGATTCTCCGCCAGCGACTCTAACGATTTACCAAAATGAAAAAACAATTTTGGAACAGAATGCTAAAATTGTTTCATGGTAAACATTAAAAAGTCCAAATTCAAGAATTGAATTTGGACTTTTTAATGTTAAGATTTTGGGAGTTTAAATACGTGTCAAAAAATTTCGTTATAGGGTTTTCCGATTAGAATGCCAATGAAAGATAAAACGAAAAGTGCCGCCAAAACTAGTAAAACAAAAGGCTTATAATAAAATGTTTCTCCTTTTCTTACAGAGCGTTTATAACTCCAATAAGTTATGCCTATATAAATTCCAGAAAAAAATAAGATTATAAAATTTACTTCCATTTGTATAAATCTTATTTTACATGAATAGTTACATTTTCCAAGCGGACCGAATTGTCTTTACCATAAGTCAGCGTGCCGCAGAATTTTAATTTCTGATTTGAAACTTCTTGGTAATCGTCTGTAGTAAATAGCAATTCATTGTCTACAAGAACCGCTTCATTTCTATCTTTTTCACCTGTGAGCGTAATTTTGAATTTCTTGAAGTAGATATTCGCATCGATTAAAAATTCTCCACCACAATTTGGTTCTGTAGCGATTTGTACTAATTTTTTTTCACCAAGTCTTACAAAAAATGTATGACATAAGTTAGCATATCCTTCTACTTCTACTAATTTTCCATTTAAGGATTTATTATCCCTTAAGTTCTGAATTTGCTCTAATGTTAGTAATTCCCCTCGTTTTGAAGGTTTACCATTTGTTGTACAGCTTAAAACGAAAAAAAAGAGCGCTGGTAATAAAGTAATAAGTATTTTGTATTTTTTAAACATTTTACGTGCTTTATCAAATTTGAATCATAATTTCTGTGAAATCGACATAATTTGTCGGAGTTCACATCTTAATCTTAAAGAATATAACTACCTTATATTCATTAAGATAATGCAAACTTAATAAGTCAGTATTTTTAATAGCAACCAGTAAAAATTTTGTTTATAACAGAATAAGACAAAAAAAATCCAATTCATATAGAATAGGATTTTTTAAGTTTTATAGATTTTCATTGAGAGTCCAGCATCGGAATTTCACCGTTCTGAATTTCTTCAGCGCTTCTTGTTTTTTATGAAATTTTTTCAGTATTGAAAAGATATTCGAGTGCCAATAATTTGAATCTGACGGCAAAAAAAGCGGTGTTTTTTGGGATCTGAATTTCTTTTGTCCAAATTCCGGTAAGTTTACTTGGGTTAAAGCTTTGTATTCAAATGCAGCGATAAGTTCAAAATAGCCATCGGGTAGGATAGTGTGGTTTACTGCTGTTGCTTCAGTTTCATAATACCAGAAGCACTGCACAAAACTGCTTAAAAATCCGTTTGGCTTTATTTCTTTATAATTCATTCGTGAACAATTTTTAGAAAGTATTAAATCCTAAAGTATTGATTATGTTTCGCGTGGAACCGCTTTTCTTATTACCTAATTTAATTTTTTAGTCAATTAAAATAGCTCAAAGCTTTTTATCTAAACAATTAGGTTCTTTGTAAATCAAAAAAAACCTATTCGCATAGAATAGGCTTTTTAAGTTTTATAGATTTTCAATGAGAATCCAGGCATCGGGATTTTCACCTTTCTGAATTTCTTTTTGTGCTTCTTGAGCTTCTTTCATCGAAGCATAACTTCCGTATACAACCGGGAAAAGACCATTTTTATCTTCGCCAAGCATTCTGGCTTTATAACCGTCTTTAATCAGCTGATTGTAAGCTTTACGAGCATTGTGTTCACTTCTAAAAGCACCTGCCATAATGTGATAAGGCATTTTTGGTTCTGCAGTTTCAACTTTTGCAGAATCAACAGAGAGCGTAACAGCTGGAAGCGGACTTTGAATAAAAAACGTTGCTTCCTGAATTTTGTTTTGCACTTTTTTCTGAACCGTCTGCTCAACTACAAGAGTTTGAGAATCAATCTGATTTTGGTAAATAGGATAACCGATACTTCCTGTAATTCCAAGTCCCAAAACAAAAATCGCAGCATAACGCAGATATGGATTCGACGATTTTACGTGATTTTCGTTGTCGTGCAAAAGCACAGCATCTTTCTCTTTTGAAGCAATTTTTTCGATTTTTTTCTCGAAGATTTCTTTCTTCACCATAGGTGAAACAAAAGGACTTAGGCCAAATGATGCTGCCAGATAATTGGTATGTTCGTTTGGAGTAAAAACGATGTTGCTTTCAGAATTCAAACGAAGCTCGCCGATATTTTTTAAAGAAAGTACGCCGTTTTCTTCCAAGATTTTTTTCCAGTTTAAAACTTCAAAAGCAATGGCGCTTACCGCAAAACCATACGAAGTCTTTTCTGCTTGCGCGATATGATTGGCCAGCAGTCCGTCATTATTTTTCAGACGACTATTGAAAGAAATTGTCTTTTTTGGAGGAAAAAACGAATTTGTGCTTTCATTAAGCTGTGCCGTATGAATTTCGGTTAAAAAAGCACCGAATCCGGGAATCGCTACGCACTCGTAACGATACAATAACTGAGAAATATATGTTTCGATTTTCATAGTAACAAAGTTATGGAACCAATATAGTTATCAAAATTTTATTCACAATTTTTATTAACAATCCGGAATTTATTTTATTTTTCTAAAAATCAGTTTGTTAAAATTTGGATTTATTTTTTTTACAAATTTTCTTATTTTTTGTGATACTATTTTATTAAGAAATTACTTTGTTTTATTGATATTTGCATCAAGTATTCCAAATTTGTAATTTTCTATTTTACATAATGTATAAAGATCAAGATTTATTTTATTTATTAGCATTGCTAAAAGTTGACGGAGTGGGAGATATTATGGCCAAGAAATTGCTCGCTTCTTGTGGCAGTGCCGAAGCTGTATTTAAAAGTAAAGTAAGTCAAATTGCTGCAATTGACGGAGTTGGCGCTGTTTTATTGAAAAATCTAAAAGATAAAACAATTTTTCAGAAAGCCGAAAGAGAGCTTCTTTTTATAAACACTGAGAGAATTAATGTTTCTTGTTTTCAAGATGAAAGTTATCCTGAGCGTTTAAAACACTGTATAGATGCACCTGTTTTAATTTTTACGGCAGGAAAAATTGACCTGAGAGACCGAAAGATTATCAGCATTGTCGGAACACGCCAAATCACATCGTACGGAACCGAGTTTTGTAAAAAATTGATTGAAGATTTGATTTCGCTAAATCCAGTTATCGTAAGCGGTTTTGCTTACGGAGTAGATATTGTGGCGCATCAGGCAGCGATTGATGCGGGTCTTCAGACAATTGGCGTATTGGCTCATGGCCTAAATCAGGTTTACCCAAAGGTGCATAAAAAGTATATGGCAAAGATGGAAGAAAACGGTGGTTTTATTACTGAATTTTGGAGTGATTCGAATCCAGATAAAGAGAAATTTGTACGCAGAAATCGCATTGTCGCTGGTATGTCTGAAGCTACAATTGTGATAGAATCTGCCGACAAAGGAGGTTCGCTCATTACGGCTAAAATGGCCAACGACTACAATCGGGATGTTTTTGCAGTACCGGGCCGCATTACAGACAAGTACAGCCAAGGTTGCAATAATCTGATTAAAACACAGCAAGCAAATGTACTGACCTCGGCTACAGATTTAATTTATATGCTCAATTGGGATGTGCAACTTAAAAGTAAGTCGGTACAAAAACAACTATTTGTTGATTTAAATGAAGAAGAACAAAAGATTTATGATTTTCTGATGAAAAACGGAAAAGAGCTGCTTGATATAATTGCGTTGGAATGCGATTTTCCGATATTTAAAATGTCGAGTCTTCTATTGAATATGGAATTGAAAGGCATAGTTCGTCCTTTGCCTGGAAAATTGTTTGAAATAATTTAACGAGTAAATTCTGTTATATTTTTATATCGTTTTTTCTTGATTTAAAGAAAGAAAAATAAATTTTGAAGCCGTAGGTCGTTTGCGGTACAAAGCTTGGCTTAGAAGTTTCCAAAACGATAAATAAAGTATTTAAAAATTCGATTCGTCAACTTTTATCTGAAAATTGAAGAAAATACTAGAAATTTTACAAAAAGCGTTTGGAATTCTTGAAAAAAGCGATTTAAATAAAAAAAGCCCGAAAGGTTTTTGGCCAATCGGGTTTTTAAAATATTTTCAATTTGTATTGTAGTTCCAGAAAGCTTCTTCGGCACCAGCTCCATCGAGAAGACAAAAGGCGGCATACGAAATATCGGTTAACCAATCATTGATTTGTGCGGTCTGTTCTGCGGTAATCAAATTGTTACTTTGCAACATTCCTTCTGGATGTATGGCCCACATCCTGCCCAAATGAGTAATGCCCATAATCGCACTTATGATTCTTTTATCTACAAAATCTTTTTCCATTTCTGGGGCAAGGACTTGCAGAGCCTTCATAATCAGATGGTAATTTTTTTCATTAAGTTTACCGCAAAAGGGACGCAGCTGTCCTAGAAAACCGTTTTCCCATCTTTTGCTTGTTATGTCTTCGTGAGAACCGCTTTGATACATTAATTCTTCAACAGCTTCTTCTTTTGTCATGGTTGGTCAATGATTATCGCAAAGGTTTGTTTTGAACCTAGTTTTGAAATCCTAACTTCTCGCGAACTCTTTTTAGAACTTCATCGGCAACTAATGCAGCTTTTGCAGCACCTTTTCGTAAAAGTACATCTACTTCATCGAGATTGTTTATGTAATAGCTGTATTTTTCTCTTTCTGTTTTATATTTTTCAGTAATCAATTCAAATATAGCTTGTTTGGCGTGTCCGTAACCGTAATTTCCAGCTAAGTAGTTTGCTCTCATTGCTGCAATTTGAGATTCATTGGCCATAAGAGAATAAATAGCAAAGGCATTGCAAGTATCCGGATTTTTTGGAGCTTCAAGCGGAGTACTGTCTGTTTCGATGCTCATGATTTGTTTGCGCAAAGCTTTATCATCCAAGAAAATATTAATGTAATTATTGGCAGATTTACTCATTTTTCCTCCGTTTGTTCCCGGAATCAATTTGCCTTCTTCCTGAGTAATAGCTTCTGGAAGTACAAATGTTTCTCCCATCTGGTGGTTGAATCTTGAGGCGACATCACGTGTAATTTCTAAATGTTGCTCCTGATCTTTTCCAACAGGAACAAATTCAGCATCATACAACAAAATATCGGCAGCCATCAACATCGGATAGGTAAAAAGCCCGGCATTAACATCGCTTAAACGATCGGCTTTATCTTTAAAAGAATGTGCCAGAGTCAAACGCTGAAAAGGAAAAAAACAGCTTAAATACCAACTTAACTCAGTTGTTTGTACTACATCTGACTGTCTGTAGAATGTAACACGGTCAGTATCCAGTCCGAAGGCAAGCCAGGCAGCCGCTACACTAAAGGTATTTTCTCTTAACGTTTTTCCGTCTTTAATTTGCGTAATCGAATGTAAATCAGCGATAAACAAAAATGATTCGTTTGCCGGATTGTTTGATAATTCGATTGCTGGAATAATTGCTCCTAATAAATTTCCTAAATGCGGTGTTCCAGTACTTTGAACACCCGTAAGTATTTTTGCCATTCTCAATTTTTTCTGAATTGCAAATGTCGTGATGTTTTTTCTAACCGCAAAAGCACGCAAAGATTTTACCGTAAAGCATGCAAGATTTTTAATTAATAGTTTCAGTCTTCTAAGAGGAATAGCGACAGATTAAAATGATTTCAGAGATTTTAGAAATCCATGTAATCCTTTTAATCTTTGGCTATAAACTTTGAGTACTTTGCTAAAATCATTTATGTTATTTGCGTTAAATAATGTACGAGTCAAATTCTTGTTTAATATTCCTTTCCGTTTTACTACATTTGAAGCTATGAAAATACTTAAAATTGCTTTTTGGATTCTTTGGCGCATTTGGTTTTACGTCTTGATGGCGGTTCCGATATTTGTTATGTTGCCATTTCTGCTCATTTCTATCATTTCAGAAAGAGGATATCCGTATTTCTTTAAAATGGCACGAATTTGGGCTAAAATCATTCTTTTTGGCATGGGTTTTTATTACATCGTGAAGAGAGAGCAAAAGCTGATTAAAGGCAAAAGCTATATGATTGTCGCCAATCATACTTCGATGACCGATATTATGTTGACTTTGGTTTTGGTTAAAAATCCATTTGTTTTTGTCGGGAAGAAGGAGCTGGTCAAAATTCCGCTTTTCGGATTTTTCTACAAAAGGACTTGTATTCTAGTCGACAGAAGTTCATCAAAAAGCAAAAATGAGGTTTTCAAAAGAGCGCAGAACCGTCTTAATCAAGGTCTGAGTATCTGTATTTTTCCAGAAGGAGGCGTACCGGATGACGAAAGCATATTGCTGGACGAATTTAAAGATGGCGCATTCCGACTTGCCATAGAACATCAGATTCCGATTGTGCCGATTGTTTATCCCGATAACAAAGAGCGTTTTTCATATACATTTTTAAGCGGAAGTCCGGGTAAAATGAGAGCAAAAATTTTGCCGTTTGTTGAAACGGAAGGACTCACAACAGATCACAGAAAAGAACTTAGAGACAAAGTCAGAGCAATGATTTTAAATGGTTTACTGGAATATCAGAAGTAGATTTTATTTCTAAAAAATTATAAGCGAAAAGCCGGAAGATTTATTAAAATCTTCCGGCTTTTTTTTGAATTAAAAACCCCAAATTTTTATTCAAAAAGTTATCTATGAATAATTTTTTCTGAAATAAAACGCAATACTTTTTTAAATTTTAGCTTGGTTTTTCTGCGGTTTTTATTGTACAACAATTCTATTTTTTCTTTCATGGTAAAAATATTAATGGTTGAAAAATAAAGAGTCTGGTTACAACTCAGTTAACGTCACATTTTATAGATGCAGAAAAATGAAAATGGTTGCGCGAAATATGAAATTTTTTTTACAAAAAACGATAAAAACCCGTTAGCACCAAGTCAACCAACGGATTTTTATACAAATATTCAACCAATATAAATTCTAAAAAAATGTGGTAAAGGTATTATGGCAATACCAATTAAAACATGTTTTTTATATAGATGAGTGTTTGTAAAAAAGGTTGCGTCTGTTTTTTGTTTTTTTTGAAAAAAATAAAACCCGAAAGATTTTTGAAATCTTTCGGGTTAGAAGCTGTTTTTTACAGCTGTATGATTTTAAGCGTTTGCTATTTCCTTAATGTGTTCTTTGATTTTAACTTCCAGTTCTTCAGCAAGTTCTGGATTGTCTTTAATCAAAGCTTTAACAGCATCACGTCCTTGCCCTAGCTTTGTATCACCGTAGCTGAACCATGATCCTGCTTTTTTAACGATGTCAAATTCAACCGCTAAATCTAAGATTTCGCCAGTTTTAGAAACTCCTTCGCCGTACATAATGTCAAATTCGGCAGTTTTGAAAGGTGGCGCTACTTTGTTTTTAACGATTTTAACTTTGGTTCTGTTACCGATTACGTTTTCACCATCTTTAATTTGAGCAGAACGACGAATATCTAAACGAACAGAAGCGTAGAATTTCAAGGCGTTACCTCCCGTTGTTGTTTCAGGATTTCCAAACATTACACCGATTTTTTCACGAAGCTGGTTGATGAAGAAAACGGTACAGTTTGTTTTGCTGATAGTTCCGGTAAGTTTTCTCAGAGCTTGAGACATCAAACGTGCGTGAAGACCCATTTTGGAATCTCCCATTTCGCCTTCGATTTCGCTTTTTGGAGTTAAGGCCGCAACAGAGTCAATTACCACAATATCAATAGCCCCAGAACGAATCAAGTTTTCGGCAATTTCTAAAGCCTGCTCACCATTGTCTGGCTGAGAAATGATTAGATTTTCAATATCAACATTTAACTTTTCGGCATAGTTTCTATCAAAAGCATGTTCCGCATCGATAAATGCCGCTATACCGCCCGCTTTTTGCGCTTCAGCAATTGCGTGTAATGTCAAAGTTGTTTTACCAGAAGATTCTGGTCCGTATATTTCTATAATTCTTCCTTTTGGATAACCGTTTACGCCAAGAGCTAAATCGACACCTAAAGATCCTGAAGAGATTGTTTCTACTTCTACAATGGCTCTGTCGCCCATTTTCATTACGGTACCTTTTCCGTAAGTTTTATCAAGCTTATCAAGCGTAAGCTGTAACGCTTTTAATTTGGCTTCTTTGTCTGAACTCATTTTTTCTAAATATCTTAAATTGTTTATTTTTCTGTCCAGCCAAAATTAAAGAAATTGCTTCATAAAATTTTAATGGATGGCTTAGAAATTGTAAAATTACTTCTTTTTTTGAAGTTTGATTGTTCCAAATTGTCACAATTTTCACTACAGAAACAAAGCCTTTAATTCGGTTGCGTCCGAAGGTTTTATTTTTCCGGCCAACAACAAGCTTAATTGTTTTCTTCTAAGGGCAGCATCAAAACGCTGAATTTCAAGTTCAGTTTCTGGGATGATCGGGGGAACTTCTACTGGTCTTCCGTTATCATCAACAGCAACAAAAGTGTAGATTGCTTCGTTGGCTTTGGTACGGTTTCCAGATTCGCGGTCTTCTACCCAAACATCGATAAAAACTTCCATAGAACTTTTAAAAGATCTGGAAACTTTTGCTTCGACCGTAACAACGCTGCCTAGCGAAATAGCTCTATTGAAAGCAACATGATTTACAGAAGCCGTTACTACAATGCGACGCGAATGTCTGCGGGCAGCGATGCTTGCTGCACGATCCATTCGGGCCAATAATTCACCACCGAAAAGATTGTTTAAAGGATTTGTCTCGCTTGGCAAAACTAAATCGGTTAAAACGGTTAAGGATTCTGAAGGGTGTTTTGGATTCATTTTTTTGATAATAATTTTATTGAAAGTCTTGATCTTTCCTTTTAGAATTTGATTCTTTTTCTTTTTTAAATTTCAAGAGATTTTCCTTGTTAATTTCAAGAATTGATTTCTTAGACTCATCTTCTAATTCTTCTCCTGTTCTGTCTTTAGCTTCGATATAAGTAGTTTCGTCTTTTTTTCTAACGGATTTTATTATATCTATTTTAGAAAGTTGTTCTAAGTGCTCTTTTGCCATTTTTTGAAGTAAGGTAAATCTTGTTTTTTTTTCAGTATTTAATTTAATCATTTCGGCATTCATAACCTCTAGATTCGACATTACTAGTAATTCATTTATACTAGAAAAATCTCTCATGTTTTTTGTTTTAGACAAATCTGGATTTGCTTCTTTCCATTCTTTTGATGTATAACCATAAAGAGCAAGATTCAATATTTCTGCTTCATTAGCATATTCAATTCCTCTTTTGTCAAGGGGCAAAGAACTTTTTGGAATTATAAATTTTTGAACAGCGTCGGTATGTATGGAGTAATTGGCCTTACTCAATATTCTTCTCACATCCCATTCTAAATTGTATTGGTTTGTTTCAATTTCTTTAAGTCTTTGGTATTCAGTAACTATGTAGAGTTGAAAAACCGGACTAATCCACATTCCAAAGTTAAAAGCTATATCTTTATGAGCATAAGTTCCACCATATCTACCTGTTGTAGCTGTAATACCTATTGCATTTGTTTTTTCACGCCATTCTTTGACACTTACTTTAAAAGTATTTAATCCCGCACCTTCTTTAATTATGGCGAATTCGCCATAATTAAAATTTGGATTGTTTAGACTTTCCCAAGCCGCTAAATATTCGAGAGTATTTCTATTTCTTAACCAATCACTTATAAAAAAATCGCCATCATTAGCTTTTATCATATCGGTTAGACAGATATAATCACTTTTGTTAATATTTAACATTGATATTTCGTGATCTTGTACTATTAATTTTATGTGTTTTGACATATTAGTTTTTATTTAGAAATATATGCTTTACCAATGCTTTTATTAGTAAAAATGACTTTTATATTTATTAATGAATATAAGTTTTAGATTAATTCAACCAATAAACCGCCATAACAGCTGGTATAAAATATATTACGATAGTTCTCGCACCGTCGTAATCTTTTGCCAGACGCTGTCCGAAAAGCATCATAAGCAAACAGATGCAGGAGAATATGGCTCCGTAAAAACCAAATTCGCGTCCGCTTTTTAGTAGTAATTGTATTACGCCAACCGCACATAAAATACCGGCTATCAATTCTATAATTAGAAGATGAAGCAAGGCTAGCGGCACTTGGTTTTTTAATATTGTTTTAGAAAAATGTTCTTTGAGCCAAGTTACATTGTCTTTCCAGTAGAAAATTTTCTCGTAACCTGATTGCAGAAAAGTCAGTGCCAAGAAAATCAGGATTATAATTGAAGCGGCATTATTCATTTTAAATCTATTTTTTGTGAATTAAACGAGTCAGTTTGATAGACAAATCGGTCAGGATTATTTTGGCATTTCCATTTCTTTCAATATGATACATGGCATCTGAAAGTTCTTTGAAAATCTCATGAATGTTATTTCCGTTTACAAAAGGAGCAAAATTTTCGAGTTTGAACTTATCCACTTTTGGTTCTATATAAACGAGACTTGGCGCCTGATAGTTTAATAAAAGGGCTTGGCGGAACATTTCGATACAGAACTGAATAAATTTTTTCTGGCTTTCACGACCAAGTCCGGCGATTTCTTCGCTCCAGGAAATTAAGTCTTGAATGGCAGCAGCATTTCCTTTGGCGCGAAACGCGGCACGTACCCAATTGACAAACCACTGCTCAAACGGATAATCTGAATCGTCTTCTTTTAAGAGATGTAAGGCTTTGTTAAAATTGCCTTGCGCCTGATGTGCAATTTTTTTGGCTAAATTCGGATCTGTATTTTCTTGTTTTACGAGCGCTTCGGCAATCACTTTTTCGGGAAGCCCGTTAAAATGAATTACCTGGCATCGGGAACGAATGGTTTGGATTATATCCTCCTCATTTTCTGAAATGAGAATAAAAATCGTTTTTTCTGCAGGTTCTTCCAGAAGTTTCAAAAGCTTGTTGGAGGCCGCGATGTTCATTTTGTCTGCCATCCAGATGATCATGATTTTGTAACCGCCTTCGTAAGATTTTAACGCAAATGATTTTAAGACTTCCTGCGCATCTTCAACCCTTATTTCTCCTTGCTTGTTTTGAACGCCTAAAACTTTGTACCAGTCAAAAAGTCCGCCGTAAGGCATTTCTAAAACAAAAGACCTCCAATCCTGAATAAAGTCGATGCTTTTTGGTTTGGTCTTTACATCTTCTGTTGTAACGGTCGGGTAAATAAAGTGCAGGTCGGGATGCGAGATGTTTTCGAACTTTAGATTGCAGGAATCATTTCCGTTTGAATTTTCGTCTCCAGAATTACTGCATAAAATATATTGGGCATAAGCTATGGCCGCAGCCAATGTACCGCTTCCTTCTGGTCCAACAAATAATTGTGCATGCGGAATTCTTCCAGAAGCCGCACTTTTTATCAGATGGCTTTTAATATAATCCTGCCCTAAAATTTGAGAAAATTGCATGAAGCAAAGATAGAAGAAAATGATGTAGCCAAAAATTTTAAGAGAAAACTTTATGAGCCGTTTTTTGGAAATCAAAAATGACAGAAGGACTATATTTTTTTATCGATTACCAACACGTTTTTGTTAATAAACTGCTCAACCTGAGCAGATATCGAGATGTTTTTGTTAATATTTTTTTGCGAAAAACGAAAAAAGTAAGTATTTTTTTATTATTTAAAGAGTAAAAAACAGTGTTTTTTATAGCGAATATCTTACTGTTTTCGTTTTAACAATTTTAACAAAAACCACGTTAAAACGCACATTTTCTCGACATAAGGCCCTATTTTAAGTTTTTTTTAAGGTTTTTTTTTGAAAAAAAAAATCAATAAAGTTGTAGTTTAAGTTAATTTATATATTTTTGTTTTTATCAACAACCAATTATAAAATAAGAATCTATGAAAGGGAAAATTATTCTATTAAGTGCATTTTTTATATTAACTACTGCAGCTGTTTCAGCACAGGCAAAGAATGCGCCAAGAAGTATTATCAGTACAACAGCTCTTATTCGTAAATACCACGATCAAAAAGAATTGAGCGGTATGCAAAAAGGAGAACTTTTGGAATTATACATTGAGCGTATTAAAGTTCTAGTAAAAACTCTCCCTTACATTGCTTTGGTTACAAAACCTGGAGTTACTATGGCCGATCTTGGTATTCCAGACGATAGTGATCACAAGAAAATTCTAGACAATCAAGCAACAGGTACTTCTACTTTCTTAGATACTACAGTGGAGTTTCAAAGAAAAATGATGCCTTACTCTGATAAAGGAAACTTGATTGCTGCGATTTTATTCTACGAAAACACATTAAAATCATTACACGAGTTCAATGAATTGAACGAAATGTAAAAAAAATAAATTTTATCAAAACCTTTTTTATCCTGTCTTCGTAAATAGAGTAATTTTTTTGAAGACATTTTAGAAGAGAACCAAAATAACTCGCTCTTGTTGTATTCTGAATTTTTTTTAGAAAACCCAAGAGGAGTTTTTTCATTTACGCATACCCAAATTTATTATTAACCCTAATACCCCCTTATCATGAAAAAAATTACTCAATTAATCTGCGTTCTTTTGACAGTGGCGAGTATGAATGCTCAACAAGAGAAAGGAATTATGGGCTACAACAATTGGTTAAATAACTGGACCGAATTTAAGCCTAACAAAGTAGAGTATGGAGAAGCAAATCAAATTTTGGCAGGAAACATTTCTGTTAATACCAAATTGCTTAAGAGAAATGTCTACGTATTGCAAGGAAATGTTTATGTTACAAATAATGCAGTTTTAACAATCGAGCCAGGAACATTAATTATTGGCGATTTTGAAACAAAAGGAACATTGGTAGTTACTAAAGGTGCGCAGATTATTGCAGACGGTTTAGAAACAGATCCAATCGTATTTACTTCTAACCGCAGCCAGAAAAAAGCTGGAGACTGGGGTGGAATCGTTCTTCTTGGAGATGCTCCAATCAATAAGTTCGGAAACGTAGGTTCTTATAACCTCGACCTTGACCCAACTCTTACTACTTATGGGGGTGACAACGTTGCTGGAAACTCTGGTATCTTAAGATATGTGAGAATCGAATTTGCTGGTAAAAAAGTTAAAGGAGTTGATACTTTCAACGGTTTAACGGTTGCTGGTGTAGGTAGCAAAACAATTCTTGACAATGTTATGGTAAGCTATTCTGGAGGAGATTCATTTGCCTTTTTCGGAGGTGATGTGAACGCTTCAAAATTAGTTTCATACAAATCAATCAACGACGATTTTAAATTTACTCAAGGTGTACAATGCCGTTTATTCAACTCTTTAGCGGTAAGATCTTCTTATTTGTCTAGTAACAAAGACGGGTCTCGTTGCTTTGAAGTAAAATCTTTTGAGAAAAAGAACGAAACTGACTTCACTAAAAAACAAACTCTTGTAGCTGCTACAAATATTACAATGCTTAACGACAGCGAAAACATTAAAGCTGATATCCAAGCAGGTTTAGTAAAAGAAGCTGTATATGTAGCAGAAAGTGCTTCTCTTGAAATGAAGAGAAGTGTAATCTCTGGTTTTAACCCAGCTGTTTTATTAGACAGCAAAATCGAGATCAACGATGCCAACCTTAAAAAAATCAAATTTGAGGAAATGTTTTTTAACCTATGTAACGGAAATATCTTTACAGAGTACAATTCTAACAACGAGGATTTAGAAAGCTGGTACGGAAACAGTGTTTTCTTTAATGTTTACTCTCAGAGTACTAACAAAGAAACATTTATTGATATCGCAAATCCTAAAAAACCAGATTACAGATTACAATTAGGAAAAATCACGGCTTCTAGCGGCAATAGATAAATAAATTTCGATTTTTATTTTCCAGCGTAAATTTTATTAATAAAGTCCCCAGACACAATTTATGTAAGTCTCAACAGGACCAAATAAAGATCAAAACATAATGGTATCTACAAAAAAGTATTTTATATATACAATATTTTTGGTTTCGCCTATTTCATTAAGTCTATATGCACAAAATACAGCAGAACAACCTACAAAGGCTGCTGTATCTTGCAATGCATCGGCGTTATGTTCAAACCAAATTCAAACGGCTGCAGGCAGTCTTATAGAAAATTCAAATCAGTTTATAGTAGGACAGTCCAACCCCAAGGACAGTCTTACTATAGCAGCTGAAGCAAAAACAGCTGCAGATTGTCAGGAAAATTCATCATCAGTTGTTTCGACTTCGATTCTTGCAAAAGATATCATCGAAAACTATAAATATGACTTTTCTGAAACATTTATAGACATATTGTTTTTTGAGCGTATAGATTTGTCAAGAACACGCAATATATGATTCAAAAAACTACGCTGTCAGTTTATCGTTTAATTCTGTTTTTTAGTATCTTAATTTTTACTAAAACGAATTCCTATGCCCAGGCTACAATTGTGCCGCAACAGCTAGGTTATCCTAGAATCTGTGCGGGACTTATTATTGATGGAAAGCCATTTAATGAGTATAGCGCGACTTTCAGCTATGTTGATTTTCCGGCCGGAACAGCTTTTGAAATAGAGCTTTCAGACGAGGCGGGAAATTTTACAACACCTATTGCTACAACAAAACTTTCTTTTACAGAAAATGCTGCCTTACAACAGCAGACTATAAGATTTGCGGTTCCGACAAATTTGAAGGGATCAGATCTTTATAGTCTGCGTGTAAAGAGCGTTACTGCTACTCCAGTGTACAGTGTGAAATTTAGAAATTCACAAAATGTAACTTCCTTTCCGGTTTATTACAGAACCTTTGTTGAGTCATTTTATATCAATAACAGGACAGAAACTGCCATGATGTGTAATGGCGGCAGCATAAGTCTTTCTATTGATAATCCGACACCATCTGATCAGCCTTCATCACCGGCAAATTATACGAATTTAAAATACAAATGGTTTAAAGATGATGTTGCTATAGCGGGACAAAGCGGTACAACGTTAGTGGCAAATGCCCCAGGAGTTTATTATGCACAGATTGATTACGGAGGATGTAACGACGAAAACTTTAGTTCTAATCGTGTTACGGTAACAACATCTTCGTCAGGATCATCTGTAACTATAAATTCGAGTTTAGGAAATCCTTTCTGTGCAAGCGGATCAGGAACTGTTTTAACTGCAACAGCGGGAAACAGTTATGTTTGGAAGAAAGACGGAGCAACAATCGCTGGCGCTACAAACAGAACCTATTCTACAAACGAATCGGGAGTTTACAGTGTTGAGGTAGATTTTGGAGGATGTAAAGCTACAGGAAGCATTAATCTGCAAAGCAATAGTTTTGATGCGAGCATCGACGCTCCAGACAATTATACGTTGAGCGAAGGGGAAACACTAGATGTTACTGTAACCACAAGCGCAACAGGAGCTACCTTCGAATGGTATCGTAATGGAAATCTTATTACAGGAGAAACAGGAAATAGCTTCACAGTTTCTGTTTTAGGTAATTATACAGTAAGAATTTCTCAATCTTCGGGCTGTGTTGCTACGAGAGAGTTTTCGTTTAAAATTAACGGTAATTCAGGACCAGCAAGCGTAATCCCGAATGCTATAAAATTAAGCGGTAGTATGCCATTTTGGAATATTCCCGATGAATACAAAAATGCTTCCACCAAGGTACTTATTATAAGCTCAAACGGAGAAATAGTTCTGGATGTAGTAAATTATCAAGGAGACTGGCCACAAAGCAATATAGATTTTAAAAATGTCAATCCAGTTTATTACTATGTCATTCAATCCGACAAAGGTGAAAAAAAAGGATCAATAACTGTGCTGAAATAATATGAAGAAACTTTTACTATTCATCACGTTATTTTGCGGTTTTTCAATTGTACTCTATTCTCAAGAACAAAAAAATGAGAATGGAGTTGTTTCGTTTTCGTTACCGATCAGAAATTCGTTAAGATTTAATAGATATTTAATTAACCCAACATTAAGTTTTGTACGCGAAACAAATGCTTATGCTAGTTTCTATAACAAAAGGCAATGGATACAGTTTGAGAATGCACCGCAAACGTATTTGGCAAATTACTCCGGACGTTTTGGAGAAAATGAAGCATTTGCAGTAGGCCTATTTCAGCAGAATTATGGTCTGATGACTGTTTTTGGCGGCGTAGCCAACTTTGCTCATAACGTTTCTTTTCAGCAAGACAGTAATTTGACTTTTGGTATAAACGTAGGAGCTTATAGAAGCGCGTTGGATAAGGGAAAAATCATCTCTGACGACCCAGACATTTTAAATGGCGATTATCCTGGATACACCATGCTTACTGTTAATCCGGGAATCAATTACGGAACAGAATTCCTTGATTTCGGATTATCGATCAATAATTTAATCCTTTACAATTTCGGATTAGGAATGATAAAGGAAGACCCGGAAAGAGCCATTTCGCTTCATGCAATGTACACTGGATATATTGACAGTTACGGCTTTTTTGACAGAAGTAAATTCTCGGGAATTGTAAAAACAGATCTTAAAAAAGATAAAACCGTTATATCTGGGCTTGCTATGCTGTCACTTCAGCAAGGAGTTTGGGCACAGGCTGGATATAATACATTATACGGAATTTCGGCTGGGCTTGGAGTCAATATCACTCCGAGCATTGCTATTGAATACAACTATGAAAGAGGAATGGGCAATTTAACAAACATGGGAGGCTCTCATGAATTTGCAATTGCTTATAAGTTTAAAAACAGAAATTATTATTACGGAGACGACGATGAAGGATCGATTATTGACCCTTCTAGACCAAAACCAGTAATAGCAAAACCATCAACAGCTGCAAAAGTAGAAAGAACAGATGGTGCTGAAAAAGCCAGATTGGCAGCCGAAGCAAAAGCAAAAGCCGATGCCGAAGCAAAACAGGCAAGACTGGCCGCTGCTGAAAAAGCTAAGGCTGATGCCGAAGCTGCAGCAAAAGCCAAATTAGAAGCAGACAATAAAGCTAAAGCAGATGCTCAAGCTCTTAAGATAAAATTAGCCGCCGATGCTAAAGCTAAGGCTGATGCCGCAGCTGCCGCAAGAGCAGAAACTGCCGCTGCAAAACAAGCAGTTGCCGAAAAACAAAAAGCACAAGTTCAATTAGCTGCAGATAAAGCAAGAACTGATGCAGAAGCTCGTAAAGCGCAATTAGAAGCAGACAATAAAGCTAAAGCAGATGCTGCTGCTGCCGCTAGAGCACAAACTATAACTGCAAAACAAGCAGTTGCTGAAAAGCAAAAAACTGCTTCACAATTAGCTGCAGATAAAGCTAGAGCCGATGCAGAAGCTCGTAGAGCACAATTAGCAGCAGACAATAAAGCAAAAGTAGATGCTGCAGCCGCTGCAAGAGCTCAAGCGATTGCAAATAAACCGGGAGCAACAGCTGCACAAAAAACAGCAGCTCAGCTAGCAGCAGATAATAAAGCTAAGGCAGATGCCGAAGCATTGAGAATAAAACTGGCTGCAGAAGCTAAAGCTAAAGCAGATGCAGAGGCACAAGCTAAACAGACAGCTGCTGCGCCAAAAACACCAGCACAGTTAGCTGCTGACAAAACTAATGCAGATGCGGAAGCATTAAGAATAAAATTAGCTGCTGATGCAAAAGCGAAAGCCGATGCCGAAGCACAAGCTAAACAAACCGCAGGAGTACAAAAAACGCCAGCACAGTTAGCCGCTGATAAAGCAAAAGCGGATGCAGAAGCTGTCGCAAAAGCAAAATTAGCAGCTGAAGCAAAAGCTAAGGCAGATGCAGAAGCATTGAAATTAAAACTAGCGGCCGATGCAAAAGCAAAAGCAGACGCTGCAGAAGCAAAGCGTAAAGCCGATGCAAAAGCAAAAGCAGAAGAAGCCGACTTACAGTCAATCCTTGCTGCTGATGCAAAAGCTAAGGCCGATTCGGATGCGCTTCAGGCAAGATTAGCCGCTGAGGCGAAAGCTAAAGCCGCGGCTGCTGCGAAAACTAAGGCAAATGTTGATGCCGCAAACAAAGCGAAAGCTGCCGCAGACGCAAAAGCAAAAGCAGCAGAAGAAGCAGCATTGAAAGAAAGATTAGCTGCAGAAGCAAAAGCAAAAGCTGATGCTGAAGCAAGACAAGCCATAATTGCTGCCGAAGCAAAAGCGAAGGCAGATGCTGAGGCATTGAAATTAAAACAAGCAGAGGAAGCGAAACAAGCTCAATTGGCTGCCGAAGCAAAAGCAAAAGCTGATGCTGAAGCCTTGAAGATAAAACAAGCTGAAGAGGCAAAACAAGCTCAATTGGCAGCAGAAACAAAAGCAAAAGCTGATGCTGAAGCAGCTCAGGCGAAGTTGGCTGCCGAAGCCAAAGCAAAAGCCGATGCTGAGGCGCTGAAAATTAAACAAGCTGAGGAAGCGAGACAAGCTAAACTTGATGCAGAAGCGAAGGCAAAAGCAGATGCCGAAGCATTGAAATTGAAACAGGCTGAAGAGAAGAGACAAGCTAAGCTTGAAGCAGAAGCAAAAGTACTAGCAGACGCAGAAGCTAAGAAAGCAAGATTGGCTGCCGAGGCACAAGCAAAAGCAGATGCTGAAGCACTAAAAGTGAAGCAGGCACAGGAAGCAAAACAGGCTAAACTTGATGCAGAAGCGAAAGCAAAAGCTGATGCTGAGGCATTGAAATTAAAACAGGCTGAAGAGAAGAAACAAGCTAAACTTGAAGCAGAAGCAAAAGCTCAGGCAGATGCAGAAGCTAAGAAAGCAAGATTGGCTGCCGAGGCACAAGCAAAAGCGGATGCTGAAGCACTAAAAGTGAAGCAGGCGCAGGAAGCAAAACAAGCTAAACTTGATGCAGAAGCCAAAGCGAAAGCCGATGCTGAGGCATTGAAATTAAAACAAGCCGAAGAGAAGAAACAAGCGAAACTTGAAGCAGAAGCAAAAGCTCAGGCAGATGCAGAAGCTAAGAAAGCACGATTGGCTGCCGAGGCACAAGCAAAAGCAGATGCTGAAGCATTAAAAGTAAAACAAGCTCAGGAGGCTAAGCAGGCAAAACTTGATGAAGAAGCAAAAGCTAAGGCCGATGCGGAAGCTAAAAAAGCACAATTAGCAGCTGAAGAAAAAGCTAAAGCCGACGCAGAAGCGCTTAGAATAAAACAAGCTGAGGAAGCCAAACAAGCACAGTTAGTTGCTGAGGCAAAAGCAAAAGCAGATAAGGAAGCTTTACAAGCGCAACTTCTTGCTGACGCAAAAGTGAAAGCTGATGCAGAAGCTACCGCTAAAGCTAAAGCGGAAGCAGAAGCGAAAAAACTTCAGGAGGAAGAAGAAGCTCGTCAGGCGAAATTAGCAGCCGATGCAAAAGCAAAAGCTGATGCAGAAGCACTTAGAATAAAACAAGCTGAGGAGGTCAAACAAGCGCAATTAGCTGCAGAAGCAAAAGCTAAGGCCGATGCGGAAGCTCTGAAAATAAAACAAGCTGAAGAAGCTCGTCAAGCGAAATTGGCTGCAGATGCAAAAGCAAAAGCAGATATGGAGGCTTTACAGGCAAAACTTGCGGCCGATGCAAAAGTAAAAGCTGATGCAGAAGCTACTGCCAAAGCAAAAGCTGAAGCGGAAGCGAAGAAACTTCAGGAGGAGGAAGAAGCTCGTCAAGCGAAATTGGCAGCCGATGCAAAAGCAAAAGCCGACGCAGAAGCTCTTAAAGCGCAGTTAGCTGCAGAAGCAAAAGCAAAAGCTGATGCGGAAGCATTACAAAAGAAACAAGCGGCTGAAGAAAAAGCAAGAGTTGAAGAAGAAGCTCGTCAAGCGAAATTGGCAGCCGATGCAAAAGCAAAAGCCGACGCAGAAGCTCTTAAAGCGCAGTTAGC
>NZ_SJTF01000025.1 GCF_004634245.1 Flavobacterium foetidum
ATCTTTTTAGATCTGCGTGAACTAAATTGTCAATTTAAAAGATTTTCACGCAGATTCTGCAGATTTTAGCAGATTCTACAGATTTTAATTAAAATAATAATCTGCGTTTATCTGCTAAAATCTTTTTAGATCTGCGTGAAATTAAATTAAGTAACTATGAAAATACAATATAAAATCAACATAAAATTCTTTGCGTACTTCGCGCTTCCTTTGCGAACTTTGCGGTTAAGTGAATTCCTATTGGCAAATAAAGTTTTGTGGTTAAGCACATTCCTATTGGTAAGCACAACAATTTTCGCCCAGCAATCCATCAGCCTAGAAAAAGCCATTGAATTAGCCAAATCCAACAATATCGACTTAAAAATAGCCGATAAAGAAATCGAAAAACAAACTGTTTTAAAGAAAGCAGCTTTTCAGCCCGATCCGCTTCAGGTGCAGTATCAAGGCGGGCAGTTCAATAGCGTCGATTTCGATCATAATGTTTCGGTACAGCAGTTTTTTCCATTGGGTAATATTACAAAAGCCAATAGGCAATTGCAGGAAGAATTGGCTAAACTGGCCGAAAAACGAAAAGCATTATCATCTTATGACTTAGAAAAGGCGGTGACATTATCGTATTATCAATATTTATACGGCATTTCAATTCAAAAGCTAAATTCAGAACTGAATGATATTTACACCAAATTCTTAAAGAATGCCGAACTTCGATTTAAAACTGGAGAAAGCGGGAATATCGAAGTGATTTCTGCGAAAGCAAAAGTCAAAGAAATTGAAACACAAAAGGAACAATTAAATTACGATTTGGCGATTTATCAAAAACAGCTTCAGTTTTTTATTCAGACGAACGAAAATATTGTTCCCGATCCCAATACGGCTTTACAATATGTTTTTGCAGAAAATCAGCAAAACGCAAAAGCCGAAAGTTTGATGACCGAATTCTATCAACAGCAGATTTCGGTTTACCAAAAAGAAGCAGGAACTTTTAAAGCCTTGAGAACGCCGAAAGTCGGATTAGGGTATTTTGCCCAAACCATTAATACCGAATCTTTGTTTCAGGGATTTACGGCCGGATTGCAAATTCCGTTGTTTGGAGGTGTAAATACAACGAAAGCGAAGGCGGCAGAAATTGGTGTTTCGCAGTCGCAATTGGCTTTGGATAAAAATAAAATGATTTTGAGTTTACAAAAGGAAGAGTTGCAAAACAACTTTAAAAAACAGCAGAAAAATCTAAATTATTATCAAAACGAAGGATTGCAATATGCGAATCAAATTATAGAAACGGCACAGAAAAGTTATGCTAATGGCGATATGAGTTACTGGTCTTATATCAGCTTTTTGAATCAGGCGATTGATATTAAAAAACAATATGCTGAAGCAACACACAGCTACAATCAAAGTGCAATCGAACTCCAATTCCCAACCATCAAAAACAATTAATAATGAAAAATATACTTAATTATTTAACCGCAAAGGGCGCAAAGGTTTCGGAAAGAGCGCAAAGTTTAATTTCCTTGCGTGCCTTGCGCTTTATCTTTGCGTGCCTTGCGGTTACTTTGACAAGCTGTACTGAAAAGAAAACTGAAGAATCTCACGAGGAAGAAAAGTCAAGTACGGAAGTCGCTTTGACAGAATCGCAATACAAAACAGTTGGCATTGAAACAGGATTTGTAGAAGACCGAAACCTCAATAAAATAATTAAAGCCAATGGTTACACTACAGTTCCGCCACAGAATTCTGCCGAGGTTTCGACTTTGATTGGTGGAACGGTAAAAGATATCTTTGTTTTGGAAGGAACATTTGTCAACAAAGGAAAAGTTCTGGCAACAATCCAAAATCTGGAAGTGATTGAGATGCAGGAAGAATACCAATCGGCAATTGCTAATGTTGAATATCTGCAACTGGAATACAATCGCCAGAAAACCTTGAGTGACGAAAATGTAAATCCGAGAAAGATATTTCAGGAAGTGAAAGCCAAATTAGCCGCCGAAAGAGCTAGGGCACAGGCCGCAAAGAATAAGTTAGATGCTTTAAACGTTTCGGCAAAAGGAAAATCCTCTCTAGTTCCAATTGTTGCGCCAATTAATGGTTATGTTGGGAAAATCAATATTGCGAAAGGCGCTTTTGCTAACACGGGAGTTTCGCTGTTTGAAGTTGTGGATAACAGCCAGATGCATTTGGATTTGAATGTGTACGAAAAAGATTTGGGTTCGATTTCTATTGGTCAGGTAATTGATTTTGTATTAACGAATCAGTCCAATAAATCGATTAAAGGAAAGATTTTCGGAATCAATAAATCTTTTTCTAACGAAAGCAAAACCGTTGCGGTACACGCCAAAATTGATCCAGCCGATGCCAAAGGTCTGATTCCAGGAATGTATGTTTCTGCAAACATTAACATCACAAACGCAACAGTTCCGGCGCTTCCAAAAGATGCGGTGGTCAAAAATGCCGATAAGTATTTTGTTTTTGTACAAGAAGAAGCTCATGCGGAAGAAAAACACGAACACGCAGCAGGTGAAAAAGAAGAAGCGCACGAAAATGAAATTCATTTTAAAGTTGTAGAAGTGGTTCCTGGAACTACAGATTTAGGTTTTACCGAAATCAAATTTGTAGATAAGATTGAGTCCGATGCAAAAATCGTTACCAAAGGCGCTTTCTATTTATTGTCTGCGATGAAGGGCGGGGGAGAGCATACGCATTAAGAAGTCGTTTTGCCGCTAAGGCGCTAAGACGCTAAGTTTTTTTTAAGTTTTATTAGAAGAATCTCGCCAAGATTCCAAGTCGCAAAGTTTTTCTGCCACGAAGGCGCTAAGGCGCAAAGGAATTTTGCAAGGTTGTGGAGTCGTAGAGTTTTATTTTTTTCTTTTAAGTTTTCTTCAATTGCCTACAGCTTTAGCTGTAGGAATGTATAATGATACGAAAAGGCTTTAGCCAAACTTGCGCAAGTTTGGCTAAAGCCTATAAAATGGGTTTCATTTAACCTCCAGCTAAAGCCAGAGGCAATTGAAAATAAAATTTGTAGAATAAATCTATATTAAACAAAATAACTTCGTGTCTTAGCGCCTTAGAGGCAAAAAATAGCGTATATCACACTGAAAACTCCACAAAGCGTTCCTGCGGTTGAAACCGCAGGCTATATTTTCAATTGATTCGTTGATTTTTTTTCTGCCACTAAGGCACTAAGGCGCAAAGGAATCTTGCAAGGTTTCGGAGTCTTAGAGTTTTTTTTTCTTTTAAGTTTTCTTCAATTGCCTACAGCTTTAGCTGTAGGAATGTATAATGATAAGAAAAGGCTTTAGCCAAACTTGCGCAAGTTTGGCTAAAGCCTAAAAATAGGTTTCATTTAACCTCCAGCTAAAGCCAGAGGCAATTGAAAATAAAATTTGTAGAATAAATCTATATTAAACAAAATAACTTCGTGTCTTAGCGCCTTAGAGGCAAAAAATTCGTTTTTTCTATAATGTAAAAAAAACTTTGCGTCTTAGCGCCTTCGCGGCAGAAAAAATAGCCGTAAATTTAGAGCATTATTTAAATAAAACTTCAGGATTTAAAACTTGAAACCTGAAGCCTGAAACTAAAAAAATGATACATCAAGATAAAGAGGTAAAAAATATAAAAAACAAGCCGAAAACTTCCTGTTGCTGTTCGCATGATGAACCTGTACATTCTCATAATGGCGGTCTTAATCACGAAGGACACGACCATGAACACAATTTACAAGGAAATCTTTTTAGACTCTTTCTGCCTTCAATCTTATCTTTTGTTTTACTGATTATCGGAATTGTTTTTGATAACTATTTTCCGCAACAGTGGTTTACAGGATACGTTAGGATTCTGTGGTATGCAATTGCCTATCTTCCTGTTGGATTTCCGGTTTTGCGAGAAGCTTATGAAAGCATTAGAAAGGGAGACGTGTTTTCTGAATTTTTCCTCATGTGTATTGCCACCATTGGAGCTTTTGCAATTGGTGAATATCCAGAAGGAGTTGCTGTGATGCTGTTTTATACAATTGGAGAGACTTTCCAAGGAATGGCAGTCAGCAGAGCAAAATCAAACATAAAAAGCCTTTTAGATTCACGTCCAGATGAGGTGCATGTTTTAGAAAACAATATAGCTGTAAAAGTCAAAGCCAAAGACGTTTCGATTGGCTCTATCATTGAGCTTAAAGCTGGAGAAAAATTAGGATTGGATGGCGAATTAGTATCAGATTCGGCTTCTTTTAATACAGCGGCTTTAACAGGAGAAAGCAAACCTGATACTAAAAAGAAAGGAGAAACGGTTCTTGCGGGAATGATAAACGGAAATACGATTGCTGAAGTAAAAGTGACAACTGCTTATAACGACAGTAAATTGTCTAAAATTCTGGAATTGGTTCAAAATGCGACAACCAAAAAAGCGCCTGCCGAATTGTTTATTAGAAAATTTGCTAAAATCTACACGCCAATTGTAGTGTATTTGGCCATTGCGATTTGTTTGTTGCCAATGTTGTTTGTAGATAATTATGTTTTTTCGGACTGGTTGTACAGAGCCTTGGTTTTTCTGGTAATTTCTTGTCCTTGTGCCTTGGTGATTAGTATTCCGTTAGGTTATTTTGGCGGAATTGGTGCAGCAAGTAAAAACGGAATTCTGTTTAAAGGCAGTAATTTTCTAGACAGCATTTCGACCATTCAGAATGTGGTGGTAGATAAAACGGGAACCATGACCGAAGGTGTTTTTAAAGTTCAGGAAGTGATTCTAAAACCGGAATTGGATAAAGAAGAAATTCTCAAACTGGCTAATGCTCTGGAAAGCCGAAGCACGCATCCTGTTGCTACTGCGATTCATAATTATGTTGGGCAAATTGATCCTTCAATAGAATTAAAAGAAATCGAAGAAATTTCTGGACACGGATTAAAAGCCATGTTTGATGGAAAAGAACTGCATGTGGGGAATTTTAAGCTCTTGGATAAATTCAATATTTCGTATGATATTAATCCTTCAACAATCGTTTACACCACCATTGCAATCGCTTATGATGGAAAATTTGCAGGTTATCTAACCATTGCAGACGAAATAAAAGAAGATGCAAAAGAAACCGTTTCTAAACTGAAATCGTTGGGAGTAAAATTAACGATGTTGAGCGGTGATAAAACCAATGTGGTTCAGTTTGTCGCTGACAAACTCGGAATCACAAAAGCATTTGGAGATTTGCTTCCAGAAGAGAAAGTCAATAAAGTAAACGAAATTAAAGCCAGAAACGAAACGATTGCTTTTGTAGGCGATGGCGTAAACGATGCGCCTGTAATTGCTTTGAGCACTGTTGGAATTGCAATGGGAGGTTTAGGAAGCGACGCTGCAATTGAAACGGCAGATGTTGTTATTCAAGATGATAAACCAAGCAAAATCGCAATGGCAATCAACATCGGAAAACAAACCAAAAAAATCGTTTGGCAAAATATCATTTTAGCTTTCGTAGTAAAAGCTTTTGTGCTAATCCTCGGCGCCGGCGGACTTGCCACAATGTGGGAAGCTGTTTTTGCTGATGTAGGCGTGGCATTGTTGGCGATTTTGAATGCGGTAAGGATTCAGAAGATGAAGTTTTAGAATATTATCTTAAGGATTGGAAGAAGATTTACTCTTCTTTCCATTCTTGATTTGCGAATAAAAGCAACTTATTTACTCGAATATAATCGTACTGCTCTTTGGTGAGAAACACAACTTGTGCGTCTTGTCCGCCGGTATATAATTCGTAAAACTGCCCTTTTAGCTTTTGCTCGGTTACAACGGATTTTACAAAATCAAAAAAATCAGGATCAATCCAATCATTATCTATTTTAAAAACTTTAGTATAAGATTTATTGTCCAGCTTAAATTTTAATGTCGTTTTTTTGCTCTTTTCGATATCAAATGAATTTGAAACATGACTTGGATTAAATTCATTGTGAGAGATTATAGCAAATTCCTTAATAAGTTCTGCGTATGGATCTTCAAGATTTCCTAGTTCCGTATCAAACCAATAAATCATGTTTGGAAAAGCAAAAAGAATTTGGTTGTAATTGCTATTTTCTTGTTGAGAGACCTTTTCTTTTCCCAGATTAATTTGCTCTACTGTTAAATTTGAAAACAAGCCAATTTTTATATAGTCCTCAATCGCTTTCTCAATTTGCGAAGTCGTGGGTTTGTTTTTGAAATCTTCCGAACTTGGTACCAAATAAGATTCCGGATTTTGAAATGCTTTTTCTTGATCTTTACTTAAAGCCATTATTCCAAAAGGTTTTTCCTCAGTTGTATCTTCGTTATAAGATGTAATTCGATGAAGTCTGTATGGTGAGTGTTGGTCAGCAAGTATTTTATTGAAGATTTTATAATACTCCTGAGAATCGATAAAACCTGAGGAATATTTATTTTTAGAAGGAGTGTACATATGGTAAAAACTTTTTTGCTTATACTTTATCCCATTTGATTGGATTGAAACAATAAAGTCGTAGAATTTATCATCTTCATCAGACATGATACTGTCAAGTGCAATTTGAAATTCAAAATTGGTAAAAGCCAGTTCAGGCAATATAGTAGCTGTTTTTTGATGAACAAGTTCTAAATACTTTTCAGGCTCACTGGCGTAATTTTTTGGATCAATGATTACGGCTTTGGAGCAATACGCAAGCATGTCAATCGGGTTTTTGATTTTTTGATTGTCTATAGCAAAAATAAGATTTTGGTCTTGCATTTCGACAATTCCATTTTGTTTTAATTTATCGGCAAATTCTTTTAGTTTATCAGGTGCCATATAATCTTCTTTGAAAGCCTTAAAGGTAATATCGCTGATAAATTGAAGTTTGTTGGTATACGATTTTTTATTTATTTTCTGATGAAAATACTGTGTCTGCTTTTCATTAAGAAGCTCACATTTTTTAAGTCTTAAAAGATAATCGATAAGTTCTTGATTTTCCTTTTTTTGTTGGTCTTCATTCAGTTTTTCCGACTCAAAAATATCATGCGAGCCTATCTCAGAAAAGAAATTTCCAGTTATGCTTTTATATTCACATTGAAACAATCCGTACAAATATGAAGTAGTGTTCTTTGTTTTTACTCGATCTCGGCTTTTCTCAAAATCTTTTACTTGTTTTTGTTCAATAAGATTATTGTCGATCAGTTTTTGTAAAATTGGATCTTTTGATTGTGCGTCTACAGTATTTGATGTAAAAATTGAAAATAGAAAAATCGTCGTGAGTATGTTTTTCATCTAAAAAAGCACTGTAGTTAGTAAAAATTTGATAGTAAATATATTGTATTTAATTATAAAAATTTCAATTCAATTATATTTTCATTATTTTCTAACGATATTCTTACCGGATTACTTTCAGAAGGAATTTGAGTTGGATACCAATTTCTAGTTGGTTGTACCAAAATCAATAAACCTTCATGATCACCAATTGCTGCAAATTTGTCTGTATTTGTGTTTTGAGAAAAGAAATGCAAACCATGTTCTTCAATTAATTGATTTCCTAACTCTAATGGACTTTCGGTAACAATTCCGATTTCGCTTATGCTTAAAATAGAAGCAGAGTTGAATTCGCCAACTTGTTCGTTATTAAGGTCATGTCTGGCAATGAACTCCAATAAATTTCCGTTATGATCGAAGAAATAAATAGAATGCGCATTCCAATTTTCGAAATTCGTAACTACGCTTTTATCTTCTAAAACAATTAATTCGACTTTGTTTTCACACCATTTAATAGCTTCTTCAAGTTGATTTTCAGGAATATTAAAAGCAAAATGATATATGGAATTAAAGGCCGGATCTTCAACAAATTTTAAAATAGAAGTTCCAGCCTGAAACGTTATCGATTTTTGGTCGTTTTCCAGAATAAAAAGCCCAAAAAGATTCTGATAAAATGTTTTCGTTTTCTGGATATCATTTGTTTTGATTTCGATTTGATCTATTTTCATAATAGTAATTTTTATAAAAGAAGAAGCTTCTTTTGAGTTAGACTCAAATTTAAGAAACGCCAATAATATCAAGAATAAAGCGGTATTTCATGTATCAATAAAAAGATAGCAAATAATTATTGATTGGCTTCGAATGGCATCTTTAAATACTTTATAAAGCTACAAAAAGACAAATGGTCATTGTTGCAAGATTATCGGAAAATTTTCCATATTGTGCTCCTTAGTTTAAACAAAATAAGCCCTTTCCAAAAAGAAAAAGGTTTAATAGATTTGCAATTAATTGGGAGCAAAAGACAAATCATTTTTGTTGCTGCTATTTCGGCATTTCAGGATAAATAATTCTTCTTGTCGGCGTACTTAAGGTTTCGATAAAAGCCAATAAATCTCCCATTTCTTCCTTACTCAAATTCAGTTTTTTAAGCATCGGATCTACTTTCGGAATCAGGGAATCTCTTGGCGTTCCCAAATATTTTTTCTGAACAGGAGATGGATTTCCTAAATTGTACAATTCTACAACATCCAATAAAGTAGGGAAATGTCCGTGATGCATCCAAGGCTTGGTGTTTACCACTTCGCGAAGTGTTGGCGTTCGGAATTTACCGATATCTTTTACATCTTTAGTCACATTATAACGTCCGAAATCTTCATTTTTGGTTCCGAATAAAGTCTGTCCGTCATTATGAAACTGATTATCACTAAAATAAGGCGTATTATGACAGTTAATACATTGCGCTTTGGTTCTGAATAAATGAAGACCTTTTACCTGCTGATCGGTGTATATTTCTGATTTTCCGCTTATAAACTGATCAAACTTGCTTTTCGGACTATTGATAGATCTTTCGAAAGTTGCAATGGCATATTGAATTCGCTCTAAAGTCACTTTTTTGTCACCAAAAGCAGCTGTAAACAGAGAATTGTAACCTTTAATTTTAGCGATTTTGTCAACGGCAATAGTCAGTTTTTCATTCATTTCCAAAGGATCAGCAACCGGAAACTGCGCTTGATCTTCTAAACTTGAAGCTCTTCCATCCCAAAACAGTGAAGTGGCATAAGCAGAATTCAGAATGGTCATCGAATTTCGTTTTCCAGTCTGGCGATCATGTCCAAATGAGCGTGTCAAATTATCTGTCCAGCCCAATTCTGGATTGTGGCAGGAAGCGCAGGCAATTTGTCCGCTTCGTGATAATCTTGGGTCAAAAAACAATATTTTCCCCAAACTTTCTTTTTCCTTAGAATACGGATTATAAGCGGGATAAGGAACGGCAGGAAGCACACCGATGTCCTGAAATTTTGATTTGTCAATACTCTCATGTAATTCGGCTGCCGGCCATTTTGAAGCATCACCACTGGAATACAGTTTTCGGAGTTCCTGAATATCAATATAATCAGGATTTTCCACACTATTATAAGCCGTCAAGCTCAGCAGGAAAAGAATAGGGAAGATTAGTTTTTTCAATTTTTTGCTTTTTGTTTTTTTTTGATTTGTTTGAAGTTTCAGGTTTCAAGTTTCAGGTTGCAACAGAACGTGAAACCTGAAACTTGAAATATTTTTTTTTGATATGCTAAAAGCTTTGTCAAAGTTTTTAAACTTTGACAAAGCTTGAAAAGTTCCAGACTGTCAACTGCGACTGAATACTAAAATCTGTACACTGAACACTAAAGCGTAACTTCTTTAGGGCACGGAATACTCAAAGCAGCCGGTTTTGGGTACGTTCTGTTATTGTACATTCTGTATTGTGTCGATACCGTTCCTCCAAAGAGTTTGTCATTGGTAAGTTTCAATTCAAATGAAATTTCAAATAAACCGTTACTGATTTCTTTATATGTTCCTTCACCGGAAATTGCTATGACATGAGTATTTGTAGCACTAGATCCAATTGTAATATCTTGTGGAATGACTAAAACTGTTCCTTCGGTTTTGCTTGTTCCATTTGCCGGGAAAAACTCTAACGCTGAGGTAATATTAAATCCTGGAGAAATAGCTGCAGAATTACTTTCGTTAGAAAACCATCTTTTTAAACCAAAAGAGTTTACAGTATTCGTACCGCTGGCAACGTTAAATCCGATTTTAAAGGCATCGTGGTAGATATCATCATTTGGATTAGATGTTCCTCTATCGCTGTACAAAATAGCATTCGGATTATCTTTTGTTGCAACAACTGGAAAAGTTAAAGCGTTGAAAGTCATCCATGCACAGTTTTCGTTGTTATTAAACCAATGTTCTCCGTAAGTCAAATAAAAGGCATTTGTTGGATCTGTAAATTTGGAAGCGGGATAGGCCTGAACATCTCTTTGAGATTTTATTGGTTTTACAATAGTTAAACTTGTATTTCCAGTGGCAATATAGTTTGTGATATTGACAAGATTAATTTTTGTTTCATAGCGAGCATCATCATTCTGAATATCTTCTAAAAGCGTCAGATGATAGGTAATAGAACTTCTATTGTCTCCGAAATCATCATGAGTTAAAGAATATTCAAAACCGTTTGTAAATTTGAAAATAGAGGCACTTTCAATTTCTGAGGGAATAAATCCGTTTGGGAAATTCACCTTAAAATCTATCGTTTCGCCTGCCTCTCCTTTTACAACTAAATCTTTTACAGGAAAAGTATAAGTTGTGCTTACATCTTCTAAATTAATAGTAAATACATTATTTGGAGAATTAGTGTTTAAGTTTCCAATATGAACTTCAGGATTAGACGCATTTTCTAATTTTAGAGTAATGGCTTGCTTGTTTTTCCATCTTTGATCAAAAGAAACATAAATGGTATCTGTTAGTTTATTTGGCTGAAACAATAATTCACTCTCTGGATTAACACTGAAAGTATCGAGATCACCTGTAGTAGCAGTGCTGAAATTTACTACAACTGGCGATTTTAAATCCATTGAGGTTAAGCTAACCGGAACTTTTAAGGTTTTTACCGATTTGTTTTCATAACTAGATGAAGGTATAATGGTGGTGCTAACCGAAGGATATTCTAATGGAACACCAGCACTGCTTGCTAAGAAATTAAATCTCACAAAGGGAGTAACACTTTTGTCTAATCTATAGTCATCCTTCGAACAAGACGCAAGTGCTGCAAAGATGCTTACTAGGTATATAATTTTAATACGATTCATTTTGCTTTAGGTTTGGGTTAAGATTAATGTTGTTTCTTGGTATTGGCAATACATATTTTGAGGAAGGATAAGTAATACTGCAGTTCAATGAAATACATCCATCGTTTCTCGAAACATCTTTTTTATTTCTGGCGATATCAAAAAATAAGAAACCTTCAAAACAAAGTTCTTTTCTTCTTTCTAAGAATAAAGCATCTCTTAGGTTTTCAGTATCACTGAGGGTACTTGCATTTGCTCTGATTCGGATTGTATTTATATCTTCTTTGGCTTGTGCGGTATTGTTAAGCTCAAGAGAGGCTTCTGCACGAATTAAATATTGTTCACTTAGTCTAAAAGCTACATAACCTGGATTTCCTTGAAATTTTCTTGTAAAATAATAGTTGCGATTAACAGGTTGTAAATTTACAATAGTCGAGATTGATTGTACTTGAAACAATTGTCTTCGGATATCTGACGTTTCATATAAATTTATTAGATCTTCTGAAGCAACATAATTTCCGTACGACGTGTCAGTAGTGTAACCAAAATGAGCCGACATGGATCCACTTGACACTCCATCTGTTGATCTTGGAATTGAAAATTCTAATAGAATTTCAGAAACTGGCAGATCTGGTTTTGCCCATTCAGAGATATAATCTGAAGAACTAACCAAATTTACTCCTGAACCTGTAATGATGTCATTTGAAATATTATAAGCGTTCTGCCAATCTTTTTTAGCTAAATAAACTCTTGCTAAAAGCGCTTGAGCACTTGTTTTCGTGAAATAAGAATATACAGGACCACTCAAAAGAGTTGCATCTGAGTATAAATTTAATGCTGCAGTTAAATCCTCAACAAGAAGTTTATAAGTGTTGGCAGCAGTTTCTCTTGCAGGATATTTAAGTCCGTCGTTTAGAGAAGTTGTACTGTACACAATTCCTAAATGCGATGCGTCTTCAGTAAAGCCATAATTCTGGCTGTAGACTTCACTTAACAAAAAGTGGGCATAAGCTCTAATGGTCAATGCCTGAGCTTTTATTTGATTTTTTTCTGCATCAGTTGCGTCAGTTAAAGCATCTGTAAATTCTAAAATTAAGTTAGATAAATTTATGATTGTATAGCTGTTACTATAAAAATAAGCTAAGTTCGAAGTATTCGAAATATCATCAAACGCATAAATGTTTGCAATTGTACTGGGAGTACTAATCTGTCCTTTTGTACTTTGCGTTATCGAAGGAGTGAATTTTATATTTCCTCCCTGAAGATCTGAGTATACGGCAAAATTTCCTCCGCGTAAATTAGATTCAAGAGAACCATAAACCCCATTTAATGCCTGTAAAACACCTTGTTTGGTTTTTAATTGTTCTGTAATTGATATTTGAGTACCAGGTTCTTGTTCTAAAAAATCACTGCAGCCTTGCAATGACAAAAGTATTGCTGTAAACAGTATAAATTTTATGTTTTTAAAATATCTCATCTTTTTTAAAATTTTGTATTAAGACCACATGAAATAGTTCTTGCTTGTGGATAAGTGTAACTAAATTCGCGAATACCATTCATTCCCGCTGGGCTTTTTTCTTTGTACCAATAAAGCGCATTAGAAACATCAGCAAAAATGGTTAGAGAATCCAGAAAAGTATTTTTAATCGGAACATCGTAGCTCAAATTAATGTTGTTGATTTTGATGTAAGTCGCATCATAAACATATTTACTCATGTTTGAAATCAAAGTATTGTTGCTTGGAGCAGGTTGAGAAACGATATCCCCAGGATTTCTCCAATAATCATAAGCATTTACAGACATATTTCTGTTTGATGTTGTATTAGTTTTAGAAATAATCTGGTCTGATACAAACTTATCTCCGCCCCATTGAAACGAACCATTTATAGACAAGGTAATCTTGTTGTATGTAATTCTATTAGCAAAACCTCCAAAAGCTTTAGGTTGTGTATCTCCAATTGGCTCCCAGTCAGCATTGGTAAATAGTCTATTGTAAGTTGCAGCATCATAAACTTGTCCATTTTTTTTGATTAAGTCACGTCCTGTTGCAGGATCGACACCAACCCAGTTTACTCCCCAGATTGTAGTCGTACTGTAACCAATTTTTTGTGCCAAAGCAATATTTGCCTGAGCATAATCGCTTCCTAAACCAACCAAGTTGGTAACTTTATTATCGACTGTAGCGATGTTGAAGGTAGTCGACCACTTGAATTTGTCTTTTTTAAACCATCTAAATCTCGTAGAAAATTCAAATCCTTTATTGTACATATCTGCCGCATTTAATTGCACAGATGTATAACCTGTTTCACTTGGAATATCACGAGAAGTGATCAAATCTGATAGGCTGTCATAATAATATTCTAAAGATAAGTCTATGAAATTAAATATGTTAAAATCGATGCCGGTATTAAATTTTACATTTTTTTCCCAGCTTAAATTTCCATTTGGAGATACGCTAGAAGTCGCGCCGATATTTCCGTTGTATCCATTTTGAGATACTGTATAAAGTCCTTTTGAACGATAAGAGCCAATTCTTGAATTACCAGTTGAACCGTAGCTTATTTTTAATTTCAAAAGATCAATCCATGAAGTATTTTTTAAGAAATCTTCATTGTTCAAAATCCATGCTAAACCTGCTCCGCTATTAAAAGCCACATTTGCATCATCACCAAAAACAGAACTTTCATCACGTCTAAAATTGGCCAAAGCATAATATTTCTTTTTGTAGTTATAGTTTATTTGAGCAAATGCCGAAACTCTTGAATTATAGCTGATTTCCCATCCTCTCACTTGTCGTCTTGTAGATTCGTCAATGTTTGGTGTTGCAGGATCATCATCTTGCATTGAGTCTTCGATTCTGTTGATCACATTCGGATTTACAAAACCAGATGCAGAAGCATACTCAAAGTTTGCTTTTTCTTCGGAAAGCTCAAATCCAATCACTCCATCAATAGAGTTGTTTGGGTTGATGTCCTTATTAAACAACATTTGTCCCTGCCAGTTCCATTTAGTAGAATTTCGGTTGTTTATCAGTCTTCTTCCCCAGTTATTATAAGTATCGCCTCCTAAGACAAAAGTTCCATTGTTTTGTCCGCTCTCATTTTCTCCAGAAAAATAACGGTCTTGTGTTTTATCAACGTAATCAATACCAAATAAGGTCGAAAATCGGATGTTTTTGTTCAATTCATATCCTAAATTCAAACTTCCTAAAATTCCAAAAGTTTCAGTTTCGTTTTTGTTTTGTTCGATTGCAGCAAGAGGGTTTCCTCCAGTATTTCCGCCCGAAACACCTAATAGAGAGTATGATCCATCTGCATTATAAGGAGATAAATTTGGGACATAAGCAAAATCATAGTAGATATTTGGCGCATCTTTTTTGATAAAACTTGGATTAAGAGATAGATTGGCGCTCCATTTAGATCCTTTATACCCTACATTAATTCCACCATTAATTTGTTTTGTATTGTTGCCCAGTTGAGGTTCATCAATTTTTAAATAGGTTATGTTGGTTCTATAAGTGAATTTTGTGTCAGCTCCAGAAACGCTAAAATTATATTTATTATAAATTCCGTTTTTGTTTAATAAATCGAACCAGCTTGTATTTATTCCATTATACGGCACATTAACGTATCCTGGAGTTGTGTTTCTTAAATAATCATTTCTTAAATTAGTGTATTGTTCACCATTTAAGTATTTTATTTGATTGATTGCTGACGAAACTCCAAACTGGTTTGAAAAACCGAATTTCGTATCGCCTTTCTTTCCTTTTTTTGTAGTAATCAGAACGACACCATTCGCACCATCAGCTCCGTAGATACCTACAGCCGCTGCATCTTTTAAAACCGTAAAATCTTCAATATTATCAGTTGAGATCATGGCAAGAGGATTTGATAATCCTTCAGCAAGCCTTCCGCCGTCAAAATATTCATTATCAATACCATATTGTTCACTCATAATAACACCATCAATAATAATCAAAGGCTGAGATGAAGTTCCTAAAATTGAATTTGTTAAGGATTTTAATGTACCCTGACCACGAATATTGATTTTTACTGGTCCGCCAACACCAGAAGTATTTTCGATTAAAACACCTGCAATCTGACCTTCAAGCATTTTGTCTATACTTTCTGAGGCCTGTTGCACTGGAATATCCTTTGCAGTAATATTTGAAATACTCCCCACAATTTCTTCTTTCATTTTTGATGTTCCATAAGAAGAAGTAATAACTACAGGATTTAATTCGTCTGCAGCTTCTTCAAGGAAAAAAGAAAATAGTTTTTTAGTACCCGCTTTTTGCGATTGCGTCTGCATTCCTAAAAAACCGACTTCAAGTACTAGATTCGGAATATCATTTCCGGTTAGCTGGTATGCAAATTTCCCGTTAAAGTCGGTGATAGCGCCCATACCGCCATTTCCCATTCCTTTGATGCGAACAGTTGCGCCCGGAAGCGGTAATTTGCTTTTGGCATCGTAAACAATTCCAGTAATAAAACGTTCTTTTTCTTGTTGATTTTCAGAGCTGTCAGGAGTGGTGCTGGTGAGTAAAACCTGTTTTTTCTGAATGTAGTAAGAAATATTTTTTCCTTTCAGCAACTGCTTTAACACAGTTTCTAAAGTAGCATTGTTAATGTCTAAATCGGCCAGCTGCTCAGCGTCTATTTTTCTGGCATTGTAAATTATTCTAAAATCGCTTTGTTCTTCAATTGATTTGATAATTACGCTTATAGGCTGATTTTTGGCATGTATGGTAATTAATTTTTGCTGCGAAAATCCTTTAAATCCGGATATAAAGAGTGCTAAGAAAAACAGAATTTTTCTTAAAACGGGTGATATCGAAAATGTCATGTTAATTTATTTATCGTGGATTGGTAATGGTAATTGTTTTTTGGTCAATAGAATAATGAAATGGCGTGTCTCGCTTTAGAAGATCTAAAATATTCTCTACGCTAGATTCGCTGATTTTTATCGTTCCGGTAAAATTCTGTCTGGCCAAGTCAGAATTTTGATTGATAATCTCAACGTCGTAGGTACGCTGAATAATCTTGGCGATGGTAGAAAATGGGGTGTCCTTAAATGCTAATTCTCCTTTTGTCCAGGCATTGTAAAAGGCAGTATCGACATTTTTTACAGTAATTTTCTTTGAATTGCTGCTCCATGTTGCCATTTGGGATGGCTCCAGAATTATAGAATTCAAAGAATCTGAGGTTTCGTACATCTGAATGCTTCCTTCGATCAATGTACTGTTTACGGTAGGATTTTCAGGATAAGCACTGATATTAAATTTTGTTCCCAAAACTTTAATATCTACCTGATTTGCATTCACAATAAACGGGTGATTTTGGTCTTTTGCTACTTCAAAAAAAGCTTCTCCGCTTAGATAAACGTTTCGGTTTCCGTTGATTCCGAATTGTTCCGGATAGCGAAAAGTTGTGCCGGAATTTAAACTCACGATTGTTCCGTCTGAAAGGGTGATTTTGAATCGTTTGCCGTACGGAATCTTCAACGTATTGTATTGTACTTCGCTGTCGGCTGTTTTTCCAAAATAGACCATATGATTTGGAAATTTTTTAGCTACTAAAATTCCTTTGTCATTAAAAAGCGAGCTCTGATTTTTTTGAGAATAGTTTTCTAAACGGCCGTCGCCAAGTTCCAGAACAATTTCTTTTGTCTCTTTTGTTTTTTCAGTAAACAACAAAACCGTCGATCCTAATCCGACAAAAACTAAAAGTACGGCAGCATAGCGCATAAACTGTCGAATTTTATTTTTTGGCTTCATTGGGATTACCGGAACAGCATCTGTTATTGTATTTTCGGTCAAAGCATTTAGTACCCATGCTTTTTTTGCCGCTATAAACTGCTGTTTGTTTTCTTCCGATGCTTCGATCCATTCAAAAAGTGCCTGTACTTCTTGTTCCGAAGCTTCGTTTGAAAGGTATTTGTTAAGTATTTCTGATGTCATAAATGCGTTTTAAATCTTCTCGCCATAATAAGTACACCTCAGAATTAAAATACCCTACCTTTTATTCTTAATTATTATAAATAAGAATAAAAATCAAGAACATATAATCTGAAAGTTTGGTCTTTAAAATCTTTAAAGCCTTTGTCATATGGGCTTCTACAGCTTTTAAGGTCACTTGCATTTCTGCTGCGATTTCGGCGTTTTTTTTGTTTTCAAAACGTTTTTTTATGAAAACTTCTCGAGTTTTGGGAGGTAAATCGTCTACAGATTCCTGAATGATACGTTCTAATTCGGTCAATTCTAAGGTGTCGAATTGAATCGAATTAAGAACTTCAATGTCCAGTTCTCTTTCTTTTTGGTTTAGGTGTTCGTTTTTAAATTTATCCTTTACCTTATTATGGCGGATTAAATTTAAGCATCTCGATTTGGCATACGTAAACACGAAAGCTTTGATTCCGTTAAGAGAATCTATATTTTCTCTGCTTTGCCATAAGTGAAGTAAAGCTTCCTGTGCCAGATTTTCGGCTTCATCGGCATCATAAATAAACTGAATGCTGAATGACTGGATTCTTCTGAAATATTTATCGTAGAAAAATTTAAAGGCAGTTTCGTCTCCTTCCTTAAAGGATTTAAAAAGATCTAATTCGAAACTGTTATTGGTGTTCATCAAACAAAATTTACTTAGGAAAAGCAATATTAAGTAAATTTAAAAAAGTACTTTAATTTGCAAGAAAGCGGCAAATATAAAAGTTTATTTATATTAATTCTAAATAAAATAAAATTATTGAATGTTTTGAGAAATTTTATTCAGAAAAGGTTTTATTTTAAACGCAAAGTTCGCAAAGTTTTTTTACAAATCTTTGCGAACTCTGTGTAAAACATAGCCCAAGGTTTCAACCTTGGGTACGTAGATTATGTTAATTCGATTAGGAACCAATGGTTGAACCCATTGGCTATGCTAAATCTTTGCGAACTTTGCGCTGTCTTTGCGGTAAAGTAATTATAAGGTCTTCATAAAATTCCGCCATCCAAAACCAATCAACAAAAGATTAAAAAGCAATAAGGGCAAAAATGCTTTTAGGAAACTAATTTCGGTTGCGTCTGTAAAAGTCTCTACTTTAAATTTCTCCCAATTTTCTTTATCTACAGGAGCATTGTCAAAGATTTTTGGATAAAAATACAATCGTAGTTTTTCATGAAACTTTGTGGTTTCTTTTAAAAACAAAAGCTGGTTTCGCAAGTCTGATTTTGCAATTTCATTTAGTTGAATTTGGGTATGAAGTGTCGGTATAAATTGTGCAATCAATTCGCTGGCACGGTTTCGCTGTTCTAATTTTGATTCTAGATCTTTAGACTGAACCGAAGATTCATCGTCGCCCATTTGCTGCATCGCGTAATACCAAAGCCAGCTGAATTCTTTCTCCGGCAAAGCATACTTTTTAAACTGCGGATAATGTTTGTAGAACTTTTCCATCGTTTCAGTTTTATCCATATCCCATTTTTCGTGATAGGCATTTCGTTGTGTGAGTGTTAATTCTAATGCCTCAGGAACTTTGTACTTATTGATGATATAGGTATTAATTCCAGCAGGAAGAATTATGATCAGAAATAACCAGATTGTGAGCAAAATAACCGCATTGAAGTTTGAATTTTTCTGAAGCGAGACAATAAAAAAACAAACCCCAAACCAGAACAATATATATAAAACAGTAATTCCGTAAAAAACGGCAAATGATTTGTCTAACGGAATCTGCAGTACTAATACCGCAGCCAAAAGCACCAAAGTCATAAGAGCGGTTAAGCTCAGGATTCGGACATAAAACAGTTTTAGGATGTATAAAAAGGTATTTTGACTTTGTACAGCGACAATTTTCCAAGTTCCTGATTCTTTTTCTTCTGAAATAAGATTATACGAAAATGCAATAATCAAAAGAGGGAAGAGGTACAAAAGCACAAAACTGAAATCGATGTTTCCTGCAAGAAGATTGCTCGGATTATTGAGTTCCGAATCGTATTTCTGTCCTTCCAGTCCGCGAATCGTCACGCTTTGAATCGACGGATTGACATCTCGCTGTCCGATAGCCAGACTGTTTATTGGCAGTGTTTTATTGACTAATGAAAACTTGATATAGTACAATAAAAGTCCGATTTCATCTTTATGAAATGCGGCATTTCTAGCAATATGTTCTTTTTGGTAAACCGCGGCTTCTGCAATATTGTTTTCTTGTTTTTGCTGAAACTGACGCCCGATTAAAAGACTTATAAGGCTAATAATCAGTAAAAACAGCAATCCGGCTTTGGTTCCCTTCGAACGTAAAAAATTTTTAAATAAGAGTTGTAACATAATTTAGACTGCTTTAAGTTTTTTTGAAGCAAAAAGAACAAGAACAAAAAAGCCTATTATCCAAAGCGTAATCGAGATTATCGAAAGGATTTCGGTTTTTATGATGGCTGCAATTCCTTTTGGTTCATAATGAAATTCTTCTACATCGGCCCAATGTTCTTTGCCGATTGTAAGCGGTTTGTCGTTTGGTCCTGGCTTTTTGTTGCTGATGTATTTTACCTGCAACGCATTCATTTTCTGCGCCATATTGTAACGGTAAACTTCTGCCTGTTTCTGAAAATCGATATAGGAATCATAATCGGTATTAGATAATCCCATCGATAAATTCTTCATGGCGATGTACGGATTAAGGAATGAAACGGCTTTTGAAAAACTGTTTTGCTTAGCATAAATTTTAAGCAATTCCTCCAAATGCTGATTGTAGATGTTAGAACTGATTCTTTCGCCTTCTGTCATAATAAATCCAGAATAATTAAAAGGCAGTTTCTGTACAGAATCGACTTTGTAAACTCGCAGCAAAGAATCTTTTATCGCTTTGTAATGAACATCGTTAGGATTATGACTGTCGCCTTGTTTTAAAATATCTTTTTCGATATCGCTTCCAAACTTGATTTTAGAAGGCGCTTCATACAAATAAGCTCCAATCGCCTGCGTTGTTCTCGGAAGAATGATGGTAAAAATCAGCCAGATTCCGATTAATGAAACCAACGCTTTTTTGGATGTTTTGCTTGATGCTGAAACCAAAACAGCAGTCACACAGAAAAACATCAGATAAACGAAATGGAAAAAGACAAAAAGAATCATTTTGATGACTTCATCTGCAGAAATGCTGAAATTTTGAAGCAATAGCCAGATAAAAACCAATACCATTATGGTCGGAATAAAAATAATCATCACCACGCTTGCAATTCCGAGTGTTTTGCCAGTTAGAAGCTGTTTCCAGCTTACGCCTTGACTCAAAAAGATTTTTAAAGTTCCGTTTTCTCTTTCGTAGGCAACCGAATTAAATCCGATGAAAAAAATCAATAACGGCAACAAAATTTGCAGCACCATCGCTATGCTTATTTCGCCAAAACGAAGCATGCTGTTAGAAAAACCGGCTTCAGAGAAATTGGCAGTATTTTGTTTATGCGCTTCAAGGAAAATGGCATTTCCGAAGAACGGCTCCATTCCAAATTCAAAAACACTTAAAGAAGAGCTTTTTCTAAAGGCAAAGTTTCCGTAGTGTGCCATACGATGAGGATTTTTATCCGGATTTTTCAACCAGTCTTCTCGAGATTCGTGCTGGTATTTTTCGCTGGTTTCGTTTTGGCTTCTATAATTGTCCCAGCCCGAAAAAGCGGCATACAACAACAGCAGTCCAATAAAAATGGTTATGATATAAATAGCGGCGTTTTTAAAAACGGAGTTTCGAAAATGTCTCGCTATTAGAAATTCTGTTTGTAATAATTTCATATAAATTAAAATTTATAAGTTACGGTAAGGCTCACATTTCTTGGGCTTCCCGGAAATAATCGTAGATAATTCTGGGCACCGAGCCAATACGTTTTATTTAATAAATTGCCCGCATTAACGGCAATCTGCACATTGCTTTTGCTTGGCTTATAAAAAATTGCTGCATCAAAAATGGTAAAGTCAGGCAGCGTAAAATCGCGTGTAAACCAAGGCACTTTACTGCTTTGATACTGCATTCCGACACCAATTCCCAAATCCTTGAAAGCCGAATCTGAAGCAAAATTGTAACGTGTCCATAAATTAGCGCTGTTTTTTGGCGTGTTTTGCTTTCTGGCACCAATTAAGGCTGGATTGCTGTCTTTTATGATTTCGGCATCGATGTAACTATACGATGCATTAATCTGCCAATCGCGTGTGATGTAGCCGGCCAAATCGCATTCAAAACCACGGCTTCTTTCTGCGCCTCTTGTTACCAACAAATCAGGGTTTGCAGCATCATTCGCATTCATTAAAATGTTTTTCTGATTGATTTCATAAATCGCAGCATTAAAGCTCATCGAATTGTTCAGAAATGTTGTTTTGATGCCGATTTCCTTCAAATCGCTTTCCAAAGGATCAAACAAACTTCCGCCAGGCAAAGATCCCGTTTGAGGCATTAAGGTAACCGTGTTCGATTGTGGCTGATAACCTTCGAGATACGTCGTATAAATATTTATCGCTTTGTTAACTGCATACGTGATTCCGATTCTTGGCAGCAATGCCGATTTTTTAACCTTCAATTCATTGCTGGTTTCATAGTTGGTAATGTCTTCAAACCGCTCGTTTCTTAGTCCCAACAGAAAAATGAATTTTTCCCACTGAATCTGATCCTGAATGTAAACTGCATTTGTTGTCGTTAAAGCTGAAGGAAGCGCAGTTCGTACATTTAGCGTATAATCCTCAGGACTTGTAAGCGTATATTTCGGATTGTTCAAATTGAAATACTCAACATTTGGTTTCGGCATCGTAACACCGTCTATAGTCACTGTTTGATAGTTAGAAGCATTCGCCGGAACAAAAGTGCTCGCAACGGTTCCATCATTCAATACATAACCTCTGGCAGCATTTTGCCCGCCGCCTTTGTTTTTATTCCAACTATTTAAATCATATCCTACCAACAATTTATGATTGAGTTTTCCTGTTTTTACATCAAAATTCAGATAGGCGCTCAAATTGTCAATATCCCAGTTTTGCTGGCGTTGTACAAACTGCATCATAGCAAGGCTAGAAACTTGCTGGTTGTTCATGTCAACAGCAAAAGCATTTGTCGTTCTGTGTTCCTGAAGATCTTCTGTCCAGGTTTGTTTCATGTACGAAGCATTAAAGCCGATTCTAGAAGTAAATTTATGAGCAAGATTGGTCATCAAAATCATTTCTTTTGATTTGAAGTAATCACTCGGAGCTGCCAGATTAAGGCTAATGGGGGTTTTGCTTAAACTAGTTTGTCCGGCAACTGCTCCAAAAATAGGCTGTCCGCGGTCCAGAATTCCGGTCATGTCGCTTAGAATCAATTCGGTATTGATTGCCGTTTTCTCATTCGGAATATAACTGAACGAAGGCGAAATCAGGAAAGATTTATTATTTACTAAATCACGAAAGGATTTTGCTTGTTGGTAAGCTCCATTGACACGATACAAAAGGTTTTTTGATTCGTTGATAGGACCCGTAAAATCTAGAGTTCCACGTAGAGTGCTAAAACTGCCCACGCTCATGCTGATTTCTTTTCGGTCAACAGCCAAAGGTTTTTTGGTCACCATATTGATGCTTCCGCCTGGATCAACCGACGAAAATGACGCACTCGACGGACCTTTTATCACTTCCACACGCTCGATATTGCTGGTTAAAGGCTGCAGAAAGTAAAATTGCCGCGTTCGCATTCCGTTAATAATCTGTCCCTCTTCGTTCTGACTGATTCCTCTAATCGTATATTGATTATAATAACTCGCCGGAATTACGCCACTGGTCATTTTTACTGCATCGGCCAAGTAAAAAGCAGCTTTATCAGCAATTAACTCTTTAGTGACGGTAGCAATTGACTGCGGAATATCTTTGTTTAAAGATGCCGTTTTTGTAGCCGAAAAAGAATAATCGCTATTGTATTTTTTCGCCGAACGACCGATAATTTCAACGGTTTGCAGTTCATTGTGTTTTGATGCTGTCGAATCCTGCTTTGTGCTGTCCTGCACTTTTGCGTTTTGCGTTTGTGCGTGAATTGCTGTCAGATTAACGATCAAAAAAGCTGGGAGGAATAAATGTTTCATTTTTTGAAATGAGATGGTTTAAACTGTCTGTAAATACAAATCCTCAAGCTCGTTGGCCGAAATTTTTGCAGCTTCAATAACCGTAACCAAGTTTCCTTGTTTCATAATCCCGATATGAGAAGCGACTTCTCTTGCTCTGAAGATATCGTGAGTGGCCATTAAAATTGCGGTTCCGTCTGCCGAAAGCTCTTTTAAGATCTGCGAAAATTCGTTAGAAGCTTTTGGGTCTAAACCACTTGTGGGTTCGTCCAGCAACAGTACTTTCGCCTGTTTAGCGATTGCAATTGCGATTCCGACTTTCTGACGCATTCCTTTAGAATAACCTCCGAGGTTTTTGTCGTGAGCAGAAACCTGTAGTCCTGCTTTATTTAAGAAATAAGTCAATTCCCCTTTAGAATAGTTAAATCCCGCTAATGAGGAGAAAAATTTAAGATTTTCCAACCCCGTCAAATTTGGATACAACATTACAGTTTCGGGTATATAGGCGACATGTTTTTTTGTTTCCTGAGCATTTTCTGTAACCGATATGTTATTGATTTCCAATTCGCCAGATGTTGGTTCGATGAAACCGAGAAAAAGATTGATTGTAGTGGTTTTTCCGGCTCCATTTTGACCTAAAAGCGCAAATATTTCTCCTTCCTTAATCGTTAAGTTTAGCGCATTCAAAGCAGTGTAATCACCATATTTTTTGGTCAGATTTTTTGCTGTAAGCATAAGTTTATGATTTATTATTAAGTATGTAAATAGCTTGTCTTCAGATATGAAAATATCCGAAATAATGATTTTTGTTTTTTAGTGAATGTTTACAATGAAATTCAGTAGACCGTCGGAAATTGGAAAGAGTTTTCTTTATTTCCAAAAGAAACAAAAACGTGTTCTTTCCGTTTTTTAGGAAACGAAGCGTTGAATACCTGAAATTGTAAACTAGTCTAAAGTGGGAGGTGCCCTTAAGGCAAAAAGACTTCCTTTGAAGCTGGTTGAAACAGTTTTGCAATAACCAAAAACTGATGCAACATATACAGCGGTTTTTTGAAAAACAACCGACTGAAAAGTACTAGGAATATAAGTGCTAAAGCTGAAATGACAGATGTGACACTGAGAATCGTTGTCGTGGCTGTGTGTAATTTCCTGTTTGTTTTCAGTTGTATGATGGTGGCAGGATTTTTCTGTTAACTGCTTTAAAAAATGCTCGTAGGAATGAACGGTCTGAAATAGCATTGCAGACAATACCATAACAGACATCAGCAAATTGATGATGATCATTTTCTTTTTCATTCCTGGAACTGAATTGTGCGTTTTTTTAATTGAAAATACGCAACAAGGTTGCAAATATAAACAACCAGCCTTAAAATATGTACAACTTAGATAATAAAATTCTAAGAAAGCTTTTAAAGGTTATTATAAAGAAGCTGCAACGTATGAAAATCAGACGATCCGTCGAAATATTTATGCAGAACTTCTTGAAAAACAGGTTCTGTATTTTGAATACTCGCAAACAAAGTCATACAAGACTTCAGTTTTTCAAGATCGGGAGAGGCAAATATTTCATCGGCAGTTTTTTCTTCATTTTTAATCAGTTCACCGGTAATTTCTACAAGATGTTTTCCTAAAATGGGATGTTCTAAAAAAGCTATTGCTTCGTCTGCATTCTTGATTTCATAAAACTTTGAAGTGTCGCTAGAACCCATTCCTTTTATTTGAGGAAAGATAAACCACATCCATGGAGATTCTTTTTTACCTTTTTTGATTTCGTTAAGAGCTGTCAAATACAATTTATTCTGAGCATCTAAAAAGCGGAGCAATTCATTATTATTGTAAGCCATTATTTACTGATTTAAATTTGGGGAATCAGGCGATAAATCTACAGAAAATATGTTAAGATGGGTGCTGCTGAATATTTTTTTATTGCTATTTTTTTTAGTATAAGCAACAGATTGCGCAGCTCAAAACAGGTGTAAAAATTTAGCTGCAAACAGAATAAATTTTGCCTAAAATAGATTCCAAAATTAGGAGAACCCGTTGGGGGAATAGAATAAATAGCTTCTTTCAAGAATTAAAATCTAATTTGATTTGCTAAAATCCTTTAAAATCTGCGTCAAGTCCTTTTGCTTATAAATTTTCACGCAGATTCATATAGATTAAAGCAGATTTAGACTGATTTAGACAGATTTAGCTGGGCTGATTTATTAGAATTGAAAAAAAATTTCACTCAACAGGTTAGCAGAACAAAATAGTCATTAGCAGAAAAAATCTTGTTAAGAAGCCTGTCAATTGTTATTATTAGCTGTTTTGATTAGTAAAATTGTTATAAAATTTCTATTTTTATAAAATAAGGATATTTTTAAAAGAACAATAAAAGCAGACTTTCTTAGTCTGCCATCTCTTAAAAATGTCAAATTTCTTCTAACGAGTTTCAAGCTCAAATAAAATTATAATATATGAAAATAGGACTAATCGGATTTGGAAAGACTGGAAAATCAGTAGCATCAATACTGCTGGAAAACGAAAAATTCTCGCTAGAATGGGTTTTAAGACAAAGTAAAGTCTTAGAAAACAGATCGGTTTCAGAATTTTTTGGTGTTGAGTCTGATGAACCCGGTGTCATCTATTCTAGTTCAAAAACTTCAATCGAGGAATTACTAGAAAAGCATCCAGTAGACGCTATTATTGATTTTTCGTCAGATAGCGGCATTTATACCTATGGAGAAGTTGCCGCAAAGAAAAAAATAAAAATCATTTCGGCAATTTCGCATTACAAAGACAAGGAAATAAAATTCTTAAAAGAACTAGCAAAAAAAACAACTGTGTTTTGGTCTCCGAATATTACGCTTGGCGTAAATTATCTACTGTTTGCAGCCAAGTTCTTAAAGAAAATCGCTCCATGGGTTGATATTGAAGTGAATGAGGAACATTTTAAAACAAAACAAGGCACTTCTGGTACGGCTGTTAAAATTGCCGAGGCTCTTGATGTCGACAGAGAAAATATCAATTCGGTTCGAGCAGGAGGGATTGTAGGAAAACACGAGGTTATTTTCGGATTTCCTTTCCAAACGGTTAGACTTATACACGAATCTATTTCGCGTGAAGCGTTTGGCAATGGAGTCATTTTTGTTGCTGAAAATTTAAAAGAGAAAGAGAAAGGTCTTTATAATTTTGAAGATATTTTGTCTCCTTATTTTGTGGTTTAAATTTTGCCATTTGTTTTTGCCGCGAAGGCGCTAGGGCGAAAAGTTTTTTTCGAAGCTGTACACAAAGTTTAATCTAAATATTGATTAGAGTTTCTCCCGCAGATTTGGGAGATTCGGCAGATTTTTTTTCAAAATTATATAATCTACTCAATCTGCCAAATCTGCGGAAAATAAAAAAGAACTTGAAATTATTTCTCAATAACCCGTTGGGTGTAATTAAAAAATAAAAGCATTTTAACACATAGAAGCATAGTTTTTTGTGCCGAAAAAAGAAAATGGAAGAAACAAGTTTCCACACATAGCTAAACTACGTGCATTTAAACTAGTGAAACGCCTTTTTTTAAGTTTAGTTAAACTATGTTTCTATGTGTTGAAAATAATTTCACCCAACGAGTTTCTCAATAATCATAGTAACTCCTTGGCCGCCTGCAGCACAAATAGAAACAAATCCTCTTCCAGAACCTTTTTCGTTTAATAATTTTGCCATTACACCTATAATTCTCCCACCAGTTGCGGCAAATGGATGTGCTGCTGCCAGACTGCTTCCTTTGACATTCAGTTTATTTCGGTCGATTGCTCCAAGTGTTTTCTTCAGGCCAATTTCGGCACTCAATTCAGGGCTTTCCCAAATTTTTAAAGTGGCCAAAGTCTGTGCGGCAAAAGCTTCATGAATTTCGTAATAGTCAAAATCCTGAAGGTTTAATGCTGCTTTTTCCAACATCCTAGAAGCGGCAAATATGGGGGCCAATAAAAGATTCTGCTGATTTTTAACGTATTCAATAGCGGCAATTTCTGCGAAAGTAATGTATGCCAAAATTGGAAGTCCTTGTTCCTGAGCCCATTCTTCGCTGGCCAGAAGAATACAAGACGCTCCGTCGCTTAAAGGTGTAGAATTTCCGGCTGTTAGAGTACCGTTTACCTTATCAAAAGCGGGTTTTAATTTTGCAAGTTTTTCAATAGTGCTGTCTTTTCTAAGATTATTGTCTTTTTCTAATCCGTTGAAAGGTGTAATCATATCATCAAAAAAGCCTTCGTCATAAGCTTTTGCCATATTCAAATGACTTCTCAAAGCAAATTCGTCTTGTTCTTCTCTAGATATTTTATAGTGTTTTGCAGTAATCTCAGTGTGTCCGCCCATCGAAAGTCCAGTTTGCGATTCTTCATTTTTGGGTACCAAAGGAGAGAAATCTTTTGGGCGAAGTTTTAAAAATGTTTTGATTTTGCTACCCAATGTTTTTGCTTGTCTCGCTTCTAATAAGACTTTTCTAAGTTTTTCGCTTACTGCAATCGGCATATCACTAATAGAATCTACACCGCCAGCAATTCCAGATTCAATTTGTCCGAGTGCGATTTTGTTGGCAATGTACACAGCACTTTCAATTCCGGTATCACAAGCTTGCTGTAAATCGCAGGCAGGAGTAGCGGGGTCAAGATTGGTTTTCATCACACATTCCCTGATTAGATTGTTGTCATAGGTATGCTTGATTACAGCGCCACCGGCAACCTCGCCCAATAATTTTCCTTTTAGATTGTATTTATCGATAAGACCATTTAGAGCAGCAGTCATCATTTCTTGATTTCCTACCGTTGAGTAGGCAGTATTAGCACGTGCAAACGGAATTCTGTTATAACCCACAATGGCTACTGTTCTGATGGTATTTGATTTCATATCGGATTTTTATTAAATGAATTTGTTTCTGATTTCGAAAGTATAAAGATAAGAATTGATTACCGCTATAATACTTAATGTAGATTAATATTTATAAAGAAATAACTTAGAATTACCCGTTGGGTGAAATAACTTCATTTAAGAATTAAAATCTGATTTGATCTGCTAAAATCTGCATGAAATCCTTTTGCTTATACATTTTTCACGCAGATTCAAAAAGATTAAAGCAGATTTAGACAGATTTATATCCAAGCTAATTTTATAGAATTGAAAAAAATAATTTCGCCCAACGGGTTTAGAATTATTAATCTGTAGCAATTTTTTTTTGCTAATTTATTGCAAAATGTTATATTTATTTAGAATGAATAAAAATAATTTGGAAAACCCGATATTTGAAATTACTTTTGCGCAACAATTATAAAATCAAACCAAAATGAAAATAATTTTTAAGAAAAAGGTATGCTTTTTTGTATTGCTTTTGAGCTCATTAAACATGATGGCACAGGAGTTTGGAAAAGTAGCCGGAAAAGTTTCTTTAAGCGGCAATAAACCAGCAGAAAATATTTCTGTAACCTTAAAAGGAACAAAATACTCTGACGTTACAACAGTTTCTGGGCAGTATGAAATTACAAGAGTAAGACCAGGCAATTATACTGTGGTAATACGTGCCGTAGGTATTGCTCCAATAGAAGAAAATGTTGTAGTTACTGCTAATAAGACAACTACAAAAAACTTTTCATTAAATGAAAGTCAAGAGGATTTAAATGAAGTAGTGATTACAAAAAATAAGTACAAACAAGACAAGCCATCAATGTCGCTTCGTTTACAGACACCGGTTCTTGAAATACCACAAAATGTACAAATTATAAGCGGCCAAACCTTAAAAGACCAGCAGATTACAAGCATGAGCGACGGAGTAATTCGTAATGTGAGTGGTGCTGTTCGCCTCGAACACTGGGGAGATTTGTACACGAATATTACGATGAGAGGTTCTCAAATTCAGGCTTTTAGAAATGGATTTAACGTGGTTTCTTCTTTCTGGGGACCATTAACAGAAGATATGAGTTTTGTTGACCATATCGAATTTGTAAAAGGACCGGCAGGATTTATGCTTTCAAGCGGTGACCCAAGCGGATTGTACAATGCGGTGACTAAAAAACCAACCGGAATTACAAAAGGCGAGGTAAGTGCCATTGTAGGAAGTAATGATTTTTACAGAGTAAGCTTAGATCTTGACGGTAAATTAGATAAAGCAGGAAAATTATTATACCGTTTTAATGGTGCAGCGCAAAAGAAAAGATCTCATCGTCCGTTTGAGCACAATGATCGTTATGTAATTGCGCCCGTAATCTCGTACCAATTCGATGATAAAACTAAGCTGACATTTGAATACAATTTTCAATATGCAAATATGACGGAAGTTGGCTCGTATTATGTTTTTGGTCCAAAAGCGGGTGGTTATGCTACTATGCCGCGCGATTTTACCATGACAGCGCCAGGTTTACCAGATACCAATATTCAGGATCATAGTGGTTATTTACAATTCGAGCATAAATTTGATGATAACTGGAAATTGACAGCTCAAACTTCTTATTTTAAATATATTCAGCAAGGATACAGTTCTTGGCCTTCTGCTGTAGGACCGTCTGCAACTCCAGGGGGTGCTATTGGTAACGGTGAGATTATTAGAGGCTCTAGTATCTGGGACGCTGATAGTAATATGTTTTTAGGACAAATATTTGTGAACGGAAAATTCAATACAGGTGCTGTTTCTCATAAAGTTTTGGCAGGAGTAGATTTGGGTGACAAAGATTATATGGCAGATTGGGGACAATCTCATAACCTTGATACTGCGGCTAATCCTTTTAATATTTACAACCCTAATTACGGAACTCCTTCTAATGGTTTCCCGCAATTTGATCGCGATACACCTCTAAGCCAAAGGGCAGGAGGACTTTATGGTTCAGAATATGCTGCCGGATATATTCAGGATGAACTGGGTTTTTTTGAAAATAAATTGAGAGTAACTCTTGCTGCAAGGTACACGTGGATTAGCATGACTAGCAGTTATCAATCCCCTCAAGAAGATAGTCATATCACTCCTCGTGCAGGTGTTAGTTTTTCTATTACTAAAGACTTAGCAGTTTACGGATTATACGATCAAGCTTTTTTACCTCAATCTGCCGAAGTTACAAATGGTAAATTGAGACCGTTAACTGGTAATAATTTAGAATTTGGTGTCAAAAAAGATTGGTTTGACGGTTCATGGAATACGAGTTTATCGGCTTATAGAATTATAAAGAAAAATGAATTAACATCAGATCCAAAAGGCACTCCTCAAAATCCATTATCTATGATTTTGGGAGAAAAAAGAGCTCAAGGTGTTGAATTTGACTTAAGAGGAAAAATATTTGACGGACTTAATCTTATAGCAAATTATGCTTTTACTGAATCTGTTGTAACCGAATCTAATGTAAGTGGTATTAATGTAGGAGATATTGTTCCAGGATATGCAAAACATACAGCAAATGCATGGTTGAACTATACTGTTCAAAATGGTAAATTAAAAGGATTTGGGGCTTCTATTGGAGGAACTTTCCTTGACGGACGTCAGACGGATACATGGGGCGCAGGTCTTGAAAAATTGCCTTTTTACTTTAAGTTAGACGGAGGTTTGTCTTATGAAATCGGAAATGTAAAAGTTACGGCTAACGTATTCAATATATTAGATAAATATCTTTATAGCGGTTCGTATTACCAATGGCTTGATGCTTACTACTGGCAGTCAGAACCGGGAAGAAACTTTAGAGTTGGTGTTGCCTACAAATTCTAAAAAGATTTGCTTTTGTTTTAAAGAGACAAAGTTGCAAAGGTTCAAAGATTCAAAGTTTTTTTGACTTCAGAATCGTTTAATTTTCTCCCGCAGATTTTGCAGATTGGATTTTTTTGGATATACTTTTTATCTGTTTAATCTGCAAAATCGGCGGGAGAAATATTTTTTTAAAATGTCTTAATGAGAAAACCAAAGGATATACTCGCCATAATAATCAAACGACAAGTAGCGTGATTACGACATATAAGTAATGTTTTAAAGAGACAAAGTTGCAAAGGTTCAAAGATTCAAAGTTTTTTTGACTTCAGAATCGTTTAATTTTCTCCCG
>NZ_SJTF01000026.1 GCF_004634245.1 Flavobacterium foetidum
TTGTGACCCGACTGGGGCTCGAACCCAGGACCCCATCATTAAAAGTGATGTGCTCTACCGACTGAGCTATCGAGTCATATTCGTTTCTTGAATGCGGGTGCAAATATAAGGAGTTTTTTTCGAAGTTTCCAAGCATTTTTATTATAAATTTGTCTTTTTTTTAGAAAAATTTCCAACGTCTTAGTTTATAAGGTTTTATTAATATGAAAAAAATAGTGTTATTAGGTTACATGGGTTGCGGAAAGTCGACGATTGCCCAAAATTTGTCAAAAATTACAAATGTTCCTTTTCTCGATTTAGATAAATGCATCGAAAAAAAAGCAAATTTGTCCATAAATGAGATTTTTGAAAAGTATGGAGAAATTTATTTTCGAAAATTAGAGCATGAAATGTTTGTAGAATTGCTGCAATCTGATCAAAAAACTATAATTGGTCTAGGAGGCGGCACGCCATGTTATGCTAATAACCATGAATTGCTGCAAGACCAAAATGTTATCTCGATTTATTTGAAGGCATCAATCGATACTTTATATAATAGATTGATACATAATAAAAGCAAACGCCCGTTGATTGCTAATATGAATGAAGAAGAAATGAGGGAGTTTATCGCAAAACATTTATTCGACCGCAGCTTTTATTACAACCACGCACAACATAAGCTTGTAGTAGACGGCAGAACGGTCGAAGAAACGGTTAATGATATTTTGGAGATTTTAGCTTAGAGACGCGTAATCTTTTCCGTTTTCATTAAAAACAACTTTTACGTGTTCTAATAATGAACTAGAAAGCGAAATTCCTTTGAAATCTGCTTTTACAGGATATTTTTTGTGATTTCGGTCTACAAGGACTGCTGTTTTGAATTTCTTTAGCGGAACGTCGAGAAAATGACGCACTGCATATATTAAAGTAGTTCCCGAATTTAAGACATCATCTACCAATACCAGCCCTTTGTTAGAATATTCGTTTTCTGACAAAGAGGTCTGGATTGCCGAACTCGGATTTTGTTTGTCGATTTTAACTTCGCAGATAGAAACAGTAAGGGGAGAAATGGTGCGTAAAGACGCTGCAATCTTTTCTGCAAAAATAAATCCGTTAGAAGCAATGCCCGCAATGACAATTTCTTCTTCATCAACAAACGTTTCGTAAATCTGATAAGCGATGCGTTTTATTTTATGTTCGATTTCCTGATGGGTTAAAATGATATTTTCGCTCATGATTTGTTTTTTTTGCTAATTTACAAATTTTAAAAAATTAAGAATAGGTCAAATTTTAATATTCAGATTCTAAGTTCCAAATCAGAACTACATTTGAATTGGAGTTCTTTATTGGGATTTTGTTTTTTATTCTAAGTCGTCCTCATCATCTATAAAATCATTTCCATAATCATCAATATCTCTTCGGTCTTTTTTAGTAGGTCTTCCGGTGCCGGTTTTTCTGTAATGTTCCTTAGAGAGTTTAATCATTTCTAGATGCTCAAAAGATTCTGCAGGAGTTTCGTCTTTGCGATAAATATCCACGAGTTTTGCACCCACACGATTTTGCGGAATATCTAAAACCGTAATAATATAGGTGATCTGGTCTTTTCTAAAGGTAATACGGTCAGTCGGGAAGACTTCTTTTGATGGTTTTGCAACCTGCCCGTTTACCGTAACCTGATTCTTTTTGCAGGCCTCTGTAACCATGTTTCTGGTTTTGTAATATCGAACGCACCATAGGTATTTATCTATTCTCATAATTTTTCTAAAATCCAAGTTAAATTCTTTACAAAAATAAATCAATATTGTATCTTGCGCACCTAAAAAATTAACAATAATGAATAAATTTAAATATTATTTTGTTTTATTACTGGCTGGTATTGCTATAGTTTCGTGTAATAAAAGCGATGACGATGAGGTAGTGGTGACACCGCCTAGAGATTATGCTGAGCAGTATAAAGCAGATAATGATTCTATTCTAAAATATTTAAAGACCAATTATATTAAAGAAGTTACACCTGATTTGGATATTACATTTGAAAAAATACCCGCAGGCGGAACGCAGACTTCAATCTGGGATCAGAAAGATTATGAGTTGAAATACCGTGATGTATATAATAGAGATATTAATTATAGAGTATATTATTTAGTTTTAAGAGAAGGTATAGGGGCTAGACCTACTAACGTTGACAAAATTTCTACTTCTTATACAGGAATATTGCTAAACGGAACGCAGTTTGATTCGTCTTATGGTATTGCACGAACTGCTGATTTAGATGTATATTTGTCTGGGTCTTATATAGAAGGTTGGGGGGAAATAATACCTCAGTTTAAAACAGGTAAACCTGGTCCAGGTGATGCTGGTGCAATTACTTACACAGATTTTGGTGCGGGCGTGATGTTTTTGCCTTCTGGTTTAGGATATTACAACCGTGTTCAAGGTGAGATTCCAGCATATTCTCCGCTGATTTTCAGTTTTAAACTGTTTGATCTGCAACGAATGGATAGCGAGTTTACTACAACAAGTTCTGGAATTACAGTTGTTGGAGATGGCATTCCGTCTTATCTTGAAGATATTAATGGCGATGGGTATCTATATGATTTAAGAGACGTAACAAGATATCCAAATCCTCCTGATTGGATGAAAGGAGATGACACTGATGGCGATGGAATACCTGATTATCTTGATTTGGATGATGATGGCGATGGTTTTACGACTAGAATGGAGATTACAAAACCAACAGATTTAATTGGATGGGGCAAACTTAATGGAGAGGATTTTTATTACGGGTTAAGCAGATATTATCCTTTCGATCCAGTTTCTGATAATCCGAATACAATAAATGTAGATGAGAAAGAACCTTGGGGAATTCCGAGAAGACCTACAGGAGCTCTTAAAGATCCTTCTAAGCCTGAGTCTAAAACAAATCCTAGAGCTTTTGATACATCGACATCTCCAGATGTTGAAAACGATTATAATGCTGCTGGCAGATTAAGAATTCACTTAGATAAAACATATCCTTACCCTTTGTAAATCTTTGGGTAAGTCTAGAAAAAGAAAAACCTCGAAATGTAGATTTCGAGGTTTTTTTATGGAGTAGAAAATTAATTATTTTCTTTTGATTACTCTTTCAACTGCTTCAACAATTGCTTGATTGTTTAACTTGTATTTTTCCATTAATTGCTCAGGAGTTCCAGATTCACCAAAACTATCTTGAACTGCCACAAATTCTTGTGGCGCAGGATTGTTTAAAGCCAATACTCCAGAGATGCTTTCTCCAAGACCTCCAAGATAGTTGTGCTCTTCTGCAGTAACGATGCATTTTGTTTTAGCAACCGATTTAAGAATAGCTTCTTCGTCAAGAGGTTTGATGGTATGAATGTTGATTACTTCAGCAGAAATTCCTTTTGCTTCAAGAGCTTCAGCAGCAATAAGAGCTTCCCAAACTAAGTGACCTGTAGCAACAATAGTAACGTCAGTCCCTTCGTTTAATAAAATCGCTTTTCCGATTACGAATGGTTCGTCAGCAGGAGTGAAGTTAGGCACTACCGGACGTCCGAAACGCAAATAAGCCGGTCCGTGGTGATCTGCCAATGCAATAGTAGCCGCTTTTGTCTGATTGTAATCACATGTATTGATTACTGTCATTCCAGGAAGCATTTTCATCAATCCGATATCTTCTAAGATTTGGTGGGTTGCACCGTCTTCTCCTAAAGTTAAACCAGCGTGAGAAGCACAGATTTTTACATTTTTATCAGAATAAGCAACAGACTGACGAATCTGGTCGTAAACTCTTCCTGTAGAGAAATTAGCGAAAGTTCCTGTAAATGGAATTTTTCCTCCAATAGTTAAACCTGCAGCAATACCAATCATATTGGCTTCTGCGATTCCGATCTGGAAAAAACGCTCTGGATGGTTTTTCTTGAATTCATCAAATTTTAATGATCCAATTAAATCTGCGCATAATGCTACAACATTTTCGTTTTTCTGACCTAATTCTGTCATTCCCGCTCCAAAGCCAGAACGAGTATCTTTACTTCCTGTATTTTCGTATTTTTTCATTTTTTATTTTTTGAGATGCTAAGTTTCTAAGATTCTAAGTGGCCAAGTTTTTAAACTGAAACTCGACACAGAAACCGAACACTTTTTTAATAATCAACTTGATCTTTAGAGTAATTTTGAGCCAATGCATTTTCTAGCTGCTCATTGTTTGGCGCTTTTCCGTGCCAAGCGTGAGTATGCATCATAAAGTCAACACCATTACCCATTTCGGTATGCAATAAGATACAAACTGGTTTTCCTTTTCCTGTTCTAGATTTAGCTTCAGTTAATCCTGCAATGATTGCATCGATATTGTTTCCTTCTGTGATTTCGAGAACATCCCAGTCAAAAGCTTCAAATTTTGCACGAAGACTTCCCATTGCAAGAACTTCGTCAGTTGTTCCGTCAATTTGTTTTCCGTTTACGTCTACGGTTGCAATAATGTTGTCTACTTTTTTTGCAGAAGCATACATAATTGCTTCCCAGTTTTGACCTTCCTGTAACTCACCATCACCATGAAGTGTAAATATTAAATGCTTGTCTCCGTTTAATTTTTTAGCCTGCGCCGCTCCAAGAGCAACAGACAAACCTTGACCTAATGATCCAGATGCCATACGAACTCCTGGTAATCCCTCGTGAGTTGTTGGGTGTCCTTGTAAACGAGAATTCAACAATCTAAAAGTTGCAAGTTCTGAAACTGGAAAATAACCGCTTCTCGCTAAGACGCTATAAAATACTGGAGAGATGTGTCCGTTTGAAAGGAAGAATAAATCTTCTCCAATTCCGTCCATGTCAAAACCTTCCTTGCGGTCCATTATATTTTGATAAAGTGTTACCAAAAATTCAGTACAACCTAAAGAACCACCTGGGTGTCCAGAGTTTACAGCATGTACCATTCTAAGAATATCTCTTCTTACTTGGATCGTTAAATCGCTTAATTGTTGTGTGTTAGGCTTCATTTTATATGTAAAATTTTAAACTGAAGCAAAAGTAACGGATATTTTGTGGGGAGACAAATCATTTTCTGCTTTAGTTTGTTTCAATTGTTAAATTTTTTTGCTCTTTTTTTATCAGATTTGGAAAAAATACAAGAAATTAATAATTGCTATAAAAAGATTTGCCACAGATTAAACGGATCAAAAGATTTTAAAAACCTTAATTAATCTTCGTAATCTGTGGCAAAATAAGTGTAGAAATTTACTAAAGGGTGAACTTTTTAGTTCGTATCGCTTTCGCTGTAAAAATTGTTTTCTTCGTCTTCAGAACCTATATCTTCTTGCTGGTCATCCAGCTCAGAGCCAGGGACATCAAGATCGTTGCCAATTTTGTCGCTGTTCTGTTTCCATTCGTGGTTGTTATTGTTAATTATTCTTTCTCCAGAAATATCTTGAGGGTCTATATCTTCTAGTCGTTCTTCTTGATTATAGATATCTTCATTTGCGGGATAATCCATGTTTTCAAGATTTCTTTCAATTTGATCGTCTTTTATTTGATCTAGTTTTTCGTCAGCATTTATCATGATTTCTAAGATTTAATTATTGATATATTTATAATTTAAAGTTAGAAAATCAAGGACTTATGGCGTTATATCTTAAGAGGTTGAAATTGCAGTTTTTACATTTGATTTATTTTTTTTGTGTAAGGGTTACATCCAAAAATCTGTGTTAAATCAGTGTGATCTGTGACATACAGGACTCATTTTAACCCCCGATAAAAAAATAGAAAATCAAATTTGGGTTGTCAATTTAATGGTCTAATTCTTAAATTCTCAAACTGATAAATTCTGAAATTGGCAAATTATTTAATTAACAGAATTTTCTAATTGACAAATTTTCTAATTAACTAAATTTCCCTGAAATTAAACTATCTTTGCCGACTGAAAAAAGAAACAAATGAAGTTCGATTTATTACAAAAAGATCCGCAGTCTAAAGCAAGAGCGGGAAGTATTACTACTGATCATGGCGTAATTGAGACGCCTATTTTTATGCCGGTCGGTACAGTTGCATCTGTTAAAGGGGTGCATCAGCGTGAGCTTAAAGAAGAAATAAATCCGGATATTATTCTTGGAAATACATACCATTTATATTTGCGTCCTCAAACTGAAATTTTAGAAAAAGCGGGAGGATTGCATAAATTCATGAACTGGGATCGCAATATTTTGACCGATTCTGGTGGATATCAGGTATATTCTCTTTCTTCAAACCGAAAAATCAAAGAAGAAGGAGTAAAATTTAAATCGCATATTGACGGTTCTTATCACTTTTTCACGCCAGAAAATGTAATGGAAATTCAGCGTACCATTGGAGCCGATATTATCATGGCTTTTGATGAATGTACGCCATATCCATGTGATTATCGTTATGCGCAGCGTTCTATGCACATGACGCACCGCTGGTTGGATCGCTGTATTTCGCATTTAGATAAAGTTCCTTACAAATACGGTTATGAGCAAACATTTTTCCCGATTGTTCAAGGAAGTACTTATAAAGACTTGCGCCGTCAATCAGCTGAATATATTGCAAATTCTGGTCAAAAAGGAAACGCAATTGGTGGATTGTCGGTAGGTGAACCAGCCGAAGAAATGTATGCCATGACTGAAGTGGTTTGCGAAATTCTTCCAGAAGATAAACCGCGTTATTTAATGGGAGTTGGGACACCAATTAATATTCTCGAAAATATCGCATTAGGAATTGATATGTTCGATTGCGTTATGCCGACTCGTAATGCGAGAAACGGAATGCTGTTTACAGCAAACGGAACGATCAACATCAAAAACAAAAAATGGGAAGCCGATTTTTCTCCAATCGATGAAATGGGCCATACGTTTGTAGATACAGAATATAGTAAAGCTTATTTGCGCCATTTGTTTGCGGCTAATGAATATTTAGGAAAACAAATTGCTACCATTCATAATCTTGGTTTTTATATGTGGTTGGTTCGTGAAGCCAGAAAACATATATTAGCGGGAGATTTTAGGCCATGGAAAGAAATGATGGTTAAAAATATGAGTCAGAGATTATAAAAAGTTTCAAGTTTCAGGTTTTAGGTTTCAAGTTCTCAGCAGGACGTGAAACCCGAAACTTGAAACAAAACAAACAAAATTTATATGCTTTCAATAATAGATAAATACATCTTAAAGAGATACCTAGGGACTTTCTCTGTAATGCTGCTTTTGTTTGCTCCGATCGGAATCGTGATCGACGTTTCTGAAAAAGTGAACAAAATGCTCGAAAATAAGATTCCGTTTCCGGATATTGCTTTCTATTATTACAATTTTACGATTTATTTTATCAATTCGCTTTTTCCGATATTCTTGTTTCTTTCGGTTATTTGGTTTACTTCAAAACTGGCTAATAATACCGAGATTATTGCAATTTTGAGTTCAGGGATTTCGTTTACGCGTTTCTTGCGACCTTATATTATAGGAGCGACCATTGTATCGCTTTTTGTATTATTAATGGGATTTTTTATTGTTCCTGCTGCAAGTGAAGGCTACAATAATTTTAGGTACACTTACCTGAAAGGTAATGGTAAAGAACTCATGCGAGGTGAAAATACCAATGTGTATAGACAAATTAATGATCACGATTTTATCTTCGTAAATAGTTTTAATGAAGAATCAAAAACAGCTTTTAATTTTACTTTAGAGCATTTTGAAAAAGAAAAACTAACTTATAAAATCACGGCAAGTCGTATAAAATGGGATCCTAAAAAGAAGATTTATATTCTATACGATTATACCAAACGTACAGTAGGCGAACTCAACGATGTTATAGAGAAAGTGCCAGAAAAAAACGTGGCTTTTAAATTTGAGCTGGCCGATTTGACTCCTGTTGTTTATATCGCAGAAACGCTGACATTAGGAAAATTAATTGATTTTATAGAAAAAGAAAGAAAAAGAGGGTCAGGAAACATCAATACTTATTTGGTGGTTCTTTATAAAAAATACAGCGTACCGGTTTCGGCTTTTATTCTGACGATTATTGCAGTGGCAGTTTCTTCTATGAAAAGACGAGGCGGAATGGGAATGAATCTGGCAATCGGAATTGCAATTGCGTTTTCATTTGTGTTTTTTGACAAAATATTCGGAACACTGGCCGAAAAATCTACTTTCTCACCTTTATTAGCGGTTTGGTTCCCGAATATTGTTTTCGGAATTCTAGCGGTTTACTTATTACGTAATGCGAAACGATAATTTAAAAAGTTATTTAAATCTTCACTTAATTGTTTTTATCTGGGGTTTTACTGCAATTCTCGGAGCTTTAATTACTATTGATGCCGAAAATTTAGTCTGGTTCAGAATGTTGCTGGCCGGAATTTTTTTAGGAGGATTCATCGCCTTTAAAAAACAGTCTTTTCAGGTTCCTGTTAGAGAGTTTTTTAAACTGATTTTTGTTGGTTTGCTCATAGCATTGCATTGGATTTTCTTTTTTAAGGCTATTCATGTCTCTAATGTTTCGATAACGCTTTCTATTTTCTCATTAGGCGCTTTTTTTGCTTCTTTATTAGAACCAATATTCTTCGGTAGGAAAGTATTATGGTACGAAGTCTTTTTCGGACTTGTGATTATTGCGGGTCTTGCCTTGATTCTGCAGGTCGAAATTAAATATCTTCAAGGAGTTTATTTTGCTTTAGCCTCTATAATCTTAGGTGTTTTATTTACTTTGATGAACGGAAAATTAATTGCAAACCACGAACCTTCGGTAATTACATTTTATGAGTTTGGAGCGGGAGTGTTTTTTATTTCGCTTTATTTTCTGTTTGAAGGAAAATTTACAGCAGATTTCTTTCAGCTTTCATTAAACAACTGGGTTTTATTATTTGTTTTAGCCTCAGTATGCACAGCTTATGCATTTACGGCATCAGTAAAAGTGATGAAAAGGCTTACTCCTTATACCGTAATGTTAACAACAAATCTAGAACCAGTGTACGGAATTATTCTAGCGTATTTCATTTTGGGTGGAAAAGAAAAAATGAGCGTTGAATTTTACATCGGCGCCGTTATAATTGTTATAACAGTGATTCTAAACGGAGTCCTTAAACATTATAAGACCAAGAAAGAGAACTTGTAAAAGTTTCCTTATTTTTAAAATGCATTTTTATACTTTAAATAACAATTAACTTCGCCAATGATATAATATTTTTATATTTGCGGTTCGATTTACAAACAAAATTCAAAAATCCATGGAATATTTAGATTTTGAGCTTCCGATTAAAGAACTTGAAGAACAGTTAGAAAAGTGTGTTATAATTGGAAAAGAATCTGACGTTGACGTAACGCCGACCTGTAAGGAAATCAACAAAAAATTAGAACAGACTAAAAAAGATATATACAAAAACCTGACGGCTTGGCAGCGTGTTCAGTTGTCAAGACACCCAAACAGACCTTATACTTTAGATTACATCAAGGCTATCTGTGGCGATACATTCTTAGAACTTCATGGAGATAGAGGCTTTAAAGACGATAAAGCAATGGTGGGTGGTCTTGGTAAAATAAACGGTCAGTCGTTTATGATTATCGGACAACAAAAAGGTTTTAATACAAAAACACGCCAATACCGTAATTTTGGTATGGCAAATCCTGAAGGATATCGTAAAGCTTTGCGTTTGATGAAAATGGCAGAGAAATTCGGAATTCCGGTTCTGACTTTAGTCGACACTCCGGGTGCATATCCAGGACTTGAAGCCGAAGAAAGAGGACAAGGTGAAGCGATTGCAAGAAACATCTTTGAAATGGTTCGCCTACAAGTGCCAATCATTACAATTATTGTTGGCGAAGGTGCGTCTGGTGGAGCTTTAGGAATTGGCGTTGGAGACCGAGTTTATATGTTAGAGAATACTTGGTATTCTGTAATTTCTCCAGAATCGTGTTCTTCTATTTTATGGAAAAGCTGGGAATACAAAGAGCGTGCGGCAGAAGCTTTGAAACTGACTTCTTCTGACATGAAAAAACAAAAATTGGTAGACGATGTAATTCCGGAACCACTTGGAGGAGCGCACTATGACCGCGAAACTACTTTTAAGACTGTGGCAGAATTCATTACTAAAGGATATAATGAATTGAAAGATTTATCAACAGCCGAGCTGATTGCCCAAAGAATGGACAAATACAGTAATATGGGCGAGTATAAAGAATAAATTCATCAAAATGAATGAAAAATCCGAAGCCTCGCAGTTTCGGATTTTTTTTTGGTTATCAACAAAAAAACTTATTTATAAACACTGTATTAGTTATAACTCGATAGCAGATTTTTTTTAAATTTTGCTACTTTCGCTTTATGGAAAATTTCAAAAACTTAAGCCCGATTAAGGTCGACAAAACCACCATTATTAATTTAGAGAAAGGAAAACTACCTCCTCAGGTTATAGATTTGGAGGAAGCGGTTCTTGGTGCAATGATGATTGATAAAAAAGGGGTTGATGATGTGATTGATATTTTGCAGCCAGACGCGTTTTACAAAGATGCTCACAAATATATCTTTGAAGCGATTCTGCAGCTTTTTACAGAAACCCAACCTATCGATTTATTGACGGTTTCGACTCAGCTCAAGAAAAACGGAAAACTAGATTTAGCAGGAGGCGATTTTTATTTGATTCAGCTTACGCAGAAAATTGCATCTTCTGCGCATATCGAATTTCACTCTCGTATTATTCTTCAAAAATTTATCCAAAGAAGTTTGATTCGTATTTCTTCTGAAATTATTGAAGAATCGTACGACGAAACCACAGACGTATTTGATTTATTGGATAAAGCCGAATCAAAATTATACGAAGTTACGCAAGGAAATATTAAGAGAAGTTCTGAAACTGCTCAGAGTTTGGTGCTTCAGGCAAAAAAACGTATTGAAGAAATAGCAGGAAAAGAAGGTCTGAGCGGTATCGCCACCGGATTCGAAAAGTTAGATGAAGTAACTTCAGGATGGCAGCCTTCGGATTTGATTATTATCGCAGCTCGTCCGGGTATGGGTAAAACAGCTTTCGTACTTTCGATGGCTCGAAATGTTAGTATTCAGTTCGGACATGCAGTAGCGATTTTCTCTCTAGAGATGGCTTCTGTACAGCTTATCACTAGGCTTATTTCGTCTGAAACAGGTTTGTCTTCAGAGAAACTAAGGACCGGAAAATTAGAAAAACACGAATGGGAACAGCTGAGTACTAAAGTAAAAGATTTAGAAAAAGCTCCGTTATTTATAGACGATACACCGTCGCTTTCAATCTTCGACTTGCGTGCAAAATGCCGTCGTTTGGCTTCTCAACACGGAATTAAACTGATTATCATTGACTACTTGCAGTTAATGACTGCTGGAGGAAGCGGTAAAGGAGGAGGAAACCGTGAGCAGGAGATTTCTACTATTTCGCGAAACTTAAAAGCATTGGCAAAAGAGCTAAACGTTCCGGTTATTGCGCTTTCTCAGTTATCTCGTGCCGTTGAGACCCGTGGTTCTAGTAAACGACCATTGCTTTCGGATCTTCGTGAATCTGGAGCGATTGAGCAGGATGCCGATATTGTATCGTTTATTTATCGTCCGGAATATTATAAAATTGAAGAATGGGATGATGATGAAGCATCTTCTACAACAGGTCAGGCAGAATTTATTATAGCCAAGCACCGTAACGGTGGTTTAGAAAATATCCGTCTGAAGTTTCTTGGACATCTGGGTAAATTTGACAACCTTGAAGAGTTTACAGGAGGATACGATGATCTTCCTTCTAAAATGAATCATGACGATAATCCTTTTATCACAAAGAATTTGCCATCGCCAAATGAAGCCTTCGGAAGTAACCTTAATGATGACGATGATGACAGCGATGTGCCGTTTTAACATATTTAGAAAAGCCTTTCTTCGGAAAGGCTTTTTTTATGAAAAAAAGTTAATTTTTTAAGAAAAATCAGTAGTTTAGCGAAACCAAGTACAAACATTTTTTTTAACATTAACCAAAAACAATTTAAATTCTATGAGTAAAGATTTACAAAATCTAGGAAGTGTGGAAATTCCTTTGAGTGAAGGTATCGAATGGGCAAAAAAATATCGTGATGCTCCAAAAGAAACTGAAGAAGGAAAAGGCAAAGTCAATGGCTATTTAATTCCGCTTGCTACTTTAAAATTAGTTTTAGAACAAGACATCGATGCTGTGCGCGCCTACAAAGGCATAAACAATGCTGGCGAGCAAATCTTGATGTTTGTAGGGACTAAACTAGATCCTGAAACTGGTATTTACAGAGATGTATTTTTTCCAGGAACAGGAGTTGAAGCAAAAAGTAACGATGGCAGTGTTGTCTACGACGCTACACGTCCGTGTCCTCCAAATGGTGATCCTGAAAGCCCGATGTAATTAAAAGAATTAATGTTATATCTTTTTTTTACATACCTCGGTTATTTTCTTTTAATAATCAATTTTATATTATTTTCTAAAGGCTTTTCCAAATTTGGAAAAGCTTTTAGAATTTACGTTTGTTATCTTTTCCTATTGGTCATTGTCCAGTTTACTATGGAGGTAATGGTGTTTTTTAATATAAACAATCTATTTCTCGTTCATCTCTATTTTATTGGTCAGTTTGTACTTTTAGGTCTTTTTTACAAAGAGCTTTTTCAAAATAAAGAACAAAAAAAAATCATACAGATTTCGTTATTTACGGGCATATTTATCTTAGCAGTGCAATATGTTTTGCAACCAGAATTGTTTTTTAAATTTAATTTGTTCGAAATCACAATAACCTCATTGCTAGTGGTTTTCTTTGCCTTGTTGTATTTGTATAATATGTTGACTGATGAAAAAAAATTCTATTACATTACCGTAGGATTAGTCATTTATCTGCTGGCAAGTACGATATTGTTTTTGGTAGGGAATCTTACTTTAGGCTTGAGTGAAGAACTAAAATTAATCACCTGGACCTTAAATGCATTTTTTGTTATGGTAAATCAGTTTTTTGTTTTGTTTGAATGGAAAAAAAGTTTTTCATCTTAAAAAACGCTCTTAAAAACATTCTTAATTTTATTTAGATCTCTACCAAAATAATTTTGGTAGAGATTTTTATATAAAAATATTTAATTAAACCCGTGACTTAGAAGGCGCAAAAAATCTTTCGCTTGCCTTTTCTAAATATGAAATCTATGTTTCTATGTGTTAGAAAAAAAATATGAATTGCGCCCAAAGGGCTAATTAAATCTAATTTTGATATTTCACTTATGATAAAATCTTTTATTTCTTTAAATATTAATTCGCTTCCAGAGAAAGAAATTGTCGCAATAATTTTATATACCTCGCTTTTCTTAATGATTGTTGCTATTAGTTTAATAGTATTCTTTTATTTTTCGAGAAAAAAAATTATTCAGAAAGAACTAGAAAAGAAAGATTTGATCCTGCAGTATCAAAAAGAGCAACTTCATGCGATCATTGTTACGCAGGAAGAAGAACGAAAACGAATTGCACAAGACCTGCACGACGACATTAGTTCTAAACTTAATATAGTTTCGCTGAATAGTCATTTGCTGACTTCTCCCGGCTTAACAGAAAATGAGACAATCGAAATTACCGAAAACATTATTAATCTTACGACAAAGGCACTCGAGAATTCTAGAAAAATTGCACATAATTTATTGCCACCAGTCTTTGAAAAGTTTGGATTGAATGCAGGAGTTGAGGAATTATGCGAAGAATTTGAAAGCAGCAAAAAGGTAAAAACCCATTATACAAACGAAATAGATTTTGATGATAAAGATCTAGATCGTCATCTACATATCTTTAGAATTTTACAGGAATTGATGAATAACTCGCTTCGTCACGGAAAAGCGACTGAAATCTGGATTGCTTTTAAAAATAACAATGCTACAAATACCTGTAATTACAAAGATAACGGAATCGGTTTTGACAGCACTAATCTTGGCAATCAGAAAGGACTCGGCATGAAAAATATCGATAGCAGGATTTCGTTTTTAAACGGAAGCATCGATTTTAAATCGGAAATTGGAAAAGGTATCGAAGTTGATTTTACTTTTTAATTGTATAAATAGTTAAATTATCGTATAATTTCTACAATAACGAGGTTTCTGTTAATTTATTTGCTTCATATTTTGTAATTTCGGCATAAATAAACGACCAAAACCAAATTAAAATGAGTAACGCTGTAAAAATCGCTTTAGTCGATGATGAAGTTTTATTCCGGAAAGGAATAGCTTTTTTGTTGCAAAGAGAAGAAAACTTTGAGATTCTTTTTGAAGCATCAAATGGAGAAGAACTGATTTTGCAACTAAACCAGAAAGAAACAAAACCAGATATCATTATTATGGATCTGAAAATGCCTGTTCTAAACGGCGTTGAAGCAACAAAAATAATTCGTAAAAGTTTTCCTGATATAAAGATTATTGCACTTACCAGCTACGATACCAAATCGTTTATTGCCAACATGATACAGGTTGGAGCCGTTGCTTACCTAATCAAAAATACTACACCAAAAGACCTTATTAAAACTATAAACGAGGTTGCCAAAAAAGGATTTTATTACAACGAAAATGTATTAAAAACCATCCAGGAAACCATAGTTTCTCCTAAAAATTTGCGAGGCGGTCTGGAAACCAATTTTCTTTCATCGCGCGAAGTAGAAATTCTACAGCTCATTTGCCAACAGAAAACAACAGCTGAAATCGCTGAACATCTTTTCCTTAGCCCGAGAACGGTGGAAGGACATCGAAATAATTTACTGTTAAAAACTGAATCTAGAAACATTGCTGGTCTGGTAGTATATGCAATCCAAAATGAAATAGCTGTTTTGACACTTTAATTTTTACGAAGCCAGAAATTGTATTGACAGAACATAATAGAAGATTATGGTTACAACTAAAACACATAAGCCTATTTTCTGGAAAATATTTAATTCCTTTTTTTGATTGTTGCTGTCGTTAAATCTCATATTTTTAATTTCTTAATTATTTTTAAGTGGCCAAAAAACAAAAGTAAATAGAATTTCTGTTTGTAAAATGCGTGTTTTTACGTGTTTATTTGTTAAAATGATTTCATTCTTAAGATATTTCTTGGATATTCATTTCTTTTGCAAAACTTGTTAATAACCTTATGGTTTTTAAGAGTTCTTCCTATCTTTACTAAAATGATTTTTTGAATGAAAAAGGGTTTATATCTTATCTTATTACTGTTGTCGTTTGCTGCAAAAGCTTCTTTTATTTTGCTTCCAATGGATGAATCAACGCAACAGAACCACCTGAAAGCTTACGGAATAACCTATTGGTGCCTGAGCCGCGACTACAAAGCGAGTTGGCTGCTGAACTACCGCGGAGGTTCTTTTTTACTTCCCGATGCCGATGAAATAAGAAAAGAATGTAAAATTAGAGGTGTGAGTTTTGAGGTTATTTCAGATGGTGAGGAAGCTTCTATCCTGAATGAAATTTCCAGTCCATCTCAAAACATGGAATCTGTAATTTTAGAAAAGGCGCCTAAAATCGCTGTTTACACTCCAAAAGGGAAACAGCCTTGGGACGATGCCGTAACCTTGGTGCTCACATATGCAGAGATTCCTTTTACGCCAATTTACGATGAAGAGGTATTAAGTGACCAATTATTGCTTTACGATTGGCTGCACTTGCATCATGAAGATTTTACCGGACAATACGGTAAATTTTATGCCGCTTATAAAACTACTCCCTGGTATATAGATCAGAAAAGAGATGCTGAAGCTTTGGCCGCAAAACTCGGTTATGATAAAGTTTCTAAAGAAAAAGGGGCGGTTGCCAAAAAAATCAGAGATTTTGTAATCGGTGGAGGATTTATGTTTGCCATGTGTTCTGCAACAGATAGTTTTGATATCGCGCTTGCGGCAGATGGAGTAGATATCTGCGAAGCCATGTTTGACGGAGATCCAAGTGAGTCAAATTATCAGTCAAAACTGAATTATGGTAATTCTTTTGCTTTTAAAAATTTCACTTTAGAACGAAAACCCGAAGTCTACGAGTTTTCAGATATTGATATGACCATAAAACGTCGTATCCCAATGGAAAAAGATTATTTTACCTTAATGGAATTTTCTGCAAAATGGGACCCAATTCCGAGCATGCTCTGTCAGAATCATACACAGCTAGTTAAAGGTTTTATGGGGCAAACTACCTCTTTTGATGCATCTTTGGTGAAATCTAATGTGTTGGTTATGGGTACTTGCGAACTCAATGGCGAGGCACGATACATTCATGGCGAAAAAGGAAAAGGGATGTTTACTTTTTTTGGAGGTCATGATCCAGAAGATTTTCAGCATCAAGTTGGGGATCCGCCGACAGTTTTAGATTTGCACCCCAATTCTCCTGGATACAGATTGATTCTGAACAATGTCTTATTCCCTGCTGCGAAAAAGAAAAAGCTAAAAACCTAATTTAACGAGAACTCAAACCAAACCGGAATATGATCGGAAATTTTTCTTGCTTCCTGCAAGGAATTAAATTTCTGGTAAAACAAAATCACGCCCGAATTTATGATGTTCAAACGGTCAGTTTTGTAGAAAACATTGTCAAATTCTGAAGCTAGACAAACATTGCCTTTGCAATTTTGTTTCAATGTAGTCTTTTGATTTTTCAAAAGAGCAGAATAGCCCAGCTTTTTTAGCGGATTAAAAACAGTATGAGTTTCTGGACAGTTAAAATCGCCTAAGAAAACAAGGTTTTGTTGGGGATACTGCGCGGGTAAAAACTTAAAATATTTTATCTCGGTTTCGGGTTGCCTACTTTTGGTAATGGCATGAAAATTGGCGAGAGTAATGCTTTTTTTATTGATTTCAAAAGTGGCATAATAAGGCTCCCTGTCTATTTCTAAGTTAAATTTCTTTTCCAGCCATTTTTCTTTGAGCTTTGCTTTATTAGTTTTCCAGATATAGGCATAACGTTCTCGCTTGTAACTGCTGCTTGAGGTAGGGTCACTGATGATGTAATCCCATTTAGAACCTTTATTGTTTAGCAAAGCTGCAAGTTTGGCAACGGTTTGTGCGCCTCCAGGACCCGCAACAACTTCTTGAATGACCACTATGTCATAATTTGAAACAGTTTCTGCAATAAAGTTCAAAACATCGTGGCTTTTAGATTTTCCTAAATTTTCGATATTCCAAGACACGACTTTTGTCTGTGAAAATGAAATAAAAAAACAAAATAGGAGCAGTAGGGGACTTAGTAGGTTTTTCATTCAGATTAGTAAAGAAATCAAATATAAGAATTTCAATTTCCAGCCCTAAATTTATCGGTAATCATTTTTAATAAAACCGCTAAGTCACCACTATATGAGGGCTAAGGCACATTAATGTTTTTTGTATCTGTTTTTTAGAGCAGTTCCGATAATAATAATTTGAAGAACAAGTAGGGCAGGAATAAAGACAAGCTTCCAATCAATTTCAAGCCAGCCTGTTTTCTCGGAAACATAGGCAAAACTCATTGAAAGTAGTAAGCATAGAATCATTGTTTTCATGATGATTTTATTCTGGATTGTGTTAACTTTTGCTATTATATTAAATTTGGCTCGTGGTTTCATGGTTAGTTGGATAGTTGATTACAAATTTAACGCTATAAAAAGGCTTTTCCTTACGGGAATCCGTAAAAGCATAAATTAAACTAGCCCAAAATCTTTTGCTATTGCAATCAAATGGACATTGTTGTTTGCCTTAAAATAGATTTTTAGTTTGTTGATTCGCTTTTCTATGCTGCTCGTGCCGTTTGGAGCAATCGAAAGCGCTTTAAATTCTTTAGAAATGTTCTCTAAAATATAGCCTTGAGCTAATAATTTCAAGATTGAAATATCATAAGATTCTATTTCAATCAATGCTTTATCATTAAAATTAAAAGCAAGATCAGACGAAAGTATTCTTTCTTCATTTCTATATACCGCTTCAATCGCATTTTTTAATTCGGCAATACTGTTTCTTCCTTTAGAGACATAGGCGTTAATTCCTAAGTCATTAAAAAGGGTTTTGATTCTGAAGCTTTTATCTTCAATCGAAAAAACAATTTTTTTAAGATTTGGCTGTACCTGATTTGCTGCTTCAATAAGTTCTTCGCCACTGCTTAAATTGGCTTTTCTATGGTCTATTTTAAAAGATAAATCACTGATAAGTAAATCATAAGGTTCTCCTTCTTGAAGCGCTCTCTTGATTTTAAGCAAAGCTTCATCACAATATTTTACGTGATCTATTACGGAAATTTTTAATTCCTCGAGCACCTGAACAACTGCAATACTTATACTATCTAAATCTTCTGCAACTAAAACTTTCTTAAACATATTTTGATTTTATAAAGGAAAAGTGAAACTTAATTTAATACCTCTTTCATTGGTGTCAAAAATAAGTGTTCCTTTTATAGTTTTAATACGGTTTTCCACATTTTGGAGTCCATTTCTGAAAAAAAAGTTTTCTTTTTGTATTCCAATTCTGTTGTCTGTATAAATTAAGGTAATATTTTTACTGGTATTTTTAAAAACGAGGCTAGTTAATGTTGCATTACTTTCAGCTTTCATCTGGCCTAAAAGTTCCTGTAGTACTCGAAAAATAGTGATTTTCTTGTTCTTTTCAATTTTATGCCACTGAATGTCGTTCAGTCCATTAACAATGATATTCAGATTTGTATTCTTAAATCCTGAAATCATTTCTTTTAATTCTGTTTGGAAGTTTTCATTAGTAGAAATAATGCTGTTTTCTTTGGATATTTTTCTTGTCCGCTGATAAACATTATCTAAAGTATGGAGTAATTTTTCCTTGTTAAATTCGTTTTTTAGATCGGTATTCTGAGAAAAAGACAATAAATTGTAAACATCATTTGATAGTGTTTCGCTAAGTTTTTCAGAAATGCGCATTTCACTCTCATAAATTGTTTCTTGTTTCTCTTTTTTGTTTTTCCAGCTTAAATAAAAAATAAGGAAAGCCGTGAGTAAAAGTACAGAGGCGATGATAATGTACGAGACGATGTTCCTGCTTTTCTGCCTTTCCAGCAAAATTTCATTCTCAATTGTCTGCGATTTAAGTTCAAGATTTTCTTCTAAATCCTTGGTGAAATTATATTTTATATTGGCAGACTGATTCTTTGTTTTCTGCCTTCCTTGGTTAATGCTGTCGATAAGTTTTATATAATTTAATGTATGAAGCTTAAGTTCTTTGCCATTGCTCACTTTAATAATTTGGGCCAATGCCTGAGTTTTATTTGCAGAAGAAACATCCATGCAAGCTCTTTCGTAAGATTTGAGTGCATACTCATGTGCTAGTTTTGGATTGTCTTTTTCGTAATATTTTGAAAGATAAATGTAGTTTTGAGTTAGATCAAGACTAAAATTATGTTTTAGGTTGAGCTCAAGGCTTTTTTGATAAAGCTCCAGTGCGCCTTCTTTTTTTAGGTTAAAATAACAATAACCAAGATTTAGCAACGTATAAGCATAATTTTCATCTGAAAATTCAGGATGAGTAATACTCACAATTTTCCTTCGGCTCAAAGGTTCAAGAATTCCGGCGGCGTCTTCATACTTTTTTTGTTCAATGTAGGCTACAGCTATGTCGTTTAGGACCAAAGCTTTTTTATACGGGTTTCCAGGAATTTTCAAGGCTTTAGTATGATAGAAAATTGAGTTTTCGAGGTCGTACATATTGTGATAATTGTCGCCGATAAAACTGTATATGTTGCGAACAATCTGCTTCTTTTTTATCTTTTTTAAATAAGGGAGTGTTTTGGTCAATAAGGCTTCGCTAGTAATGTAATCTCCATAAAGCGATTGTATTTCTGCCATAGAAGAAATGAGATAAGCATATTCTTCATAATCAACAGAAACGTCACAAAGCAACTGGGCTTTATTGTAATAATAGTATGAGCTGTCGTATTGGTCGTTAAAATAGAGAGAATCTGCCTTTGCAGTTAGCTTCTTTACTGTTTCCTTGTTGCTTTTTTTATTTGAAACGAACTCCTTGTTCTCTTTACAAGAATGCAATAAAATCATAATCACTAAGATGGTAAATAACTTAGAAAAGCAATTTTTTTGAAAAAACTGAATCATCTTCATTCTTAAATAGGGAATTTAAAAGTTACTTTAAATCCTTGATTAATGGACGAAGTAAAATTTACCTTTCCTTTAATCTTTACTATTCGGCTTTCAACATTATGAAGACCGTTTTTTATTATCATTTTGTCAGTATCAATTCCTTTTCCGTTATCTGTATAATGTATTACCACATTTTTATCTGTTTTTTTAAAATTAATTCCGACTAACGTTGCTTCGCTGTATTTTCTCATATTGACCAGTAATTCCTGAAGCACTCTATAGACGGTAATTTTTTTGTTTCGGTCAATTTGATTCCATGGAATTGTATCCAAGCCATTTAAAATCAAATTTATTTTAGATGTGCTGAAACCGGAAATCATTTCTTTTAGCGAGACAATGTAGTTTTCGTTTGTGGTGATTATACAATTCTCCTTAGAAATATCACGTGTTCTCGAATAAATCGCATCAAGATTATGCAGTAATTGACTTCGGTTTTCTGCTAGAGCTAGATTTTTGTTTTCCGCAAATGCCATTGTATGGTAAATGTCATTAGCAAGCTCGTCGTGCAGTTTTTTCGAGATTCTGGTTTCGCTATTGTATGCCGCTTCAATTTTTTCTCTGTTTGCTTTAGAAGTCAGATAAAAATAAAGAACCAAAACAAGACATAAAGTTAAAGCAATTACAACATACGAGATTGCATTTCTGTTTTTTTGTCTTTCTAGTTTAAGTTCATTTTCGGCTTTGTGGGTCTTTAGTTTTAGATTTTCTTCTTTTTCTTTTTTAGAATCGTACTTGATTCTTGCGAATTGGTTTTTTGCTTTTTGTCTTGCTTCAAAAATACTGTCAGCCAAATTAACATATAGTAGAGAATACTTTTTTAAATCATTGTTTGAACTGTTTTTGATTAACAATTTTAGCGCCAATAAGCGATTGTCGACATTTTGCAACTCTGTAAATATTTTATAGCTCGCAATACCATTTTTTTGAGCTATGTCAGAGTTTTGAGCTTTGTCATAATATTCAGAAAGATGTAGATAGCTAATGCCAGTTCCTAATTGGTCATTTATTTCTTTTCTAATTTTAAGGCCTTGATTCAAATACTGAAGAGCTTCCGGATTTTTGATTTTTAGATAACATAAACCGATGTTGTCAAGTGTTTCGGCATAATAAATCGGATTTTTAATTACTTCCTGCCTATTCAATAAAGTATAAAAAATTTGTAATGCCTCATCGTATTTTTTCTGTTCTCGAAAAACAGTGGCGATGTTATTTTTCGCTTCTAGTTTTTTTTCTTGGTTTGTTTCTAGAGCCAACGCTTTATTGTAAAACAAAAAAGCATTGTTGAAATCGCCGATAAAGAGGTAAGTAGAACCTAGTGTCGTGTACGTATTCCATAAATGAATAGGATTTTTAATGTTATGTAGATACGGTATCGCTTCTGTAATTGTCGTTTCGCTTCCAGCATAATCTCCAAGACCCAGTTGTAAATTGGCCATTTTATTCAATACTCTAACGTAATTTTCAGCATTTTCAGAAGGGGTAGAAATAAGTTTGGCTTTGTTGTAATAATAGAAAGCGCTGTCTGTGTTTTTATGGGTAAAGGATCCTGCGACAGTGATAAGTCTTTCGACTTCGGTATTATTCTTTGTTTTTTTTTCAACTAAACTATCGTTCTTTTGGCAAGATAAAAAAAGAGAAAAAAAGCTGAGTATGTAGAGGTAATTATGTATTCTTTTTGGTATCATGCGCCAAAAATAAAGAATTATAATTTCCGTGAAAGCGTATAATTACGGTATTTTAAAATATTTTTATCTAAGAAATAAGTTACGTCTCATCTATAATTAAATTGAAAAAGCCCTCTGTAAAAGAGAGCTTTTCTAGTAATATTCTGTTTAATGCTATCTTTCAAATTAAACAGCTCTTAGTCCTGTTGTAATGGCAAGTCTGTTCCAAGAGTTTATAGTAATGATTGTCAAAATGATTTCAGCCAGATATTTTTCGTCAAATAAGCGTGCCGCATTTTGATATACCTCTTCAGAAACATGATTGCTTATTAATGTCACTTCTTCTGTCAAAGCCAAAATCGCTTTCTCTTCCTCGGTATAAACATCTGCTTCTCTCCATGCACTTAAAAGATAGATTCGCTGTTCTGTTTCTCCATATTTACGTGCATCTGCCGTATGCATATTAATGCAGAATGCACAGCCGTTTACTTGAGATGCGCGAATTTTAATAAGTTCCTTGTGAGTTGATGTTAGTGAAGTTGTTGCGATGTATTTTTCTAAATTCATTAATGCTTGATATGCTTCTGGAGCAACTTGTGGAATAACAATTCTTGAGTTCATTTTATATGTTTTTAAAAGTTCATTACAAAGATCAATAATCGATACTCTCAAAAACTTGAACTACTTCAAGAAATTCAAATCATACTTTTCCAGCTCTGATTTTGCTCATAAATTCGGCAGAAAAATCTAAATAGGAGGCAAGCATATATTGCGGAACTCGTTGCACAAAATCAGGTTGCTGATTTTTAAAATGATTGTATCTCTCTTCAGCAGACATTGTAAACAGGAACTTAATCCTCATCTGTGCGGCGCCAAAAGCTTTTTGAGCAACAACTCTGAAGTATTTTTCTAATTTAGGGATTTGAACTAGCAGAGATTCCAAAGTATTCTTGTCTAAAGCAATTACCTCTGAGTTTTCTACTGCCTGTATATAAAAATGAGAAGGGCTATGGTTATGGTAACTCAGATAATCGGTTATCCACCAATTCTCTACACCAAACTGCAGGGTTTGCTCTGTTCCTTTAGGGTTGATAATATATTGTCTCATGCAGCCTTTTACAATAAAATACATGCTATTGCAGATTTGGCCTTCCTGCAGGACATGTGTTTTCTTTTTGATATTGCTTTTTTGAAGTGTCGATTCCATCATTTCGATTTCTGAATCGTCTAGACTAACAAATTTCTGAATATGTTCAATAAGTTCGTGATGCATTTTTTTTCAGCTTAGATACAAATGTAGTTTTTTTATAAAACACTATTAAAAATTAGAAGTCACAAAAAGCTATAAAACAAAAAGCCATTTGTGATTGACAAATGGCTTTTTTATAATAAGTAAGTAAATTTAAATTGAGTTTATAAAACGTTTATTTTACTTTGTTAAGAATAGCTTTGAAAGCTTCTGGATGGTTCATAGCTAAATCTGCAAGAACTTTACGGTTCAATTCGATTCCGTTAGCTTTAACTTTTCCAATGAATTGAGAATAAGACATTCCTTCTAATCTAGCTCCAGCGTTGATACGTTGAATCCATAATGAACGGAAGTTTCTTTTATTCTGTTTTCTGTCACGGTAAGCATAGCTCATCGCTTTTTCTACCGCGTTCTTAGCAACTGTCCAAACGTTTTTACGTCTTCCAAAGAAACCTTTGGCTTGCTTCATTATTTTTTTTCTTCTTGCTCTTTTAGCAACTGAATTTACCGATCTTGGCATAATTTTAATGTTTTTTTGTAGCAGGCGTCCTGAATTAAATCAAAGGAACTTAATGGCCGTACTCCAAGGTTATATAAATAATTTTTAACCTAAAGAATTAAAAAGTTAGAGGTTAGAAGTTAGAGGTTAGGAGTTTTACTCATAACAAATAACTTTTAACGATTAACAATTATATAATTCTTAATTGTTGTTTGATGCTTTTCATATCTGTTTGGTGAACTAGCGCTGAGTGTGTCAAAGCTAATTTACGTTTTTTAGATTTTTTAGTCAAGATGTGACTTTTAAAAGCATGCTTTCTTTTAATTTTTCCAGAGCCAGTAACTTTAAAACGTTTCTTAGCGCTAGATTTTGTTTTCATTTTAGGCATTTTTCCTAGTGTTTTAATTTATTCTTACTTACTTATATTTTTGATTCAGATTAAAAGTTTCAGGTTCGGCGAACACTTATACTTAAAATACGGAACACTATTTCTTTTTCTTCGGAGCAATGAACATAATCATTCTCTTTCCTTCCAAAACAGGCATAGCTTCTACTTTGCCATGTTCTTCCAGATCCTGTGCAAGACGAAGTAGTAAAATCTGTCCCTGATCTTTATAGATGATTGAACGTCCTTTAAAGAAAACAAATGCTTTTAGTTTAGCTCCTTCTTTAAGGAATTTTTCAGCATTCTTTCTTTTAAATTCATAATCATGCTCATCAGTCTGAGGACCAAATCTAATTTCTTTTACAACTACTTGAGACGATTTTGCTTTTAAGGCTTTATCACGTTTCTTTTGTTCGTAAACAAATTTCTTGTAGTCCATTATTTTACATACTGGCGGTTCGGCATTTGGAGAGATTTCTACCAAATCCAATTCAAGCTGGTCAGCAAGACGTAATGCATCTGCTATCTTAAAAACGCCAGGTTCAATGTTCTCGCCTACAAGACGTACTTCTGGGACACGAATAAGATTGTTTATTCTGTGTGCATCTTTTTTTTCTACTCGAGGTTGTTGAGTACCTCTGTTACTTTTTATTGCTATGACTTTATAATTTAAGTTAAACTGTAAATACTTTTAATGTCTTATTTATTTCTTCGTTTACAATGCCGACAAATTCATCAATTGAAACTGTTATATTTCCTTTCCCTTCCTGACCGTGACGACGAATAGAAATGGTATTGTTTTTCTCTTCTTCTTCACCTACAATCAGCATAAATGGAGTTTTCTGAATTTCAGCATCTCTAATCTTCTTACCAATTGTTTCATTTCGGTTGTCAATTAGGGCGCGAATTTCGTGATTTTCTAGCAAATCTAAAACTTTTTTAGCATATTTTTCGTATTTCTCGCTCAAAGACAAGATTATAGCCTGCTCAGGCATCAACCAAAGAGGGAAATTTCCAGCAGTATGTTCTAGTAAAATTGCTATAAAACGTTCCATAGATCCAAAAGGAGCTCTGTGAATCATAACAGGGCGATGCAATTCATTATCAGCACCTTTGTATGTCAATTCAAAACGTTCAGGTAAGTTGTAATCTACCTGAATAGTTCCTAGCTGCCACTGTCTTCCTAAAGCATCTTTTACCATGAAATCTAGTTTCGGGCCATAAAACGCTGCTTCGCCGTATTCTACAACAGTATTAAGGCCTTTGTCTTTTGCGGCATTGATGATAGCGTTTTCAGCTTTTTCCCAATTTTCATCCGTACCAATATACTTATCTCTGTTTTCTTGGTCTCTTAGTGAGATTTGAGCTGTGAAGTTTTCAAAACCTAATGAACCAAATACATATAGTACAAGGTCGATTACTTTTTTGAATTCTTCGTCTAATTGTTCCGGCGTACAGAAAATATGTGCGTCGTCTTGAGTAAATCCTCTAACACGAGTTAAACCGTGCAACTCGCCTGATTGTTCGTATCTATAAACAGTTCCAAATTCAGCATAGCGTTTAGGAAGATCTTTATACGACCAAGGCCTTACGTTATAAATCTCGCAGTGATGAGGACAGTTCATTGGTTTTAATAAAAACTCTTCTCCTTCTGCAGGAGTGTGAATGGGCTGAAAACTGTCTGCCCCATATTTAGCGTAATGTCCCGAAGTAACATACAAATCTTTTTGTCCGATATGTGGACTCACAACTTGTTCGTAACCTGCTTTCTTTTGTGCTCTCTTCAAAAATTGCTCTAAACGATCTCTAAGTGCTGCTCCTTTTGGCAACCACAAAGGTAGGCCTTGACCAACTTTTTGAGAAAAAGCGAATAGTTCTAATTCTTTTCCTAATTTACGGTGATCACGACGTTTTGCTTCTTCAAGAAGTTCAAGATACTCAGTTAAGTCTTTTTGTTTTGGAAAAGAAGTTCCATAAACACGAGTCAGCTGTTTGTTTTTCTCATCACCTCTCCAATAAGCGCCAGCAACGCTCATGATTTTCACGGCTTTGATAATTCCGGTATTCGGAATATGTCCTCCGCGGCATAAATCAGTAAAAGTAGAGTGGTCGCAGAAAGTAATAGTTCCGTCTTCAAGATTAGAAATTAATTCGGTCTTGTAAACGTTGTCTTTGTACATTTCTAAAGCTTCAGCTTTAGTTACTGGGCGCATTTTAAAATCAAATTTTCCTCTTGCAATTTCGAGAATACGATCTTCGATTTTTTTGAAATCAGCCTCAGAAATCTTCTGATCTTCGAAATCAACATCATAATAAAAACCATTAGCAATTGCAGGCCCTAGAGTTAATTTAATTCCAGGGTATAATTCATCAAGAGCTTGCGCCATTACGTGTGAAGTTGAGTGCCAGAAAGCTTTTTTGCCTTCAGCGTCATTCCAAGTATATAAAATAAGATTACCGTCGGTCGTTAATGGAGTCTCGGTTTCAATAGTTGTACCATTAAAAGATGCAGAAATAACATTTCTTGCAAAACCTTCGCTAATGTTTTTAGCGACCTCCATTGGAGTTACGCCTTGAGCGAACTCTCTAATTGACCCATCGGGTAAAGTAATCTTGATCATTGTTTGTAATTTTGTGAATGCAAATATAAGTGATTACAAAAATACATACAATATATATGTACAAGTTTACTTTGTGATATAAATAAGATTGAGCAGGGTGTTACATATGCATATTCTTTCTAGCGGTTTTAAAAACCCATCGGGTTTGTTTTTTATACATATATACAATAGTGTAATTCCAATTTTTCGGCAGATACGCACCGCAGTGCGTCTAATGCGTATAAAAGACGTGAAAGAAAGATGGGAT
>NZ_SJTF01000027.1 GCF_004634245.1 Flavobacterium foetidum
AAGAAACAAGCGGCTGAAGAAAAAGCAAGAGCTGAAGAAGAAGCTCGTCAGGCGAAATTAGCTGCAGAAGCAAAAGCCAAAGCCGACGCTGAAGCTCTTAAAGCGCAGTTAGCTGCAGAAGCAAAAGCAAAAGCTGATGCAGAAGCATTACAAAAGAAACAAGCGGCTGAAGAAAAAGCAAGAGCTGAAGAAGAAGCTCGTCAGGCGAAATTAGCTGCAGAAGCAAAAGCAAAAGCCGATGCTGAAGCATTACAAGCTAAATTGGCAGCCGAGGCAGCAGCAAAAGATGAGACAGCAAAAGCAATTGATAATCTGACTCAGTCTTTAGAAGGTGTTGGGAAGGTACAAACAGATTTGTTAGCACAATTCAAAGCTACAGTCGCCAACAAACAAAAAGACTTAAATGATTTGAAGGAAGAGAATGATTTAAGTGAAAAAGGAATTTACAAAGAGCCTAAACCATTTAAGAGTGTAGCAGCCGAAAACAGTCAGATTGAGGCATTGAAAATCCAGATTGCTGAGGCGAATACCAGCATGAAGAATGAGATTGCAAAACTGACGAACCTATATAATGAAAGGGTTAAAAAGTTCCCGAAAAATGACCCTCTGAACAGAGCTTATTTGGAAAAAATCAACGAGTTGAAAGCGGCTCAATTGAAAATGGAACTTGAAGGCGCGGCTTTACTGTCAGATTTAGAACGTATCAAAACTGAAACGGAGATTGAGCGTAAACGTAGAATTAAACGTGCCGCTTATGAAAATGATCAAGGAAGATATGCTCAAGATCTTGCAGCGCTGAAACGTATTAAGGAAACAACCAAAGCAAGCAACACGCCATTGACGGCAAGTGATTTTGATTTTGGTGAAGAACAGTCGAATATGCAGATTATCAAGAATATTAAAAATTCTGAAAATGGTTATTATTTGATTTTGGCAGTTCACAACAGTGTTGAGAAACGAGATGAGTTTTTAACCAAGGCGGTAGCTGCAGGACGTTCAGACATTAATTTCTTTTACAATGTGACCACCAGTAAATATTATATCTATTATGAGAAGTTTGACGGGTTACAAGAAGCGACCAAAGCATTGGAAGCAAAAGGGAACAAACCATACAACGGTAATATGGCCATTGTAAAAGTGGAGAATTAATAAGAGTTACGAATAATATAGTTAGTGTGCTTTAAAAAAGCATTTGTAAATAAGAGTTTAAAGCGCTGGAATTTTAAGTTCTAATGCCCCTTAGAGCAAAAAACAAGGCCCAATAAGTAAATACCATGAAAAAACCTACTATTCTAAAAATTGCAATATTATTTTTGTTGTTTTTACAATGTGATATTGCCTCGGCTCAGAATATGCAGCCTTTCATTAGGCAGTATAATGCGCAGCTGAAAGGAGATATTCTCGTTATCGGAAATAACATTCTTAATAGGCAAGAAACAGACAGAAGAGGGAATATTACTACTAGTCCGAATACTGCCTATAATGGAACTGGTTTTAATGGCGATTTTGATATGCGTTATATCAATATCGACAACGGAGCGACTCCTGGAATTTTTAGCTCGAGTAGCGCTACGTTAACAGTGCCAAACAATAGAGCTCCTGCTTCGGCATGTTACAGGGTAGCTTATGCAGCTTTATATTGGTCTGCAACTTTAAACTCGCCCGATTCAAGAACAAATATTAACAGGGTAAAAATTAAAGTGCCAAATACATCCAATAGCAATTATCAGGATGTAACAGGTACTATTATTCATGATATTACAAACAGGGCAAATGGAGTTAATCCGGATAATACGCAGGCATATGCGTGTTTTGCGGATATTACAAATTTGCTGAGTGAAACAAATCCGAATGGTGTTTATACGGTCGCGAACGTAATTTCGAGTCAGGGTACAAACGGAGGTACTGGTTTATCTGCCGGGTGGTCTCTTTTTATTGTTTATGAAGATTCGAGCTTACCGACAAAGGCAATTTCTACCTTTAATGGATTTACAGCCAGAGCGCAGGGTGGAGGACCAAATAATACGCTGATTGATGGTTTTACAACTATTCCAACCGGCCCTGTGCAAGCACGTTTTGCATTTGCTGCTCTTGAGGGAGATTTAGGATATAGAGGTGATTATCTTCAAATTAACGGAACTACAATTACACCGCCTACAAGACCGCGTCAGAGTAATACAAATAACTTTTTTAACAGTACAATCAACAGTTTAGGTGCTGCTTTTACTGCCAGAGTGCCAAACAGCAGTAATACCTTAGGTTTTGATACTGGAGTTATTGATATTGATCCTTCAGCGAATATTATTAGAAATAATGATACTCAGGCAACTATTACGCTGGGTACAAACCAGGATATTTTTATTTATTATTTTACTGCATTCTCGGTTGACATTATCGCACCGAAAATTGTTTTGACCAAAGCAGTAAAAGATATTAATAATGCCGATGCATCTGGTAAAGATGTTATCTTAGGAGAAGAACTTAGATATGAATTAAAATTTAAAAATGAAGGAAATGATAATGCGAAATCATTTACGATTACCGATCAACTTCCTATCAATACAGATTTTAATTTTCCAGGAGACTTAATGGAGTTGCCGCCAGGAATGACTATTCCGACTACAGCGGCTGGAAACTCATATGTTCAGTACAATCCGACCACAAGAACCTTAACATTTACGATACCGGATAGTTATGTTAGAGCTGTTCCGACTAGATCACCAGAATATACTATTCGTTTCAAGGTAAAAGTTGTAGATGACTGTTCTAAATTGACAGATGCTTGTTCGAACTTAATTCAGAATACAGCGCGAACATCCTATGTGGGTGATCTTGGAGGTTCTGGTACAAATTATGGCGACAGTAGTTATGCTTCTACAGCGGGATGTAATATTGTACCGCAGTCGACCAACTTTTTAGTTGGACTTGATGCTTGTAGAAACAGAAGAACAGAAATCTGTACCTCAAGCATGACAATTTCTGCCTCTGGTGGTTACAGAAGTTACTCTTGGTCTAGAAATGCTTCTGGTACACCTGTAATCGGTACAAGCCAAACACTTACTGTAACACAGCCAGGTACTTATTATGTTTACAATACTGCAAATCCTCCTTGTATCGATTTACAGGAAATTATTACGGTTGTAGACGGAGGCGGTGTACGAACAAACCCTATTATACCTTATGCAGATAATAGAAATGCAGATGGATCTATTACGGGTTGTTTGATTGACGGTAAACCGTTACCTAAGATTTATCTTTGTGGTACAAATGATTCAAGATTAATTAACCTTAATCTAAGTGGTGCCACTATTGTCTGGGAAAAAACCAACTGTGTAAGACCGACAGACTTATCTGAACTTTGTGCAGACGAAAGACCAAGCTGTAATTGGGTTTCGGCTGGACCAAACGGATCATTGTTTACAGCTAATGAAGCAGGTTACTATCGCGTTACCATAAATGTAAATGGTTGCCAGAACCGTTATTATTTTAATGTTTATAAAACGGATGTTTCGATTACCGAAACTCACAGAGACATTATTTGCTATAATAGAGGTAACATTACTGCTCAGTTGCTTACCGGCTACGAATATAGTCTGACAAATGTGGCTACTAATGCAACAACAGCTTGGCAGGATAGCAATTCTTTTGATATTTGGAATGCGGCTACATACGTAATCAACTACAGACTTAAAAATGTTCCTAACACTTGCGTTTTCAGATCTGGAAGAATAGAGATTCGTTCTTTAACAATGAATCCTATTGTAGAAAATCCGAATGAGCAGCCAAATTGTTATGGTGATAACGGACGTATAACGGTTAGTGCAACAGCTGGTTTCTCTAATTATTATTTTGCCCTTTTTGATGGAGGAAATCTAATACAGCAGGTTGGACCAATTACGGCAAACGTTTATACTTTTACTCCTGCTCCAGGAAAATATTATACTGTTGAAGTTTATACCATGAACGGCAACACAAAAGAATGTTCTGGAACTACAGGAAAGTATATCAACAATCCTCCAGCAGAACTTAATCTCGTTGCAACAGCAATAACACCACTTACAGCTTGTAGCGAAGGTAAATACAAAATCACAGCAAGCGGAGGAAGCGGTGGTTATTCATTCTTTGTTGATGGGTCTACTACACCGCAGGCTTCATCAGAAAATGATAATACAGATCAGAATGCTATTATCATCATGACGCCGACTGCGAGAGATTATACAATTCGTGTTCGTGATTCGAGACTTTGCGAAAAAACAATAACAGTTAGAGTTCCTGCAATGCCGACACCGCAATATACGGTTTCGCATACCAACAGCAACTGTTATGACGGAAGCTCAGAAATCAGAGTGAATCTTACGAATGCAAATGGATATACTATGGCTTATAGTATAAACGACGGAGCGAGCTATCAAGCAAGTCCAGTATTCTCTAATTTGCAACCAGGTAATTATATTGTTAAAGTAAAATACAGTATTACGTATCCAATTACAAACTGGCCAAATTCTGCAACGCAGGATTGTTTCGGACCAAGTGAACCAGTTACGATTACAGGACCTACGTCTGCAGTAACAGCTTCTGCGGGTGTAGCGGCACTTGCAGGATGTACGCTTCCAGATGCGACAGGCGTTAACCAAGGAGGAAAATTAAGAATCAATAACGTTCAGGGAGGAACACCAGGTTATCAGTATAGTTTTGACGGAGGAGCTACTTGGCAAGCTAGTAATGAAAAAGATGTTTTACCAGGAACTTATGTTTTGGTGGTAAGAGATGCTTTGGGATGTATGTTTACTATTCCTTATGACATTATTTTAGATCCTAGACCTTCTGATCCTACTATTAGAGTAGAAGATCCGGTATTTAATTGTAATGGTACTGCAACAAGTACGGTTACCGTTACAAACGGAGTTTCTAATTATACGTATGAATATTATCTTGACGGAGTTGCCAATACTCCTATAACTAATAATGTATTTACTAATGTTCCATCTGGAAGTCATACGGTTTCAGTACGATACAGAGTTTCTACAGTACCTACATACAGTAACTTATTAAGAGAAGATTTCGGAAGAGGACCAGACGTGAAAGTTGACGGAATTCACCCGAATTACTGTTGGGAAAGACAAGATTATGTTCCTGACTGTCCTAACGATTATATGCCTATCTTATTAAATGATGGAGAATATGTTGTAACACAGGCATTGATACCAGAACATAGAAACGGATTCAATTGGAACTTACCAAAAGACAACACCTCAGTTATTAATAATACACCTCATATTACTGATGGTAGATTTTTAGCTGTAAACGTGGGTGGAGTTGTGCCAGTTGGTGGAATTTTATACAGAAAAACAATTAATGATGTAATACCAAACCAAGATATTCAGGTATCTCTTTACATGCTTAATTTGTTGGCTTCAGGAAATGATAAGCCATCTCCTAGACTTACAATCCAGCTTCAGAAAAATGGAGTTCCAATTCCTGGAGCATCAAAAGATACAGAAGCTATTCCTCGTGACGAAAGATGGCACAATACTACGGACTTAGGAAACGGTCAGGTATTAACCTTAAATCCTGGAAATAATACTTCGTTAGATTTCGTTATTTTATCTTATAGCCAGGTAATTGATGGAAATGATTTAGCTGTGGATGATATTTGGGTTCGTCAGATTCCAGAATCATGTATCTCACAGAAAGATTTCCCTATTGTTATTGACAGCAATAGAGCTTTCAGCGCATCTATCACTGGATTTAAAAATCTTACTTGTCCTGGTGCTAACAATGGTGAAATTACAATTGCAGCTGAAAACTTTAATCTTCCTTACGGATTTGATTATTCATTAGATAATGGAGCAACTTGGATTAATTCTAAAGTATCTCCAGTTACAGCTACAGGATTGACAAGCAGAACTTACGCAATCAGAGTTCGTTATGATAATTCAGCTTCAAGCTGTGTTTTCCCATTAAGTCAAGTAATTAGTGCTCCAGCAGCTTTAGCTGTAACAGCTCAAGTTACGGCTCAACCAACTTGTACAAACGGTGCTTCTATTACAGCAACTGTAACGGGCGGAACACCTAATTATCAATACGAACTAAGAGCTGCAAACGGAACTACCGTTGTAACTCCTTTCCAAACCTCAAATGTATTTACAAACGTTCCAACAGGAACTTACACAGTTGTAGTTAGAGATGCAAATTCTTGTTCTTCTCCGGCTTCAGCAAGTGTAAATATTAGTTCTCCAACACCTCCAACAGCGTCGTTGGCAGCAAGTTCAGATTTATGTTATGATACTGTAAACCAGTCTACCCTTGTGGTGACTGCGACAGGAGCAGGGACATTGACTTATAGTTTAGACGGAGCAGCAGCTCAGACTTCAAATACATTTACAAATGTTGGTCCTGGCACACATAATATTGTGGTGACCGACAGTAATAACTGTACAGCTGCAATTAGCAATATTGTTATTGCGCCTCAGTTGCAAGGATCAGCAGCTATTACAAAAACTTTAGATTGTACAACATCTCCAAATGCCTCAATTACAGTTACCATTACTGGAGGAACAAGTGCCTATTCTTATAGAGTTAGAAGAGGATCGGGAACTTATGGAAGCAGTGTTGCGGTAACAGGAAATTCTTTTGTATATACAGGAGCAAATGCAGCTGACACTTATACTTTTGAAATTACAGATGCAACAGGATGTATTACTACAGTAAGCGCTATCGTTAATGCTATCGTTTATCCTACTGTTGCAGCTACTAAAATTGATGCAACATGTAATGGTGCTTCAACAGGATCAGTAGAGTTAACAGGAGCAGGTGGTTCTGGCGGGTATACTTATTTATTCTATAACAGTTCGACAACTCCGGCACCAACAACTTTCGTTACAAATTCTTCTTTTACAGGATTGGCAGCGGGATCTTATTCTTACCAAGTTAAGGACAGCAACGGATGTACATCTGCTGTTGGAAGCATAACTATTAATCAGCCTACAACTTTAACAGCAACTGCAACTGCAACAACATTTACTTGTGATGCCTCTAATGTAAAACAGGCGGCAACTGTAACTATTGCGGTTCCAACAACAGGAACTTCACCTTATCAGTATAGTTTTGATGGAGGTACTACTTTTACCAGTACTCGTACTCTATCTGTAACTGATAATGGAACAAATCAGACAATTTCTTATGTAGTTCGTGATGCACAAGGTTGTACAACACCAGTGCAGACAATTACAATAAATAGACTAAACCCACCAACAGACTTAGCATTCGCTGCTGCTGCTGTTACTTGTACGGCTACTACGACTACTGTTACGGC
>NZ_SJTF01000028.1 GCF_004634245.1 Flavobacterium foetidum
ACGGTTACGGCTGCAGGGGGAACTCCGAACTACAGCTATGCTTTCGCTCAGAGCCCTTCTACGGCTCCGACTTCTGCTTACAACGGCAGCAACGTGCTGACAGTCGACACGAATTCTGGAGCAAACCTTGCATGGGATGTCTATGTAAGAGACGCCAACGGATGTACGGCTAAATCTACAGTTAACGTAATTGTTGATTCGCTGCCTGCTGTTACGAACGTTTCGGTTAACAACCAGTGTACGGCTTCAGGAAGCACATTCACCATTACCGCTACAGCTACAGGACTTGCTCCGCTTACCTACAGCATTGACGGAACCAACTTCCAGACTTCTGCTACATTTACGGTAGCGGCGGGATCTTATACGGTTACCGTTAAGGACGTGAACGGCTGTACTGCTTCAGCTCCGGCTGCGACGGTTGTCTATCCTCAGCTTACTGCTGCAGGAACGGTTACAAAAGAATTGGATTGTACTGCCACTCCTAATGCAGTCATTACGGTGACTATCGCAGGAGGAAGAGCCCCTTTCACTTATACGGTACAGAAAGGTTCAGGCACGGTTAGCGCGCCAAGCGCTTCAATTGCCGGACCTACATTCACCTACTCGGTTGCACCTGCAGATGCAGACACTTATACTTTCGTGGTTACAGATACAAACAACTGTTCAAGAACAGCTGTTGTGACTGTTGACCCGATCAGCAATCCTACAGTTACGGCTGCGGCGGTAAATGCGGGCTGCAACGGAAGCTCAGACGGTTCAGTAACCCTTACGGGTGCGGGCGGATCTGGCGGATACACCTACAGCAGCAACGCAACTACAGGATTTACGGCAAATGCTGTGTTTACAGGACTTGCCGCAGGATCTTACACTTTCTACGTAAGAGACAGCAAAGGCTGCCAGGGATCAGTTCCGGTGACGATCACGCAGCCACTGACATTGGCAGCAACAACAGCGGTTGTCGGATTTACATGTGATGCGGCAAACGGAAAAGTGGCTGGTACAGTTACAGTAAACGTTACCGCAGGAACAGGAACGGCTCCATACGAGTACAGCTTCAACGGAAACGGATTCGGTTCAAACAACGTATTGACATTGAACGACAACGGATCTAATCAGAATTACAGCTATACGGTTCGTGATGCAAAAGGATGTACGGTTACTGGAACAGGAACACTTTCAAGACTAAACCCACCAACAGACCTAGCATTCGGTGCTGCTGCGATTACTTGTACGGCTACTACGACTACTGTTACTTTAACAGCAAGTAATGGAGTTGGGACATTAGAATATGAAACTATTGCACCATCACCAGTAATAGTTGCAAAACAGACATCTAACAGCTTTGCAGGTTTAGCTCCTGGAACTTATATGTTCAGAGTTACTGATGTAAACGGATGTTATTATACAGAATCATATACAATTAATCCGGTTACACCAATTACAGTTACTGCTAACAAAACAAGCGATGTTCTTTGTAACGGTGGAAACACAGGATCTATCAGATTAAATGTTGCTGGTTTTGCTGCAACTTCTTCTTACAGCTACACCGTTAATGGTGGTACAGCTGTGACTGGAAATACAGCAGCTACAGCTAATATTACGAATTTAACAGCGGGTAATTATGCAATTGTTGTAACAGATGAAACAACAGGATGTACAGCAAATGCCTCTATTACGATTGATGAGCCAGCAGCGCCTTTAGCAGCTACATATGTAGCTATAAATGCGAACTGTTTCATTACAACATCTGAAGTTACGGTTACTGCAACAGGCGGTACACCAGTTTACAGATATTCATTTGTTCAGGATGGCGCTCCAGCTGGAACTTATTCAAACAATAACAAAGCAAACCTAGATCCTACGATTACAGATTGGGATGTTTATATTTTAGATGCTAATAATTGTCCATTTAAATTGGATGTTACCATTACAAGAGATGCTGTACCTACAGTAACAGCTTCTGCAACTGGTCAATGTTTTGGTGTAGGAAGCTACGTTATTACAGCAAATCCAGGAGCAGGTTTGGTTGCACCTTTAAGCTACAGTATTAATAATGGTGCCTCTTATCAGGCGGGTAATACTTTTACAATTACTACACCTGGAAGCTATACAGTAAGAATTAAAGACGGTAACGGATGTACAGCAGACAGTAATGTTGTTATAGTTGATAATGCGTTAGGATTAACAGCTGTATTAGATAAAGATATTACATGTTCTGCACCAACAGCTGCTCAAGTTACTCTAACAGCAAACGGTGGAAGCCCTGCATTTACATATGAATATAAAGAAGCAGCTGGAGCATACACAAGTATGGCTTCAAATGTTTTCAATACAATGACTCCTGGTAGTTATACTTTCAGAGTTACAGATGCAAATGGATGTAGATTCGAAACTACTTCTCCGATAGTTATTACTTCGCCTGTGAATCCAGTTATTACTTCAGTAACACAGACGCAAACTATCAATTGTCATGGTGAAGAAACAGCAGCTATTTCTATAGTTTATAACGCTTCACAAGGACAGGCTCCATTTGTAGTAAATGTTATAAATACTACTACAGGAAGAGATTACGGAACTCAGACTTCTGGTTTAGCAGCAGGTAATTACACTATTACGCTTACTGATGCCAAAGGATGTGATGCTACTCAAACGATTACAATTAACCAACCTACACCTATTGTAGTAAGTCGTACAGTTACTCCGATTACATGTGTATCTGGTGGGGTTTCATTGGGATCTATTACAATTAATAACGTAACAGGTGGAACAGCTAATTATACCTATCATGTAACTGGCGTAAATGGATATGACGAACAATTCAACAATCAGACAGGTACAACGGCTGTTTTCGAAGTTGTAGACTTTGGATTATATCAAATTATAGTTACTGATGCGAATGGCTGTACTAATATCGAACAAGACGTGCTAGTAGCCTCTCCACCAGATGATTTGGATATTATAGTGACACCTCCACCAGCTGATTGTTCAGCATTAGGTTCAGCAGAGGTGGCAATCAATACAACATCAGCAGGAAGTATTGTAGGTAATGGTCCATTCCACTTTGCAGTTTATACTGGTCCAGGAATGGTCTATACTTCTCCAACTACTTTCCCATGGTATGATGAGGACGTTTTAGGAGTTCCAGCAGGAACAAATCCGGGAAGTAAAAAAACAACGATACCAAACTTATTGCCAGGTGTTAAATATACTTTTATTGTACATGATGCCGGAACAGGTTGTTATTATTATGAAACTGCAGAATTACCAATTCCTACGAATTCTACGTTAACTATTGGTGCACTTTCTTCAAACAATATTACTTGTAGAGGTAATAATGACGGAAATGTGACTTTCAGAGTAGAAAGCACATATCCTTCTGCTACTCCAATAAGTTATGAGATTTTCAATTCTTTTACTATGGTTAGTACGGGAATTACCGGAACGGGATCAATCCCTGCAAACGGAAGTACAACATTTTCAAACATTGGCGCACTGCCTTTCGGAAATTATGTTGTAGTGATTAGAGAAACAGCCGGCGCAACAAATGCTGGATGTAGTATTGCGACTGATTCATTTAATATTACACAATCTGCAATCGATTTGTCTATTACAGCTTCTGTTTCTAAAAATGCAAATTGTAATCCAAATTCTGGAGTAATCACTGCTGTCGGAAAAGACGGTACAGCTCCTTATACTTATTTATTATTGCCATCAACAGATCCTGCTCCGACAGCTACGACTGTTGGATGGAATTCTATAAATACATTTAATAGAAATGCAGGTGACTATGTCGCTTACGTGAAGGATGCATACGGTTGTATCAAATTTGCTCCTGTAACTTTAGATAGAGATGATGATCCAACAATTACTGCACCTGCAGCTATTTGTTACACAGGTTCTCCATTTGATATCACTATTACTGGTGTAGTTGATCCTGCCATCATTGGAGCACCGACTTACAGTGTAAATGGAAGTACTTTCCAAACAAGCCCGACATTTACATTAAATGCTCCTGGTATTTACACTTTAGTAATTAAAGATGGTAATGGTTGTACTGCAACTACTTCTTATGAGGTTAAGCCACAATTATTCTTAGCTGCTACACTTACTAAAGAACTAGATTGTACAGCTACTCCAAATGCTGTAATTACATTAACTGCAACAGGTGGTTACGATACAGCTTATACTTACGAGTATTCTACCAACGGTGGAACCTCTTATATAACAATGGCTTCAAATGTTCTTTCGACAAGTGCATTAGGAAATTATATTTTCAGAGTAAGCGATGCGAAATTGCCAACAGCATGTACGGCAACAACAACGTTTACATTAGATCCAATTCCAGCTACTGTATTCAATACAGTCCAAACACATGTTAGCTGTAATGGTGGAGCAGACGGTACAATTACTGTAAATGTTACATCAGGAGTTGGCCCATACCAATATCGATTAGATGGAGGTGTTTACCAATCTTCTAATGTATTTCCGGGATTAAGTGCAGGTACTTCATATATTATTACGGTAAGAGATGCTAAATCTTGTACCTATGGAAGTTCAGCAATTACAATCACGCAGCCATCTGCCTTAACTGCATCGTCAGCTATTACAGTTCCTTTGACATGTGCGGCAGGCAATCTTCCAGCAAAAGCTACTGTAACAGTAACAGCTTCTAATGGAACTTCACCATACTTATACAGTTTTGATGGAGGTACTACATACACTAGTACAAATACATATGAGACCTTTGCTGGAACAACATTTGATGTTTTAGTGAAAGATGCTAAGGGATGTATATATACATTAACTAACGGAGTTGATGTGCCATCTCTTAACCCTCCAACAGACATGGATATTGCAGGAACGCCTATTTACTGTGCTCCTGCTGCAAATACGACCAGCACGGTTACGATCAGCAACGTTCAGAACGGAGTTGGACCTCTTGAGTACGAGATCCTTTCTCCTATCACGGTTGCCAAACAGCCTTCTGCTGTATTTGCTGGATTGGCTCCAGACACCTACCTATTCCAGGTTACGGACGCCAACGGCTGCACCTACCAGGAATCATACACGGTAGTTCCGGTTACCAACATCACAGTTTCAGGCGAGCTTGTGGATAATGTTGACTGTAACGGAAATGCAAACGGAGTTGTAAGATTTACAGTTGCGAATTTCGGAGGCGCCTACACTGCGGCATTAACGTCAGGTACAGGTACGTTGACTCAGACAGGAAATACTGTCGATGTTACAGGATTGGTTCCTGGAACCTACACGGTAACGGTTACGGACAACGTG